>CAWFSC010000009.1:0-230633 GCA_963818415.1 uncultured Gammaproteobacteria bacterium | reverse complement strand
GCCGATGGCCTCGTGCAGCAGCACGCTGCTGGCCCCGGCGGCAAGCACCACCGGCATCTCCCCGGCCGGCGGGCGCTTGGCGTCGAACAGCACCAGGGTGCGCGCCACCACCTCGTCGACCTGTTCCTTGAGGCGGGCATCGGTGAAGAAGTCGAGTCCGTCGCGCGCGCCCAGCGAGACCATATTGCTCTGGGTCTGGTCGCCGCGCTTGGCCGTCACCATCAGGCCGAGCAGCGCGCTCGGGCGGCGGTCGGTGAGCAGACGGCCGTCCAGGGTCGCGATCAGCACCCGCTCGTCGGTGTCGGTCAGTTGCACCGTCACCTTGTCGATGGCGGGATCGGCGGCGCGCAGCATCGCCTCGACCTTCTGGATCAGCGGCAGCTTCTCGTCGAGCCCGACCTCGGACCAGGGCCGCTTGACTGGATAGAGATCGCCCTGTCGCCTGGGATCGAAATGGGCCGGCAGGGTCGCGCGCGCGCCGCTCGCGATGGTCGCGGCGGTGCGGGCGGCCTGGAGCATGGACTCGGGCGTCAGATCCTCGGTGAAGGCGAAGCCGGTCTGATCCCCGACCACCACCCGCAGCCCGACTCCCTGGGCGATGTCGCTCGTCGCCTGGCTGGCCAGCCCGTCCTGCATCCGGATGAGGTTGGTGCGCTTGTGCTGGAAATAGAGTTCGGCGAAGTCCGCCCCGCTGGCGGTCAGCTCCGTCATGACGCGGCGGATCACGGCCTCGTCGATGCCGAACCAGTCGAGGAAGGGATTGGCGGGCGCCGGGGCGGTCAGGTCCGTCGCCTGGGGTTGGGCGCGGAGGAAGGCCGGTAGGGTCAGACTCGCGAGACCGGCGGTGCCGGTGGCGAGAAAATGGCGTCGGTTCATGGGGATCGGTTCCTTGATGATGCTGAATGGGGTCGGGGCCTAGTCCTGTCCGACCGCTGGTCACTCAAGAAACATCGGGGCCTTTGCGGGACGGATCGAACTCCTGGTCGCTGACGGCCTCCACTCCCCCGACGGCGCCGGGGGAGTGGTTCGTGGAGCGACTAGCGAAGATAGTCGTCGACTGCGTCGTCGGCGCGATCGATCTGACGGTCACTGCACTCTCTCGACGCCGTCGATTGTCGGCCATTCTGATAAAACACGGTGCAGCCATTGTCGAACTTGACCCGACCACTGCCTCTCTCGCTCAATGCCATGTCCAACCCTGCATTCCCGTGATGGCGGCTCCCGTATCGCCCGCGGTCATCGTATGAACGGCCGCGATCGTCGCGACTGCCACTGCCACCAGACCCCTGCTCGCGAAAGTAGGACGCGGCGGCATCGTCGGCCCGGCGACTGTCGCCCGGGCTGCAACTTCTGCCACTGTTGATCTGCTCGCCGTCGCGATCGTAGAGCACGGTGCAACCACCCGGCATCCGCACCTCGACCTCGCCCGAGCGACGGGGCACGACCTCAGGCGTGCCGCCGCCCGATGCGCGGTAGGGTTTGCGTCCGTGGTATTCCAGGTTCACCACCCGCCGGTTGTCGATCTGGCAGGTCCAGGGATACTTGTCCCCATCGACTTTCGCATTGCCCTCGACCCGGTAGCGCTTGTCGCCTTCCACTTGGGTCGCGCGCGTATCGCGCAGGTCGGTAAGACCGTATTCACTGCGGATGCGACTTTCGCAATCGCGGCTCGCGTCCCTGTTGTCATAGGCAAAGACGACCCCCGGGGCCGTAAGTGCCAGAGCAAGCAAGACGCCGATCGGGGTGTGAATGGAATGGGTCTGATGCATCCGTCGATTCGCTCCAGGTTGGGTCACGTTGGGAGAAGTTGATTTCAGCTTGAATGAGACCGCCGACTAGGGCTGATAGGACGACTCGCGCAGGTACCGCCCGGCGACCCAGCCCTTGGATCGCGCATCCTCGGGCCGCGCCACCTGACACCAACGCTGACCGCCCGCCATCTTGCAGCCCAGATTGCGCACGACCGCGCCGTTGTCGATCTCGCCCACAGCGCGGTCCCGAGAGGAGGGGCCTGCACGCAGGTTGAGCATGTCGCCGCTCGCGACCCCGGTGACCTCCCAGAAATCCGGTCCGCCGGAAAGCCCATCGGCGAAGTCGCCAGTGGGTGCGGCCGTGCTGGCACGCGGCGCGCCCTCGACGCGGATGTCGAGCCGGTAGCTGGCCGTCTCGTCGCGCCGGGCCGCTGCGCGCATCAGATAGACCTGGATGCGGTAGTCACCGCTCGCGGGCAGGGCGCCCTCGAAGCGATTGCCATCGGAGCTGCCGACGAACAGCGCCTCGCCGCCCATCGGGGGAAGAATATTGAAATAGTTCTGTGGATTATCCGTGTACAGGGTCACGGTCATCCGTTGCCCGGCCTTGACGCCGAGGACATAGTTGATGTCCTCCCGGCCCTTGAGGCGGCCCTTGACCGTCGTGCCTTCGGCACCTGCCTTGAAATGGACGCGTTCCTCACGGGCAGCATCAGCCGCCAGCACTGGCGCGGCCACCGTCACCCAAAATAAAAACAATAGACCGAGGTGTTTCATGTCGTTGGCACTCCAGTCGTCGTTGCTTTCAATCCTTGCCGTGACGAACCCAGGCGGCGCTTCGCCTATCGCTTAGTGTTCGGCGGATCAATGATAAAGCTCAAGCATGCGGATTGGAAAGAGGCGATGGGCCGAACTTTTTCGGGCCGTCTGATGCCGAGATGCGCGCAGTGACGGCAATCGACTAACGCATCGTTCGTGCCGACAGCGTTGTCGTTTTGAGTGCGCGCACCTGATCCAGCAAGTCTGGGTCGTCCCACTGCTGCTCGCCGATGGCGCCGTAGACCAGGCGGCCCTCGGGATCGATCACGAAGGTGGTCGGCAGGCCGGTGATGGGATATTTCTGCGCGACTTGTGTGTCCTGGTCCATCGGCAGCGGGAAACGCACGGGCAGCTCATCCAAGAATTCGGCAATGGCGTCCGCCTCGTCGCCGACATTGATGGCGATCACCGCGATCCCCTCCCTGGCCAAGGCGTCATGAGCACGCTGCATGGATGGCATCTCGGCCCGGCAGGGCGGGCACCAGGTGGCCCAAAAATTCAGGATCACCGGCTTGCCCCGATAGTCCGCGAGCCGATAGGTTTTGCCATCCGGACCCGGCAGACTGAAATCCGGCGCCATGAGGTGGCCCGGAACAGGCGTTAAGGATTGCTCGTCGGCGGCACAGGCGAGCGCGCTAAACAGAATTGCGAGCGAGATGAACAGGCGTCGGATCGGTACGCACATGCAAGGGGTCACTCCGAATTCAGGATGTGGGATGAAATCGCGTCGGGCGACCGGTATATGATGCCGGAGCCGCGCATTGACAGGAAAGCCCTCCACCCCAGCGCGAACGAGCGAGTCCGATGAGCCTCCTCCAGTCCCTTTCGCTGCGTCTCGACACCCTGCTCTGGGGCCAACCAACCGCGGCCCTGTCGCGCTGGCAAGCCGCGCTCGTCTGGCTGGCCCGCCTGCTCTACGCACTGGGGCGCGATCTGACCCAGGGCAATCTCTCGCTACAAGCCTCCAGCCTGGTCTACACCACGCTGCTCTCGCTGGTTCCACTGCTGGCGGTCAGTTTCTCCGTGCTCAAGGGTTTCGGCGTGCACAACGAGTTGGAACCCTTGTTATTGAAAGCGCTGACACCGCTCGGCGACTCCGGGACGGAGATCGTCGGACGGATCATCGGGTTCGTCGACAAGATGCAAGTCGGCGTTTTGGGTTCGGTCGGGCTCGCCATCCTGCTCTATACCGTCGTCTCCCTGATCGAAAAGATCGAGCAGGTCTTCAACGCCACCTGGCGGGTGACCGAGCACCGCCGCCTCGGGCAGCGCTTCAGCCAGTATCTGAGCGTCCTCATGGTCGGCCCGGTGCTGTTCTTCTCGGCGGTCGGGCTGTCGGCGGCCTTGAGCCGCTATCTCGACAGCCAGACCCTCATGGCGACCCCAGCCATCGGTACCCTGATGGAGGTCGCCAAGCAATTGGCGCCTTACCTGATGATCTCGCTGGCCTTCACCTTCGTGTATCTGTTTGTCCCCAATACCCGTGTGCGCGTGCGCTCGGCCTTGATCGGCGCCCTGGCGGCCGGATTGCTGTGGGAGGTCGTCGGCGACATCTTCGCCGCCGTCATGGTCGGTTCCACCCGCTACACGGCCGTCTATTCCAGCCTGGCGATCCTGATGCTCTTCATGATCTGGATCCAGATCGGCTGGTCGATCCTCCTGATCGGCGCCAGCGTCGCCTTTTACCATCAGCACCCCGAGTATCTGACCACGCGCGCCCGCGACCTCACCCTCAGCAACCGGCTGCGCGAGCGGCTGACGCTGCTGGTCGCCGCGCGGATCGCCCGCCGGTTCGCCGCCGGCGAGCCAGCCTGGACCTGTCAGGCCCTCGCCAGCGCGCTCGGCGTCCCGACCAACAACACGCAACGGATTCTGACCATGCTGGAGCAGACGGGCTTCCTGCTGCGGACCACCCAGGAGGATCCCGGCTATGTGCCTGCGCGCGCGCCGGAGAACATCGCCATCAAGGATCTGCTGGACGCGGCCCGAACCTTCGAGGAACGCGATAGCGGCTGCCCGGGCCGCGATCCCGACGACGAGATCGGACGGATCGAACGCAACATCGATACCGCGATGAACCAAGCCCTGCGGGACATGACACTCAGGGACCTCGCCGAAACGGGGTCAAGCCAGGCGCGCCGCAGCCCCTGACTTGCGCGGCTCCACGGTTATTGCACGCTGACTGCATCCTGCCTCCATTCCCGGCGCTTAGGCTGGGCATCACCTCAACTCAATCGGGTCTAACCCCACAGGTGCGCCTTGTCCGCCATGCCCCGGATCCTGCTCCATATTGGCCTCGAAAAAACCGGCACGACCAGCGTGCAGCGCTTCCTGAGCGCGCCAGGCCGCCCCTGAACGATCACCAGCTTGCCGAGGTTCTGCTCGACATGGCCGAACATCCGCGCCAGACGGCGGCGACGGACTCGCTGCTCGTCCAGCTTGCCCGCAAGGCACGCGCCCTACTCCGCCGCGGAGTATCCGCGCCGGTCGCTCATCGGGCCTGACTAGGCGCCACGCGATCCGGAGGATCGCTGGAGCCTGGCGGCGCGGGCGCTCAGTGATTGCCCTCGCCGTAGTAGTTGCCGATGTAATTCTCGAACTTGGTGTACTTGCCAAGGAAGGTCAGCCGCGTAGTCCCGATCGGACCGTTACGCTGCTTGGCGATGATGATCTCGGCGATGCCCTTGTCGTTGCTGTCCTCGTGGTAGACCTCATCGCGGTAGATGAAGACGATGAGGTCGGCGTCCTGCTCGATGGCGCCGGATTCGCGCAGGTCGGACATGACCGGGCGCTTGTTCGGACGCTGTTCCAGACTGCGGTTGAGCTGCGACAGGGCGATGACCGGCACGCTCAGCTCCTTGGCCAGCGCCTTGAGCGAGCGCGAAATGGCCGAGATCTCGGTCGCGCGATTCTCCCCCACGCCAGGCGCCTGCATGAGCTGGAGATAATCCAGCACGATCAACCCCAGATCGCCCTGCTCGCGCTTGAGCCGCCGGGCGCGCGCGCGCACCTCGGTCGGCGAGAGCGCTGGGGTGTCGTCGATGAACATGGACGCGGCGGCGAGGATGTTGACCGCCGAGGTCAGCCGGGGCCATTCGTCGTCCTCCAGCTTGCCGGTACGCACGCGGTGCTGATCGATCCGTCCGAGCGATGACATCATGCGCATCGCCAGCGAATCGCCCGGCATTTCCATGCTGAAAACGGCCACCGGGCGCTTGGACTGAATGGCGACGGTCTCCGCGATGTTCATCGCGAAGCTGGTCTTACCCATCGAGGGACGGCCCGCAACGATGATTAGATCCGAGGCTTGCAGGCCCGAGGTCATCATGTCGAAGTCCGAGAAGCCGGTGGCAAGGCCGGTAATCGGCTCGTCGCGCTGGTAGAGGGCGTCGATGCGCTCGACCGCCATGCCGAGCAGCGTCTTGATCGGCTGGAAGCCGCCGCCGCCACGCGCCTCCTGCTCCGCGATAGCGAAGACGCGGCGCTCGGCGTCATCCAGCAATTCGGCCGCGTCCCGGCCTTGAGGGTTGTAGGCACTGTCCGCGATCGCCGTGCCCGCCGCGATCATCTGACGCAAGACCGAGGTCTGGCGAACGATGCGGGCATAGGCCTGGATGTTGGAGGCGCTCGGCGTCTCGTTGACGAGGGTGCCGAGATAAGGGAGCCCACCGGCATCCGCCAGACGCTCCGTGCGCTCCAGCGTCTCCGCGAGGGTGACGACATCGAAGGGCTGATCCTGACCGGCGAGCTTGACGATGGCGCCGAAGATCAGGCGATGCTCGCGGCGATAGAGATCGCCTTCCGTGACCTTGTCCGCCACCCGTTCCCAGGCGCTGTTGTCGAGCATCAGGCCACCAAGCAGCGACTGCTCGGCGTGGATGTTGTGCGGCGGCACCCGCAGCTCATCGAACTGGGGATCCCCCGCGCCGATCATCCCCTCGTCGCTCGCGGAATCGAACATGGAACCCCAGGCGGACGCCAGCGCCCAATCGTTGGATCGAGCGAATTCAGGACGGTCGAGCGAATTGCTCGACCCTAGGCAAGACGGAGCGAGATATTCTGGATGGGTCGGATTAGCGGCGCAACAGTGCCCGGACACGAGCCAACTGCGAGGCATCCAGCCCCGTGGCCGCCGATTCGCGCGGGCAAGCGCGCGGGAGCAGCGACCATCGCGCCCCGGTCACACCGGGGCGATGTGGACTCAGTCGCCAGGGACGACGTCGATCTTGATGCGGGCGTCGACGTCGGCATGCAGATGGAGCATGACCTCATACTCGCCCACCGTGCGGAATACCCCCTGGGACAAGCGAATCTCGGACTTGTCCAAGACGTGACCAGCCAGAACGGCGGCCTCGGCGATATCCGCAGTCCCCACGGACCCGAACAATCGACCTTCGTCGCCGGCCTTGCGCGCGATCGTCAGGCTCGCGCCGTCGAGCTTCGCCTTGCGTGCCTGCGCCTGCGCCAGAACTTCGGCGGCAGCGCGCTCGAATTCGGCGCGCCGCGCCTCGAACGCTTCAAGGTTCGCCGCGGTCGCCGCCACGGCAAAGCCGCCTGGCAGCAGATAATTACGGCCATAGCCAGAGCGCACCTTCACTTTGTCCCCGAGCACGCCCAGGTTGGTCACATTCTTTAGCAGGATGACTTCCACGTGTGTATTCCTCTCAACAAATCATCTGGATGCCGCCGCCAGGAAGCGCTCAACGCCGCCTAGAGACACGTCGCGCGACACGGGCGCGGACGTCCGCCCAAATGTCGACCAGGCCAATAGCGGCCAACAAGAATCCCGTCTGCGGCATGAACAAAACCAAGAGCACATATAAACCGACCAACCAGCCCCGCTGGACACCGAGCAACTGACGCACGCGGTGGGCGACGGCAAGACCGTGCAGCACCAGCAGAACCCCAAGCACCGGCAGGAAGTCAAGCGCGAGCCCCTTCCGCGTGGTCAGCGCCGCCCAGACCATTAGCGCCAGTAGGAGCGCCCCAACCACTCGCCCAAGCCGCAGCGCCCTGAACTCCTCGCCGAATCCGCCGGGATTGTAGAGGTAGGCCTGCCACCAGCGAGCGATGAGCAAGCTTGCCTGGTACTGAAACACGAGAGCGGCGGCGAAAAACCCCGTCATCCAGCTCGCGAGACGGTCGAACGGCACCTGACTGCCGGCCGCGTCCATCAACCCGTCGGCGACCAGCGACTCGCGCAGGGGCTCCAGCATCTGATGCCAGAAGGGCACTGGATCGCCGACCAACAGATGGAACGTAGCTACCATCACCAGACCGCCTAGGGCCGCGAGCTGAACCGTGAGGCCGAGCGATCGCGTCGCGCGCAGGACGCTCGCCAAGCCCCAGACCGGCACCCACAGCACCGCCAGGAAGCCAAGTCCCAGCCAGGACGTGCCGAGCGCCAGCGCGGAGATGAGACTCGTGGCCAGCGTCGCGAGGGCCAGTAACGTCAGGCCCGCGCGTGTCCCGTTCCTCAGCGTGACCAGACCCACGGCAGCCGAGCTAATGAGCCCGGTCAGCGGCACCATCAAGGAGAGCAGCGCGCCAACCGTTGTCACCAGGGCCGCCTGCGAGAACCCCCGCATGATGAAGTGCGCGATTAACTTCATCGACTCGAACCAATGCTTGCGGATCGGGCGCCCCGCCAACCGGCGGCGGACCACTCAGTCATGCCGCTGCCTGGGTGGCCAGGACGGGCCGAATTGGTCTGACTCAGTGCCCGTCGGTGTAGGGCAGCAGGGCCAGAAACCGCGCGCGCTTGATGGCCTGAGCGAGCTGACGCTGAGATCTGGCCGAGGTGCCCGTGATACGGCTCGGCACGATCTTGCCGGACTCGCTGACGTAGGCCTTCAACAGGTTGAGGTCCTTGTAATCGATCTCCGAAATACCTTCGGCGGTGAAGCGGCAATAACGCTTGCGGCGAAAAAAGCGGGACATGGTGTTCTCCGTGACTTGAGGCTGACGCTTGAGGCTCGTCTGACGACCGATCAGTCGTCGCTGACTTCCGCATCGGCATCGCTATCGGTGTCATCGTCGGCGACGTCGGCACGCTCGCGCTCCTCGCCACCCCTGGCAAGCGGGGATGCCTCGGTTACCGCGGCGTCGCGATGGATGATGAGATTGCGCAGGATGGCGTCGTTGAACCGGAAGGCATTCTCAAGCTCGGTCACGGCTTCCTGACCGCATTCGATATTCATGAGGACGTAGTGCGCCTTATGCACTTTGTTGATCGGATAGGCTAGCGGACGCCGCCCCCAATCCTCGACCCGATGCACAACCCCGCCCTGCTTTTCCAGGCCGCCTTGGTAGCGCTCGATCATGCCAGGCACTTGCTCGCTCTGGCTCGGATGAACCAGAAAAACCACTTCGTAATGTCGCATTGCTGCTCCCTTCGGATTGACAGCCTTTCGCCGCGCCGGCGATAAGGCAAGGAGTGTCCCCAAGGATCACGGGGAGCCGCGCATGATACCCGAAAGCGCTTGCGCGTCAAAGACCTGATTTCGCGCACAGCCTGTCGATCCCCGCTTGCCCTGGGGATGGTGCTGGCTCAAACTAAGCGTGTTAAATGGCAATTAAGAATATTGATAATGGGGGGACGCCCGTGAGCACCGAGCAAGATTTCAATTCGCTCCGTCGATCCAGCTTGAGCGCCAATCTCAGCGACGAACAGGTCATGGCCCTGGCGGGAATCGCCTACTGCCGTCGACTCGCGGACCAGGAGGTTTTGATCACGGAAGGTCATATCGATAATAGCCTGCATGTCATCACCGAAGGCGCCATCGCCGTGACGCGCGACATCGGCAAGGGCGAGTACACCACCATCCATGTGCTGCGCACCGGCGACTTGGCGGGCGAGATGGGATTCATCAGCGGCCAGCCGCACACCGCGACCCTGCGCTCGCTCGGCCGGACCCAGGTGTGCAGCTTCGAGCGCGATGTCTTCGAATCCCTGCTGGCCGAACATCCCTGGCTCGTGTATCGGGTCATGCAGAACATCGTCAAGGTGAGCCAGGAAATCCTCAGACGGATGAACGCCCAGCATGTCGAGCTGACAAAGTATGTCAGCCGCTCACACGCGCTTTATTGAAGCGCGAGACGGAAACCAGCGCGCGGGGACACCCGCGCGGTCGGGAACCTGGCAAAGCCCTTCGATTCAATTGACGGGTTGAGCAGGATCGAAACGCCGTCGCAACTGGGCGGCCCCTTCATCGATACCCCGTTGCGCCCGCTCCAGGAATTCGCGCCCCTGCTTCAGCATCGCCCCCTTGATTGCACGCGCGAGGAGTGGATTACCAATCACCCGGTCATTCAGGGTCATCCGATAGGGGGATGTCGCATAGGCCGCCATGGGGTCGCTGAGCGTCAAGGCGGTCTCATCCACCGCGTTGTAACGATAGTCACAGGTGGCCCGCATCGGTTTGACGAGACCGCCAGTGGAGTCCTGATCTGTAAAGCGCAGTTGCACCGACAGTCGCTCGGACCGGCTCATCTCGTTGCGGGTCTCCGTCCAGGTCAATCCTTGGGGCTCGTTTAGCAGCCCCCTGACGAGGTCCTTGCATAGCGTGACGCGCACGTCCTCGCCAGGGCTGGAGCAGCCCGTTATCAGGAGCCCCGCCAGCAGGAGTGACCCAAGCCTCGGGCGTCGCGGTCGAAAATCCATCGTTGCCTGTCTCCCTCGAAATCCGTGCGTCTGGTCGAGCGTTGGGCTGACAATAAGTCGCCAAGAGCGGATCCGATTCCTCAGATTGCCGTCACTGACTGAGCGGACCGTGCGTATAATGCACACGTTGGCGCCAGAACGGTCAAGTGTCGACCACGTCAACAGCATCCGCGATCCGGCGAAACCTCGCTGGCCCCGGAGGTCGCCGCGGCGGCCTCTCTCCAGAAAAAGGTTCAAGGGCGACGGAAACAGGGTGCGCGATCAGCAGGGATAGCCGCGTACCCTTCCGAAGCCATCCCGCAGACCAACCCTTATCACGCACAACAGGAGCTCGCATCATGAATTTGCCCAAGAACGTCGGTGCCATGGATCGCAATATTCGCCTGGCCGTCGCTGGCGTGCTGATCCTGGCCGGACTCATTTCCTCAAAAGTGATCCTGGACATCCTGGGTCTCGTTGTCCTCGCCACCGGAGCACTGGGCTTTTGCCCGGCGTACCTCCCACTCAAGATCAACACGATTAAGGGCAAGTAAGGCGGATCCTTGCCGCCGCCGGAAAGACGCAACGCTTACGAGCGCCGTTTTCCCGCCGCCAGCCTTGAGGATCGATCGGTCCCCATGGTTGGCGCCCACCAAAACTCTCCGCCGAACGCCACTGGACGCGGCGTCACCGCGATCGATAACCAGGGATGAGTCGCGTCAAGACATCCAATCGACCCGCGCCAGGGCATCACGCGGGCTGATCCAGGGCGCTTAAAAGCGCCTCGTAACGCGCCTTGAACGCGCCTTGCCGCAACCGCGAAGCCTCCTCTTCCGTCGCTGCCAGCGGGGAATCCCGCCAGGCGCCGTCGACCTGGTTCAACACCGAGAAGCGATACCCGCGCCCCACCTTGAACACCTGAGTCACCTCCCGACCCGCCTGCTCCAGCGCATCGAGCTTGCTCATGCCGCCAGTCCCAGGGGTTGTCGCGGAGGATGGCGCGTCCGCAGCCCGCCCCATCGTGAATCGATGATTCTGCATCTCACCCTGGAGATCCAGTTCGACCGTCTCCAGCCGTGGCAAACGTGCCAGAAGATAGCCTGCCATCAGGACTCCGAGCCTGTCGTTCTCGGCTTCCAGGGCCGTCAACAGCTTGTCCGCAACGATCTGGCAGCGTTGCATCCGATCCGGACGATCCACCCATTCGCGACTCATCTGCCAACCGCGATCCATGTCCCGATCGAGCTGCTCGAAATACCCCTGAGCCTGAGCCAAGAAGGCTTCTGGCACATTGAGCTCATGGACGTGATCGTCGATGACGGCCTTCAGAATCATGTGCTGCCTCCTCGTCGTTGGCGATTGCGATATGCATCGGCTGCCGTGAATTCTGCGATGACCCGACGCGCGATGCCAGGGCTGGAATTGCTCGGCGACCCGAATCATATCGGGGATCAGCAGCCACTGCCCGCACGGAACCCGCCCATGCTCTTGAACATTCCAGAACTGCTCAATCCGGCCCAGCTCGACAAGATTCGGGAGACGCTCGCCGCCGCCGTCTTCGTCGATGGCAAGCTGCCCGCCGGACATGCGGTCGTGTATCCCTCGTCGAGCCTGCACCGGGTGTCGGAGGTCCGGGCCGGAGAGCGGCTGGTGGCGCTCACCTGGATTCAGAGCCATGTACGCGATCCCGCGCGGCGCGAGTTGCTCCATGAGCTCAATCTGGCGCGCGAACATCTACTGAAGACAGCGCCCATAGAGGAAACCACTGGCTACGTGAACCGCTCCTACGCCAATCTGCTGCGCATGTGGAGCGATGTGTGAGACGAACCTAATTCACCTGCTCGACACTGACCACGATAAAATTCGACGATCCATCCCGTGAGGCGAAACCATGCCGGTCTACGAGTTCTATTGCCCCGACTGCCACGCCATCTATAACTTCTTCTCGCGCCGCATCGACACCGTAACGCACCCCAACTGCCCGCGCTGCGGCCGCGCCGAGCTCGACCGCCAGGCGAGCCTCTTCGCCATCGGCTCGGGACGCGGCGAGGATGCTGGCGGTAGCGACGACCCGCTCCCCGCTGGCATGGACGAGGCCAAGCTCATGAATGCCTTTGCGGCCATGGCCGGAGAGCTGGAGCATCTGGACGAAGACAACCCCAGGCAGGCCGCCCAGGCCATGCGCAAGCTCTTCGAAGCCACCGGACTCAAGCTGGGGGATGGCATGGCGGAGGCCATGCGACGGATGGAAGCGGGCGAGGATCCCGACCAGATCGATGCCGAGCTCGGCGATCTCCTGGACCAGGAGGATCCCTTTGCGACCGCTGGCGGAGTGCGCACGGCGGAGGCACTCAAGCAGTTGCGTCGAGACCTACTTCCGCCCGCACGGGACGACACCTGGTATCCGTTGCAGGGCACTGACGGGGATGCCGCGCCGGCATGATCCCACTTCGTCGCGCCTGATATAGCGCCCGGTTGCGCCATGTTACACTCGGCGAATATCGACCAGTTTCGTTCATCCCGACCATCGGCAAGGACATGACCAGGCAGAAGACCTACCTCGTGATCTCGGCACTTGGTGAAGACCATCCAGGTATCGTCAATCAGCTCTCCAAAGCCGTGCTCGAGCACGGCTGCAACATCGAGGACAGCCGCATGACGGTCCTCGGCGGCGAGTTCGCGGCGATGCTCCTGGTGGAAGGCAAGTGGAACACGCTGGCCAAGATCGAAAATGCGCTGCCCGAGCTGGAGCGCCAGCTCGGCATGACCATCATCTCCAAGCGCACCGGCGAGCGAGCCACCGGCCGCAATCTGCTGCCCTATGCCGTCGACGTGGTCTCCATGGATCACCCCGGCATCGTCAACAACCTCGCCGGCTTCTTCGCCGAGCGCAAGATCAACATCGAAGACATGGCCACCAGCACCTATGCCGCGGCCCATACCGGCACCACCATGTTCTCCGTGCACATGACGGTCGGCATCCCCGCCGACATCCATATCGCCGGATTGCGCGAGGAGTTCATGGACTACTGCGACGGACTCAATCTGGACGCGGTGCTCGAACCGCTCAAGGGGTGAGTCCGGACGCTTGACCGGCTCCGCCGGTCTCTGGGACAGGCTCCGGTCGTCCCCACATGAGACGAAGAGACAGCCATCCGCGACTGACCTCCCACCCGTTGAATACCGGAGACACTGACCATGCCCTCAGCGATCGGCGAAACCATCCCGGACATCGAGCTCCCGGCCACCGGCGACAAGACCGTCAAGCTCTCGGACTACCGAGGCACGAACCTCGTTCTCTATTTCTATCCCAAGGCCAGCACGCCCGGCTGCACCCAGGAAGGTCAGGACTTTCGCGACGCGGCGGACGCCTTTCGCCGCCGCCAACACCGTCATCCTCGGCGCCTCGCGCGACGGCATCAAGGCCCAGGAGAACTTCAAGGCCAAGCAGTCCTTTCCCTTCGACCTGCTCTCGGACAAGGACGAGACGCTCTGCAAGGCGTTCGACGTCATCAAGCTCAAAAAGATGTACGGCAAGGAAAGTCTGGGCGTCGAGCGCAGCACCTTCCTGATCGATGCCGAGGGCGTGCTGCGTCGGGAATGGCGACGAGGTGAAGGTCAAGGGGCATGTCGCCGAAGTCCTGGCCGCCGCCCAGCACTCAACGCTGGGTAAAGCGCCCTTCCGAACAGCCAACCCATTCGGCCGGCGCCCGACGCCGGCCGATCGCCTCTCCAATTCAGTCCGCGCGGCACGGACACCCCGGTCCCCATAGCCATGATCAAACGCGAAAACGACAAGCCCTGCCTGTTCGTCCTCGACACCAATGTGCTGATGCACGATCCGACCGCGCTCTTCCGCTTCCAGGAACACGACATCTTCCTGCCGATGGTGGTGCTGGAGGAGCTGGACCGCGGCAAGAAGGGCATGTCCGAGGTCGCGCGCAACGTCCGTCAGGTCAGCCGCTTCCTCGACCAGCTCATGTGCGACGCGGACAAGGCCGAGATCGACGCCGGCCTGCCGCTCGCGCCCGGCCGCCGTCAACGGCGGCGGCATCGTCACTGCCCGGCCACCGGCCGGCTCTTTTTCCAGACCGAACTGCTCGACCTCAAGCTGCCGACCTCCCTGCCCGGCACCGCCCCGGACAACAACATCCTCGGCACCGCCCAGGCGCTGCGCGAGCTGCGCACCGACCGCCAGGTGATCATCGTCTCCAAGGACATCAACCTGCGCATCAAGGCCGCCGTGCTCGGCATCCCGGCCGAGGACTATTCCAACGACCAGGTCCTCGACGACGCCTCCCTGCTCTACACCGGCCTGGAGATCCTGCCGGACGACTTCTGGGAGCATCACGACAAGGATCGCTCGATTCCTGGAAAGAGGAGGGCCGGACGCTCTACCGGGTCAAGGGACCGGACATCGCCGACTGGTATCCCGCCCAATGCCTCTGTCTGGGCGAGGACGGCGCCTTCGACGCCATGGTGCGCGAGAAGCCGCACCGCCACCGAGGCCATCGTCGAACTGGTCGACGACTATCGTCTGCCCGCGCCACAACGTCTGGGGCATCAACGCACGCAACCGCGAGCAGAATTTCGCGCTCAACATGCTGATGAATCCCGAGCTGGATTTCGTCACCCTGCTCGGCTCCGCCGGCACCGGCAAGACCCTGCTCGCCCTGGCCGCCGGACTGGCGCAGGTGCTGGACCGCAATCTCTACCGCGAGATCATCATGACCCGCGTGACCGTCCCGGTCGGCGAGGACATCGGCTTCCTGCCCGGCACCGAGGAAGAGAAGATGACGCCCTGGATGGGCGCGCTGATGGACAACCTGGAGGTGCTGACCCGCCCCGAGGGCGGCGAATGGGGCCGCGCGGCGACCAACGATCTGGTCCGCAACCGCATCCGCATCTCCTCGCTCAACTTCATGCGCGGACGGACCTTCCTCAACAAATACATCATCCTGGACGAGGCGCAGAACCTCACCGCCAAGCAGATGAAGACCCTCATCACCCGCTCCGGGCCGGGGACCAAGTTCGTCTGTCTCGGCAACATCAGCCAGATCGACACGCCCTATCTGACCGAGACCACCTCGGGTCTGACCTATGTGGTGGATCGCTTCAAGCACTGGCCGCACGGCGGGCACATCACGCTGATGCGCGGAGAGCGTTCGCGGCTGGCGGACTTCGCGTCGCAGGAATTGTGAAGTCGTCGGGCAGGGTTTCGGCAATGCGCGGCAAGACCATCAACACGAAGAGGGGCGCACCATGAGCCAGCATCCCGCCTCACCCGATCTCACCGCCTTCGTGCGCGGAACGCTTGGATGTGGCTGCCCGCCCGAAGTTTTCGATCGCGTGGACGAATCGCCGACCGAGACCTCGCTCGCCGCCGGCATCAGCCGCCGCATCGACATTGGTGGGCGGCTGTTGATCTATGTCATCCAGGTCAGCGACCCCGGCCAAGTCCCACTCCGCATGCACGACTGGATCGCGGCTGGTCGCTCGGAGCGCGAGCAGCTCGGCATGAACCGGCTGCGCGTCGTATTGGCACTGAATCCCGCATGCTCGGATCTCACCGATCATATCGAGCAATCTTTCGCGAGAGCGGCGAAAGACGACGAACGCCTGCACCTCCACATCGTCGACCCCGATCGTCTACCAGTCTCCTGAGCGTATGGAGATCGCGCCGGCGCCTTGCACCAGCGCGCGGCACGGCTCGACGAATCTGGTGGTGTTCCGGCTCAGTAGTGACCGACGGCCGTATGGTGCATGCGGGTCTTATTGAGCGAGATTCCGATGCATTTCTGACCGAGGAGCTGTTCCGCGCGTGCAAGCTCCTCTGCGGTGACCTTGCCGTCCTCCACGACCAACATCACGGCGTCGACATTCGGAAGGAATGCCAGCACGTCATCGCCGGCGAACAGCGGTGGCATATCGAACAGGATGAGTCGATCCTCGTAACGGCTCTTCAGCTCCGCGACCAATTGAATCACGCGCGGCGAGGAAAGGATTTCGGATGAGTGAATGATCCGCTCGTTTCCTGGCAATACGACGAGACGCTCGATGCCGGGATTAATGAGAATATCGGCGAGATCGATATCGTTGATCAAATAATCGCTAACGCCGACCGCTTGACTCTTTCTGAAGAAATTGGCGATCGATGGCCGCTTGAGATCGAAGTCCACAAGCAATACGGTCTGGTTGACGTCCCGCGCAAGACTGATCGCGAGATTGATGGCGGTGGTCGTCTTGCCATTTCCGCCCCATGGACTCGTAATCGCAAGGGTTTTCCAGGAATTCGCCCTCATTTTTTGCAAAACGTGGGTTCGGAGAACCTTATAGGAATCGCCGACCGTCTCGATCCCCTCGGCCAACAGCACCCGCCCTTCGCGCAGCGACTGCGGATTCACGGCAACGGTCGCCGTGGTTGTGTACTGGATCTTGAGTGCGGCTTTTTTGGCTTGTTTTTTCAGAACGGAGCCAAGTCCCACCATGCGGGCCGGCTCCTGCGCGGAACTGCCCGAGACCTGTCTCTCGGCTCTCGCTCGCTCCATCGCCGTTCTTGAGTCGTTCCATATCGCTCTTACACCTCTCTCAGTTCGACCAACCGGGTAACGAGGCGTCGAACCGACGCATGATCATGAACCACAGGACATCCAGAGGCGCCACGGCCAAGTGAACGATGACCAACATCAGAATCGCCGCGCCGACGCTGACAGCGATCAAGGTTCGGATGCGCGTGCGCCGGGCTCTGCGATCGTCGGCGGTCTCGATGTATGGCACGGCCGCCAGCACCGGTATGCGCGTCGCACTTTGAATCGCGCGCGAGCCATACAAATCCTTGTCAAGACCCTCCCGCAAGGCCAGATTGCCGATGCCGCTGGCTCCCGCCAGGACAAATCCGAGCACGAGGATCGCGATTCGATTGGGTTTGAAGGGCTTTTCTGGCACCAGCGGCGGCTCAAGCAAGGAAAACCGCTCACCCTTGCGCTCCTGTTCCAGTGATTGCGCGAGTTCCGCTTGGAGCGACTTCTCGCGCACTTCCTGGTACTTGGCCATCGCGTTTTCATAGTCACGCGTCAGCGCCCGATACTCCTGCTCGATCTTCGGCGCCGCAGCGATTCTCTTCTCGTAGGTCCGCAGCTCTTCGTCGAGTTGCTTGCGCGTCTGTTGTAGCGACTCCAATTCCATCTGCGCGGCTTCCAGTTTGACCCGCACCTCCACATAGGCGGGATTGTTCGCTGCTTCCCTGAAGCCACCCGGGCCGCGCATCCGCTTACGGGTACTCTCCAGCTTGGCCTCCGTGTCGGCGATACTGCGCTTCAGGGAAATGACGTCTGGATAGTCATCCGAGTACTTCTTTCTGAGCGACGCCAGTTCCGAATTCAGGTCGTCAAGCCGGAATTGAATTGCCGCCACGCTTGATCCACCAGCCTGCTGCTGCAGCGAGGCGATTTCCTTTTCGAGTTGAATCCGATCGGGATGATCGGGTGAATACCGCTCCTTGATCCTCGCGTAACGCGTTTGCAGCTCCTCCAGATGGTCATCGAGCGAGCTCCCTGCTTGCGACCCAGCATGACCGGATACGGTAGGATCCAACTGTGCGAGTTGGGATTGTAGGTAAAGCGCCTGCTGTTCGAGCGTCCTGATGGATTGAGTATTTTCGCGCACACGGTCTTCCGTGCGGGTCATCAGCTCGCGGTTCAATGCCAACAGATCGGGAAGGTTGTCGTTGTTCTCCTCCTTGAAGGTCGCCAGCCTAGCCTCGAGCGTGCTGATGTCATTGCCGAGCCGACTGGCCTCGGTTTGCAGGAAATTCGTCGCTTCGTTCGCCGCGGCCGCGCGGCGTTCAAGGTTCTCGTTCAAGAATAAGGAAAGGAGATCGCTCGTGATCTTCTGCGCGATGGTTGGCGAGCGATCCTCAAAGGAAAGCGAGAATGCGATGGTCGCTTCCTGCGCCCTGCCGCTTTGCGGATCGAGCACGTCCGCGCTGATCATGTCCAGCTTGATGCGCTTGCGCATTGCCTCGACCGCCGAGTTGATACTCTCCTTGCGCCGAAGATCTTGGTAGAGGTCGTAACGCTCGATCAAGCCACTCAGATTGCTGGTGGTCATGACGCGCTGACTGATGACCTGGATCCGCTGATCCGCATAGGTGGTCACGGTCGTGCGAACGAGGTCAACAGGGATTTCCTGACGCTCGATCAAGATGGTGGCGGAAGACTTGTAGGTCGGAGGGATCAGAAACGCGACGAGCAGCGAAAGAATCGCCAAGATCGCGACCGGCGTAATGAACTGCCACTTGCGTCTTTGCAAGATCGCAACGTAGTCCACGAATGCTTGGCTATTATTGTCCACGATGTCCGCCTATGACGTGAATACCGTCTCGATCATGATCCGAGAGCCCGACATGGGAGATGATACGGGCAGCCACAGCGATCATCCGAGCGCGCGTGTTGGCCCGCTTCAATCCTTGCGATCGTCAATCAATAAGGATCCTGACTCGACGGCGCGAATTGAATTCTTCGCCATCTAGCTTGAAGATCGTGAGCATCCAAGGGCCCGAATACACAATCGTGTACAATAGCAACCAAGGGAGTCATGTGGCAAGAATTCTCCAACCATGCGGCTCAATCTCCACGACAAAATACGCCTGTTGCCGCGCACTTTCCGAGCAGGGTTTCACAGCGTCGCGACCGGCGCGCTCGTTATCGGGCCGAGCAACGGGGCGTGGGTGTTCGCGGAGGAAGCATAAGTCCGGAACGAATAACGGATCCGCCGGCAGAGCAGCTCGGGCGGCAGCGATTCGCGTTCTTGCAAGGCCATCGAATCGTTGTGGTGTTGGCGAAGCCCGCCGCTCGAGATATCGCGCGATAGAGACACCGAAAGTGTGCGTCGACGTATCCAATTTGGCTGAAACGCGACGCTGGCAATCCGCGCCCGCGGCGGCCAGAAAAACAGGGATGCCCACTCAACGGCATTCCTCGGAATCTCAGATCGACGCGGGTGGGACGACGCGCGGGTCGAATGAAGAGAGCTTGATACAGGCCGCGCGCCGGTACCTCTGGCATCAAAGCCCCTTCTCCAGCATCAATTCCTTGATATGCCCGATGGCGCGGGTTGGATTCAGCCCCTTGGGGCAGACCTCGACGCAGTTCATGATGCTGTGACAGCGGAAGAGTTTGTAAGGCCCTTCCAGGGCATCGAGCCGTTCCTCGCTCGCCTGATCACGACTGTCGGCGAGAAAGCGCCAGGATTGCAGCAGCGCGGCCGGGCCGTGGAATTTCTCGGGATTCCACCAGAACGACGGGCAGGCGGTGGAACAGCAGCCGCAGAGGATGCACTCGTAGAGTCCATCCAATTTGTCGCGATCCGCCGGGGATTGCAGGATTTCCTGCTCCGGCAACGGATCCTTGCGCACCAGATAGGGTTCGACGGCCCGGTACTGTTCGTAGAACTGGGTCATGTCCACGACCAGGTCGCGGATGACCGGACGGCCTGGGAGTGGGCGCACCTGGATGGGCTGCTTCAGTTCATCGATCGGGGTGATGCAGGCGAGCACGTTACGGCCATTCGCATTGACGGCATCGGAGCCGCAGACGCCCTCGCCGCAGGAGTGACGGAAGCTGAAGGACTCGTCCTGCTTCTTCACCTCCAGCAGGGCGTCGCGCAGCATCATGCCCTGGAAGGGCTTAACCTCGTAGTCCCGCATCCGGGGCTTTTTGTCGGTGTCCGGATTGTAGCGATAGATGCTGATGATCATGCTTTACCCTGAATTTCGATACAAGAGATTGAAATAATTATCTTTTAAGACGCGCCGGCATGGAATGGGTCATGGATTATTCATCCCGGTCGCGGGAATTGGGCACCGCCTGGATTTTGCGGTCTCCGGCTGGCTGACAAGCTGCCGATAACGCTCGAAAAGAAAAGCCACGCGGTCGGTATCGCCGGTGAATTTCTGTTTCGAGTAAGCGGCGTCAACGACGGTATTCAGTTTGCCGTGGGCCTTGGTCAATTCCGGCGGCATGGCGAACGGATCGTAGAGCGTGGCGAGCGAGGCATCGGGATGACGGGCGCGGGCATCATTGTTGATCAATCCCTCACTTCCAAGTAACCGCCTTACCCAGGGAGCAGCCTTTGATTCTCTGCCATTAACTCGGTTTTTTCAGCAGACGATAGCAACAAATGCCCACCATCATTCGGCATCAATCCGAACACAATCGGCGGTGCGTTGGATAACGAAACACGTCTATTGACGAGAACAACATCAGACGCATCCACCAGATACGGATTGATGTTTTTGACCTTGACTTCGTGCGCCTCGGATTGCGGTTTTTCATAATCGAACAGCCGCTTATCCGCCGTGTCATGCAGCGCAAAGCCAATGATCACGCAATGCACCGCCGCCTTGCCCCTAGCCTCGCTTGACCACTGAAACGTCCGGTGTGCGAAGTGAATTTTTACCCCGCGCTTGAGTAGATCGCCCCACAACACGCCCACCTGCTCGCCCTGGGTGATCGAGTTGGTCGAGACAAAGGCGGTCTTGATCGCCGGATGGTCCGCCATGTAGTCCGTCGCCTCGCGAAACCAGGCGGCGACGAAATCCAGCACACCCGCGCCTTTCACGTCGTGGAACACCCGAGCCAAATCCTGTTTCTGTCCGTCGCTTTGGTATTGCTTCCCGCCGAACGGCGGATTCCCCAGGATGTAACTCAGGTCTTTCGGCTTCGCCACCTCGCGCCAGTCGATCTGCAAGGCGTTGCCGTGAACGATCGTGGCCGATTGCTTGAGTGGCAGGCGTAGATAGTTCATCCCGAATTCGCGGGAGACCCGTTGATTCATCTGATGATCCATCAGCCACAGGGCGGTTTGGGCGATCTGCGCCGGGAATTCCTCGATCTCGATGCCATAAAACTGATCGACGTTGCAGAGAATATTGAACTCGCCCACGCCGAGCGACAGGTCGCGGGCGTTGCCAAAAAGAACGCGCAACACGTCGAGTTCCAGCAGACGCAGTTCCCGATAGGCGATGACCAGGAAATTCCCGCAGCCGCAGGCCGGATCGAGAAATTTGAGGCTGGCGAGCTTTTGATGAAAGGAGAAAAGCGTTTTCTTTTGCCGTTTCGACCGCTCGAATTCAGCCCGCAGGCCATCCAGAAACAACGGCCCGATCAGCTTGAGGATGTTGATTTCAGCGGTGTAGTGCGCCCCGAGCTGGCGGCGATCCTTGGCGTTCATCACCGACTGAAACAGCGAGCCAAAGATCGCCGGCGAAATCCGCCCCCAGTCCAGCCCGCAGCCATCCAGCAGCAGATCGCGCATCTCGCGGTCGAAGGCGGCTGTGGGCAGGTGTTCGGCGTACAGGTGACCGTTGACGTAGGGAAAAGCGCCAAGCTGTTCGTCGAGTCGCGTCAGGCGCTTCTCGTGCGGGGTGTTCAGGACTTCAAACAGGTGTGCCAGCCATTGCGCGAGATCCTGCCCATCCTCCGCCGTGCGCTGTTCGATCAATTCCTGAAACTGATTGACCTCGAAGATGCCGGTGTCCTCGGCAAACAGACAGAACAGCAGCCGGACCAGATAGACCTCCAGCACGTGGCCGTCATAACCGATCGCATTGAGCTTGTCATGCAGCCGACCCATGCGCTCGGCGGCCTTGATGTTGATGGGATCCTGTTCCTGGTAGGCGCGGGTCTGATACCCGGCCATGAAGCCGAACAGGTGGACGTGGTTGACGAGTTCGGCGAGGAGGAAGTCGTGTTGCTCGCCAGCGTCCAGGTCGTAGAGGCGAAAACGGGCGAAGTCGCAGACCAGCACGTAGCGCGGCAGGTCGCGCTCATTGAGACCGTGAAAGTAATCGGTGGCCTGCCCATAGGCGCGATCCAGATCCTTGCCACGCGATTTCTGCTCGACCAGCAGCTTGCCTTTCCACAGCAGGTCGATATAGCCGTCGCGTCCGTCGATCTTTTTGACCCGTTCCTCGAAGCTGGCCATGCGGCGGCGGGTGACACCGAAAACGTTGAAAAAACCGTCCAGAAAGGATTTAGCCTCGGCGTCCTCCGCGCTTTCGTCCGCCCACTCGCGGGAGAATTGCAGGGCGCGGTCCTTGATTTCGTTCCAGGAGAGGGGCATGGCTGGCGGTTCCTAACAATGTGCGCGAAGGGGCGTTTTCAAACGTTTCTGCTCGCCCCAGGCTCCAGCGTCATCCCGGCCCGCATCAGTGCGATTCGACAAAAACTCGTTCAAGACTGTCGCAGTCGAGCACCCGATCGATCCAGCACTCGATTTCGCTTTCCTCGGCCTGTTTCAGACGCTCGTCAACCCAGGCAGGCAGCGTACCGAAACGACGGGTCAACAGGCGACGCAGGGCATTGGCTTCGCCCCGGCGGATGCCCTGCTCAATCCCCTGCTCAATCCCCTGCTCAATCCCCTGCTTCCAACCTAACTCCTTCCACTCTTCGACCCAGGTTTTAACAGTTTCGGCCAGCATGCTGTGTAACTCCTCTAATTCGCTGACATTCGGGATGACCACGCCGGGCACCCTTGACGGGAGCAGCACCCGCTTGAGCCAGACCACGAAGGCGCGACGCAACTCGGTTTGTTCCGGGGTTGCGAGCCAGTCGAGCAGACTGGCTAGCACCCGTTGGATATCCGCTGGCTCGCGACTGTTTTCCAAGCGGAACAAGGCCGCCGCGACATTGCGCAGACCGACCAGATCAGCTTCGGCGTAGCGGCATTCTTCGAGTAAAAGATAGCGGATTTGCGGTTGCCAGCCGCGCAGTTGCGCTGGCAGATCGGGGTCGATCAGGTCGGACAGGCTAGTCTTCGCGGTCCAGGGATCGCGGCCATTGTAGAGGACGATGGGCAATACCGGCGGCAGCGGTTCGCCCGCGCGAATGGCGCCGGCCTTGCGCAGGTCTTCATAGAGCAGACCCACATAGGTGAGCAGACGCACGGCCATGAACGGATCGACGCTGGACTGGAACTCCAGCAGCAGATAGACATACAGCCAGCGTTCGCGTCCCTGCCCGATCAGGCGCAGACGCCAGAGAATGTCGTCCTCGCGTTCGCGCAGGTCGTGGCTGACGCCGATCTCGCGCACCCGCTCCAGGCTGTCGAAATCCAGCGACTGCGTCCAGTCCTCGTGAACGAAACCGCGAATCAGGTCGGCGACCAGCTCGCGGTGGGAGAACAGCAGTTTGTAAGAGGCGTCGTGTTCGGCCATGAGGCGCTGGGCGGTTGGCGCTGTAACTCAATACACCCGCTCCTTCGGTGGGAAGGACTCGACCGTCAGCGGCTTGGTGCGCACCGGCTTGTAATCCATGCGGTCGCCGTCCTGGTAGTAGAGGCTGTGCTTGAGCCAGGCTTGGTCGTCACGCTCGGGGTAATCCGGCCGCGAGTGGGCGCCGCGGCTCTCTTGGCGATGCAGCGCGGAGACCGCGATCGACATCCCGACGTCCATCATGTTCTCCAATTCCAGCGCCTCGATGCGCGCGGTATTGAAGACCTTGGAGTGATCGGTCAGACGCACCTCGGGAAGCTGCGCGCGCAGTTCGCGGAGTCTTTGGTAACCCTCGGCCATGATCTCCTCGGTCCGGAAGACGCCGGCATGGTCTTCCATGCACTTGCGGAAATCGGCGCGCATCTGGGCGACCGGGATGCCGTCGCCCTGTTGATCCCAGCGCTGGAGACGCGCCATCGCCTGATCCAGACTGGCGGAATCGGTGGCGCGCTGATAGGGGTTCTCGCGCACGAAGTCGATGATGTCCTTTCCGGCAAGCCGGCCAAAGACGAGGATGTCGAGCAGCGAATTGCCGCCGAGCCGGTTGGCCCCGTGGACCGAGGCGCAGGCGCACTCGCCGGCGGCGTAAAGCCCGACGACAACTTCCTCGGAGCCATGACCGGCCGGCATGGCGACTCGGCCGAAGCGGTCGGTCGGGATGCCGCCCATGGCGTAGTGCGCGGTCGGGAAGACCGGGATCGGCTCGATGACCGGATCGCAGCCGGCGAAGATCTTGCTCGACTCGCGGATGCCCGGCAGCCGCTTGGAGATGACCGCCTCGCCCAGATGATCGAGCTTGAGCATGACGTGATCGCCGTGCTCGCCGCAGCCGCGACCCTCCTTGACCTCGGTGACGATGGCGCGCGAGACCACGTCGCGGCTGGCCAGATCCTTGGCGCGCGGGGCATAGCGCTCCATGAAGCGCTCGCCGTCCTTGTTGATGAGATAGCCGCCCTCGCCGCGCGTGCCCTCGGTGATGAGCATGCCCTTGCCGGCGATGCCGGTCGGATGGAACTGGAAGAACTCCATGTCCATCAGCGGGATGCCGGCGCGCAGCGCCATCGCCGTGCCGTCGCCGGTGTTGATGTGGGCGTTGGAGGTGGTGCGGAAGACCTGACCGCAGCCGCCGGTGGCGAGCAGCGTGGCCTTGGACTCGATCAGCAGCGGCTCGCCGGTCTCGATCTCCAGCACCAGCGCGCCACACACGATGCCCTCGGCGTCGCGCACCAGATCGAGGGCGAAGAATTCGTCGAAGAAATGGGTGCGGGCGCGGATGTTCTGCTGGTAGAGGGTGTGCAGGATGGCGTGCCCGGTGCGGTCCGCCGCCGCGCAGGTGCGCGCCGCCTGATCGCCGCCGAAGTTCTGGCTCTGACCGCCGAAGGCGCGCTGGTAGATCTTGCCGTTGTCCAGCCGCGAGAAGGGCACGCCGGCGTGCTCCAGCTCGTAGACGGTCGGGATGGCCTCGCGGCACATGAACTCGATGGCGTCCTGGTCGCCCAGATAGTCCGAGCCCTTGACGGTGTCGAACATGTGCCAGTGCCAGGAGTCCGGCAGCACATTGGCGAGTGCCGCGTTCACCCCGCCCTGCGCGGCGACGGTGTGCGAGCGGGTCGGGAAGACCTTGGAGACGACGGCGACGCGGAGATCCGCGCTCGCCAGTTGCAGCGCGGCGTTCAGGCCCGCGCCGCCGGCCCCGATGATGAGCGCGTCGAAATGGCGTGTTGGAAGACTCATGCGGAACCTAGCCTCCGAGACCAGCGGTGATGATCGCCTTCAAGGTCCAAAGCCCGGAAGCGAGGAAGACAAAGCCGAACAGCATCAAGAGAGCGATGCGCAGGCCGAGTGAATGCACGTAGTCGATCAAGACGTCGCGGATGCCGACCCAGGCATGCGCCAGCACCAGGGGCACGAAGAGCAGCAATCCGATGGCGACCGGTGGGTGGTTGACCCAGGCCGCTAAGTCCGCGTGGTCCACCGGCGGCGTTGAAGACGAAATGGATCAGCAGATAGCCCATGCAGAGGGCGAGATAAACGGCCGTGGTCCGCTGAATCAGCCAGGCCATGAGTCCAGAGGCTTGTCGGCTCATCCGTGCAACCCTCCGAGCGCGAGCAATAGGATCGTCAACGCGGGAGCCGCGATCAAGGCGACCCGGGCCGTCTTGCGCGCGACCGGCCGATCCAGCCCAACGCCGAAATCAAGTGCCAGGTATCGAATACCGGCCAGTAGATGATGGAGCAGGCCCCAGGCCAGGAGCAGCATCGCCAGTTTGGTCGGCCACGCCCCCAGCACCGCGGCGGTGGCGGCGAAGCCCGCCGGCCCGGAGAGCGCCTGAGCGAAGAGGATGGCGGCTGCCGGGGTCGCCAGTACCATCAGAATCCCACTAAGACGATGAAGAATGGAAACGACGCCCGGAAGGGGGAGCTTGATCCGCCACAATTCCAGGAACACGGGTCTGGGTGTCTGCATGCTCGGGCCTTTGGTGAAACACAGTCGCGGAATCAGCGTGGAAAGCAGGAACCCAGTCGCTCGCCATGACGCCGAGGCAATACCGGGAACTGTCGAGCAAAAGCCTTGATGGCCATTTGTAACAAGAACCTTGACTCCAATGCACAGCTATTTGTGCAGCGCAACAGAATATCGTTTCCCCCTGGCAGCCATCAATCGTTTTTATCAAAGACAGGATCCGTCTCTCACAAAGCCCGACGCCATGACATGACCGGTTCTCTCGCACGCCGATGCCCGCGCGGCGCGCGGACACCCACGCAAGACGATGGTTGGCACTCAGGGTGGGTGGCCGCCGGACGAAGAGGTCGCGCGCGGCGGTCGGCGTCAAACGGGGAATATCGCTAAGGCCAGGGAGCAATATGAGGCGATCCGCAAACCTGATTCTCTCTCGGATCGCCCCATTTCGGTCAAGCGAGCTGCGTCGGTCAGCCCTGTTGCAAGAGCTTACGCAGGTCGACGATCGCGGCATTCGCGCGCGAGATGTAGGACGCCATGACGAGCGAGTGATTGGCCATCGGCCCAAAGCCGGTGCCGTTCAGGATCATCGGGCTCCAGATGGGGTTCTGGGTGTCTTCGCAGCTCGCGCACGATCTGCTGCAGCGAAACCAGCGGCATTCTTGTCTTCGAGCACGGATTCGAAGTCGATCTCCATCGCCTCGCAGCGTATGCAGCAGCGCCCAGGTATAGCCGCGCGCCTCGAAGAAGATGTCGTCGATCTGCATCCAGGGCGTCTTGGTCGCGATCTGCTCCGGAACCGGTGTCGACTGACGCGCGTTGCGGATCGCCGGCCAGGTCGGTATTGAGATCCGGTCTGGCCAACGGCATAGGACAGGCGCTGCGCCAGATTGCCGAGACGCTTCTCGACCACGTTCGAGATAGGTGGTCAGATTGTCCGCGCGGGCGAAGAACTGGCCGTCCCTCGCTTTGTCGTCGGAGAGCCGGCTCGAAATAGCGTTTGAGCGCAGCGCGACCCTTGCTGGTACTCGGACTCGGTCGACGGCAGGATCCAGGACTCGGAGTTGTAATTGAACTGCGGCTGGGCAATCTGCAGATCCTTGTCCTCGACCGATTGCGACTGGGCGCGGCTGAAGTCGTTGCGCAGCGAATCCGACAGGTCGCGCAGCTCGGTCAAGGCGCCGAATTCCCAGTTGGGGATGTTGTCCAGATAGACGCCAGGCGGTGTCATGTCGTTGCTCAGATAGCCGCCCGGCTTGTCCAGCAGGGTCTCGGCGATGCGGATCGCCGTCGCCGTCGTGTAGTTCCCGACGACCAGCCGGCTCTCGTCCTTGCCCACCATCTCCAGCGCATTCTCGCGCACGTCGAAGGTGGCCGGCGAGCGCGACCAGACGATGCCCAGGACCACCACCACGACCACGTAGGTGACCACGAACAGACCGACCGTCCACCAGAGCCCCTTTTCCTTCCAGATACGCGGATCGTAGAGGGTAACGATGAGTCACCTTTCTGGTCAAGCCGAGCTCTGCTTCAGTGGGTGCTTGAATGTCCATTGATTTCTCCGTTGAGTATGATTCACGAAGGCGTGGATGCCGCCCGCATTGTCAGCACTGACGTCGGGACGATCGACCCGATTCCCAAATGCTCAGGCGAAATCCTGACGGATGATCTCGGTCGACCCGTCGACAGATCTCCCGCCCGTAATCGGTCCAGAGCCCCTGCCCCCAGTAGCGGTAGCAACTGGTCTGCGAGGCCATCAGATGAAAGAGCGCATTGCGGTAACGCGGGTCGTCGGTCGCGATGCCGGGCTTGCAAGACCTTCTCGTTGAAGAGCGCGCTGGCCTCTTCCATCGGGCCCAGCACGTTGTCGTAGCCCTTGACCCAGGAGAGATCGCTGGTCCAACTGCCGCCTTCCATGTGGAAGCGGCCGTCCTCCTGCTTGAGTTCGGCGATCGCCTTGGCCAGCTTCTCCGGACCGTCGCCGGGCTGGATGCGCGCCCAGATGCGGTCGTGGAACAGCGGCTGGACCTCGGGGAGATCGCTTTCCTTGATCCCCATCGCGAACAGATGCTCCAGATATTCGCTGGCGTTCATCATGGGCGTCTCGGTGTGGCTGGACAGGCTGGCCACTTCCATGAACTTGCCGGGGAACTCGTTCATCATGACCCCGCCGTTCTCGCCGTCGGCGATCTGGGTCACCAGCGGCGGGATGGACTTGCCGGCCAGCTCGACGCGATCGAGCCCCTGCGCCTCGTACCAGGGCTGCATCTGGGCGACCAGCTTGGTGTCCGACCCCTGGGTCTTGACGATGGCGATGATGCTCGCGGTCTCGCCCTGGGAGTTGGTGCAGACCAGGCGGTGCGGGATGTGCGGCCGCTCCGGATGCCGCCCGTTGCTGACCTGCTGGACCGTGTGCTCCTGAACCAGCACCCATTGAAAGCCGCAGTCCACCAGGGTCTTGACGAACTCGTAGGCGACATCGGGGTGATTCGGCAGCGCCATCTCGGAGGGCGAGAAACCGCGCACCCGCTCCAGCGCCTCCCAGCCGAAGATGGCCGCGAAGTGATGCTGGAAGGCCCGCACATGCAGCCGGAAATCCTGCACCGGCGTGGACGGTGCGACCGCATGGCCCCAGGGCATGCCGAGCCACTCGACCGCCCAGTTGTAGTCCGGGTTGCAGGTGATGGTCTTGAGCGCATCGATGACATGATGCTCGCCCATCTTGCGCAGACCGTGCAGCAGGGTGCCCGAGTATTCCAGCATGCAGCGCGGCGACTTGCCCTCGCCGATCAGCTGCGGGATGAACTCGCCCATCCGCTTGTAGCACCAGACGAAGGCCGGCGCGTTGTAGTTGTCGCCGATGTGCTGGTTCTCCATCATGTACTGGAGATTGCTGATCAGCGCGGCGGTGCGCAGATCGTCGCCGCCGGCCGGGATCAGCGGCTGATGCTGATGCAGAGCGATGGCGGTCGCGGCGCGGATGGAGCCGAAGTCGATGCCGCCGCGGTCGGCGAAGAGGGTGCGTTCGCGTCCGCGCGCGACGACCTGCTCCAGCTCGGCTTCGTGACCGGAGATATTCGGGACGTCCCCGATGTATTCAGGCAATTGGTTCACGATGAACTCCTAATGTGCGGACGATGAAGAATCACGAGCTTGGCTCTTGGGTTGGGTTGGAGCCTGGCGGCGATTTGGGTGATCAGGTCCGCTGGCAGGATGGGTTCGACGATGATCGGCGCGGATGCCGTCTTCGACGGGGGAACGACCACCGGCTCGCTTGCGGTCTCTGCGCTCGTCTCGACGTCTGACTCGACCTGATCCCGATCCGCGCCAAGCGCCGCCCGGCTGGCCTCCAGATCGGCCTCGGCGCGCGGCACCCAGTCCTCGCCCCAGTAGAGGTTGCAGCTCGTCTCGGCGCGCAGCAGCAACCGACAGCGCCTCGTCGATCGCCTCGGCATACGGCCCCTCGGTCGATGCCATGCTCGCCGGCAAACCAGCGGGCGTCATGCACCGCGCGACTGACCTTCGCGAACTTCGGCCACGGCCTGACGCTGGCGCTCCGACCCCGTCCATTGAGTGAAGTCGCGACCATGATGCCAGCCGGTATTCCAGGCGCCGGTGCGCACCCGCACCTCGCCATGGGCGCCATGGGTGTCGAGGTAGTCGCTGATGAAGGTCGGCTTGACGCCCGCCTCGCCGGCCGCGACCCGCTCCAGCAACGGCAGATAGAAGGCGCTCCAGAAATTGGCCCCTTCGGTCACATTGCGGAACCAGCCGCCGTTCTCGCCGTCGGTGCAGGTCGTCACCAGCGGCGGGAAGTCGCACCACTTGGTCCGCTCGGCGACCTCGTTCAGGAACCAGTCCAGTCCATGCCGGACTCCTGCGCATCGGAGAGCTCGCGATCGCGCACGATCACGATGATCTCGTCGTCGCCGTAACGGGCGATATGCGGGCGATAACGCATCTCCTGCCAGCTCATCTCGGTCACCGGCTCGATATGTTCGCTGTCGACCAGCACATAGCGATAACCGAAGGCACGCAGCAGCGGGATCAGTTCCATCGAGAAACCCATCTCGGGCGGCCAGAAGCCCTGAAAACGCGGACGCCAGAGCAGATGATGGGCGATGCCAAGCCAGCGTTGCAGATGTTCCTGGCGGTCGGCCTCCGGGATCAGGGGCAGCACCGGGTGGTAATAGCCGGTCCCAAGCACCTCGAACAGCGATTGATTCTGGAAATGCCAGAGCAGGCGACCGCAATCCACGATGCCATAGACCTGCTGCTGGAAGGCCGGATCCGACAGGGTCTCCAGCAGGGTTCCCGAGAGCGACAGATGGACGCGGGCAAGCTCCTCATGGCCCCACAGACTGCGCGGGATGCGATCCAGGGCGAAGAGGATCTCCTTGGCCTCCCAGGGCTGATGCTCCAGGAGCTCCGAGAGATTGCCGGGGGGCTGATGAAGATTGAGCACGAGCGCATGGTAGGCCAGCATGATTTGGGCACCCCGATTACCTCAGATGCCGCAAGAATACCAAAGCCGGGCGAAGAGATTCAGTTCAGTGCGATCGTCGACTGTTGTCAGTGTCCCGTTTGATCGCGACCGAGCCCCTTCTCCCTCGCGCAATCGCTCGCCCCCGCGGTTGGCGTGCCCGAACCAGTTGACGCGCAACGACCGGACGGGCACGGACAAAAACGAGGAGTGCGCGGGTATTTATGTGTATCCTATGATCGTGCACGACTGAGGACGGAAGATTCTGAAGGGTCGTCAAACCGATAGGGTATGAGCGACCATTCCATGAAGAGAAATCGGAATCCGAGAGGCAAGCGATTGACATGGCTGACGACAAGATCGTAACGAAGAAGACGGCGGCGAAAAAGGCGGCCGCCAAAACGACGGCAACCCAAAAGTCCGCCGTCACCCAGCCGGCCGACAAGGTCGCGAAGCCGGATACGCCCAAGCCGCTGGCGAAGAAGAAGGCTCAGGCGAAGTCCCCGGCCAAGACGGCGACGACCACTCCCGAAGCCGCACCAGCGGGAACCCCGAGTCCGACGGTAGCAACACGCGGCGCAACCTCCAGCCCGAAACAGGCCGATCACCAGGGTAGCCTGCGTCAGCTCGCCATGGCATCACCCGAGCAGCGGTTGGACATGGTCCGAGAGGCCGCCTATTACAAGGCGGAAAAACGCAATTTTGCCCCAGGGCATGATGCATCGGATTGGGCGGACGCCGAGCGTGAAATCGACGAACTCCTCGCCCGCGCCAAGGTCATGACGGGCAATTGAATCCGCGCCCGGATCCTTCGCGGGGGGCGGCGCACGCATCGCTCCGCCACCCCGCTCCGCGAGTCATGGTCTGAGTCGATGAAGACATCGTTTCACTCCCAGCGGGCGATCCAGAACGCGCGGCGTGTCTTGCTCGGGTGATACGCCGCGCGGCCGTGAACCGGGATCTTGGACGGCTCGCTCGGCGCCATTCGCGAGAATCGGTCGGGCGACTTCCGCCTAAATCCCCAGCTCATCCAAGAGGCTTTGGTCGACGAGCCCTTGCTGCGTGGTGCTGGTCAGGGAACGCCTCCCGATCTCTTCCACGATCCGATCCGGATCGTTCTCCTCGCGTTCGAATTCATGGAGCTGGATGAACTCGGTCTTGTCCATGGCCAGTTCCATGTAGAAGACGTTGCGGCGCTCCGTCGTGAAGGCGACCCGCCGCGACTGTGCGCGATCGAGGTTGGTATCGAGGCTGACGACCACTTCCTTGTTGATGGTGAGCATCTTCGGCTGGTTCTGATTGATGGAGACCATCAACTCATGCCCGACATTACCCGTGAAGTCGCCGACGATCTGGTTCATCAGCTCGCCCAGCATGTTGCCGACCTCGTCCGAGGTATGCTGCGTCGCCAGCTCGGACTCGGGCATTCCCATGCTCATCAGATAGGCGCGGTAGATCTCCATCGCCGACTGTGCCGAAAAATTGATGATGACCAGACCCGAGAAGCCCCCGTCAAAGAGCACGAAGCAACCGATATCCGGCCGTAGACAGGTGCGCGTGATCTTCTGCACCATGGGTGAATAATTGATCTGGGTCTGCGTGGCGGTCGTCAGAACCTTCTTCACGGATCCGCACAGCATCAGCAGGATGTCATCGGTCGATATGGTTTTTGTTTTTGCCACCGGTCTCGGTCTCTCAGAATTGATGTAGTGAAGCCCAGCGCAAGGCCGCGCCACCGGCCCTCGCCCGCTCGCGGGGCCGACCAGCAATTGTCAGAGTAGCACGGTACCGACAGCGGAAAAGCGATCGAGCACGCGATTCCGAGGTTGATTGGGTGCCTCAAGCGGCATCGGCGCAAGCCTGGATCGACGATACCCGAACCCGACCGACCGCGACCGCCACCCACTTCGTGCCGCCATCGCCGACCACCTCCGACATCACCAACTCAAAGCCAGCCACCTCGACACTCTCCGCAAGCTTTCATCAAACATGAAACATACTGGCCCTGCGAAAATCGGGGCGACGCTCAGGCGACGCGCCCTTCCTGGTGCCGTTGGTGAGAATGCAGTGCGGCGTGCAGCGCCGCGTAGGTGATCTTGCCTTGCTTGACCAAGACCTCGCCCAGGCGCACATGCTGTCGGGCGACGAGATCCAGCGCTGCGGTGCTACGCCCATCCGACGGAAGGCCAAGGTGCCGCAGCGCCTCAGGAAGGCTGATCATGGCGTCCCTTTGGTACGCGCGAATGCGCTGGATCTCCTCCAGGGACAGGATCCCGTGCTCGATGAGCGCGAACATGGCGGTCGCGTTCAAGTCACGCTGTACCCGGATCGCCTCGGCGATGTCGGCCTCGGTGAGGACGCCGCTGAGGACGAGAAAACGACCGAAGAGGAGCGGGACATCGGGAAAATCCGACTCGCCCGCGTCCGCCGGGGTGGCCTCGCCCGTGCTCATGAGATATTACCCGCGGCCCGCTCTCCCTTCGTCACGACCACGACCCCCTCCGGGGAGACCGTGAACCGCTCCCGATCCCGCTTCATGTCGAAGCCGATCTGTTCCTGGGGTGGAATGCGGATGTCCTTCTCGACGATGCAGTTGCGCAGGTGGGCGCCCTCCCCCACCTCGACCCCGTCGAACAGGATGGACGCCTCCACGATCGCCCCGTCCTGGACCCACACGCGGGGGAACAGGATCGAGTGATTCACCCCGCCGCCACTGATGACGGTGCCGGCCGCGAGCATGGAGTTGACGAACACGCCCTCGTTCCCGGTACGCGGACCGGGCACGGTCCGGGCCGGCGGATACTGACCCTGATAGGTGTGAATGGTCCAGTCGGCCTGATAGAGATCCAGTGGCGGCTCGGCGAGCAGCAGGGCCATGTTGGCCTGATAATAGGCGTCGATGGAGGCGAGGTCGGTCCAATAGCGATCCGGCGTGACCCGTCCCCGTGTCTGCCCGAAACGATAGGCCCGGACCTGGCGCGACCCGGTCAGGGGCGCGATGACATCCATCGCCAGATCGGCGTCCGACAGGGCATCGCGCTCGATCCGTTTCAACTCATCGAGCAACAATTGCTTGTCGAACAGATAGACGCCCATGGCTTCCAGGTGCTCGGCATCCGCGCCTGTCGCGTCCAGCGGGCTTGGCTCGGGAGCGGCCAAATCGCGGATGCGCTCCTCCGCGTCCACGGTCACCCGCGCCCGACTCCCGGAACCCGGTGCCGGGACGGTGCGCACCGCGACGGTGATCTCCGCCCCAGACTCACGATGGGCCTGCGCCAGCTCGGCGTAGTCCATGCGGTAGACCGCGCTCCCCTCCAGCACCAGCACCTGGTTCGCGCGATTGCGCTCGATCAGAAAGCGGTTCTGACGGATCGCGTCGAAGGGACCGGCGTACCATTCCTGACTCTCGCGCATCTGCGGCGGAACCGGGGTGATGAACTCGCCCAACTCCGGATTGAAGATCGACCAGCCATCGCGCAGGTGTTTCTGCAATGAGTGGCTCTTGTACTGGGTCAGCACCAGCACCTGGCGCAGTCCGGAATGGAGACAGTTCGCCAGGGTGAAATCGATGACCCGGTATTTGCCGCCGAAGGGCACGGCCGCCTTGGTACGGTGCTCGGTCAGGGGCGCTGGACCCGTGCCGCGATCGATGGCGAGGATGAGGATCAGGGTTTCGTTGGACATGTCCTTGGCCGCTTGACGGACGATGGCTTGATCGTCGAGGCCGCACAGTCTAGCGGGCATCCGACACGCATTTCCAGCACTGTCGGATCCGGCCACCGCGTCGCTTCAGCGCGGACCGTTGATCAGTCGCTTCATGTCACGCACTGCCTGATCCAGGCCGGAGAAGATGCGCGCGCGCGATGATGGAGTGACCGATATTGAGCTCCCGCACCCCTGGGATGGCCGCGATCGCCTTGACGTTGTGGTAGTCGAGTCCGTGGCCGGCGTTGACCTGCAACCCCAGCAGCAGCCCCCGCTCGACGGCCGCGCGGATCCGCGTCAATTGGATCTCGCGCGCTCCGCCGGCGTCCGCGCATCCGCATAGTGTCCGGTGTGGATCTCGATGACTGGCGCGCCAACGTCGTTGGCAGCCTCGATCTGGGCCGGATCCGCGTCGATGAAGAGCGACACGCGCACCCCTGCCTCGGCCAGACGGGCGCAGAAATCCCTGAGCTCATCACGACTGCCCACCACATCCAGACCGCCCTCGGTCGTCAGCTCCTCCCGTCGCTCGGGCACCAGGCAGCAATCGGATGGCCTGATCCGGCAGGCGATCGTGCCCATCTCGGCGCGTCGCGGCCATCTCCAGATTCATGCGGGTCTGCAGGATGTCGCGCAGCATCTCGACGTCGCGGTCCTGGATGTGGCGCCGATCCTCGCGCAGATGCAGCGTAATTGCATCCGCGCCGGCCTGCTCGGCGACCAGCGCCGCCTGGATCGGTTCAGGGTAACGGGTTCCGCGCGCTTGGCGGACGGTGGCGACATGATCGATATTGACGCCGAGCAATACCTCGGCGGGGTTATTGAAATCTTGCGGCATGAGCTTGCTCCTGAATTGACCGTCGCGCGTGCCTCGGCAATCGGATCGGGTCCGAAAGGCGCACGTCGATTTCTTGGCCCACGGCATTCATTGCTTGGATTGGGCCAGCGAAGTTATTCAGCCGCCTCGCCACGCGGCAGCGCCCCAGAGCCGAACCAGCGCTGATAGAGTTCGCGGCTCTTGCAGCGGACGCCCGCCTAGATGCGGCTCGAGGACCTGCCTGAGCAGGACGCGCGCCTCGCGCCGCTGCTCCTGAGCGAGTCTCTCGCCCCTGGCCAGGGCCAGCAAGGTCGCGCCAGACAGCCTCGGACCGACCCCATCCGGCCTCGCGCACACCGATCTCCCGCTCGAAGACATAGGACTGATCGGGTCGAACGGGCTCCCCGTCCTCGGCCTGCCGGTCGAGCGTCAAGCCGTAGCCCAGCTCATCGAGCAGTCGTAGTTCGAACTGACGCAACAGCGTTTCCAGGTCGTCGCCGTCGGACAGGCGTGACAGCGCGGCTTGATAGAAAGCGAACAACTGGTCATGCGGATCGTTGCGGCCCAAGCAGACGCATCAGGAGCTCGTTCAGATAGAAACCGCCCAACAGGGGCCGTCCCGCGATGGCGAACGGCCGACTGGCCGCTTCGCTGCGTATCAGGGTTTTGACCTCGCCACGCCCGACTGGCCGCAAGCCAGAGTGGCTGAAAGGGCTGCAAGCAGGGCGCTGGCCGGGTTGCGCGGCCGCCGCGCGCCCTTGGCGATGGCGGGAAAACGCCCCTGCCCGCTCGCGAAGATGTCCAGCAGCAGGCTGGTGTTACCGTAATCCCGCCGGTGCAGCACGAAGGCCAGGAAAAGGGTCGCGCGATTTGCCACGGGATCCCCGCAACGGTGGTTCAAGAGTGGTCGGCGACTCAATCAATCGCGATTTCAGCGATCCTCGCTATAGCCAAGACTCGCGATGGCCGCTTCGTCGCTCGACCAGCTCTTCTTGATCTTGACCCAGACCTCCAGATGCACCGGACAGTCGAAGAGCTTCTGCATCTCCAGCCGCGCCTGAGTGGCCACCGCCTTGAGCGCCTCGCCCTGTTTGCCGATGATGATCGCCTTCTGGCTCGGTCGCTCGACCCAGATCAGGGCATGGATCCGGTAGCGGCCCTCCGCCATCCTCGAAGCGCTCGATCTCGACCGTGGTGCGATAAGGCAATTCCTGGCCGTAGCGTTGCATCAACTGCTCGCGCACCAGCTCGGCGGCGAAGAAGCGCTCGGAGCGGTCCGTGATCTGATCTTCCGGAAAAAGTGGCGCGGCCTCCGGCAGCGCCTTGACCACCGCGCGCTCCAGGGCCTCGACCTGATCCCCTTTGGTCGCCGAGACCGGGATCAGTGCCAGAAAGTCATGTCGCTGCGCCAGGGTTTGCAGGTAAGGGAGCAGCGCCTCCTTGTTCGTCGACCCGATCCACCTTGTTGACGACGGCGATGACCGGCACCCCGGCCGTGGCGACGGCCTCCAGCGCCTTGGCGTCTTCGTCCGTCCAGCGCAGTCGCCTCGACGACCAACAGCGCCAGATCGGTATCCGCGATGGTCGCCCGCGCGGCGCGATTCAGATAACGGTTGAGCGCGCTGCCCCCGCGCTGATGGATGCCCGGCGTATCGACGAAGAGAATCTGGCCCTCGGGCAAGGTCTTGATCCCGAGGATCGCGTGGCGCGTGGTCTGCGCCTTGTGCGAGGTAATGGCCAGCTTCTGACCCAGGATGCGGTTCAGCAGCGTCGATTTGCCGACATTGGGACGCCCGATGATGGCGACATAGCCGCAGCGCGTGGGCGCGGATTCGGTCATCCTGTGATTTGCTCCAGCATGGCTTCGGCGGCGGCCTGCTCGGCGCGTCGCCGACTGCGTGCCGCTGCCCTTGGTCGAAAGTTCCGCGTCCTGTAGCAGACAGTTCACGGTAAAGGTCTGATCGTGCTGATCGCCGTCGATCGCGACCACCAAATATTCGGGCAAGGGTCGCTTGCGCGACTGCAACAACTCCTGGAGCCGCGTCTTGGGATCCTTGCCCGGCGCGCTCGGCGTCGGTCTGATCCAGTCGGGAGGCGAATAGATCCAGAACCACGGTGCGCGCCGCCGCAAAGCCGGCATCCAGATAGACGGCGCCGAGCACCGCCTCCAGCGCATCGGCCAGGATCGAATCGCGCGCATGACCGCCGGTGCGCAACTCGCCCGCGCCCAGCCGCAGATAGTCGCCGAGCTTGCAGCCCCCGAGCCAGTCTGGCGAGCGACTCGCGCTTCACCAGCGACGCGCGCATCCGACTGAGCGTGCCTTCGTCCGCGTCCGGAAAGCGCTCCCAGAGCGCCTCCGCGATGATGAACCCGATCAGGGCATCCCCCAGAAACTCCAGCCGCTCGTTGTTCCTCGAACTGGAGCTACGGTGCGTCAGCGCCTGGCCCAGGAGATCGGGCTTCCCGAAGTCATGCGCCAAGGCATGCGCAAGTCGTCGCGGATCGGCATTCACGGCAACGTCATTCCGACCTGGTGCTTGAACATCGTAACCGCATCGACGTTGAAGAAGAGATGAACGCGGTCCTCGTACGCCAGGGTCACCTGGTACTTCCCCTCCCCGATCTTCTTGACGACGAAATCCGAGCCTTTGCGGCCATAGACGCTGTTGATGTTCAACCGTTTGTCAATGGCGGTGATGATGCCCTGCGCGCCGCCCTCGACCTGCTGAGGATTGTTCGCCATTTCCTCCATGATAGTCCTGAGGGTCCAATAATCGAGATAGGTCGGCCCCACCTTGAGCAACACGGTCGCGAAGAAGGCGACGAGCGCGATGATGACGATGAAACCCAGCATCCCCATGCCGAGCTGACGTGACTGTGATCCAGGCATCTTTGACATCCCGAGCATCTCCGAATTATTTGATTCGATCCCCGAGACGCGACCAGGCGATCGGCAGTCCGTCGCGTCGTCCGTCCCAATGCATCCAGATCGCAAAAGCCTTGCCGACCAGGTTGTTCTCGGGCACGAATCCCCAACAACGGCTGTCGTTACTGTTGTCGCGATTGTCGCCCATCACGAAATAGTGCCCGTCCGGAACCACGACCGGCCCGGACGCCAGAACCAGACAGCCGAATGGCAGATCGGGGGCTGTCGGCCGGATCAGAATGCTGTGATCGACTCCATCCAGGCTTTCCATTTGCTCACGCGCGCCGGTCATCTCCTGGCCGGAGCCGACCCCGGTGTAACTGCCGGCGGGCAATTGCGGCATCGCCTCGCCGTTGATGAAGACCGTCTTGTTGCGGTAGGAGATTTCATCCCCCGGCAGCCCGACGATGCGCTTGATGTAGTCGGTTGTGGGGTCAAGCGGGAACTTGAAGACCACCACGTCGCCATGTTGAGGCTCGCCGAGGTCGACGACCTTGTTATTCAGGACCGGCAGCCTCAGTCCATAGGAAAACTTGTTGACCAGAATGAAATCGCCCGTCAGCAGGGTCGGCATCATGGAATTGGACGGAATGCGAAACGGCTCCACGACGAACGAGCGGAGCACCAGCACGGCAAAGATGACCGGAAAGAACGAGCGAGCATACTCGACCAAAACCGGCTCCTTGGCGATGGACCCACCTCCCTCCGCGCCGCCTGCGGTCATCGCCAGACGGCGACGCCTCGGCGCCAGGACGAGCGCGTCGAACAGCCAGACGCCGCCGGTCAGGAAGGATGCCAACACGAGAAATGCGGGGAAATCGAAGGTCATCTTGAGGAAGCGGTCTCTATCTGAGTGAGAACTTCAATTATCCTTGCCGATCTGGAGCACGGCAAGGAATGCCTCTTGCGGGATATCCACCTTGCCGACCTGCTTCATGCGCTTCTTGCCCTCCTTCTGTTTTTCAAGCAGCTTGCGCTTGCGAGATACGTCCCCGCCGTAACATTTGGCGGTCACGTTCTTGCGCAGCGGCTTGACGGTGGTGCGGGCGATGATCTTGGTGCCGATCGCGGCCTGGATGGCGACCTCGAACATCTGGCGCGGGATCAGCTCCTTCATCCGCTCGGTCACGTCGCGTCCGCGATTCTGCGAGATCGAGCGGTGGACGATGAAGGACAGCGAGTCCACCTTATCCCCATTGATGAGGACATCCAGCTTGACCAGATCGGCGACCTGGAAGCGCTTGAACTCGTACTCGAAGGAGGCGAAGCCGCGGCTGCACGACTTGAGCCGGTCGAAGAAGTCGAGCACCACCTCGCTTAGTGGCAGCTCGTAGGTGACCTGAACCTGTCCCCCGAGATACTGGATCTGCTTCTGCACGCCGCGCTTCTCGATGCAGAGATTGATGACCGCGCCCAGATAGTCCTGCGGGACCAGGATATGGGCCTCGATGATGGGCTCGCGCACCTCGCTGATCTTGCCCGGCTCGGGCAGATCGGCGGGGTTATCGATTCGAATGACCTCGCCGTCGCGAGCGCAAGCACCTCGTAGACCACGGTCGGGCGCGGTGGTGATGAGGTCCAGATCGTATTCGCGCTCCAGCCGCTCCTGGATGATCTCCATGTGCAGCATGCCGAGAAAACCGCAGCGGAAGCCGAAGCCAAGCGCCTGCGAGACCTCGGGCTCGTAGTGCAGCGCGGCATCGTTGAGCCGCAGCTTGCCGAGCGCCTCGCGCAGATCCTCGTAGTCGTCCGAGATCACGGTGTAGAGCCCGGCGAAGACGCGCGGCTGCATCTCCTTGAAGCCGGGCAGCTTGGGCGCCGGGTTGTCGGGCCGGGTGATGGTATCCCCGACCGGCGCGCCGTCGATCTCCTTGATGCCGGCGATCATATAGCCGACCTCGCCGGCGCGCAGACAGTCGCGCTCGGTCTTCTTTGGGGTGAAGACTCCGACCCCGTCGATCTGTTGAGTACGGCCGGTGGACATGATCAGGATCTTGTCACGACGCCGCATCTCGCCGTTCATGACCCGCACCAGCGAGACCACGCCCACGTAGGGATCGAACCAGGAGTCGATGATAAGCGCCTGGAGCGGGGCGTTCGGGTCGCCGCTCGGGGCGGGTATGTGCTCGACCAGCGCCTCCAGCAGGTCGGGAATCCCCTCGCCGGTCTTGGCGCTGACCCGCAGGGCGTACTGGGCATCCAGGCCGATGATCTCCTCGATCTCCTTGATCACCCGGTCCGGCTCGGCGGACGGCAGGTCGATCTTGTTCAGGACCGGCAGCACCTCCAAGCCCTGTTCGATGGCGGTGTAGCAGTTGGCGACACTCTGCGCCTCGACGCCTTGCGCCGCGTCGACCACCAGTAGCGCGCCCTCGCAGGCCGCCAATGAGCGCGAGACTTCATAGGAGAAGTCCACATGCCCCGGCGTGTCGATGAAATTCAACTGATAGGTCTCGCCATTGCGGGCCTTATAGTCGAGCGTCACGCTCTGGGCCTTGATGGTGATCCCGCGCTCGCGCTCCAGGTCCATGGAGTCGAGCACCTGGCTGGACATCTCGCGGTCGGTCAAGGCGCCGCTGATCTGGATGAAGCGATCGGCGATGGTCGACTTGCCATGGTCGATATGAGCGATGATCGAGAAGTTACGAATATGACTGAGGTCGGTCATCTATAGCTCATGGGCACACAATTAAGTGATCGGCGGGAAACGGCGGGCGTCCGGTGCGACGCACTAGAACCCAGGGACTCGACGCCGTGGTCAAGGCCGGGCCAGGTCATCCAGGAGGGGAGCTACGCCGGGGATTAACGCGCAATGGTAACAGAGAGCGGCACCCCGGCACACCGTGAGGATCACCATGTCCGGGCGCCATCCCGGATCCGCGGACGGATCCGGGCACGGACTCGGCTCAGGTCTTGGGGATCTTTAGCGCGTAGAACATGCGGCTGTCGCCCCGCTGCATCAGAATGGCGATCGGACCGCCCGGCCTCGATGGTGGCCAGAATCTTGTCGAAGGCTTCGAGATTCGCGACCGGTCTGATTGTCGAGCATGAGGATGACATCGCCCGCGTTCAGTCCGGCCTCGTCCGCTGGACCCGGATCGATCGCCTCGATCAAGACCCCATCCGACTCCACGCCCATCTGCTGGCGCTGCTCGGGCGTCAGATTCTTGACCACGAGACCGAGCGGTTGGACGGTTCCTTATCCGTCGCGCCATCCTTGTTCGCGGCCTGTTCCTCGTCTGGAAGCTCTTCGATCTTGACCGTTGAGCTCGACCTGCTCGCCGCGCCGCAGCACCTCCAGCGTGGCGGATGCGCCGACCGCCGTCTCGCCGACCAGCGGCGGCAGGGCGCTGGAGGTCACCACGTCACGTCCATTGAAGCTCAGGATCACATCTCCCGGGACGCAGATCGGCCGCCGCTGGCCGGGCTGTTGGGCAGCACCTGCGCCACCAGCGCGCCGCGTGGGCTGTTCCATGCCGAAGGTTTCGGCCAGTTCGCGCGTCACGTCCTGGATCAGGACGCCGAGCCAGCCACGACTGACACGGCCCTTGGTCTTGATCTGGTTGACGACATCCATCGCCACGTCGATCGGGATGGCGAACGAGAGCCCCATGAAACCGCCGGTGCGGCTGTAGATCTGGCTGTTGACGCCGACCACTTCTCCCTTCAGATTGAAGAGCGGCCCGCCGGAGTTACCCGGATTGATGGCCACGTCGGTCTGAATGAAGGGCACATAGTTCTCGGTCGGCAGGCTCCGCCCCTTGGCGCTGACGATGCCGGCGGTCGCCGAGGACTCGAAGCCGAAGGGCGAACCGATCGCCAGCACCCACTCGCCCACCTGCAAGATCCTTCGCCGAGCCGATCCTGGCGATCGGCAAGCCTTGGCCATCGACCTTCAGCAAGGCGATGTCGCTGCGTTTGTCCGCGCCCACCAGCGTCGCGACGAACTCGCGACGATCGCTGGTCCGCACGACGATCTCGTCGGCGCCCTCGACGACATGCGAATTGGTCAGCACATAGCCATCGCTGGAGACGAAGAAGCCGGAGCCGAGCGAGCGGGACTGCAAGGCGTCATCAGGCGCCTCTCCGTCCTCGCCGAGAAAGCGCCGGAAAAACTCCTGCAGCGGGCTGTCCTCCGGGAGGTCGGGAATGGAGTAACCGCGCGACTGCTGGGAGACGGCCGTCGTCTGCTTGGTGCTGATATTGACCACGGCGGGACCGTTGTCGGCGACCAGACCGGTGAAGTCCGGCAACTCACGCGCGAAGGCCATGCTTGGGGCCAATGCGCAGCAGAGCAAGGCGGTGAGGGCGAGCGACAGTCGGGGTGTGGGTCGCATGGGTGCTCCGGTTGATGCGGATCGACCGCTTCGCTCCCCCTGCCGCCGGGAGGAAGGGGAGGAAACGTCAATTGAATTGGGTTTGAGACGTCTTAGCGCCACCGGTTGCAGTCCCGGATTAAGCACTGATACAACACTGTAGCTGCGCAGCCACAAGAATACCAGTGCCAGTCAGCCCACGACGGCGAAGGTGGCGCTCGACTTACGGAGTGCGCCGTCAGGGTGTCTTCGGGCTGGGCGGCGGCGCGCAGCGGGCACCGGCGATCGCCGCCTGAACCGTCTCCGTGGGCACCTCCCCGACGGCGATGACCTGGTGCCCATCCACTTCCCGACCGGCGGCATGCACGGCACCGATACTCGCGACGCCCTCCAGTCCCTCGTCGGTGTGCGGCTCCACGTAGACGGAATAGGACGAGAGGCGGTCGGTGAACAGGAAATGCTCAACGTTCGAGCCGTCCGGCTGAGGCATCCGATGCTGCATGACCAACTCGAAACCGGCTGGCACCGCCTCGAATCGCCACTGGCTGGTTGAGGTGGCGGGCGGCGCACTCCGAACCGACCGCGCCGCCGACGCTGGCGCGGGATCGCCCGGAGGCTGGACGTCGATCGAGGTGAACATGAGCTGTTCAAGCGGCTCCTGACCCTGATCGATGAGGTCGGACTTCAGCGGCAAGGCGGTGGCGCGGTCGATATGGAATCTGTACCCGTACCTCAGGGCGTCGCGCGGAATGATGCCCACGACATCGGTATCGCGACCCGCGATGCGTGCCGCGCCCAACAGCTCCACGCGATAGTGCGCGCCCAAGGCGTCGGGGTCGATGCCCTGGGCATCCAGAAAGCCCGCCTCGCTGCCGCGCTCGACCGAGATGGGGTGGCCATCCGGGAGCACGCACATGACCCGATCCTGCGCGCGCGCCACGGCACGCACGGGTCCACTGAGCGAGATCAGTCGCTCCCGCACCTGTCCCTGCTCGACATGATGCGTGAGATTGAGGGCATCCAGGCGGTTCTCGTGCAGGTAGACCAGCGTCCCCTCATAGTTCAGAGACCGGACCGCCTGGGCCATCCGCGCGAGCAGGACGCCGGCGCGTTGCACGGCATCGGCGCCGGCCAGATCCTTGGCTGGCTCCTCGTTGGCCGCGATGGCCTGGACCAGTCCCAGCCAGCAGCACAGGATCCCTAGCCACCGCCCCATCGGACGTCGGCTAACGCGGCAAGTCATAGCCGACCAGTGTGGCATAAGGCAGCATCCCCCTGGCCCCGGTTGCTGGCGCCGTCGCTTGGTGGGTGACCAGGTAAAGATCGAGCTTGCTGGCCAGCTCTGGACGCTCCAACTGCCAGCGCCGCAGTGGAACGGTCTCGCGCTCGACCAGAAGCGGGGCGTCCGTCGTCGTCTCCGGCGTCAGGTTCGCATACTGAAACAGCGCTGGCGCCGCGAGAAAGACGACGAAGGCGACCGATGCCGCCAAGGCAAACCCCGCCAGGCGCTGGGCTCGCCGCCATCGCGATCGCTCCACCCGTCGCGGGGCCAGAATGGTCGGTTCGGCAACCATCGCGTCGCGAACGCGATCGGCGATCGACCACTGCGCGAGATCGATGGTCTCGCCACGCATCGCATGACCGATCAGGTTGTATCGCCGCCAGGTCGCGCGCAGCGCCGGATCCGCCACCATGGCATCCAAGAGACGCGAAACGCTTGCGGAGTCGAGTTCGCCATCCTGCAGCGCTGAAAGTCGTTGTCTGTGCTCGTCGGTCATGATTTCACGCCTGAGCTGGTTGGTCTGGCCGATTTTCGGGTCGGCCACGCCGGTTTGCTCTCGATCAGTTTTCAAGGAGCGGCCTCAGCCGCTTGTCGATGGCCTCCCTGGCACGAAAGATCCTCGATCTGACGGTCCCGATCGGGCACTCCATCGCCGTCGCGATCTCCTCGTAGCTCATCCCCTCGAGTTCCCGCAGCACGATAGCCGTGCGCAGATCCTCGGGCAGATCGTCGAGCGCCTGCTGGACCGTCGCGGCGATCTCGTCGCTCAACAGATGCCCCTCCGGCGTCGCGTGCTCGCGCAGACGGCCGCCCATGTCCATCTGCTCGGCGACCTCCGCCTCGATATCCTCGCCCGGCGGTCTCCGGCCCTGGGCGACCAGATGATTCTTGACGGTGTTGACGGCGATCCGATAAAGCCAGGTGTAGAAGGCGCTCTCGCCCCGAAACCCCGGCAAGGCGCGGTACGCCTTGATGAAGGCGTCCTGGGTCACGTCCATGACCTCGCTCGGATCCCGCAGGTATCGGGAAATCAGACTCGACACCTTCTGCTGGTATTTGAGCACCAGCAAATCGAAGGCGCGCTTGTCGCCCGACTGAGCACGGCTGACGAGCTCGTGATCGGCATGCGCGCTCAGTCATCGCGTCGCACCGCCTGGCCGAATCGCCTTCGGTTCCGTTGGCATGGACAGTTCACCGGATAGGAAGTTCTTGGCCGTGGTTGGATACGGCCGGGATTCGCCAACCTAATCAGCGCCAGCTTGATCCAGATCGCGAACTTGATCCAGAGCGAGAAATCGCGCAGCTTACAGGGAACAGGAGTCTCAGCTCACGGGCGGTCATCGGACCCTTCCGCGAAAAAACAAATCAAAGCCGCAACACCCAACTGTAGAGGCAATCCATGCCCGACACCTGTTACCGCCACGATGTCCTGATCCTCGGCAGCGGCGCCGCCGGCCTGAGCCTGGCCCTGCGGCTGCGCGAGGACATCTCCGTGGCGCGTCGTCTCCAAGCGCGAACTGATCGAGGGCAGCACCCGCTACGCCCAGGGCGGCATCTCCGCCGTGCTGGACGCCAAGGACTCCATCGAATCGCATGTCCAGGACACCCTCAAGGCCGGCGCCGGGCTCTGCGATCGCAATGTCGTGCGCTACGTCGTCGAGCGCGGCCCGGACAACATCCGCTGGCTGCTCGAACAGGGCGTGGAGTTCACCCGCGACGAGGAACAGCACCTCCGCCGGCGGCTATCACCTCACCCGCGAGGGCGGCCACACCCACCGGCGCGTCATCCATGCCGCCGACGCCACCGGGCGCGCGGTTGCCACCACGCTGGAGGCACAGGTCCGCGCCAGACCCAACATCACGCTCTATGAGCAGCATATCGCGGTCGACCTCATCACCTCCAGGCATCTTCCGGACAGCACGGACCATCGCTGCCTGGGCGCCTATATCCTCGACCGCGGCACCGGGCGGGTCGAGACCTTCCTCGCCCGCTTCGTGGTACTGGCCACCGGCGGCGCCAACAAGGTCTATCTCTACACCAGCAACCCGGACGTCTCCACCGGCGACGGCATCGCCATGGCCTGGCGCGCCGGCTGCCGGGTCGCCAACATGGAGTTCATGCAGTTCCATCCGACCTGCCTCTATCCACCCGCAGGCGCGCACCTTCCTGGTCACCGAGGCGCTGCGCGGCGAGGGCGCCCGCCTGCTGCTGCCCGATGGCGAGCGCTTCATGCCGCGCTTCGACGAGCGCGCCGAACTGGCGCCGCGCGACATCGTCGCCCGCGCCATCGACCACGAGATGAAGCGGCTCGGCAGCGACTGCGTCTATCTGGACATCTCGCATCGCCCGGCCGATTTCATCATCGAGCATTTCCCGACCATCCATGCCCGCTGCCTGGAGCTCGGCATCGACATCACCCGCGAGCCGATCCCGGTCGTGCCGGCCGCGCACTACACCTGCGGCGGCGTCATGGTGGACCAGCCACGCGCGCACCGACCTGCCGGGCCTCTATGCCAGCGGCGAGACCGCCTACACCGGCCTGCACGGCGCCAACCGGATGGCCAGCAACTCGCTGCTGGAGTGTCTGGTCTATTCCGAGGCGGCCGCCGCGGACATCGAGCGACTGATGCCGGGCGCGGCAAATCCCCCGGAGGTCCCGAACTGGGACGAGAGCCGGGTCACCGAGCCGGACGAGGAGGTGGTCGTCACCCACAACTGGGACGAACTGCGGCGTTTCATGTGGGACTACGTCGGCATCGTGCGCACCAACAAGCGGCTGCGCCGGGCCAAGCGCCGCGCCGACCTGCTCGCGCAGGAGATCATCGAGTACTACAGCCATTTCCGCGTCAGCAACGACCTGATCGAACTGCGCAACCTGCTGGAAGTCGCGGACCTGATCATCCAATCCGCGCTGCGTCGCCGCGAAAGCCGCGGCCTGCACTACACCCTCGACTATCCCAGCAAGGACGCCAGCCAGCGCACACCCACCATCCTGATCCCGGACGACTACCAGCCCAGACCGCATGAGTGAAAACACGCGCGATCCGCCGGGTGGGCGGGGCGGAGTCGGGGACTTGCGCGAAACGGTTTCGACCTCTGCCCTTCAATCGCTGGCATCGTTCCGAAGTTGGAGCTGCCGGACGAATTCCAGCCGATGCGCGCATGTCTCCCATTCGCCGCGAGAGCACTCCGGCTTCCGACACTCGAACTCGCACTCGGCAAGCTCGTCGGAAACACTGTCGATCCAGGGAACCACAATGTCGTGCCAGAAATGATGCAGGGTACCGGGCGTCTGCTCGTTTTTTGCTGTCATGATGTGTCCCACCGTCGCGTGATCGTCATTACCCGTGTCGACGCGGGACTGCGGCGGCCGACGTCTGGACCTCGACCATACAACAACCCCACGCCGGCGGCGAGCAATACAACCCCGAACAAAAGACGGATTAGAGCACCTTGGTCACGAGCTTGATCGCCATATCCTGCGGATCGCTCTCGATACGGAAACCCAGCGACTTCACCAAGGCCAGCATGCGGGTATTCGCCGCGAGCACCTCGCCATCCATGACCCGGAACCCCCGCAGGCGGGCGTTCTGCATCAGCGAGCGCATCAGGCGCGCGCCAATGCCCAGGTTTCGCCAGGTATCGGAGACGACGATGGCGAACTCGCAGTCCTCCCCGCCCGGACGCGCCATGTAGCGGGCCACGCCGACCTCGGACTCGATCCCCTTGTCCTCCACCACGCCGATCAAGGCCATCTCCCGGTCGTAGTCGATCTGGGTGAAGCGCACCAGCATCTCGGGCGTCAGTTCCTTGATCGCCTGCATGAAGCGGAAATACTTGGTCTGTTCCGACAGCCCCCGCACGAACTCCTGCTCCATCTCCGCATCCTCGGGCCGGATCGGCCGAATCACCAGATCCTTGCCGTCGGGCAACTGCACCCGCTCGATCAGTTGGCTCGGATAGGGGTGGATGGCCATGTGGCCATAGGTCGGCTGCTGGGGCGGGCGATAATCGACCTTGATCCGCACATCCACGGCGATCACCTCCTTGTCGTTTCCGATCAGGGGATTGATGTCCATGGAGATGATCTCCGGCAGTTCGCAGACCATCTCCGAGACCCGCTGCAGGATCTTCGCGAGGGCCACGCGGTTCATCGGCGGCATGTGCTGGAAGGCACCCATCAGCCGCGCGATCCGGGTGTGATCGATCATGGTCTCGATGATGAAGGCGTTGAGCGGCGGCAGCCCCAGCGCGCGGTCCCCCAGCACCTCGACCTTGGTACCGCCGGCCCCGAAGATGATGACGGGACCGAAGATCTTGTCCCGGAACACGCCGATCATGAGTTCGCGCGCGGCGCGAGTCGACACCATGTGCTCGACGGTGATGCCCTCCATCCGGGCGTCCGGGCGCAGGCGCTTGGCTCGATCGATGATCTCGCTGAAGGTGCGGCGCACCGATTGGGCGTCGTCGAGATTGAGCTTGACGCCATCGACGTCGGATTTGTGCTCCAGGTCCGGCGAGTTGATCTTCATCACCACCGGGAAGCCCAGCGCCTCGGCGGCCATCAGGGCCTCGTTGGGCGTGCGGCTCAACACCGCCTGCATGGTCGGGATGCGGAAGGCGGAGAGGATCGCCTTGGCCTCGATGGTGCCGAGCACCTTGCGCCCCTCGGCCATGACCCCCTCGATGATGAGGCGCGCGCCCTCGACGTCCGGCGGATCCTCGTAGGACAGGGGCGATGGCGACTGCATCAGCAGTTTTTGGTTGCGCTGGTGGGTGGCGAGGAAGGAGAAGGCCTCGACCGCCGCCTCGGGACTGTCGAAATGGGGTACATCATGCTCGGAGAGCAGCGCCTGCGCCTCGGCCACGCGATTACCCCCCATCCAGCAGGCCAGCACCGGCTTGCGGCTATCCTTGCTCGCCTCGATGACCTGCCGGGCGGTCGCCACAGGATCGCCGAAGACCAGCGGCGCCAGGATGCAGAGCACCCCGTCCACCTCGGGGTCGGCAAGACAGGCATCGATCGCCAAGCGATAGCGGTCCGGAGGGGCATCGCCGATGATGTCGATCGGGTTGCCATGCGACCAATAGTTCGGCAGCGCCTGTTCCAGGGTTTGACGGGTGGCGTCGCTGAACTGTGCGAGGGTCAGGCCCAGTTCCACCGTCCGATCAGCCGCCAGCACGCCCGGACCGCCGCCATTGGTGATGATGGCGATGCGATCGCCGGTCAGCCGTCGGCGGGTGCCGAACACCTGGGCCGCCGCGAAAAGCTGATCGAGATTCGACACCTGGACCACGCCCGCGCGCTCGGTGACGGCACGGAAGACATCGGCGGAGCCGACGAAGCCGCCGGTATGCGACTTGATGGCGCGGGTTCCGGCCGGATGGCGCCCGGCCTTGACGATGATCACCGGCTTGAGCCGCGCCGCCGCGCGCAGTCCGCTCATGAAGTGCCGGGCATTGCGGATGCCCTCGACGTAAAGCAGGATGCAGCGGGTCTCGGTGTCCAGCGCCAGATAATCGAGGATATCGCCGAAGTCCACATCCGCCGCCGCGCCGAGCGAGACGACCGCGGAGAACCCGACCCGACGCGGCTCGGACCAATCGATCATCGCCGTGCAGATCGCGCCGGACTGCGACACCAGCGCCACATTGCCCTGTCTGGGCAAGTCCTGACCCACGCTGGCGTTCAAGCCGTGCTGCGGGCGCATCACGCCGATACAGTTCGGACCCATGACCCGAATCCGGTTGCGCCGCGCCGCCTCGACCATCTTCTCCTGCAAGGCATTGCCGCGCTCGCCATGCTCACCGAAACCGGCCGAATGGACCACGGCGGCCTTGACGCCAAAACCGCCGCACTGATCGAGGATTGCCGGGACACATTCGGCGGGCGCGGCGATCAAGGCCAGATCGACCTGTCGGTCCAACTCGCTGAGCGAGCTGTAGCAAGGCTCACCCGCCACCTGGCTGTATTTGGGATTGATCGCGTAACAGTGACCCTTGAAATCGCCCGCGAGGAGGTTGCGGAAGACCATGCCCCCGATCGAGCCCTCGTTGTCGCTGGCGCCGAACACGGCGACGGCGCTCGGCGTAAAGAGTTGGTCGATATCCGTCATACGCATGGGGTCTGCCCTCCGAGGCACAAAAGGGGTTAATCTGTGACATTGTCGCCCGAACGCGGCGACAACGATGATCGCAAGCCAAGTGATGAGCAGTATCGCCCCCCGAGCCGCCAGCTCAGGCGTCGCGATCGAGCCTTGAGGATCCGCCATGAACCTTGCCTTTATCTCCCATCCCGCCTGCCGGGAGCACAGGATGGGCGCGCACCACCCCGAATGCCCCGAGCGTCTGTACGCGATCCAGGACCGGCTCATCGCCTCCGGCATGGAGATGCTGGTCACCCATTATGACGCCCCGGCGGCCAGCGTCGAGGACTTGGCCCGGGTGCATGATCGCGCCTACATCCAGGGGATCTTCGATGCCGCGCCGCGCGCCGACGACGTGCTGACCTGGGTCGACGGCGACACCGCCATGAACAGCCACTCCCTGGACGCCGCGCTGCATTCCGCGGGAGCCGCCATCCTGGGCGTCGATCTGGTGATGAGCGGCCAGCACCACGCCGCCTTCTGCTGCGTCCGTCCGCCAGGCCACCACGCCGGGCGCGCCAAGGCGAGCGGCTTTTGCATCTTCAACAACGTCGCCATCGGCGCCGCCCACGCGCTGGCTCGGCATGGCCTGGAGCGGATCGCCATCGTGGACTTCGACGTCCACCACGGCGACGGCACCGAGGACATCTTCATCGGCGACCAGCGCGTGCTCTTCTGCTCCAGCTTCCAGCATCCCTTCTACCCCGGCACCGGCGCCGACACCCAGGCCCCCAACATCATCAACCTGCCGCTGCCGCGCCTGACCGATGGCGACGCCTTCAAAGCAGCGGTCGAGGCGTCCTGGCTGCCGCGCATCGACGCCTTCGCCCCGCAGTTGATCATGATCTCGGCCGGATTCGACGGTCACATCGAGGACGACATGGCACACTTCAATCTGCGCGAGGCCGATTACGCCTGGATCACGCGAGAGGTCCACAAGCTGGCCCTCAAGCACAGCCAGGAGCGGGTGGTCTCCTGCCTGGAAGGCGGCTACACGCTCTCCGCGCTCGGACGCTGCGTCAGCACCCACATCGACGAACTGATCGGGCACGCCTGATCCAGCGTTTCGACTTCCCGCCTCCGATGCTGCAATGCAGCACAAGGATAGACGCAGCCCGCCTGGGTTGCAACGCGCCTGACCGAAAGGCTGGGGGCGTTGCAATCGCGACGCGCTGCCCAACCAACAAGGACCAGGCATGCCCAGCATCCTCTGGCTGAGACGCGACCTGCGCCTCGACGACAACCCTGCGCTGGCCAGCGCCCTGGCGAGCGGCACCGGCATCGTTCCCCTCTACATCCATGCGCCCGGGGAGGAAACCCCCTGGGAACCGGGCGCGGCCAGCCGCTGGTGGCTCCACTGGAGCCTCAAGTCGCTCGACGACGCCTTGCGCGTGCGCGGCAATCGGCTGTGGATCCTGCGCGGCAACAGTCTCGACGCACTCAGAGCCGTGATCGCCGCGACCGGGGCAACCCAGGTCCACTGGAATCGACTTTACGACCCCACAACCAAGGAGCGCGACACACGCATCAAACAGGCGCTCCGCGCCGATGGCCTGCGCTGCGAGAGCCACAACTCCGCGCTGCTCTTCGAGCCCTGGGAGATCGCCAATGGGCAGGGCCAGCCTTATCGGGTCTTCAGCGCCTTCTGGCGCGCCTGCGTCAAGTCGCTGCCCCAGGCCGAGCCGATCCCCGCGCCCGAGCGGCTTCTGGCAAGCCCGCAGCAACTGGACACGCTGGCCCTGGACGAACTGGAATTGCTGCCCCGGATTCCCTGGGACGGGGGAATGCGCGCCGCCTGGACACCCGGCGAAGCGGCGGCCCAGGAACTCGCCCGCGACTTCCTGGCTGAACGCATCGCGGCCTATGGCGTGGAACGCGATCGGCCCGACCGTCCCGGCACCTCGCGCCTTTCGCCCCACCTACATTTCGGCGAGATCGGTCCGAGGCGGCTATTGCGCCTGATCATGGAGCGCTTCGGCGATCCGCTGGCGGAGTCCGCCGCGCCCTACGTCCGAGAGCTGGGCTGGCGCGAGTTTTCCTATCACCTGCTGTACCACTTCCCCCAGACACCCGCCGAGCCGCTGGACAGCCGCTTCGCGGAGTTCCCCTGGGCCGAAGACGGCGTCGCGGAAGCGCTGACTGCCTGGCAACGCGGACGCACCGGGATTCCGCTGGTCGACGCCGGGATGCGCGAGCTGTGGCAGACCGGCTGGATGCACAATCGGGTGCGCATGGTCGTCGCCTCCCTGCTGACCAAGAACCTCCTGATCCCCTGGCAAGCCGGCGCGCGCTGGTTTTGGGACACCCTGGTCGACGCCGATCTGGCCTGCAATACCCAGGGTTGGCAGTGGACCGCCGGCTGCGGCGCCGACGCCGCGCCCTACTTCCGCGTCTTCAATCCGGTGCGGCAGGGCGAGCGCTTCGATCCCGAGGGCGGCTATATCCGACGCTGGTGTCCCGAGCTGGCGCGCCTGCCGGACAAGTATCTCCAGCAGCCCTGGACCGCGCCCGAATCCGTCCTGTCCGCCGCTGGCGTGCGGCTCGGCATCGACTATCCCCGCCCCATCCTCGACCTCGCCGCGTCGCGCGATCGGGCGCTTGCCGCCTGGGAGCGGATCAAGCTATCACCCTGAGCCAGTCAGGCATCTTGCCGGAGGGGCTCCCTGCCCAGATCTCCGCGGCCAGTAGCCGCCATCGGACCGTCATCCGTCTTCTCCAACCAGCCGCCTCACCACAATGCCCGCCAACATGGACCAAGTTGAGATCCCGCTCATTCCCAGCCAATAACGCGAGCATCGCTTTGATCGTTGCGTCCGTGCCGCTATCATCAGCCCCCTGATACGCTAATACCGGCAATCACCGCGCCCATCCGGATCGCCCCGGATCTTCCACGGCTCCGGTTCATTGCCGCTAATCCACACGCCCTCGCAGGGCCTCTCGGCCGGGGCGCCCCCTAGCCACTTCGCGTAGCGGCCAGGGACGAATTTCGCCGCTGCATTTCTCTGAAGAAACTGGCGTCTGAGCCGCAGTGGACAGCGCGTCTGAGACGCCATCGCAATTGACAGGAGGAGCCGCTATGCGCGAACTCTGCGCAAGTGTCGCCGTACCGTCCTACACGCCGAGGGTGCCAACCTACCAGCCCTATACCCGCGCGACCTGGAGCGGATCCCGCAGATGCAATCGCTCAAGCGCGAGGTGCCCGTCGCGAAATGGAGGTCGTCGCCAACGTACTGCCGTTCCGTGCCAGCAACTTCGTGGTCGAGGAGCTGATCGACTGGCAGCAGCGCCCCGAGGATCCCTACTTCCGGCTCATGTTTCCGGTCCGCGGCATGCTCCGCGAGCCCCATTACGAACCGCATGGCCGACCGCCTTGCAGCGCGGCGGATGCCTGCCGAGGTGGAGACCGTCGCCCGGTCCATTCGGCTCGGCGTTGAACCCCCATCCCGCGCGCCAACTGGAACAGAACGTCCCGGTGCGCGACGGTGAACCAATGGCGGGCACTCAGCACAAGTATCCTGAAACGGTGCTCTTCTTCCCGACTCAGGGACAGACCTGCCACGCCTACTGCTCCTTCTGCTTCCGGTGGGCGCAGTTCATCGGCGACGGCAACCTGCGCGTTCGCGAGCCGAGAGGCATCGGCGCTGGCAGACTATCTGCGCGGGCATCCCGAAGTCACCGACGTGCTTCTGCACCGGCGGCGATCCGCTGGTGATGAAGACACGCACCCTGGCAGCCTATTTCGATCGCCTTGCTGGCCTCGGACCTGGATCACGTGACCAGCATCCGCATCGGCACCAAATCCCTGACTTTCTGGCCCTATCGGTTCCTGACGGATCCGGACGCCGATGAGCTGCTCCGGCAGTTCGAGCGGGTTGTGAAACGCGGTAAACACCTGGCGTTCATGGCCCATTTCAACCACCCGAGAGCCGTCAAGCACCCGGTGGTTCAGCGGGCCATCGGCCGCATCCGCAATACCGGGGCGGAAATCCGCACCCAATCCCCGCTGCTCGCAGCACATCAATGACGATTCGGACGTCTGGGCCGAAATGTGGGGTGAGCAAGTCAAGGCCGGCTGCATCCCTTACTATATGTTCATGGCTCGAGACACCGGAGCACAGCATCACTTCGGCGTATCACTAGAGCGTGCGTGGCGAGATCTTTCAGGGGGCCTACCAGCAGGTGAGCGGTCTTGCCCGTACCGTGAGGGGCCCCTGCATGTCGGCCGCACCAGGCAAAGTTCAGGTCTTGGGGGTCAATGAGATCGATGGGAGAACGCGTGTTCACGCTGCAATTCGTCCAAGCACGCGAGCCCGATTGGGTATTGCGTCCGTTCTTCGCTCAGCACGACCCTGAGGCTCTCTGGCTCGATGAGCCTGAAACCGGCATTCGGTGACGAGCGCTTCTTCTTCGAGCAAGCCTGATCCTCACCAAAGGCGCATGGCGCCCGCTTCGGTGCCGCGCACCAAGCCCCCCTGGAGCGCCCTTTTCGCTCAACCGCCCCCCTCGAAGGACCAATCAACCGCCACTGCCCACTGCCCACTGCCCACTGCCCACTGCCCACTGCCCACTGCCCACTGCCACTGCCCACTGCCCACTGCCCACTGCCCACTGCCCACTGCCCACTGCCCACTGCCCACTGCCCACTGCCCACTGCCCACTGCCCACTGCCCACTGCCCACTGCCCACTGCCCACTGCCCACTGCCCACTGCCCACTGCCCACTGCCACCGACCACCGCCCCCGGACGCTGGTCGGTGAACCAGTAGAAACGCAGCGGCGGGATGACCACGCGGGAATTGAGGAGCGCCGGCGATTCGCCGCTCACCAGATCCTTGACCTGTCCGAAGCGGAACAATCCACGGTTGCCCAGATCGTCCAGATCCAGATACTGCGGCTGGACGTCGAAATTGGCGACCACCAGCACGGTGTCGGTCTGCATGGTCGGATGGGTGCGCAGGAAGACGAACAGATGCGGGTTGGTCACGTCGATCAGCTCGCGGTTGTTGAAATCGGCGAAGGCCGGCGTGGTCTTGCGCACCGCGATCATGCGTTTGAGACCGTCGAACAGCCGCTGCTCGACCGTGCCGTGCTCGTGACGACGTTCGGCGCGGTCCCAGTCGATGCGCGGGCGATGGATCCAGCGGGTGTCGCTTGCCTTGTTGGTGTCGTCGAGGAAGGAGTTGTCGTTGAGCGTGCCGATCTCGTCGCCGTACCAGATCAGCGGGATGCCGCCGAAGGAGAGGATCATGCCGTGCAGCGTCAGGATCAGATCCACCGACCTGATCGATGGCCTGCTGATCGCTCGGCCTCCAGCGCCGATTCCAGACCCGCGAGCGAGGCCAGGGCACCTGCAATGCGGGCATCGCCGGTCTTCGGATTGACGCCGAAGGGGCGTCCGCGCGCCGGAGAGCCCTCGAAGGCGCCGGTGAACCAGTCCACCAGAAATCGACGGTGCGAGTAGGGGTCGTAGTCGCAGGCGCGGATGTCGGCATCGTCGAAACCCAGGCCGATGTCGTCGTGACAACGTAGATAATTCGAGCCAGGTCGCCCGGTCGAGCTTGTTCGGGCAGGCTCTTGATGCCCTGGTTGAGCAGCTTGGCGTTCTTGGTCGCGACCGCGTCCCAGAGCAGGGCCATGAAGGTGGCGTTGTAGGCGATCTCGCATTCCTTGGCGATGACCGCATCCTCGCCGAAGTACTTGATGATCTCCGACGGGGCCACGATCGCCTCGGCGATGAAGAGCACGCCGGGCGCCGTCACCTGACAGCAGTCCTTCATGAGTTGCAGGATCAGGTGCGCCTCGCGTTCGTTCTGCGCAGGTCGTGCCGATCTTCTTCCAGAGGAAGGCGACCGCGTCCAGCCGCACGATGTCCGCGCCCTGGTTGGCCCAGAAGAGGATGATGTCGAGCATCTCGATGAAGACGGCGGGATTGGAGTAATTCAGATCCCATTGATAGTTGTTGAAGACCGTCATCACCCACTTGCCCATCGCCTCGTCCCAGGTGAAATTGCCGGGGGCGGTCTCGGGGAAGATCTCCGGCAGGGTCTCCTCGAACATGTCGGGCACGTCGCGGTTCGGGAAGATGTAATAAAACTTCTGATACTCGGCATCGCCGGCGCGCGCGCCTGCTGCGCCCATTCGTGCTCGTTCGAGGTGTGGTTGACCACCACGTCGAGCGTGAGCAGCATGCCGCGCTTGCGCATCGCCTCGGCCAGCGTCGACCACGTCCTCGACGTTGCCGGCACGCGGGTCGATGTCGCGAAAATCGCTCACCGCATAACCGCCGTCGCTTGCGCCCTGCGGGCATTTGAGGATCGGCATGACATGCACCAGGTTGACGCCGAGTTCCTGTAGATAAGGCAGGCGCTGCGTCAAACCCTGGAGATTGCCGGCGAAGCCGTCCGAGTAGAGCGCCATGCCGACCCATTCCTGGCTCAGAAACCAGTTGTGATCCTCCTCGCGCGCCATGTCGAGCTGCTTGAGCGCCGCCGGACGGTCGATATAGGCACGCGCCAGACGTTCGGTGAGCTGGATGGTCTGCTGCCGGAAATCCTCGCGATGACCGTAGAGATGGTGAAACAGCGAATGGATGGCGTAGAAATTGGCGCCGAGCCGGGTATAGAAATGACGGAGATCCTGGCGTGCGATGTCGATGATCGAATTCGTCGAGGATATCGTTGAGCAGGGCGTGCGAAACCTGTTCGTACATGTTGGTTCCGTTGGATAGACAGGATGACCGCCACTCGATTCATGACGACCTGCCGTCCGAACTGCCCATTCGCGCTGGACAGCATTCTCGACCCTGATTTCTGGCCCGACGCCTGAACCTCAACCAACTGAATCGTTGCAGGCCCCACTGCTCGATGAACGGCGCATAGAACGCCGCATCGGCGCCGGTCGCGCCGCGCTGTCCGACGATCCGCGAGGCGAACGACTGGGCGCGCTCCAGGGTCGTAGCCAGCGGCCAGTCGTGCAGGATGCCGAGGATCAGGACGGCGGCGAAGGCGTCGCCCGCGCCGACCGTGTCGATGACCTCGGTCGCTGGCGCCGGGCGATCCTGACCGTCTCGCCATCGGCGGTCAGGGCCAGCGCGCCCTCGCTGCCCAGGGTCACGACCAGTCCGGTCAGCCCGTGCCGTTCGAGAAAGACGCGGGCGCGCGCGGGCAGATCGAGCGCGGGCGGGCTGTCGTCTGCATCCAGCCAGATCAGTTCATCGCGATTGAGCTTGACCCAGTCGGCATCGTCCAGCAAGGCGCGTGCGCTGGCGTACGACCACCAGGGCTTGCGCAGATTGACATCCAGAAAGACCGTATCCGGCCCGTCCGATCTTGAGCGCTTGCAGGGTGGCGGCGGAGACCGGCTGACGCAGGGCCAGGGTGCCGTGATAGAGCAGACCGCCAGCATCCGCCGGCACATGGCGGATATGGTCATAGGCGCGATCCGGGACGATGTCATAGATGGGTTCGCCGTCGATCAGCGACACCGTCACCCGACCGGTGCCATGCGCGGCATCGGTCTGCAAGCCGGCGAGGTCCATGCCCCAGGCGCGCATGGCGGTCGCGAATGGCCTCACCATCGGGTCGTCGCCCACCGCGCTGATCAGACTGCGGCGCGGCGCCGAAGGCGTGCAGATGCCAGGCGACATTGAAGGGCGCGCCGCCGAGCACCCGGCGGCCATCGGGAAAATGATCGAAGAGGACTTCGCCGAAGATGGCGGATGGGTGGAAATCGGCATCATGGTTTCGCTCCTGCGGCTTGACTCCGTCACCGGGCATGATCCGTCCCAGCAGATCGGGCCGAAAATGCGCCACGCCCTCCAGGATGCCGGCGCTGTAATTGCCGTTCATCCCCTGCCCGTCGCCGCGCGCGCAGTAGAGACGATCGCTCAGACCCTGCTCGGCGGCGGCGCGTCGGGCCTGCTCGCGAACCTCGGTCGATGCGTTGGCGACCAGCACCGACGGAATCGGGGCTGGTCAGGACATCCAGATCGTTGCCGCTGTCGCCGGCGAAGACGGTCTGCATCCTCGTCGCATGCCGAGCGCGCGCCATCAGAAAACGCAACGGCCTGATATTTGCCCGCCTGTTCGGGCAGCACGTCGAGCAGCCCGATGGCGGCGGCCTCGTCGATGCTCCAGACGAGACTGGCGCGCATGCCCGCGTGCTCCAGACGCGCGCGCAGCCGCGCCCAGCAGCGCCGTCTGGATCCAGATCGAGCGGCATGTAATAGCTCAGCTTGAACGGCGTCTGCTTCTGCGGCTTCCTGCAGACGCAGACCCGGCAGATCCGCGAAGCAGGTCGCGCAGGGTCGCTCGGCCCCGGCCAGTCGCGCGCCAGATCCTCCGTCCAGGCCGGCAGCGGCTGCCAGACGTCGGCACCCTCCGCCGGAACTCCAGCGCCTGAATGCTCGTCCCGACGTCGCCGATCACATAGTCGGGCCAGGGCAGGTCGTACTCGGCGATCGCCTGCTCGACCAGTGCGCGGTGACGACCCGTCACATAGGCCAGGGTCACCTCCGGGCTCGGTCACGAAGCGCCGAAAGCGCGGACGCGCCGTCGGGCGATTCCGGCTCCTGGCCCGTTGGGGATGAGGGTGCGGTCCAGATCGGTGCAGAGCAGCAGGTCGTGGGCATGTTCAGGCGTCATCGTCCGGCGTCGGCGGGACGCGGCAGGCAGCTGAAGAAATCGTAATGCTCGACCGCCTCCAGAATCCCCAGCGCGTGGGCCTGCTGGGCGAAATAGATGTTTCTCGTGCTCGGCGAGCTGCGAGAGTTCCTCGTGATGGCGGTTGGCGACGACCACCGCCAGCGTGTTGCCGCGCAGCATGTCCTCGTCGGCACCGGAGCCGCCGGCCACCAGGATATGCTCGAGCGGGATGCCGAGACGGTGGGCGACATAGCGCAGCGCCTGGCCCTTGCTCGCGCGGATCGGGACGACATCGAGGAACTGGCCGAAGGCGTGGATGACGTTGACGCGTCTGCTCCTGGGTGCGCAGCAGGGTCGTCAGATCTCCTCGACCTGCGGCGCGATCGCGGGGTCGTAGTGATAGGAAATCTTGAAACGGCTCTGCTCGCTCTTGCGCTGCGGGTATGAGTCCCGGCACCTCGCGCCAGCGCGCGTCGCACCGCGCGCGGATTCCAGAGATGATCGACATGATCGTTCCAGTAATCATCCGGGACCAGGCGCGCGGTGTAATGGATCTCGGTGCCCAGACTGGTGATCAGCATGTCCGGCACCGGGATGCCGATGCCGCTTGAGCTCGACCAGCAGCGAATCGAGCCGGCGGCCGGTGCGATGCCGAAATTGGCGCAGCGCTTGGTTCTCGCGCATCATGGCGACGAAGCGCTCGACGCCCTCGGCATCGCCGAGCAGGCTCTGGTCCAGGTCGGTGAAGAGGGCGCGATCGCGATAGATCATGACGGCGGCGCACCGGCGGGGTGTCCGGGATGGGGACGGCGCGCCTCGGTCAGCGGGCGCGATGCGTCGGCGATAGGTCGTCGGCATGGGCCTGCCAGGAGTAATGCTCGCGCACCCCGGCGAGGCCCTGCTGCGAAAAGGTCTGCCAGCGCTCGCGGTCGCTCAGAGATGCGCGAGCAGCGCCGCGGCGATCGCCTGGCGGTCGAGCGGATCGACCAGCAGACCGTTGCCGCAGTTGCCGATGATGTCCACCGGGCCGCCGTTCTCGGTCGCCACCAGCGGCAGCCCGGTGGCGGCGGCCTCCAGCAGGGTCAGACCGAAGGGTTCGGTCAGGGCCGGGTTGACGAAGACGCCCGCCGGAGCGCGCCACCAGGCGATAGATCTCCGGCACCTCGTCGGCGCTGTGATGCTTGGGCACGGCGACCTTGCCATAGAGATCACAGGCATCGACCGTGAGCAGAATCTCGGTCAGCACCGTCGCGGGCGCCTTCGTCCAGTTCGCGGATGTCGTCACGGTTGCCGGCGACGATCAGCAGATTGGCGCATCGCCTGGAGCGCGGGCGACTCGCCGTAGGCCTCGACCAGCGCCACGATGTTCTTGCGATGATCGGCCCGCGACAGCGCCAGGATCAGCGGCTTGTCCGGGATCGTCGAGAAAGCGTTCGACCTCGTCGGCGAAGGCGATCGGCGGATCAGGTCCGGAGCGGGTGGGTGAAACTGCTTGAGGTCGGTGCCGGGCGGGATGACCGACCATGCGCTCCGGCTGATAATAGTCGTAGAGCGCGTACTGCTCCTCGATCTCGTTGTGGGTGCTGGTGATCACCAGATCCGCGCTGGCGAGCACCGCTTCCTCGGCCTCGATGCGCCGCACCATGTTGTAGCGGGCATCGATCTGGTCGCCGTCCAGTCCCGCCGCCAGCAGACGCTGGCGCTTGTCGCGCCCGAGCGAATGCCCGGTGTGCACCAGCGGCACGCCGATCAGGTTCGCCAGCCGCGCCCCGACGTAGCCGGCATCGGCGTAGTGGCTGTGGATCAGATCGCGGCCATCGCCCCTGGTCCTGCAGCCAGGCGGCCAGGTTGTCCACGAAGCTGTCGAGATGGTCCCAGAGCTGCTCCTTCATGATGTAGCCCTCGGGACCGGCGTCGATGCGGACGATCTGCGACCTTGTCGCCCAGGGGTTCGAGCGGCTGCGCCATAGTCCTCGCTCACGGCCGGATCGACGACGCGCCGCGTGACCAGATCGACCCGCGAGACATCGTCGCGTTCGCCGAGCGCGCGTGCGAGATCGACGACATATTTGGTCTGTCCGCCGGTATCCGCGTCACGTCCGAGTTCGAGGTCATGGCCGCGAATCAGGCCATGGATGCTGAGCAGCAGGATATACATGATCGAATCCCTTTGGTGGTTCGCGGGATGCGCGTGGGTGACGCGCATTCGCTGGATGGAGTCCATCGGGTTGATGTCGATGCGGGGGCTGAGTTCCGCTCCCTGGCGAACGCCGCCGGGCCGTCAAGGTGCCCAAGCGTCAGGATCGGTATCCGCGGGGGCGGTCGAAACCGGCCTTTTCACCCTAGCGGTTCAGGCAAGGCCCTGGCAAGCCGCCCGGACTCGCCGCCACGGTCGGCGGGCTTGGTAACCGCCATCGGGCAGTCATCCGTCCTCTCCAGTCAACCGCCGCACCATGATCCCCGCCAACATCAGCCCAAACAGCGACGGCATGTAGCTCAGTGTGCCATTGACCGCGCGCGGCGCGTCCGCGCCCGGTCTCTCGTGGCGGCGCGGGCGGGCGCGGCGGCTCGTCGGACCAGACGACCGTGACGCCGCGCCCGATGCCACGTCGACGCAGGCGGGCGCGGACCTCGCGCGCCAGGGCGCAGACCTGGGTGTCCATGAGATCGCCGACCCGCACCCGGGTCGGATCCAGCCGGCCTCCGGCGCCCATGCTGCTGACGATGGGCAGCCCCAGCCGCAGGGCGGTCTCGATCAGGGAGACCTTGCTCGACAGGCTGTCGATGGCGTCGAGAACCTGATCGAACCCAGCGGAGAGGATCGCCTCCATCCGATCCTCGTCGAGAAATTCATGGATCAGAGTGACCCGGCAGGCCGGATTGATGTCGGCGATACGCTCGGCCATGACGTCGGTCTTGCGCCGTCCGATGGTCGAGCCGAGGGCGACGAGCTGGCGATTCAGATTGGTGGGATCCACGCGATCATGGTCCGCGAGGGTCAGCGCGCCGACCCCGGCCCGCGCCAGCGCCTCGGCGGCGAAGGAGCCGACCCCGCCAAGTCCGGCCACCAGCACATGGCTGGCGCGCAAGCGCGCCACGCCCGCGTCGCCCACCAGGATTCGGGTGCGGTCCGAGAGCGGGTCATCCTCCAGCGGTTCGGTCTGGCTCACGACAGGCTCAACACCGCGCGTGCGTTCGCGCTCGTGCGCGCCGCCACCTCGGTCGGATCCAGGTCTGCGGACGCGGGCCAGCGTCGCCAGCACGTCCGGCAGATATTCCGGGCTATTGCGCTCGCCCTGGTGGGCGGCGACCGTCATGTCGGGCGCATCGGTCTCCAGCACCAGACCCTCCAGCGGGAGCTGCGTCGCCAGCCGTCGCAGCTTGGTGGATCGCTCGAAGGTCAGCATGCCGCCGAATCCGAGTTTGAACCCCAGGTCCAGATAGCGCCGACCCTGTTCCTGGCTGCCGTTGAAGGCGTGGGCGATTCCGCCCCGCACCTGGATGCGGCGGAGTGTGGACAAGACTTGATCGTGCGCCTTGCGGACATGGAGCAGCACCGGCAGATTGGCGTCACGGGCGATCGCGAGTTGACGCTCGAAGAGCCGCTTGTTGCTGGCTTGGATCCAGATCACTGACGTGGTAGTCGAGTCCGATCTCGCCGATCGCCACCGGGCCGTGCGCGACCACTGCCCGCTCCAGGGCGGAGAGGTCGGCGTCGCGATGCTGGTCCAGATAGACGGGATGCAACCCCAGGGCGGGATAGAGGCGCGGCCCCGTGCCTGGCGCCGCCGAGCAGAGCGCGAGCAGGCCCGGCCATCCCTGGGCGTGGATGGCCGGCACCACCAGCGCGGCGACGCCGGCCGCGCGAGCCCGCTGCATGACCGCATCGCGATCGGCATCGAACTCGGCCACGTCAAGATGACAGTGGGTGTCGATCAGCTCGATCGCTTCGATTCGATCAGGCGCTTCGCTTCGCTCCATGACGCCGATCAGGCCCCAGCCGCGCCCTTGGGGTCGCGCACATAGATCGCCTTGTGCGGCCCGCGCCCGATCATGCGTTCTTCCAGATCGAAGAGCTGAATCGCCTTGAGCAGACCGCTGAGCTTGGCATAGCCATAATTGCGCGAGTCGAACTCCGGGCTGCGCTTGGCGATGGCCGAGCCGACCGGCCCCAGCGCGGCCCAGCCGGTGTCGTCGGCGGCGCTGTCGAGTGCGTGGCGCAGCAGAGCCACCAGCTTGAGGTCGTGCTTGAGTTCCTTGCCGCTCTTGCGCGTCGTGGCATCCGTGTTCACATCCTCGCGCAGAACCTCGGTGTAGACGAACTTATCGCAGGCCGCCACGAAGGGCTCCGGGGTCTTCTGCTCGCCAAACCCGTAGACCGTCATGCCCGATTCCCGCAGCCGCTGGGCCAGCCGGGTGAAGTCGCTGTCGCTGGAGACGATGCAGAACCCCTCGAAGTTACGCGTATAGAGCAGGTCCATGGCGTCGATCATCATGGCCCCATCGGTCGCGTTCTTGCCCTTGGTGTAGCGGAACTGCTGCATGGGCTGGATCGAGTAGCGCAGCAGCGTCTCCTTCCAGGCGCCGAGATTGGGCAGGGTCCAATCCCCATAGATGCGCTTGACGTGCGCGGTGCCGTACTTGGCGATCTCGGCCAGGAGGCCCTCGACGATGCTCGCCTGGGCATTGTCGGCATCGATCAATACCGCCAACTTCAGATTGTTTGCCTCGGTCATGGATCCTCGTTCCCTGGTTCACGGAGGGCATGCGGCGTTGGCCGCGATCATTGGGGCGGGCTTCACCACATGAGATCGTCCGGCACCTGGAAGTCGGCGTAGGGGTCGTCCGCGCTCACCTCTTCCTTGGGCCGATTGCACACCAACACCAAGGAGGCATCACGGGCGCCGACCCGTTCGGCGACCTCGGCCGGGATGACCTCGTAGAAGGCGTCCTGCCGCACGATCGCCAACTGCCCGGAGACGATCTTGGCATGCTGCTCCCGGTTGACATGGATGCGCTTGAGGGTGCTGCCATCGGTAAAGTTGTAGGCTAGATCGCCGCCATCGCGGACCACTCGGTGGGCGTGGATGAGCTGACGGATCTCGTTTTCCGCCGCGCGCAGCGCCGCCTCTTCCTGCCGCTGCCGATTCAGCTCGCGATCGCGCGCCGCCTTCTCGGCCTGCGCCCGCTGCGCCGCCTGGCGCGCCTCGTGATCCGTCGGCGGACCATGCTTGCCGGCTTGCTTGGTCTGCTTGCGTTGCGACGAGCGCGTCTGCTTGAGCGTCTGCTCGTTGACCAGACCGGCTTTGAGAAGCTGTTCTTGGAGTGAATTACCCACGGGGTTCTCCAGGATGAAATTCGGGATAACAAGGACCGCCTGACACCGCATCATCGCTCAACGCCAGCCGAGACCGCCACTCATGGCGTGGCGCGCGGAAGTCGATCGGCGTCTCGGGACCGCGAGAGGATCCGACAGCCGCGCGCCCGAGGCAAGCCCAACGCGCCACAAGCGCGATTTTGTCCTCGCCTGCCCGCCACGGTTACAATCCGCGCCCTGGTGGATTCGCGCCTATCCCCGACCGCGAGCGGGACGCCCCAGCTCCGGCCTCGATCCGCACCGAGTCATCAGATATTCCCATGTCGCTCCCAAGATGCGCGGATCGGCATCCCTCGACACCCAGAACCCCCGAATGGAGTGAAGTCATGACCCGTCTACCCCTGCTCGCCGCGCTGGTCTGCTGCGTCGCCCTACCCGTCCAGGCAGCCAACGAAACCAGCGTCGGTTATGTCGACATGCAAAAGGTTCTTGAAGGCAGCAAGCTCGGCAAGCGCCTGCAGGAGCAGCTACGCAAGGATTTCGAGCCTCGCGCCAAGGCTCTGGCCGGCGAGGAGCAAGAGATCGGGCAGATGCAGCAGGATCTCGCGAAGGAGAAGGCGCTCATGAGCAAGGATCAGGTCGCCAAGAAAGAAAAGGAGATCCAGTCACGCATCGAGGCGTACCAGAAGAAGGCACTGCCTGTGCAACAGGAGCTGATGAAGGTCCAGCAAACGAAGGGGCGGGAGATCGTTGGTCCCGCGCGCGAGGCGGTCACCGCGATTGCCAAGAAGAAGAAGCTTGGCATGGTGGTGGAGCGTGGGCTCAACGGCCTGATGTACATCGACAATTCGCTCGAAATCACCGATGAGGTCATCAAACAGCTCGACTCGGCCACCAAGTAGCGAACCGCGCGAGCGCCACGGCCGGTGACGGCCCAAACGCTTGGTCTCCATGTGACCGGACTGTTTCCGGTCCTGCCCCTGGGATATACTTTTCGCGCCTTGGGCGTTCCGCTCTGCCGCCGGATGGCCACGGGAAACGCCCCTGAATCACTCACGGCAATGCGTTCGACGTCATTTTCGCTTTGAGCATCATTCGGGTCTTCCCAGTGCCGGGGATCCTCGACTCTGACCCGAGACCGCGGTCAGGCGCGGCGGACGCGGCGAAACGGGGCGCGCGGTTCGACGTGCGTCGATACCTCGGCGGGCTTGGAGCGCGCAGCCACTGACCGGATCGGTGGCGCGTCCCGGTCACCGTCGCCCGAGCCAAGAGTCATTGTCATCTACCCTGGATCGCGCGCCCCGGACGCGTCGCGGTCTCCCTCAAGAGGAGCGGCCCCCAATGCTTGGTGAATCCCACGACTTGCTTCATGAGTTCCCGGACCTGCAGCAAAAAATTGCGAATCTGCGGTCGGCAAACCCCGAATTCGCTGGTTTGATGGACCAATACGACGGACTGGATGCGCGCGTGCGCGAGATCGAGGGGCTCGGCACGCCGGTTGCCGACGAAACCATCGAGGAACTCAAGAAGGAACGACTTCATCTCAAGGATGCGCTCTATACGATGCTGAGGGCCTGAGGCGACTCGCGCGAGGAACGCGGACTCAGGGTGGACGTCCCAATACCCTGGCTCCGCGACGGCATGCCGCGGGGTCAGGTGATCGCCGAGCCCATCCGCGTAAGTCAACCCGTGCGGCGCATCGCGCACACCACGCCCCCGGGTCTCGGCCTATGTCGGCCCCGCTCCCATGCCAGGTGATCACCGATCGTTAACATCCGTGAGGATCTCATTCCGCCGTGGATTTCCAAATTCTCCCCGTGACGCCCTTCCAGCAGAACTGCACCCTGCTGTGGTGCGAGCAGACGCGACGGGTGGCCATTGTCGATCCGGGCGGCGAGGCGGACCAAATCGATGCCGCCATCCAGCGCCGATCGCTGGTGCCGGAGCTGATTTTACTGACGCATGGGCATGTGGATCATGTCGGCGCGAGCGCCGAGGTCGCGCGGCGATATGGCATCCCGATCATGGGTCCGCATCCCGACGACGCCTTCCTGATCCAGTCATTGCCGACCCAGTGCAAGATGTTCGGCTTCCCGACGGTGGCTGACTTCGAGCCTGACCGCTGGCTCCAGCACGGCGATCTGGTCGAGGTCGGCGCGGAACGGCTTGAGGTCGTTCATTGTCCCGGTCATACGCCCGGCCACCTGGTTTTTGTCCACACCATGGGTCGGCTCGCCCTCGTCGGTGACGTGCTCTTTCGCGGCTCCATTGGTCGGACGGATTTTCCACGCGGCAGCCATCAGCAACTCATCGACTCAATCCAGCGACGACTTTTCCCGCTGGGCGACGACATCCGTTTCATTCCCGGTCACGGGCCGATGTCGACGTTCGGCGCCGAGAGACGCGGTAATCCATACGTCGGTGAATAAGCCACGATTCGCGGAGCGGATATGCTATTCCAGCGATTTCTAAAAAGACGCAAAGCGGCCGCCGACGCGACGACGACAAGCGTCAGCGCGAAAAATCAGGACGCCCTGAACGAGCAGGCGCTGCACCATGTGGATGCCGCGCGGCGCCAGGACGCCATTCGTCAGGTGACCGATCCCGCCATCGTCCGCCAGATTCTCGAGCACGACCACGACGCGGCGATTCGCGAGGCCGCGACCGCGCGTCTGCGCGCCCTGCTGTGCGCTCCGCTGGAGCGGGAGGACGCGCTCGACGCCCTGCTCGACGGTCTTACCCTGATCGAAGATCTCGACTGGCTCGGGCAGATCGCCATCCATGGCCATCTGGCGCGGACGCGGCGCGCGGCGATCGAGCGCCTGGATTCACCCAGCGTACTCGCGGAGTGCGCCGTAAAGGATCCCCTGGCCGCCAACCGTGGTCTGGCGGTCGAACGGCTGAGCGACAAGGCGGCGCTTGAGGAGGTCGCGCGGCGGATCGGCAAGCGGGACAAGAACGTCTATCGCACCGCCCGCGAGAAACTTCGCCTGATCGCCGAACAGGAAGAGCTGCCGCTGCGCATTCGCGCTCAGTGCGAGGATCTCTGCGCCAAGGCTCAGCGCCTCGGGCGGCTCGGCCACTGGACTCAGGATCGCGCGCTGCTCGAACATCTGGATCGCCAGTGGGCCGACATCCAGGCCCATGTCGACCCGGAATGGCAAGCCCGTTTCACGGCCGAGCGCGAGCGTTTTCTCGCTGCCCACGCCGCCCATTGTCACGAGAACGCGAACCACATCGCCGACCAGGCGACTCAGGATAGCCGCCAGGCCGAGGCCGAGGCGTTGCTCGACGCACTCTCGCGTCTTCCGGGAACGCTCGACGAAGCCGAGCTTGCCGCGGCATGCGAGCGCATCGCGCTGGCCTGGGCCGAGCTGCCGCCGCTGCCGGATCGCGCGCGCAAGGAACTAGAGCAACGTTACGGCGAGCTGATGCGAGCCGCGCGCGCGGCCGGGCAGGCGTTCGCCAGTCAACGCGATCGAGCGGAGCGCCTGCGAAAGACCATCGTCAAGGCCGAGCGGCTCCTGGAGGGGGCGAAGCCACTCGATCATCACAAGGTCGAGGCGCTCCTCGCGCAAGGTCAGGGACTCGCCGACTCCATGCCGGACTCGGACCCCGCCAAGACCTTCCAGAGCCTGGCCGCGCGCCTCGAATCGCGGCTGAACCACCAGCACAAACACGCCGAGCAGCGTCTCAAGCAATTCGCGGAACGACTCCCGGAGCTGGAGGCTCATCTGACCGCAGGGGAGCTGCGCAAGGCGGATCCCTTGTTCCAGAGTCTGACGGCCTCACTCGACCTCATTCAGGCGAGCGGGATCCACAAGCGCGAGGAAACAGAGCTTGGCAATCGACTGCGAGCGCTCGCCCCGCGACTGCGGGAGTTGCAGCATTGGCGCCGCTGGGGCGCGGATCAGCATCGCGAGGGGCTGTGCGCCGAGATGGAGGCATTGCTCGAACGTGACCTTCCGCTTGCGCACCTGGCCGAGCAGCTCCACACCCTGCAGATGGATTGGAAGAGTCTCGACAAGACTGGCTCGCCCGCGAATCAAGCCTTCTGGGAGCGTTTTCACACCGCCTCCGATGCAGTCTACGCGCGTTGCCGGCCCCATGTGGAGGCCCAGGCCGCCGAGCGCGAGGCCAATCAGAACGCGCGCGAGCGTGTCTGTCAGCAGATCGAGGAGTTTCTTGCCAAGGTCGATTGGGAGCGCGTGGACTGGAAGAAGACCCTGCGGGCCGAGCGGGATCTGCGGCAAACCTGGGGGGCTATCGGCCCGACCGAGGGCCGCCAGCGCAAATTGCTGGAGCGTCGTTTCCATCAATCGCTCCGACAGCTCGATCAGCGACTGGACGCGGAGCGCAAACGCAATCAAGCCCTGAAACATGGCCTGATCGAACGGGTTGAGGCATTGGCCGAACTGCCCGATCTCGACGCCGCCATTGAACAGACCAAGGCGCTGCAACGCGAGTGGCGGACCACGGTCCCGGCGCGACAACAGGACGAAAACAAACTCTGGCAGCGCTTCCGAAGCTCCTGCGACGCGGTCTTCGAGCGTCGCGCCGCCGTGCAGCAGGCGCATGCCAGCGAATTGAGCGAAAACCTCGCGACCCGCGAGGCGATCTGCCGGGAGGCCAGCGAACTTGCCGCGTCAGAATCGGATCCCAAGCACCTGGCGACCGTCCAGCGCGAGCTGATGGACCGCTGGCGTGCAACCGAGTCGCTGCCGATCCCCCGTCATGCCGCCGCCCAACTCGCGCGGCGCTGGCAAGAGGCCCGCGATGCGCTGGAGCGTCATGGTCGAATGGCCGAGGAGCGCGGGCGCCTCGCGACCCTGGAGCTCCTCAAGCATCAGGCTGGAGTGTGTCAACGGCTAGAGCTGGGCCTGCTCGGCGAGAGCGGCGACGCAGCGGATCCCGCTGGTGCCCGATCAGCCTGGGAACAGCTACCCGAACATGCGGATGGCGAGCTGCAAAAGGCGATGGCAAACCGTTTCGATCTGGCCTTGGCCGCGACCGAGGACGCGGCCAAGCTGGAGCGGCTTAGACGCCGCCGCGCGGCCGCGGACTCGCAACTGGAGCGGTTGTGCCTGCAGCTTGAGATCATCGCGGGGATCGAGTCTCCGCCTGGGCTGGCGCAGCAGCGCCTGGAGCTGCAGGTCGCGCGCCTGACCGAACGCATGGTCGCTGGCGAGGAGGATCCGTTGCAGGGGGCCACCCAACTCCTGCATGACTGGTACCTGCACGGCCCGGCGCCCCGGAACGACGGATTGAATACCCGTTTCGATCGCGTCCGGCTGGCCTTGCTCAACGAGCAACCTTCCGAGGCGTCGAAGCGGTCCGACCGCCAAGGTGCCGCCGCCGGATGAGGCGCGACGCGATCGCGCCTCGGGCGTCCCCGACGCAAGGTTCCGTCAAGCCTCCGGCTCGGGAATTTTTACGCAGAGCACATCGCAAGTGGAGTGACGCAGGACGGTACGCGCCGTGGAGCCGAACAGGCCAAGCAGTCCGTGTCGTCCGTGGCTGCCCATCACGATCAGATCCACCGCCAATTCGGCGGCGACCTCATCAATGACGTGCCCGACGGAGCCGATCCTGACCAGCCGATCCGCGACCTCCACCTCCAGTTGCTCGCCCAGGGCATCCATCTGCCGCCCGGCCACCGCGAGCAACTCCTTTTCCAGCTCAACCGTGTCCGGCATGGCCATGTCGCCCGAATATCCCAGGTAGAGGGTGTCCATGGTCGGAGCGACGTATTCGATGACGTGCAGCAGGGTCAGGCGAGCACCGAGGAGGTGACACAGTTGCGCGGCGCGCGCCACCACCGGCTCGCCTTCCTTCTCGAAGTCGACCGCAAGCAGCAGGTGCCGGTAGTTGTTGCTCTCCATCGCACACCTCACAGGTTGTTCGATCTACTGATAAGTATAGAACGCCATCCCGCTGACCGAGCGGGACTGGCTGGCCGTGGGAGGCGCCCTACTCGTCGATCTCGACCACGACGCCCCGGCCGTCTGGCGCCCGAATGAGCACGAGTTTGCCGAGGGTCGGATGGCGAGCGGTGATGACGGTGACGCCAGAGACGGTCTTCTCGCCAATCGTCTCACTCTCGTCCTTCAGGTCGCGGATGAGGGCCGGTTCGGCATCGATCAAGCGCATGGCAATCTCCAGTTGGGATCCGTGTCTTGAATCAGTTATGGCTCAGAATGGCCTGCCCGTCTAGGTTCCCATGTCGAGCTCGTCCTGGATCTTTGCCACCCCCGCCAGGGCGCAAGCCTCGTCGGTCTTGCCATCCGGCGCGCCGCTGACGCCGACACCCGCGACCAGGGCCGAGCCGCCGACGAGGACGGGAACGCCACCGGCGGACATCACCAGGCCATCCACCCGCCCCACGGGCGTCTCAGCGCGCGCGCTCATGGCGGAAGTCGCGGCATTGAAGTTGACCGCCGTGTAGGCTTTCATCTGGCTGATCCGCGCCGTGATGGGCGCGGCGATGGTGTCGCGCAGCGTCACCTGCGGATTGCCCTCGCGATCGACCACGGTCACCGCGATCTGGACGCCTTTCTCGCGACAGGCCGCGATCGCCCCCTCGGCGACCTTGACCGCCGAATCGAGCGAGAGCCGCTTCAACTGCACCACCATCGGTTCCTCGGCCAGCGCCGTGGACGTCAGCGCGAGCGCGGCCAGGGTCGTCATCCATCGCATCCCCATCATCGTCTCCTCATCTGATTATCGTTGCCGTCGCGGCAGACTGGATCCGCCGCCGCTCTCCTCGAACGCTTACCGATCCGCCCGCGATCCTTCCCCGTAGCGGGTCTCGATGTACTCATCCACCATGCGTTTGAATTGTTCGGCGATACCGCTGCCCTTGAGGGTCGCGACCTTCTCGCCATCGACGTAGACGGGGGCGGATGGATGCTCGCCGGCGCCTGGCAGGCTGATGCCGATATTGGCGTGCTTGCTCTCCCCAGGACCATTGACGACACAGCCCATCACGGCCACCTGCATGGTCTCGACACCGGGATATTGGGTGCGCCAGGACGGCATCTGGTCGCGCAGATAGGTCTGGATGTTCTGCGCCAGGTGCTGGAAGGTATCGCTGGTGGTCCGGCCGCAGCCCGGACAGGCGGTGACCATGGGCGCGAAGGAGCGCATCCCCATGGATTGCAGGATCTCCTGGGCGACCTGGACCTCGCGGGTCCGCGCCTCGCCGGGCGCGGGCGTGAGCGAAACACGGATGGTATCCCCGATACCCTCCTGCAACAGCACCGCCAGGGCGGCGGTCGAGGCGACGATGCCCTTGGAGCCCATGCCGGCCTCGGTCAGCCCGAGATGCAGGGCGTAGTCGGCGCGGCTGGCCAGCAGCCGATAGACGCCGATGAGATCCTGCACGCCGCTCATCTTGCAGGACAGCACGATGTGGTCCTTGGGCAAGCCGAGCTGCATGGCCCGCTCGGCGCTGGAGATGGCCGACTCCACCATCGCCTCCCGCATGATCTGGTCGCCCTCCCTCGGCTGGGCCGAGCGGGCATTCTCGTCCATCAGACGGGCGACGACCTCTTGATCCAGGCTGCCCCAGTTCACCCCGATGCGCACCGGTCGATCATGGCGGCAGGCCAGCTCGATCATGGTCGCGAACTGGCTGTCCTTCTTCTCGCCCTTGCCGACATTGCCGGGATTGATCCGGTACTTGGCCAGCGCCTCCGCGCACGCGGGGTAGTCCGTCAACAGCCGATGGCCGTTGAAATGAAAATCGCCCACCAGCGGCACGCCACAGCCCTGGGCATCGAGCGCCTCGCGTATCAGCGGGACCGCCTTGGCCGCCGACTCATGGTTGACCGTGATGCGCACCAGCTCCGAGCCCGCCCGCGCCAGATCGGCCACCTGACGCACCGTCGACTCGATGTCGGCGGTATCCGTATTGGTCATCGACTGGACCAGGATCGGCGCTGGACCGCCAATGGTGAGCGGGCCGACCGCCACGGGGACCGTGTTGCGTCTTTGGATGGGTTGGTGAGATGGGCTCATGGTGCCTGTTTCCGCGGGTGCGAGTTGCCGAAGCATGATTCTGACAGTGGAAGGTGATTGATGAATAGACGCGATTTGCCTGGTTTCAGGACAATGGAGAGCGCAGACCCCTGAGCAGATCCAGATAATCCGGATCCGTCGGCGGAATCAGTCCGTGCCGGATCAGGAAATCGATGATGACCAGATTGCAGTTGAGCTTGAATTCCGCGGTGTCGCGGACGATGTCGCGAACCTCCTCGACGGGTCGCCGGTAAAATGCCTCGACCTCGCCATCGGTGCAGCGCGGCACGAAATCCTCAGGCAATTCGAGGTCGTAACAGTACATGACGTCAGGCTTGAGTCCGCGCTCCGAGTCCCTGCAATAGGTCACGGCCCCCACCGGGATGGCCTGGTCGGCCAGGGCGGGTGGCATCCCCGCCTCCTCCCCGCACTCCTTGCGCAGGTTCTCGGTCAAGCTCAAGCCGTGGGGCAGTCCGCCCGCCACGAGATTGTCCAGGCATCTGGGATAGTGCCGCCGATCCGCCGAGCGCCGACCGATCCACATCTCGATCCCGCGCGCGGTGCGCACGAAGCCATTCAGATGCTGACCGAAGGCGCGCATGCCGAAAAAGGGCGCGCAGGCCCGATCGATCAGACATCTGGCCCGCTCCCGATTGCCGGCCGTGACCGGATACTGCTCGCCGTGCAGATGGGCGACCACGCCCTCCTCCGCCAGTCGCTGGACCACTTCAGCCAGCACCGCCGTCCGTCCGTCGAAGTCCGACGGCGCGCCGCTCCAGGTGACGTCATGGGTCGCGACCTGAAATTGCTCCGGCCAGCGGCGCAGATGCTCCGCGTCGCTCCGGCGCAGACTGCCGATGCGCTCGCCGTCGAGCACGAATGGCAGGAAATCGCGCGGATCCCAGGCGTTGCAGGCGCGGATCTTGTCGAGGAAGCTCATGGGTCGCGCGCTCCGTCTTGCGGTTCAAACGTCCGATTGGGCATCAGCGCTCCCGTGCCTTGGCCAGATTCCATTGTGCCTCCATCGCGTCGCGCACCTCGGGTCCGGGCGCCAGCCCCTCGGCGCTCAATGCCTCCTCGACTTCGCCGAAGCGACGCTCGAAACGATGATTGGCCGCCCGGAGCGCCTGCTCCGCGTCCACCCCCATGTGGCGGGCCAGATTGACGCACGAGAACAGAAGATCGCCGATCTCATGAACCCGCTCGGTCGGATCCGCCTGCCCGGCCAGCGTCTCCCGGCACTCATCAAGCTCTTCGTTCACCTTGTCGAAGACGCCATCGATGTCTTGCCAATCGAAACCCACGCGAGCGGCCCGCCGCTGGAGCTTCTCGGCGCGCACCAAGGCGGGCAGCGCCTGGGCGACGCCCGCCAGCAGGCTCGGCGGCGCGCCCTCGTCCCTGTCGGACCGCTCGGCCGCCTTGATCTGTTCCCAATTGGTCAAGACCGCGTCGGCATCCGCCAGATCCGTATCGCTGAAGACATGCGGGTGCCGGCGGATCATCTTGTCGCAGATCGACGCGACGACCTGGGGAAAGGCGAAACTGCCGCGCTCCTCGGCCATGCGCGCGTGGAAGACGACTTGCAGCAGCAGATCGCCCAGCTCGTCGCGCAGCGCGGTCATGTCATCCAGCTCGATCGCCTCGGCGACCTCGTAGGCTTCTTCCAGGGTGTAGGGGAGAACGCTGCGAAAGGTCTGCTCCAGATCCCAGGGGCAGCCGCCGCTCGGATCGCGCAGCCGCGCCATGATGGCAATCAGGTCGTCGATGGAGGCTGCGTCAGTCATGGATGGATCGATCCGGTGGTGGACGGGCGCGACGCCGATCAGGTATCGCCTTGAGCATGAGACCAAGACCGACGCGCGGATGCGCTTGCGCCGCCATGGTAGCGGATGGCCCGACCCCTGGTCCAGGTTGGGCGGCACCGCTCACCCGAGCCAAGCCCTGGTACAATCAGGACTCCGCTATATCCGCAATCGAACGCTTGTCATGCATCACCACCCGTCCGCTCCGAACCCCTGGCTGTATGCCCTCGCCCCCCTGCGACTCGCGCTCGAATGGCGCGCGGGCTGGGAGTTTGCCGCCATGTTCGCAACCCAGCCACTGCTCTCCCAAGCCCCGAGGGGCGATGGACACCCGGTGCTGGTTCTGCCCCGTTTTCTTGGCTGCGATCTCTCGACCCTGCCACTCCGGAGCTATCTCATCGGGCTCGGGTACGCGGTCCAGCCCTGGGAGCTTGGGGTCAATGTTGGACCCCGCGATGGCGTCATGGCCGCCTGTCTGGCCCGCTTGGAGACGCTTCAGTCCGAGTACGGCCGGAAGGTCAGCCTGATCGGCTGGAGCCTGGGCGGACTCTATGCCCGCGAACTGGCCAAGGCGGCGCCCGGGCGGGTTCGGTCGGTCATCACCCTCGGCACGCCTTTCGTCGGGGACGCGAGCCCGTCCGAGATCTGGCGGCTCTATGAGGGGATGACCGGCGACCGCATGGGCCTGTCCACGGAGCATGGTCCGCTGGAAGAGTCGCCCCCGGTACCGACGACGTCCATTTTCAGCCGTAGCGATGGGATCGTCGCCTGGCCCGGCAGCCTGGAACAGGCGGGGCGCCAGACCGAAAACATCGAGGTGGAATCCAGCCATCTCGGTCTCGCGGTAAATCCGCTCTGTCTCTACGCCATCGCCGACCGGCTGGCGCAGCCAGAGGACGACTGGCGGCCTTTCGAGCGCCAGGGCGCGCGCGCCTGGCTCTATCCGGACCCGCAACGACCGGGCTGGTTGTAAGCCCGGGCGCCCGCCCTCCTCCCGCGCCAGGATCGCGTCATGTGTGGCCGCTTTGCTCAATTCAGCTCCGGGGAAGACTTGGCATCCCTGTTCGCGGCCACGCCGGAGGATGACGCGCTTCCGCCGCGCTACAACATCGCGCCCGGGAGTCGAATCCGCGCCCTGTGCCGGGGCGGGGATGGCCGTCGCGTCCTGACCGCGTTCCACTGGGGCTTGATTCCGAGTTGGGCGAAGGACCGGAAACTCGGCTACAGCACCATCAATGCCCGCGCCGAAACGGTGGCCGACAAGCCCGCCTTCCGCGCGGCCTTTCGCCATCGCCGCTGCCTGATCCTGGCCGACGGCTTCTACGAGTGGCAAGCGACGGACACCGGCAAGCAACCCTATTACATCCGGCCCAAGGACGACCAGCCGTTCGCCTTCGCCGGGCTGTGGGAGGCATGGACGGATCGCGCGACCGGCGAAATCATTCGGAGCGCCACCATCATCGTGACGACCGCCAACGATCTGATGCGCCCGATCCACGACCGCATGCCCGTCATCCTCGATGCCGAGGACCAAGGGGTCTGGCTCGATCCCAGCACAACTTCACGGGAAACCCTGCAAGCACTGCTGCGCCCCTGGGATCCGGCGGCGATGACCGCCTATCCGGTGACTCGGCGCGTCAATCGGCCGACCGAGGACGACCCATCGCTGATCGCGCCGCTCTGACGCACGCGCGGATGCGCTATGCTTCCAGCACTGAATCACGAGGAAACGCCATGTCAGCCGTCATCGACCGCGATTACTGTCTCAAGCACCCGGTCAAAATCATCCGGCTGTTCGGTCTTGGCGTTTATCTCGGCATGGCTCTGAGCACGCACAAGACCCTCTTGCAGCGCGTCACCGAGAAATATCAGGCAAGCCGGATCCCCTTTCCGGGGCCGGTCGGCAATGCCTACCGGCTTTCCGCGCTCTTCGAGCTGCGCGTCTCGCGCATCTACGCGGCCATGGCGAGACAATTCGCGCACGAGCCAGACGCCGCCAAGCTTTTCAGCGACTTGAGCCAGGAGGAAACGGAGCACGGCCGGGTCATGCTCACCTGCCTGTTTCAGGTGACGCTCTCGCCCAAGGTCGGTTTCATACCCAGCATCCGCGACCCCGAGATTCGCGCTGGACTGGCGCGACTGCGCGCGCTCGAACGACGGGTGAGGACCCTGACGCTCGACGAAGCCTTGGATCTGGCCCTGGATCTGGAGCGCGGCGAGGTGAACATCATCTTCGGCCGACTCCTCGCGCAGGTGGATAGCGCGCAGCTTGCACTCTTCGCCGAGCGCCTCAGGGGACCCCAGAATCACAGTCAGTCGGTCCCCAAGCGCGTCAAGGCGCTGCGCCAAGGGCGCGCAACCAACACGGCCGCTGCGGCGGCTTGATGCGAGATGCCGGAAGGTCGAAAGAGCCGAGGAATCCTCGCCGAGGGCCGCGGATCTCTCCATTGATTGCGTTCGTCACCGTCGTCTTCCTGCTGGTCTACCTGGGCATGTTCCTGGGTGGTCTGCCATTCCTCCAACTGGATCGAACCGGCGTGGTCCTGCTCGGCGCGATCGCGCTGGTGGCGACCGAGGTCGTACCCATCGATCAGGTTTGGCGGGCGGTCCATCTGCCGACGCTTGCCCTCTTGTTCGCCTTCATGGTGATCTCGGCGCAACTGCGACTCAGCGGATTCTATGACTGGGTGATTCAGCGCCTGGATCGGCTCGCCCTGCCCCCCGCGACCCTGCTGGGCGCCGTCATCGCGGTGTCCGGCGGCCTGTCGGCGGTGTTCAGCAACGACATCGTCTGTCTGGCGATGGCACCCGTGCTGGCCGAGGCCTGCCGCGCGCGCCAGCTCGATCCCGTGCCCTATCTGCTCGCGCTCGCCTGCGCCGCCAATCTCGGCTCGGCGGCAACCCTGATCGGCAATCCGCAGAACATGCTGATCGGCGAGACACTCCGGCTGGGGTTCGACGCCTATCTCCTGATGGCCGTCGTCCCGGTCGGGCTTGGGCTGGTCGCGACCTGGCTCATCATCCTCTGGCTCACCCACGGGCGCTGGTGGCGACCGGCACCGACACCCGAAATGCGCGTCCACCAGCGCACCGACGATGAGTCGCCGACCTTCAACCGCTGGCAGACGCTCAAGGGTCTGACGATCGCGAGCCTGCTGTTCGCCGCCTTCCTGGTCGTCCCCTGGCCGCGCGATCTGATGGCGCTGGCCGGCGCCGGTCTCCTGCTGACGAGCCGCCGGCTGCATTCGCATCGGATGCTCGGGCTGGTCGACTGGCAATTGCTGGTGCTCTTCATCGGTCTCTTCATCGTCAATCATGCCCTGAAGGAGACCGGGCTCCCCGCCCAGGCCATCACGGCCCTGGCGGGATCCGGGGTGGATCTCCAGACACCCGCCCCGCTGTTCGCCGCCAGCGTGCTGCTCAGTAATCTGGTGTCCAATGTCCCGGCGGTGATGCTTCTGCTGCCCGCCGCCACCAAGCCCTTCAGCGGACCGCTGCTCGCGCTGTCGAGCACCTTGGCCGGAAATCCGCTGATCGTCAGCAGCATCGCCAACATCATCGTGGTGCGGGCCGCCGCGCAACAGGGTATCCATATCGACTGGCGCACCCACGCGCGGGTTGGCATCCCGGTCACGCTGGCCACCCTGGCGATCGCGGCGCTGGCCTTGTGGCTGCAAGCGGGCATCCGTTGAGCCAAGGCGGAATCCGCTTCATGAACCCAGCCGCCGCCAGTCGCCCACGTCCGGCAGCGCCATGGGCCTGCTAACGCGCGTCAGCAAGAGATTTCAACCTCGGCGGGCAAAACCCGGATCCGCGCCTCGCGCGCGTTGAAGTCCCGACTCTCGGTCCCGTTGACCCGCACCTCCATCAGCGGTTGCGAGACCGGCGGGGCGATCTGGATCCCGCCCGGCGGCAGCCGCAGGTCGCCGCCGACGCGGATCCAGAAGGCGTCTTCTCGCTCGCGCCGCAGCGCCAGGTCGAGTTTGCCATAGGGGGTCGGCAGTCCTCTGACCTCGACCTCCCCCTCCTCCAGCCACTCGGTCGGGATACCGGCGGCTACCACCAGGGATCGGTCGGACTCGCGCTCGTAGGCGAAAAAGTCACGGAAGGCGAGACAATACTCGGCGCCGATCCAGGCATGGGGCAGGTCGCCCTGATGACCCGGCGACCTGGGGTCGCGCCAGGTGATCTCGGGCCACTGATTCCACACCGGCGGTCGCCGCTCGTCGAGGTAGAAGCAGGCGAGCTCGTGGGCCTCGTCCCGGCGCCCCAGACGAATCAGCGCGCCCAGAATGCGGATCTCATGGCCGTTGTAATGGGTCCAGGGCACGGGATTGATCCCGTGCATCGCCCTGAACCCCTCGCATGAAGAGATCGAAGCTGTGCTGGGCTGCGACGGCGGGAAGTCGATGGCCCTCGTCGATCAGTGTCAAGGCATTGGCGGCTGCCGTCGGGTCTGGGTCCGCGGATTCCACCGACCCGGGCAGGTACGCGATCGCGCGCTCCTCCATCGTCCGCGCGATTGAGACATAGAGGCTGGCGCGGAATTCATCGCGCAACACCGCAAGCCGGGCGACCTGGGGTGCGTCGCCCAGGGCCTGCGCCAACTCCGCTGCGTCCTTGAGTCCCCGCACGGCCCAAAAATCATCCCAGTAGGAATGGACTGGATGGGCCAGATCGCCTTTGTGGCTGACCGACTCGGGCAGCAGCCCGTGGCAGGCGCGGCGCTTGGGCGTCTGGAAGTACGGCGTCAGGCGGTCCGCGCGCAGTTGCTCAAGATATCCCACGGCTCGCAGCACCGCCGGCCAGAGATCCCGCGCGAGATCGAGATCGCCGGAAAAACGGTGGTACTCCGCGACGGCGAAGATGAACTGGCCGTGGCTGTCATGCTCGGGCAGCCAGTCGACCCCATGGGAATCGACGCAGCAGGGGACATTGCCATCCGGTGCCTGAAACCGGGCGTACCAACGCACGAAATCGCCGGCCTCGCGCTCGCGTCCGAAACGCAGGAGGGCTGCGGCCATGGCCGCGCCATCGCGGATCCAGGCGCGCGCGGCGCGGCGCGGACCCGGATGCAGCGCGGGACCATCGCGATTGATCAGGATGTGAGCGAGCGACCCCAGACAGGTCTCGACGAACTCTCGGGCGATGGCCGGGACCTGGAAGACGACGCCACCCAGGATCCGTGACCATTGTTCGAGCGCCGCCGCAAGCTGGGCCTGGCCGCCCGACGCATGTTCCAGAAGATCCCTGATTCCGCTCTCCGCGCGCTCGCCGAGCGGCGCCGCGAGGAAGACCTCGCGCGTGCCGCCCGACTCGACCTCAAGATCGAAACGCAAGGCGCCCGAGGCGTACCCGAACAGATCCATGACCTCGCGCGCGCCCGGCGGATGATCGGCGCCGATGAGGTCGGTGATGGAGCCCTCGTCGAAAGCGGCGGCGACAAAGCCGGAGGGTGTCGAGAGCGGACGCAGCGCCAGACGGCCATTGACCCAGACCGCGCCGTCGCGATAGCCGATCCGCCTGATCCGGCGCACCCCGCCAACATCTCGATGGGCCTGCCAGGGCGGCTCGACCTGAAAGGGCCGCACGGCAAGGTGCAGCCCAAGGGTGCGCCGCGCGGCGCCATGATTCTCGACGCGATAGCGCAGGTAGAGAATGGCGCGCCCGGGCGTTCCCAACGCGAAGGCGGTCACGGATAGCCGCAGATCATCATGGATCCAGAAGGATTCGGGAATCGGCAACGGCGGCTGTACCAACCCCTGACGGACGGTGCAGTCAGCCCAGGTCACCAAGGCTCCGTCGACGGTCAGGAACGGCTCGATCGAATAACCGGCGCGTTCTACCTCCACCATGCCCTCCTCGTTGAAGAGCGCCGGCACACCGCCGTCCGGGATATCCACGGGCGTCCAGTAGGTCTGCTCGCGATAGAGCCAGCGCGGATAGTGTCCGCGCGGCGAGTCTTCCGCCTGGCAGTGAAAGAAATCGTTGATCGAGCGGGCGAATGCCTCGGGTTGAACTTCCAGGGCGACCAGGCCGGGGATGCCCGCCTCCTGGTTGCCCTCGACCGCGAGACGTAATAACCGCGAGCTGCCGCCCGGCAGATAGACAAAGCTCTTGAGCCCGGCGGAACGGGGCGCCGCGTAGATGTCTTGCCAGTCCGCGCCCGTGTCGCTGACCTGGACCCGAAAGGCGCGCGGCGCGGGCGAATCCCAACGCAGGATCAGCCCACCGAAATCGCGGACCTCCTGAAAATCCAGCTCGACCCAGGCGGGGAGTCGCTCGGCGCGCCAGCGGGTATCGGGCCGGCCATCCAGGACGCATTCCGGCCCCTGACCCAGATCGGCGTCGGAGGCGCGCACCCGTGGCGGGACGGAAGGGGTGCGGTCCTCCAGACGGAGATCGGCGATCCAGAAACGCCCCCGCCCCCCGGAACCGGGGGTGATGGCGATCTCGATGGCCTCAATCCCCTCGGGCGCCCCGCCACCGGCCGGACCCGAACCGAAGTCGATGTCCCGGCTGGCGATGCGCAACGTGCGCCAGTCGGATCCAAAGTCGAAGGATTCATCGCGAAAGCGCCAGACATTGGCGCCGCCGACATCCACCAGCCTGAGCTCGAAGACGTTGGACGGGGCCTCCCCTCGGACCTCCATCAGCACGGCGAAACTGTCCGGCAGCGTCACCCCCAAGGGCCGGCGCGCGATGCTGACTCCGCCGCTGTCGCCAAGATCGAAATCGAGTCTCATGGCGGATCCGCTCGGCCCCGTGTCTGGCGCGAACCGCAGGCTGGCCTGGCCAGAGATGATGCCGGACCAACCGGAAAGATCCTTGAAGTCCTCCAAGGGAGTGATGTGCATGCGGACGATCCTCGACAATGGGTCACGCGGTCGCGGCCACTCCGGATCCTCGAATGAACCGGCGGATAGGGCTCGGCGCCGTGGACGTCTACGCTATACTGCGGCCCATTCAAAGTCACCTGACTTTAGGACAGGCGCGGCCCCGGATTGAGCCGACCCGTTTCGGAGCATCAACGCAGCGACCATTGAGATGCACATCGTTTGGTCCCTTTTGAAGTCCCTCAGGGTGCCGGTTACCCCCGCCACCTGGGACCGCTTTATGCGGATGCTGCTGGAGTTGGGTCGCTCCCCGGTGGGAGGAAAGGCGCGCGGCCTGTTTGCCCTGCTGATCCTCTTTCTGTTCGCGAGCAACGGTCTGAACGTCCTCAACAGTTACGTGAACCGGGACTTCATGACCTCGATCGAAAACCGCGACATGCGGGGCTTTTTCTACTACGCCCTGATGTTCGTGTCCGTGATGGGCCTGTCCACGATCGTCGCCGTCGTCTATCGCTATACCGAGGAGAGTCTCGGACTCCTCTGGCGCAAGTGGCTGACCGAGCGCGCGGTCGACCGCTATCTGGGCGAGCGCACCTACTTCAGACTGCACACCAGCGGTCAGTTGCCGAATCCGGACCAGCGGATCTCCGAGGACATCCGCGCACTGACCGCCACCACCCTGTCCTTCACCTTGATGTTCCTCAACGCCAGCTTCACGGTGATCGCCTTTTCCGGCGTCCTCTGGACGATCAGCCCGCAGCTCTTCGTGGTCGCCGTGGCCTACTCGATCCTCGGCTCGCTGCTGACCATTTATCTCGGCAAGCCGTTGGTCAAACTCAACTATGACCAGCTCGATCTCGAAGCCAATTTCCGCTCGCGCCTGGTCCATCTGCGCGAGAACGCCGAATCCATCGCGCTCCTGCGCCGCGAGGAACGGCTCAAGGCACGGCTGCGCGACCGGCTCGATCAGTTGACCGAGAACTTCCAGCGCATCGTTGTCATCAACCGCAACCTCGGCTTCTTCACCACGGGGTACAACTATCTCCTGCAGATCATCCCGGCGCTGATCGTCGCACCCCTATTCATTCAAGGACACGCGGAGTTCGGCGTCATTACCCAATCCGCCGTCGCCTTCGGCCACCTGCTGGGTGCCTTCTCGATCATCGTCACTCAGTTCCAGTCGATTTCCAATTACACCGCCGTGGTGGCGCGCCTCAACGCGCTGCGCGATGCCATGACCCAGGAGCGCCCGCCGCAGGCGCCCACCCTCGAACTCTGCGAGGACTGCGGCAGCGTTGCCTACGAGCATCTAACGCTCTATGCGCCGCGCGACGGGCGCACCCTGGTCAAGGATCTGAGTCTGTCAATCCCCTCCGGCGTCTGCCTGCTGGTCCGCTCCACCAGCGAGGCGGCGGAAAAGGCTCTGTTCCGGGCGACCGCCGACCTCTGGTACCGGGGCGAGGGTCGCATCCTGCATCCCGGACACGACGCCATCTTCTTCCTGCCCGAGCGGCCCTATGTCCCACCGGGGACGCTGCGCGAAGTCCTGCTGCGCCCGGTGCAGGAGAAATGGCTGCCGGACTGGCAGATCCTCGCCAGCCTCAAGAGCCTGAGTCTTGAGCAAACCCTGAGCAAGGCTGGCGGATTGGATGCGGAGCACAACTGGGGCGATTTCCTGTCGTTGAGCGAGCAACAGCGACTCGCCTTCGCCCGCGTGCTGCTCGCCTCGCCCAAATTCGTCTTCCTCGATCATCCCAGCCGAGGGCTCAGCGAGTGCGCGCTGGGCGAGCTTCTGAATCTGCTGCGCCAGCGGGATATCACCTACCTCACCCTCGGCGACATGGACGACGACCCACGCTTCTATGACCGCCTGCTCGAAATCGAGGCCGATGGGTCCTGGAAGCTGCGACCGCCCACCGGCCATCCCGAGGATGAGCCCGCGAAGTGACGACACCGCGCCCACTCCAGATGCTTCACCGAACCGCGTACAGGGACGAGGACCTAGCATGAACAAGCGTTCGCCCTTTCCACATGACTTTCTCTGGGGAGCCGCCACTTCCGCCTATCAGATCGAGGGCTACCCCTTGGCGGATGGAGCCGGTCCCAGCATCTGGCACCGCTTCGCCCACACGCCCGGCCGGGTCGCCCACGGCGAAACCGGCGACCTGGCCTGCGATCATTTCCATCGCTACGCGGAAGACGTCGCCTTGATGGCCGACCTCGGGCTCGACGCCTACCGTTTCAGCATCGCCTGGGGGCGGGTGATGCCCGAGGGGCGCGGGGCCGTCAACCCGAAGGGCCTGGACTTCTACCAGCGGCTGGTCGATGCCCTGCTGGAAGCAGCCATCCTCCCCATGGTTACCCTTTACCACTGGGATCTGCCCGCCGCGCTCCAGGACCGGGGCGGCTGGCTCAATCCGGATAGCCCCCGTTGGTTCGCGGACTATGCCGAGGTCATCTTCCGCGCCCTGGATGACCGGGTACCCTTGTGGGTCACGCTCAACGAGCCTTGGGTCGTCACCGTCCCGGGCCATCTGGAAGGCGAGTTGGCGCCGGGACATCGCGACCTGTACGAGGCCCCACGGGTCGCCCATCACCTGCTGCTCGCCCACGCCGACGCGGTCAACGCCTATCGCGCCACCGGGTACAATCGGATCGGGCTGGCGGTCAATCTTGAGCCGCAGCACCCTGCCTCGGCGTCGCCCGCCGACCAGACGGCCGCGCGCCGGAGCGATGCCTTCGTCAACCGCTGGTTCCTGGACCCCGTGTTCCTCGGCCGCTACCCGGAGGAACTGCCGGGTATCTTTGGCCCCGCCTGGCCGGCCGACGCGGACGCCGACCTCGCGCGGATGCGCGTTCCGCTCGACTTTCTCGGCGTGAACTACTACTCGCGGAGATGCGTCAAGGCGGATCCCGGCGCCCTGCCACTGGGCGCGGCGCGGGTGAGACAGGAGCAAGCCCAGCACACCACCATGGATTGGGAGGTCTATCCCGAGGGCTTGACCGAAACCCTGCTCTGGCTCAAGCAGCGCTATGACAATCCGCCGCTCTACATCACCGAGAACGGCGCCGCCTTCGAGGACCCGGCCGCCGAGGGTGGAGAGGTCGCGGACCCACGCCGGGTGGACTATCTGCGTGCCCACATCGGCGCAGCAGCGCGCGCCATCGAGCAGGGCGTCGATCTACGGGGCTATTTCGCCTGGTCGCTGCTCGACAACTTCGAATGGGCTCATGGCTACGCGCAACGCTTCGGTCTCCACCAGATCGACCCCGTCACTCAGGACCGCACTCCCAAGGCGAGCGCCCGCTTCTATCGGGATGTCATCCAGTGCAACGGCGCCTGCCTGGACTGAACCAAGGGTCTCGCCAATGAACGGCGTCTCGCGACAACAGGTCATGGAAGCATCGGAACGAATCTGACACAGTAGAACGCATCCGCAACCAGAACCCACCATCGCTTCCGTGTCGAAAAAACCTAAACGCATTCCCCAGGCGCCCGTCGAGGCCGAGATCGAAACCCTGACCCATGAAGGCCGCGGCCTGACCCATGTCGACGGCAAGGCCGTCTTCGTGGATGGCGCCCTGGCGGGCGAGCGCGTGCGCTTTCGCTACACCCGCGTGCAACGGCGATTCGACGAGGCCGTGGTCGAGGCGGTGCTGAGCGCCTCGCCCGAACGGGTCGAGCCCAAGTGCGCCCATTTCGCCGTCTGCGGCGGTTGCAGCCTGCAACATCAGGATGCCGAGGCGCAGATCCGCGTCAAACAGGCGAGCCTGGAGGACGTCTTCAGCCGCATTGGCAAGGTCAGTCCCGAGCGCTGGCTCCCACCGCTCACCGCCGGGCACTGGGGTTATCGCCGCAAGGCCCGTCTCGGGGTGCGGCATGTCATCAAGAAGGGGCGGACCCTGGTCGGTTTTCGCGAGCGCCGCAATGCCTTTCTGGCCGATCTCACGCGCTGCGAAGTGCTGCACCCAGCGGTCGGCGAGCGTTTGGAGGCCATCGGCGCAACCATCGATCGGCTGAGCATCCGCGAACAGGTGCCCCAGATCGAAATGGCCATGGGCGATGGCCCCTGCGTGCTGGTGTTCCGGGCCATGCAGCCGCCGAGCGCCGAGGACGAGGCCCTGCTGCTGGAGCTGGGGCAGCGCGAAGGCTTCCACATCTATCTCCAGGAGGGCGGCATCGACAGCATCCGCCCCCTTGCCGGGCCAGGCCGTTCGTCTCAGCTACAGCCTGCCGCGCCATGGGGTCGAGATCGAATTCCTGCCGACCGATTTCACCCAGGTCAACCTGGAGCTGAATCGGCGGATGGTCGATCAGGCGCTCGATCTGCTCCAGGTTCAGCCAGAGGACCAGGTGCTGGATCTCTTCTGCGGACTGGGCAACTTCACCCTCCCGCTGGCCCGCCATGCGGCCCGTGTCGTGGGCGTCGAGGGCGATGCCGGTCTCGTCGCGCGCGCGGTCGCGAATGCCGAGCGCAATGGGATTTCCAATGCGAGCTTCCATGTCGCAAACCTGGATGGCGAGCTGAACGAGGAGCCCTGGACGGGCAAGCGCTTCGCCAAGGCGCTGATCGATCCACCGCGCATCGGCGCCTTGCAGGTGCTGGACTGGCTACCGCGTCTCGGGGTCGAGCAAGTGCTCTATGTCTCCTGCAACCCCGCGACCCTGGCGCGGGACGCCGACCGGCTGGTCAACGGACTCGGGTACAGGCTCCGCGCGGCGGGCGTGATGGACATGTTCCCGCACACCAGTCATGTCGAATCCATGGCGTTGTTCGAGCGGCGGACCTGAGAACCGCGCCGCCAGGCGCCATGGCTTTCTTGCGCTTTCATTTCGCGCGGTCGCTGCCGGCCAAGGAGCGGAAGTGGCGTTGCACATCGGGAGACTCGCCAAATGTTGCCTAGGTTCTGTTGATGTTTCAGCGTGTCCAGATCAGAACCGAGACCAGGTGCAAGAAGGCCATGAAATTCTTGGCGGTTTCTCATAGCGCGAGAAGATGCGCCGGTAGTATTTGATCTTGCTAAAGAAACGCTCCACCAGGTAGCGCTCTTTCCAGGGGTTGGGCCTGGCCGATATCGGCCGCGTGACCGCCCGTGAGGACGAACGCCAAGGGATTGCCCAAGGCATCGGTGAGCGCATGGATCTTGGTACTGAAGCCCCCGCGCGAACGCCCCAGGGCTTCCTGCCCCGCCTCGCTCAGGGCGGCTCCGCCCGCGCAGGCATGCGCCCGGACCACGGTCGAATCGATCAGCAGGTGTTGCAGGTCGGGATCCTGGGCGATGAAGCGGTGCAGATCCCGCCACACGCCCCGCTTCTGCCAGCGACTGAACCGTTTGAACACGCTGTTCCAGGCTCCGCGTTCTGGGGGCAACAACCGCCACGGGGCACCGCTGCGCAGCACCCACAGGACGGCGTCCAGGAACCGGCGGCAGACCTCGGGATTCCCGACATGAACAGTTCGCTGGGCGCTGAGAAAGGCGAGAAGGGTGCTCCACTGGACGTCGGTCAGACGCGTTCGATCCACGGCAGTTCCGGCAAAACCAATCGGATCTGATAACGCCTTGGAAAACGTCAACAGAACCTAGTTCAAATCGCCATGTCGAGCCTTAACGGTCTCTCGAATCCGCGAATCAGTTCACAGCCTCGATGCCTTCCTGACCGGCCGCGCGTTCCCTCATGGCATGTGCGAGTTCATGCCCAAGGTAACTCTCGATCAGGTATCGCCCGAGGTAGATGAGCGGCGTCAGCACGATGGCGAGGACGAATTTATAGAGATAGTTGACCGTGCCCACGGCGAGGAAGAGCGCCATCGGCCAGTGCTGCGGCCCCAGCACGAAAGCGATATAGAGCACGACGAAACTATCGATCCACTGGGAGACGAGCGTGGATCCAGTAGCGCGCGCCCAGACGAAGCGCTCGCCGGTGCGGTCGCGGATCCAGTGGAAGATGGTCACATCCACGAACTGGCCGATCAGGAAGGCGATCACCGAGCCGGCGATGATCCACATCCCCTGACCGAAGATCGCGTTGAAGGCGGCTTGCATGTCCGGCACGCCACGGTTGGCCTGGATCCCCACCCACCAACTCGCGGGGGCCAGCAGGATCGCGAGATAGGCGAAGAGGAAGGCGTAAAGGATGAGCCCCACGGTCAGGAAGGAGAGCAGACGCACCCCGCGCCGGCCGAAATATTCGTTGATAACATCCGTCATCACGAACACGACCGGCCAGAGCAGCACGCCAGCGGTAAAGCTCAAGGAGCCCGACTGACCGAACAGGTTCCAGTCGAAGGGCGCCAGGCCCAGGGTGTCCTCCAGCGCGAAGATCTTCACGCCGAGGAATTCGGCGATCAGGGCGTTGCAGACGAAAAATCCGCCGAGAATGACGAACAGCTTGGTCGGTCGATCGAAAGGCATAAGGGCGGCCCGTGGGTCCATGTTTGCGACCAAGGTGGTCCCGCCAGGGCGAATGCCAAGAGGCTCGCTCCGCGAAGGGTTTCAGGATTTCGGCAGGGTCACCCCGCGCTGCCCCTGGTACTTGCCACCGCGATCGCGGTAGGAGGTCTCGCAAACCTCGTCCGACTCCAGGAAGAGGATCTGCGCCACCCCCTCGTTCGCGTAGATCTTGGCCGGCAGCGGCGTCGTATTGGAGAATTCAAGCGTCACATGACCCTCCCACTCGGGTTCCAGCGGCGTGACGTTGACGATGATGCCGCAGCGCGCGTAGGTGCTCTTGCCCAGGCAGATGGTCAAGACATTCCGTGGAATCCGCAGATATTCCACCGTGCGGGCCAGCGCGAACGAGTTCGGCGGGATCATGCAGACGTCCGAGCGGAGGTCGACGAAGCTGTTGGAATCGAAATTCTTGGGATCGACGATCGCCGAGTTGATATTGGTGAAGATCTTGAACTCATCGGCACAGCGGACATCGTAGCCGTAGCTTGAGGTGCCATAGGAGATGACCCGCCCCCGCTCGCCCTCGCGCACCTGTCCGGGCTCGAACGGCTCGATCATCCCCTGTTCGGCCATGCGGCGGATCCAGAGATCGGATTTAATGGCCATCGCGACATCCTCACACTCAAAAGCCAGGTAGATTACCCCGCATTCGACCGCCGGGAAAGGCAGCCCCCTCTCTCGGACGGTAGCCGAGGCTCTCAATCGACCGGAACGCTGGAATGGACGAAACACCACTGCACATCCTGAACCGGATCTTCGGCTACGACCGCTTCCGTGGCGCCCAGGCCGAGATCATCGAGCAGGTCGTCGCGGGGGGCGATGCGCTGGTGCTGATGCCGACCGGCGGGGGCAAGTCGCTCTGCTATCAGATCCCGGCGCTGTTGCGGCCGGGCGTCGGGATCGTGGTCTCGCCGCTGATCGCGCTCATGCAGGATCAGGTGGATGCCCTGACGCAGCTCGGGGTGCGGGCGGCCTTTCTGAATTCATCGCTCAAGCCGGATCAGGCGCGCGCGGTGGAGCAGGCGATGCAGGCGGGCGCGCTGGATCTGGTCTATGTCGCCCCGGAGCGGCTGACGACCGAGCGCTTCATGGACCTGCTCGATCGCATCCCGATCGCGCTCTTCGCCATCGACGAGGCGCATTGCGTCTCCCAGTGGGGGCACGACTTCCGCCCCGAGTACATCCAGCTCGACCTGCTGCACACGCGCTGGCCCCAGGTGCCGCGCATCGCGCTCACCGCCACCGCCGATGCCCCGACCCGCAACGAGATCCTCACCCGGCTGCGGCTGGAGCAGGCCAGCCAGTATGTCTCCAGCTTCGACCGGCCGAACATCCGCTATCGCATCGTCGAGAAGGCGAGTCCGCGCCAGCAACTGCTGACCTTTCTGCGCGGCGAGCACCGCCAGGACGCGGGCATCGTCTACTGTCTGTCACGGCGACGGGTCGATGAGACGGCGGCCTATCTCCAGGGGCAGGGGTTCGCGGCCCTGCCCTATCACGCCGGTCTGCCGGCCGAGACCCGCCGCACCCATCAGGCCCGCTTTCTGCGCGAGGAAGGCGTCATCATGGTCGCGACCATCGCCTTCGGCATGGGCATCGACAAGCCGGACGTGCGCTTCGTCGCCCACCTGGATCTGCCCAAGAGTCTGGAGTCCTACTACCAGGAGACCGGCCGCGCCGGCCGCGACGGCCAGCCGGCGGATGCCTGGATGACCTATGGCCTGGGCGATGTCGTGATGCTGCGCCGGATCATCGAGGACTCCGAGGCCGATGAGCATTTCAAGCGGATCGAGCTGCACAAGCTCGACGGCATGCTCGGCTACTGCGAGACGACCGAGTGCCGGCGTCAGGTCATGCTCAACTATTTCGGCGAGACGCTGGACGCGCCCTGCGGCAACTGCGACACCTGCTCTGGAGCCGGTCGAGACCTGGGATGGGACGGAAGCGGCCCAGAAGGCGCTGTCCTGCATCTACCGCACCGGCCAGCGTTTCGGCAGCGCCTATCTGGTGGATGTGCTGCTCGGCAAGGAGCTGGAGCGCATCCGCCGCTTCGGTCATGACCAGGTCAGCACCTTCGGGATCGGCAGGGAGATCGACGGCAAGCCGATGAGCGCCGACCAATGGCGCTCGGTCTACCGCCAACTGGTGGCGGCGGGTCTGGTGGCGGTCGATATGGAAGGCCACGGCGCGCTGCGCCTGACCGAGGCCAGCCGTCCGCTGCTGCGCGGCGAGCGCGGCATCCGGCTGCGCCGCGATCCCGACCGCAAAGCCTCGGCCGGAACCAGCCGGACCCGCGCCGCCACGGGAGGCTTCCGGCCCGAGACGGCCGATCCCGAGGCAGCGGCCCTGTGGCAGGCGTTGCGCGCCTACCGGCTCACGCTCGCCCAGGAGCAGAACGTGCCCGCCTATGTCATCTTCGGCGACGCGACCCTGCGGGAGATGCTCATCTATCGTCCCCGCGACCTGGACGAACTCAGCCGGATCAGCGGCATCGGTCAGGCCAAGCTGGAGCGTTTCGGCGCGGGCTTCATGCAGGTGCTGGCGGATCACGAGACAACCCATGACCGCCCGGACGGGCTGCCGCCCCTGCCGCCCGCGCGCGCCGGGAGGGCGGCGCCCAGCCCCGGCCGAATCCCGGCATCGGGACTGACCGACACCATCCTGGACAGCCTCGCGCTCTTGCGCGCCGGACTCGACCCCGAGGCGATCGCCGCGCGCCGGGCGCGTCAAGCTCGACACCATCTACACCCATCTGTCGCGCTGTATCGAGGAGGGTCAAGTGGACGCGCGGGAGGTCGTCGATCTCGACGGGGACAGCCTGCGACAGATCGAATTCGCCTTCGAGCAACTGCCGGAGGATGCGGCGATGGCGCTCAAGCCGATCTTCGACGCCTTCGAGGGGCGCTATTGCTACGGGCTTCTGCGCTGTGTGCGGGCGGGGATGGGCCGGGAGTTCGCGAAGACTGAAGGGCCTGGCGTTCGCGTCTATAATCCTGTGATGGCGTGGGGGTTTGCCGCCAGTCCAGTCCCAATGAAACCGATCGGCTCATCATGCGGGCGCCATTCACGAGGGGTGCGGATCATGGCGCTATACGAGATGCGTAAGTTCGTGGCCCCCGAGTTCATCTTCGGTGTCGGCGCGCGCCATCGCGCCGGCTTCTACGCCCGCAACCTGCAAGCCCGACGCCTGCTGGTGGTCACGGATCCGGGCGTCATCCAGGCGGGCTGGCTGGGCGAGTTGCTGGCCGATCTGGAGGACAGCGGACTGCATCCGGTGGTCTTCAGCGGCGTCACCTCCAATCCGCGCGATACCGAGATCATGGCGGGCGCGGCGGTCTATCTGGACGGCGGCTGCGATGTCATCCTGGCCCTGGGCGGCGGCAGCGTCATCGATTGCGCCAAGGGGATCGGCATCGTCGTCGGCAACGGCGGGCACATCCTCGACTATGTCGGGGTCGATCGGATCCCCCAGCCGGGACCGCCGCTGATCTGTATCCCCACCACGGCCGGCACCGCCGCCGACATCTCGCAGTTCGCGATCGTCAACGACACCACGCGGCGCTGCAAAATCGCCATCATCAGCAAGAGCGTGGTGCCGGATGTGGCCCTGGTCGATCCGGAGACGACCAGCACCCTGGATCCCTACCTGACCGCCTGCACCGGCCTCGACGCGCTCACGCATGCGATCGAAGCCTATGTCTCGACAGCGAATTCGCCGCTGGTGGACATCCATGCCCTGGCGGCGATCGAGCTGGTGCGCGACCATCTGCTGGCGGCGGTCGCCGATCCCGCCAATCTGGCGGCCCGCGAGAACATGATGCTGGCCAGTCTGCAAGCCGGGCTGGCCTTTTCCAACGCCAGCCTGGGCGCGACCCATGCCATGTCGCACAGCCTGGGCGGCTATCTGGATCTGCCGCACGGGGAGAGCAACGCCCTGCTGCTCGAACACGTCCTGCGCTTCAATTACAGCGTCGCCGAGGAGCGCTATCAACGCATCGGTCAGGCGCTCGGCCTGCATCTGGCCGGCGAGTCCACGGCCGGGCAGGTGGAGCGGATTACCGGGGCCTTGCGGTCACTGCGCAAGGCGTGCGGCATTCACAACGGACTGGCGGCGCGCGGGGTCACGCGCGGGGCGATCGCCGACCTGGCGCCGCCCGTCGTCCACGACGCCTGCATCTTCACCAACCCGCGCCGCGCAAGCCTCGCCGACATCAAGACACTCTATGCCGAAGCCCTCTGAGCCGGACGACGAGGGCTGGTGGGACAGCCAGCGGGACCGGATCATCGGTCTGGGCGAGCGCTCCTTTCGCAAGAGCTATTACCCGGAACTGCGCCGCAGCCTCTCGCGGCTGGAGCGGTTTCGCGCGCTGCTGGACTTCGCCGGGGAGATGATCCTGCTGGTCGCGCTGCCGGGCGGACAGGTGATCGACGCCAATACCGCCGCCGCCGAGCTTCTGGGGGAACCTGTCACCGGGCTGATCGGCCGTCACCTGAGCGCGCTGGGCTTCCGTGACGCCGAGCGGATTCTCGCCGCGCTGGCGGAGGACGCGGCCCAGGGCCGGACACCCTCCCGGCAGGACGAGGTGGTCCTGCAATCCGCGAGCGGGCCGCTGCCGATGGATCTCGTCTACCGGATCGCGACCCTGGAGGAGGTCAACTACGGCATCCTGCTGGGGCGCGACGCCAGCGTTCGGGTCGCGGCGGAATCGCGCCTGCGTCTCGCCGCCCGCGTCTTCGCCGACAGCGGCGAGGGCATCATGGTCGCGGACCGGCGCAGCCGCATCGTCGAGGTCAACCGCGCCTTCGAACAGATCACCGGCTATGGGCGCGACGAGATTCTGGGCAAACCGCTCAATTCACTCCTGAGCCGGCGCCACGATCCCGTGCTCTACCGCGAGAGCCTGGCGGCATTGCGCGCGCGGAGCTACTGGCAGGGCGAGATCTGGAGCCAGCGCAAGAATCGGGAGGTCTACCCGATCTGGATGTCCTTGAGCGTGATTCGCGACGAGCACGGCAAGGTCCGCCACTTGGTCGCCATGTTTTCGGACATCAGCGAAAGCAAGGCGAGCGAGGCGCGCCTCCAGCACATGGCCCATCACGATTTCCTGACCGGCCTGCCGAACCGCGTTCTGCTCAACGACCGCTTGGCCCAGGCGTTGGTCTCGGCGCGCCGCAATCGCACCCGCTTTGCCGTGCTGATCATCGATCTCGACCATTTCAAGAACGTCAATGTCGTGCTCGGCCACAAGGTTGGCGACCGTCTGCTGTGCGTGATCGCCGAGCGCCTGCGCAATCTGCTGCGCGCGTCCGACACCGTCTCCCGTCAGGGAGGCGATGAGTTCATCGTCTTGCTCGGCGAGATCGAGGGGCACGGCGAAGCCGCGCGCGTCGCTCACAAGCTGCTCCAGGTGACGGGGGAGCCCTGCCTGGTGGATGGCAACGAGTTGACGGTCACGCCCTCGGTCGGAATCGCCATCGGCCCGGATGACGGGGAGGACATCGACACCCTGCTCAAACACGCCGACCTGGCCATGTATCAGGTCAAGCAGCAAGGCCGCAACGGCTTCCAGTTCTTCCGGCCGGAGATGACCACGCGCATGCTGGAGATGCTGAACCTGGAGAAGCATCTGCGCCAGGCGCTCAAACGCGAGGAATTCAGGCTCTTCTATCAGCCGCAGGTGGATCTCTCGACGGGGCGCGTGGTGGCGGTCGAGGCGCTGCTGCGGTGGTACCACCCGGAACTGGGGCTGGTCTCGCCGGCCGAGTTCATCCCGCTGGCCGAGGAGACCCGGCTCATTCTGCCCATGGGCGACTGGGTGCTGCGCGAGGCGTGCCGGCAGCTCGCCGAGTGGCGCCGGGGCGCCTGTCCGGGTTTGCGGATGGCGGTCAATCTCTCCACCGTGCAATTCCAGCAGGCGGATCTCATCGGACAGGTCCGCTCGGCGCTTGGATGCCAGCGGGCTCGCGGCCAATGCACTGGAACTGGAGGTCACGGAGAGCCTTTTGATGATCGACGCCAACGAGGCCATTCGCACCCTGCGCTCACTCCAGTCGATGGGCGTGAGCCTGGCGATCGACGACTTCGGCACCGGCTATTCCTCGCTGGCCTATCTCAAGCAGTTTCCGGTGAGCCGGCTGAAGATCGATCGCTCCTTCGTGCGCGACATCAATTCGGACCATGATGACGCGGCCATCTGCGCGGCCATCATCGGTCTGGCGGCGAACCTGAATCTGGAGGTGGTGGCCGAGGGCGTCGAGACGCGGGGACAATTGACCTGGCTGCAAGAGGCGTCCTGTCATCTGGCGCAGGGCTTTCTGTTCGGCCGTCCGCTGCCCGCCGTCGAGTGCGCGGCGGGGTTCGGTGCCTGGGGGAGCGCGACGCTGGCCTCGGGCGTGTCGGGCGAAGCGAAGACGACTGACGGACAGCAAAACGCCTGAAGCCTTGGATCCAAGGCTTCAGGCGTCACGGGTCGGGCGCCGGCCGCGGGGCATCGGGATGGCGATCATCCCGGCGCCCGCGCGATTGAAATACCCGTCAGACCCGGCGGGCCTCCATCATGCGCTCGATGATGGGTTGCAGGATGATCTCCATCGCCATTCCCATCTTGCCGCCCGGCACGACCATGCTATTGCGGCGCGACATGAAGGAACCGTCGATCATGGCCAGCAGATAGGGGAAGTTGATCAGCAGCTTCTCCGGATCCTTGAAGCGGATGATGACGAAGCTCTCGTCCGGCGTCGGGATGTCGCGGGCGATGAAGGGGTTCGAGGTGTCGACCGTCGGCACGCGCTGGAAGTTGATGTCGGTCAGCGAGAACTGCGGCGTGATGTGCAGGATGTAATCCGGCATCCGGCGCATGATGGTGTCGACGATCGCCTCGGCGGAATAGCCGCGCTCCTTGTTGTCGCGCTGGATCTTCTGGATCCATTCCAGATTGACGATGGGCACCACGCCGACGCCAAGATCCACATGCTGCGCGACATTGGCCTCCTCGGTGACCACCAGGCCGTGCAACCCCTCGTAGAAGAGCACGTCGGTATTGCGGCGGGACATCCTCCCAGGGGGTGAACTGTCCCGGCTTGAGTTCGGTGCCGAGACGGGCGTTATGCTCCACCGCCTCCTCGTCGCTGTGGAGGTAGTAGCGTTTCTTGCCGGAGCCGCTCTCGCCGTAATTGTGGAAGAGTTCTTCCAGCAATTCGAAATGATTGGCCTCGGGGCCGAAATGGCTGAGGTTGCGTTGCTGCTCCGTCGCCCGCGCCATCTCCGCCTTCATGGTGACGCGATCATAGCGATGGAAGCTATCGCCCTCGATCACGGCGGCGCTGATGCCATCGCGATAGAAAATGTGCTCGAAGGCGCGCTTGACGGTCGTGGTTCCCGCGCCGGACGAGCCGGTGACGGCGACGATTGGGTGTTTCTTGGACATGAGGCTCTCCCCGTTCTCTTATTTGTCTTCGGCCTTTGGGCGGATTGCCCAAGAGTGGCTTCCGATGTCAAGGTGTTCGACATGATTGGCTAATATACCATGAACCCGGCGCGCGATTGCCGGACTGAAAACGGCCACATGGCCATGGGTGGACGCGGAGGAAAGGACAATGTGGATGCGCGAATGGTCACGTCGCTGGCAAGAACGGGGATTCGGATGGCCGGCGGGATTGCGTGACAATCCGGAGCTACAGTCAGGACTGGTGCGGATCCTGACCTCGCTGTTCGGCGCCGCCTATATCGGACTCGGCGCCTGGACGCACTACTACCGCATCGATGTCCCCTACTACCTGACGATCTTCTCGCTCCATTTGCTGGCGAGTCTGGTCATCCTATTCAGCGTGATCCGCCGTCCGGACTGGCCACTGCGCCGCGATCTGGCCGTCTGTCTCGATATCGTCGTGGTCAGCCTCGCCATCTCCATCACCCGGGAGGCGATCAGCCCCTTCTATCTGCTCTATATCCTCATCTTCATCTCGGCCGGCACCCGCTTCGGCCGGGGGCACCTCATCCTGGCCGCCGTGGTCGCGGTCATCGCCTACAACGGCGTGTTGATCCAGCTCGACGAATGGCGCAGGCACACCTTCGAGGCGGCTTTCTTCCTGCTGCTGCTGGTGCTCCTTCCGCTCTACCAGGCATCGCTGCTGCGCGAGCTCCAGCGGGCGCGCGAGGATGCCGAACGGGCCAATAAGGCCAAGGGCGATTTCCTGGCCTTCATGACCCACGAGTTGCGTACCCCGCTGACGGGCGTGATCGGCATGGCGGACTTGCTCAAGGAGACCCGCCTCGACGCGGAACAGCGCGAACAGGTCCAGGCGATCACCAGCTCCGCCCACATCCTCGCCGCCCTGATCGGAGATATCCTGGATTTATCCAAGATCGACGCCCGCAAGATCACGCTCGAACGCCTTCCCTTCTCCCCGCGCGAGGTGGTGCGGGAGGTGTGCGGCATCCTCGACACGCAAGCGCGGACAAAAGGACTGGCGCTTATCCAGGAGGTGGCGCCCGAGGTGCCGGAGCAGCTCGTCGGCGATCCGCTGCGGGTGCGCCAGATCCTCTTCAACCTGGTCGGCAACGCGATCAAGTTTACCGAGCGGGGCGAGGTCTCGCTGCGGTTGAGCGTACGTCCGCCCGAGGCGTCGCTGGACCGCGCGCATCTGCTGTTCGAGGTGGCGGACACTGGCATCGGCATCCCGCGCGACAAACTCACGGTGCTATTCGAGAGCTTCCGTCAGGCCGACGAATCGACGACGCGCCGTTTCGGCGGCACCGGACTGGGCACCACCATCGCCCGCGAGCTGGCCCTGCTGATGGGCGGAACGATCGGGGTCGAGAGCGAGGAAGGTCGCGGCAGCCTGTTTCGGGTCCGCTTGCCCCTGCTCGACGAGGTTACGCCGGGCGTCGCGGACGCGGCGGGCCGCCACGACATCGCCCCCTCGGTATCGGATGGGGGAACGCCGTATCACGGACCAGAAATTCGCGTCCTGGTCGCCGAAGACAACGAGATCGCCGCCAAGGTGGTCACCAGCTTTCTCGCCCGGATGGGATTCGCGCACACCCGGTTCACCGATGGCGAATCCGCCCTGGCGGCGGCCCTGGCCGGCGGCTACCAGATCGCCATCGTGGATCTGCGCATGCCCCGACTCGACGGAATCGGCTTCACCCGCCGCTATCGGGCCGAGTCCAAGGGACGGCCGCTGCCGATCGTCGCCCTAACCGCCAACGCGGCGGAGGATACGCGGCGGGCCTGTTTGGAAGCGGGAATGGATGGCTTCCTCGCCAAGCCGATCAAACCCGCTGAGCTGCGCCAAACGGTGGAACGGCTGGCATTCGGGCAGACGTCGCCGAGCGAATGACATCGCTCAGGATCCTGGAGATGAGGTCAGTCGCAACATCCGCCCGTTCAAGCGCCCATGCGGCAGCCGACGCTGCGACGGCTCAAAAACGGAAATTCGCCCCCACCGCGAAGCCATTGAAGGTTAGCCCCTCGATGGCCTTGTCGTTGCCCTGGTCGTAGTAGAGATAGCGGTAGGTCAGCGTCAGGTCGCCCCAGTCGAAGGCATAGCCCACGCCGGTGTAGCCGGCGGATGTCAGCTCGCTATCGCCGGTCCCCACATCCAGGTAATAGGGGACGAACCAGCGGTCGGACAGGTCCACCCGACCATAGACGCCGATGATGGCGTCCCAGAGGGTGACGGAGTTGTCGAGGCTGGCGGGCAAGGTCCGGTTGCGCGGCCCGGTGACGCGCAGATCCAGATCGGAGTCCAGATCGAACAGACGGGCGCCGAGCAATAGGTCGACATTCGCCTGGTCGTTGTACCAGAGGGTGTAGCCGCCGCCGAGGGTCCACACCCAACCCTTGATCTCCTCATCCACATGCACGTTGGCGCCGGAGCCGTATTCCGGGGGCAGGCGGATATCACCATTTTGGTCGGCGCCCATGCGCAGATAGATGATGTCGGTGAATCCGGTCCAGCGGCCCTTGCGAACCTGGGCGGAGCCCATGAATGACATCTTGAGTGCATCCAGAACCTGACCTGTATCCACGGTCGCATCGCCGCCATGACCCAGGTCGAAACGGGTCTCGCCGCTGACGCTCGGCAGCCAGCCATAAAGCCGGAGATCCGTATGCCAGTTGCCGTCCTCGATGGGATTCTCGGCGGCACCCGTTGGGGTGCCGAGCAGCAGGGCGATGGCAGCGGCCAGATAGCCGACCGAGCGGGCGCGGGGTTTCATCGAATGTGTCACCGCTTGTTTCCTCGTTGCTGTGTTTCAGCCCCTCGGCTGGGTTGAGCGGGAGCGAAACCCAGCAGACAGGCAGCGGAAATCTGCTGGGATTCGCGATGCTCATCCCAGCCTAGGCCCCTGTCTTGGATCCACGCAGCTCGGCGATACGCTTGGCGGTGAGCGCCGACCATTTGTCGAAGGCATTGCGGGCATAGGCCCAGCTCTGGAAGGAGTTCAGATAGCCGCTGGCCCAGGTCTGCGCCGCCCCGGTGGCGCCCGCGTCCAGGTCGGCGGCATATTTGCGTCCGATCTCGGTATCGCGACATTCGGCCAACACGGCGCCCGACACCCCGTCGCGGAACTGCATTTCCATGCCAGTCTCACCGAGATAGGGGGTGGAGCCGGCGGGGCGCCCAGTGGCGGACTCCAGAGCCCGCTTCCACCACGAAGGCATAGGGAATCAGCGTCCCCGTCACGCTCCGGCCGACCCCTGTCGGCACCAGATTGGTGAGCGCGACCCGCAGCACGGCCACGCCACGGCCCGGCTTGTCCACCACCCGCAAATGGGGCTTGAGCGCCTTGGTCAGCGAGGCGTGGAAATAGTCGGTCAGTGTCTTGAGATCGGTCGGGTCGATCCCTTGCTCCTGGCCGGGCTTGAGCGTGACGACCATGCGCGAGATCAGCACCTTGTCGTATTGCTTCGCGTCGAGCTTGGGATCGCGCCAGCACTGCATGCCATCGCCCCAGGCGGTGGGCTTGAGCCGGGCATAGTCAGAGAGGAAGCCGCTCTGGGTGAGGCGGGTCGAGTCGCTGGCCGTGACGCCCGTTCCGCTGCCCATGAGGCTGGACATGCTGGAGTCAGTCGACGCGCAGCCGGCGAGGAGCGCCGCGCCGGCCAAGACCGCGCCACCGAGCCATCTTGCGGCGACCGTATTCTGATTGATCATGCTTGGATCTCCATGGTGAAAAACCGTCTCGGTTAAAACAACAAACAGGGACGTACCAGGTTATCAGTGTCGAGAACTCCCCGCATCGCGCTGTATTTCCCCGTTCCCCATGTCCGCCCCGAATCGAGGTCACTTTCCGAGCTGGGCGAAGATGCAATCGAGCGCGGGCTGGTTGGCGCCGGTGGGATAGAAGCTGTTGATGTCGTCGGCGAAGGTCGCCCGCTCGACCTTGCCGAAATAGAGCTTGCTGGTCTCGTCGATGAAATAGACGTCGTTGCCGTTTACGTCGAGCAGGTAATTCAGTGGCTGGTTGCCGAGGGAGAGCTTGCCGCAGCGTTTGTCCACGCGGTCCAGAAACGCCTTGGCGCCTGGATCTTCCACGACCGAGTCCGGCGCGACCAGATCGCCACCGCAGCCATGCAGTGCGATGGCGGCAGTGAAGAGGGATACGATGATAGTGGCTCGCGGCATGGTCTGCTCCTCATGACCCGGTTGGTTTTTGGTTCGCGTTATTGAGGCTCGAAGGGGAAGACCCGCTTCCAATCCGTCTTCATGCTGATGACGGTCCAGCCCTGCTGCGTGGCTTCGTCTTGCAGCGCCTGGGTGAAGGCGCCGACCTGGGTCGCGGGTAGGCCATTCGCCGGGCCGTAGGCAACCTCGCGCGTCGCGTCGTCGTGCTGGACCAGCATCGCCAGCCGCGCGCCGTCGCCGCCCTTCGTATATTCCAACATCTGCCGGTCGCCATCCGAGTTGCCGAAGGCGGCGAGGGGACGGCGGCCGATATGCTCATTGATGCCGACCGGCTTGCCGGCCTTGTCGTCGATGAAGTTCAGCTCCGGCAGGCGCACCAGCGCGGGTTTGCCGTCGCGCAGCTCGAACGTGGTCTTGATGCTGGAGCCGATGACCTGCTCGGGGGGGATGCCGTACACCTGCTCCGTCCAGGGGCGCATGAATTCGATGCCGCCGCCGGAGACGATGAAGGTCTTGAAGCCATTGGCCCGCAGATAGGCGAGCAGTTCGAGCATGGGCTGATAGACCATCTCGGTGTAAGGCCGCCCGGTCTTGGGGTGCTTCGCCGTCGCCAGCCAGTCCTGAACGATCCGCGCGAACTCCTCGGTCGTCATCCCGGCATGGGTCGCCATCACGATCTCTTCCATTGACCCTTCGCGCCACCCGCGAGCGCGGCCTTGACGTCGCCCTTGAGCAGCGAGGCGAACGGCTCCTGGTTCTTCCACTCCGGATGCTGGGGCGCGAGCACCTTCACCCGATCCAGGGCGAAGAGGAATTGGACGTACATCGGCTGCTCGGCCCACAGCGTGCCGTCGTTGTCGAAGGTCGCGATCCTCGCCTCGGGCGGCACGTAGTCCGGACTCGTCTGGTCGGTGGTCGACTTTCACGAATTCGACGATCGACTGCTTGGCCGGCCCCTCATTCCAGGACGACAAGGGATCGGCTTGGGCGTGCGCCTGAGCGAACAGGAGCAAGGCGGCGCAGAGTCCCAATCCCACGACGCGGGTCGGTCGAGAAAAAACAGATGCTAATTGCATGGACGTTCTCTCGCTGGAGGATCGTCGGGTGAGCACGACTGGCTCACCCGACACGGTTTAGTCCAAATTACTTGCCGGACTCGGCCGCTTTCTCCTTGACCGCCGCCTTGCCTTCCATGTCGCCCGCTGCCGCAGCGGCGTCGACTGACTCCTCGGTCTTCAGCTTGGCCTCATGCTTGTTGGCCGCAGTGGGATCGGCCGCAGCCTTGGCCCTGGCAGCCGCGGCGTCTTGCGCCGCCTTGTCCGCCTCACCCTGGAGGGTTGCCGCCTCCTTCTCATACGCCTTGGCGGCGCTCGTTGCCTCGTCCGCCTTGGCGGCTGCTGCCGCCTTCTCGGCGTGAGACTCCGCCGCAACGGCTCCCGCCACGGTCAAGGTGATGGCGGCGGTGGCGCTCACGATCAGATGCTTCAATGTCATGTGACTCTTCTCCACTTGGCTCGGTTGACGAAAAGACGGGCGGCCCTCGCGAACCGCCCGCCGGGTTGCCTCTTCGACTACTGCCCTGCGGCGCGCGCCCTCGCGGCCTCGATCTGCGCCTTCACCGCGTCGAGATTAAAGCTCGCGCCCTTCTGCATGGGCGGGAACTCGACGGCCGTCATGGCCAGTTTCGCCACTTCCTGCTGGACGAAGACGAAGCGCCAGAACTCATACACAAACCAACCCATGAAATTTCCCTGCGCGCCGTTCAGCGTCCCGTTTTCCGGATCGCCCAAGCGCTCGAACGGATCGAGACGCAGGTTTGTCAGGCTCGGCGCGTTGAGCTGGTTTTTGACACCGATCCAGCCGTTGGGTTGATCGATAAAGCGATACTTATAGTCGCCGATGCGCACCGCGCCGAGCGTGCTCTCGCCGAAGTAGAAGATCTCTTGCCGAGCCGAGGGGCCTTTGCCAGTGATTGCGTCCAACTGGTTATAGCTGTCGAGATGGTTCTTATAGGTTTTGTCGCCGATCGTTTTGCCCTTCAGTAGCTCGTCCTTGATGTTCGGATTGCCGGCGGCGGCCACGAAGGTGGGAAACCAGTCGAGCCCGGAGATGATGCCGTTCTCCACCTTGCCGGCGGGAACCTTGCCGGGCCAGCGGATCATGGCGGGCGCGCGGAAGCCACCTTCATAGACCGTGCCTTTCTGGCCTTTGAACGGCGTGTTGCCGCCGTCCGGCCAGGTAAAGGTCTCGGTGCCATTGTCCGTGGTGAAGAGGATGATGGTGTTGTCGTCCACGCCCATGTCCTTGAGTTTCTGCATGGTGGCGCCGACGATATCGTCAAGCTGGGCCATGCCAGCTTCCTGAAGGGACCAGCCATTCTCGGAGTTGCGCGTCGCCTCATACTTGTCCGAGAGATGGGTGACGATGTGCATGCGCGTCGGATTGAGCCAGAGGAAGAAGGGCTTGCCCTCCGCCTTGGCCTTGTCGATGAACTTGAAGGAGAGGTCGCGGATTTCGTCATCCACCGTCTTCATCCGCTCGGGATAGAGCGTGCCGGCGTCCTCGATCTTCTGTTTGCCGACCTTGCCCCAGCGCGGCATCACCGTGGGGTCATCCACGTCGGTCGCCCAAGAGTGGACCATGTTGCGCGGGCCGACCTTATCCAGCAGCTCCTGCGGATAACCGGGGTGCGCCGGGTCTTCCATCGCGTCCAAGTGATACAGGTAGCCGAAGAATTCATCGAAGCCGTGGACGGTGGGCAGGTACTCGTTGAGATCGCCGAGGTGGTTCTTGCCGAACTGACCCGTGGCGTAACCCATCGACTTGAGCGCCGTGGCGATGGTGATCGCTTCGGCGGGCAGCCCGACTTTGGCTCCGGCCTGGCCAACCGTGGTCATGCCGGTGCGGATGGGCAGCTGCCCGGTGACGAAGGCAGCGCGTCCCGCCGTGCAGCTCGCTTCCGCGTAATAGTCCGTGAAGAGCATGCCTTCGGCGGCGAGCTGGTCGAGATTCGGCGTCCGCCCGGCCATCATGCCTCGGCTATAAGCACCGATGTTCCAGATGCCGACGTCATCGCCCATGATGACGACGATGTTGGGTTGCTTGGCGGCCTGCTCCGCAGCCTGGGCGCCACCGGCGGCGATCAGGCCGCCGGTCAGGGCGAGAACCGCGCAGACAGCCTTCAACGCCGTGGACAGGCGTGGGGCGACGTGCGCGGTCGGGGACGGTGGTCTCTTTCGTGGCATGTGCGATGTCCTCGTTGGTTTGGTGGCGATGGATTGAGGCCCGTGTCGGAATATTGCCGCTGGCGAGGCGTTGAGGATGTCCCTTCCATCCGCGAGGACCGAACCCAGCCAGCGGCCATCGATGGGTTCGGCTTGCCGCCGTGATGGCGGCCGTGCGGATCATCCGATCACCGCGTTCAGGACTTCCAGCAAGTCGGTACCGCGAAAGGGTTTGGCGAGACAGGCCACCGCGCCAAGTGGCATCGCGCAGGCCCGGCGCGTCATGCGCCGTGATGAGAATCAGGGGCGGGCGCCGCCCCGTGCATTGAATTCGGCCAACAGATCGAGGCCGGACATACCAGACAATTTCAAGTCGCTGATGACACCGTCGGTCTCCTCAACGACACCGTGCGCCAGCAACGCCTCCGCTGAAGTGTAGACCACGGTCAGAAAGCTGACGGCGTTCAGCAAGCGTCCGAGCGCCTGCTGCATGCCGTCGTCATCCGAGATCAGGATGACCTTTGAGTGGGAGGCCACCCTGGCGGGCAGACAGACAAGGCCACCCATTGGGATCGGCGTTAAATCGCCTCTGGCGTATCCCGCGCCAAACACTGCCGATAACGCCCCTCGACCCGCTCGGCGAACCATTTGGTGGAAAGCTTGCGGGTGATCTTGGGGCTCTTCAGGGCAATCTCGGGTACCGTCGCCGCCGGGATCGCGAGCCCGCGTTGCGCGGCCAGCTCGCGGACGCGGCCATAGAGAGGCGTGCGCTCGAAGTCGAATTCCTTCTCCAACAGGAGATCCCGCTTGATCGCCGCCCGTTCCATGTCCAGGCCGGGGATGTCTTCCAGCGCGGCCTGGGTCTGGCTGGCGCCGACCGCCTCGCCATCCTTGTAGCGCAGGAGATCGCCATCCGGCGCCAGATCATGCCCCGACAAGGCCGCTGCAAGACGCTGGAAGGCGGCGTTGCGGCTGGCGTAGCGTCCGGCATTGAAGTCGGCGAAGCGGTAGAGCATGCGGTCGTAGCTCACCGGATAGTCGAGCAGCATGGCGGTCCCGAAATAGACTCCGCCGCGGCGGGTGAAGACCTCCTCGCGGGCGCTCCCTGGGTTGTGCCAGGGATAGGGACGCTCGCGCATCAACCGCGCCGCGAAGTCGACGTTCACCTGCATCGGACCGCCGGTGTGCACCGGATTCATGCCGCCGAGGAGGCGCTCGCCCTGGGGCAGTTCGCCGATCATCTCCTCATAGAGCAGTGACAACTCGCGTTCGGTGCGCAGCTTGGAAATCCGCTCGGCATAGGTTTGACCGTTCGACGACTCCTTGCGCAAGGCCACGTCCAGGACGGCTCCGGGGACCATGTAACGATCCAGCTTCTTATCCATTTCGCGCCGCGCGATGCCCGGCAGGTCAGGCACGACCGGGTCGGCCTGCCAGCCGGACTCCTGCTCGATGATCGCGGCGATCGCGCACACCTTATGCGACTCGATGGGGATGGAGAGAGCGAGGATGCTGGTCGCGATGTCCCGTGCCCAACCCTTGCGGTCGCGGATGTCCGGCGGCAGCAGTTTGTTCGCCAGGGCCAAGGCCCGTGCCTTGGGCGTAAGCGGCACGCTGGGCACGGCGGGGGCTCGCGGTGGGGGCTCGCGCTCGACCGGCGGCACAGGCGCCACACCGCCCTGGTCGGGGGAGACAGGCTCGCCGGCACAGCCCGCCAGCATCCCGAGCACCGAGCCGACCAGCAGCAAACCGCCCAGCTTGGGAAACGCATTCATGCCCAGTCGATCGCTCAACGCTCTGGTCCTTTCGATTTCGAATCTTCGCACGTTTCTCTCAAACAATGACTAACGCAACCCAGTCCACTGACAACTCATCACCGCCCCGCCAGCTTGCCCCGCAACCGCTCGCATCGCCGCTCCCGCTCGGGACCAGCGGGCAGGTCGGAAGCGAACGCAAGGGCCAGATCCAGATCGCGGGTCTGGTGCTCATGATACTTGGCCAGCGCCGACCGCGCCCTGGCATCGCCCTCTGCGGCCAGACCTTCCCAAAGTTGGATGGCCCCTATCCAATCACCGCGTCGCCGATAGAGACGCGCCAGGTCCAGCAGACCCGCCGACGACAGGTCGCCGCGAGCGGATTCCAGGAGCCGAACAGCCAGCTCCGCCCTCCCCCGAGTCGCATGGTAGGAGGCCACGGCATGGCTGTCCGCGTCGCAGGCAGCCGGATCCTGGAAGACCCGATCCAGGACTGGCACCAAGCCCGCCAGTGAGAGCAAATCCCAGCGATTGTGCCGCAGCACGCCAGCGAGCGGACCGATCTCGCCGCTCCTCAGCCAACCCAGCCAGGCGGCGGGCGCGGCCGAGCCGGGCAGATCGCCCTCCCGCGTGAAGCCCAGCAGCCGGGTCTCGGCGCTGATCAGACGACAGTCCGGCCAGACCCGGCCGAAGGCGCGGCGCACCGGGGACAGCAGGTCCAGGTGCGGGCGGTCGCGAAAGGGATCGGTCTGGCCGCTAAGCCGGAAGCGGGTCGTCAGCAAGGGGACGTCGAAGGCGCGGCCGTTGTAGCTAACCAACGGGGCGGCCTCGGCCATCGCTTGGGCGACGGCCTCCAGATAGGGGACCTCGCCGTCGAGACGGGTCAGCAGATACTGCCGCAACCGCCAGCCCTCGGCGTCGCAGGTGAGGATGCCCGTCAGGAAGGCCCAGGTGCCGGTGCCGCCGGCCAGCCCGCTGGTCTCGGTATCGAAAAAGCAGGGCATGACCGCGCCGTCCGACCACTGATCCGGCATCCCGGCCATCTCCGGCAGATGCGACGGGGCGCCGGAATCCCCCCATCCAGGCACGAGGAGCTGCCGGCCGTGGCGGATGCGCGCGCCGAGCCGGCGCTCCAGCAGCAGCACCCCAGGCGCGATGGACTGGGCGCCGATCGCCTCGGCTAGCGCACCCTCGTCCGGCTCCCGTGGCGCGGGCATGGCGGGTCCGACCATGAGCCGGCGCACCCGCTCGGCGAACGAGGGTGGCCCAGCCATCCCCGCCGTCGCCTCCACCGCCGGACTGGGATCGGGCAGCGACGGCTGACCGCGCAAACGCCTCAGGCGTTCAGCGACGGATCGGTCGGGCGGCCTGTCCATCGACCACACGCCGCCGCGGCAGCGGCTGCCGGACAAATTCGATCAGCCCCAACACCAGACAAGTCAGAGAGATGCCAAGCCCGAAGGCCCAGTAGACCGCCGAATGCAGCAAGGATGCCTTGGCCTGACTCCAGTTGTTGAGACGAACCTTGAACTGTTCCGGCCTTACGAAGTAGGCCAGTCCCTCGGCGTTCAAGCTGGTGAGTGGATCGCTCGCCAAGCGGTCCTGGAGCGATTGGTCATCGAAGAGGAACTGGACGCTGCCCCGCGCCTGTTCCAGGGGAAGGGCCATCTTCACGGGCGTCCACCAAATCTGGTCGTCGCCCCAGATGGCGCGGCCGTAATCGACGCCGAATTGCGCCCCGGCGATCGGGGTGCCGATCAGACCGATCAGCATCAATGTATTCATTTTACGTGTCATGCCAATAATTCCAGAACCGACAACGCCGCCTGACGCGGTGTCAAGGCGCGCGACTCGTCGCCCGCCAGGATGGGGCCGACGCAGGCCGGACAGCCGCCAACACAGGCGCAGCCCGTCACCAAGTCCCGCGCGTCGGCAACCAGCCGCCGGGCGTCGTCATAAAGCGGCGCGGAGAGTCCGACACCGCCCGGATAGTTGTCATAGAGAAAGAGGGTTGGCTCGAAGCGATCGGCCGACGCCGCGTCCAACGGCGCATTGTCCGGGCCGCGCAACTGACCGCGCCCATCGCCGCCGACCACCGCGAACCAGGTGCCCTGCCCGTCCCCGACCGCGCGCCCGAGGTCGCGCAGCTCGGCCATCGCCCGCAGGGCCGCGACATGATGCAGGACATAGGCCGCGCCAAGGAAGCCCTCGATCGCCTGCTGACGATCCGGCAGGGCAGCTCTCCAGCGCGACCGGATCGGCCTGCCACCAGACCGCCGTGGTGTGCATCTCCTGGTCGGGGAGCGCGATGTTGCCATAACCGATGTTGTCGTGGCTGTAGTAGCGGATCTTCTTGTAGCCCGGATAGCGGCGGACCAGGTGCACCTCGCCGTTGGCCACCGCGCCCCGACCCTGTGCCTGGCCCTCGAAGCGGTCGAGGATCTTGAGCCGGGTGTAGTCGATGGCGTCGGTGTAATAGTCCGCGCGGGTGCGGGTGACGAAGGCCTTGCGCCCGGTCCAGTCGAGCCGTTCGACCTGGTAGGGCTGGGACTGGACCATGTAGATGGCCCCTTCGTAGAGCGTGCCAGGCGCGCTGCTGTAGTCGACCTCCGCGATGATGGTCTGACCGCCGCCGGTCGTGTCGATGACCACGAAGTTGCCCTCCGCGACCGAGCGCAGCGACACGGCGTTGGCCGGATAGCTGTCCGCGACCCAGTACCAGCGCTCCCCCTGATGCTGGAGCACGCCCTCGTCGCGCAGATAGCCGAGCATCTCGCCCAGATCCTCCGCGCCGAAGCTGTCGCCGTCGCGAAACGGCAGCTCGAAGGCGGCACAGCGCACATGATCGAGCAGGATGAGGAGCTGATCCGGGTGGATGCGGGCGTGCTCGGGCGAGGCGTCGAACAGAAACTCAGGATGGCGGACCAGGTACTGATCGAGCGGATCGCTGCTCGCCACCAGCACCCCGAGCGAGGGCCGCAGCCGCCGCCCCGCGCGCCCGAGCCGCTGGCGGGTCGCCGCCACCGTGCCCGGATAGCCGTTGAGGATGGCGACATCCAGCGCCCCGATGTCCACGCCCAGCTCCAGGGCCGAGGTCGCGACCACCAGATCCACCTCGACCCGCGCGCATCGCCTGCTCGCCGCGCCGACGCTCGCTCGGCAGATAGCCGCCGCGATAGGCCAGCACGCGCGGGGGGCGGCGCGGATCGCGGTCGAAGACGTCCTTCAGATACTTGGTGATGACCTCGACCATGAGCCGCGAGCGCGCGAAGACGATCGCCTTGAGCCCCAGCTTGGCCGCCATGCGCGCGATGCGCGTCGTCTGCGAGCGCGCCGAGGCGCGGATGCCGAGGTCCGGATTGATGACCGGCGGATTCCACAGCAGCAGATGCCGCTCGCCCTGGGGCGCCCCGCTCTCCAGGATCGCCTCGACCGGCGCGCCGCACAGCCGCTCCGCCAGCTCGGCCGGATTGGCGATGGTCGCCGACGCGAAGATGAAGGTCGGCTCGACCCCATAGAAACGGCAGACGCGCCGCAGCCGGCGGAAAACATTGGCGACATGCGAGCCGAAGACGCCGCGATAGCTGTGCAGCTCATCGACCACCACGTACTCCAGCCCCTCGAAGAACTGCGCCCACTTGGTGTGATGCGGCAGGATCGCCTGGTGCAGCATGTCCGGGTTGCTGACCACGATGTCCCCGCGCGTGCGCACCGCCTTGCGCGCATCGCCCGGCGTGTCCCCATCGAAGGTGAAGGCCTTGATCCCCTCCCCGCCCGCCGCCGTCAGCGCACGGCTCAGCTCCATCAGCTCCGCCACCTGATCCTGCGCCAGCGCCTTGGTCGGAAAGAGATAGAGCGCCTTGCGGCCCTTCGTTCAGGACGGATTGCAGCACCGGCAGGTTGTAGCAGAGCGTCTTGCCGGAGGCGGTCGGGGTCGCGACCACCAGATGTCGACGGGCGCGCGCCAGATCCCAGGCCGCGCGCTGATGGCTGTAGAGCCGCTCCAGGCCACGGGTCCGCAATGCCATGGTCAGGGCTGGGGCCAAGTCAGTTGGCAGGTCGCGCCAGTGCGCTGCACGGGCTGGCTGAGTCTGCCGGGCGGCGATGCGGGCGGCGTACTTGGCATACAGCCTGGTGCTCAGGTGCTCAACCGGCAGAGCGGCCAATCCCGAGCGGCTGGCTGCAGTGGATTCGTCATGCGATTTCAGAGGCATCACTTTCAGATGGTCGCAGTCGTATCGAAACAGAGTGGACGCGACTCGCCCGACGCGCAATAGCTCGCGTGGCCAAGCGGAGCGCCCCCATCCGCTTGCGACGAGCATGGTCACAACCTCGGTTACACTGACCGCTATAGGGTGGCGGGACCCGCACCGACCGCCTACGACCAAACGCCTCGCTCCGCCCTTGACTCATCCTCACAACCAGGACAGACAGATGATCGCCCGATCGTTGCTCCGCATTCTCACCCTCTTCGCCGCTTGTCTCCTGACCGGGTGCGCAACCTCGTTCCTGACCCCGGCGGTCAATAGGGACGACCAAGCCAAATCGTCTTGAACAACCGCCGCAAAGCCAGCGGCATCCGCCTGCAAGGCTCGGCGACAAGAGCAGTAGCCGAGCTCCAACAGAAGGCATCCCTGAAAACCGCACGCTCAGGATCGTCGCCATGCAGATCGAATCCATACGCCTGAAGAACTTTCGCGCCTTCAGGGACGTGCATCTGAGGAACCTTCCGCGCTTCTGCGTGCTGGTAGGCGCCAACGGTACCGGCAAGAGCACGCTGTTCTCCGTGTTCGCCTTCCTGCGCGACGCGATGACGACCAATGTCACGGCGGCGCTGGGGCGGTTGGGTGGTAGTCGCGGCCTGACCGAAGTCCGCAGCCGGGGATGTTCGGATCCGATCGAGATCGAGATCAAATTCCGTGCGACGCTCGCCAAGGGTCAGTCGCGGCGAATCACCTATGAGCTTCACATCGACGAACAGGCGGGCCGGCCTGTCGTCAAGCGGGAGATCCTGCAATACCGGCGCGGCAGCCGGGGACAGCCTTGGCGCTACCTCGACTTTTCCTGCGGCGTCGGCGATGCGGTCACCAACGAACTGGAGTCGGTGAGCGACGAGACCCAGTTGCAGCGTGATCAGCAGACACTGAAGAGCCCGGACATCCTGGCGATCAAGGCGCTGGCCCAGTTCGAGCGTTTCCCCGCCGTGGTCGCGCTTGGCAATCTGATCGAGAACTGGCACCTGTCGGACTTCCACATCAGCCGTGCACGACCCGAGACCGACGCCGGCTATGCGGAGCACCTGTCACGTGAAGGCGAGAATCTATCCCTCGTGGTGGACTACCTGTACAAGCAGCATCCGTCCGTCTTTCGGGAGATTCTGGATCGGCTGAAGCATCGCATCCCCGGCATCACGCACGTGGAGGCCAAGCCCACCGAGGAGGGCCGGGTGCTGCTGAGATTCCAGGACGGGGCGTTCGAGGATCCTTTCCTGGCACGCTACGTCTCGGACGGCACGATCAAGATGCTGGCCTATCTGGTCCTGCTCTACGATCCGCATCCGCATCCCCTACTCTGCGTCGAGGAGCCCGAGAACCAACTGTATCCCTCCCTGCTATGGGATCTGGCGGAAGAGTTCAGAGCCTACGCCCAACGTGGCGGACAGGTGTTCGTCACCACCCATTCGCCTGATTTCCTCAACGCCGTCGGGATCGACGAGGTCTTCTGGCTGGTCAAGGAACAGGGTTACACCCAGGCCTATCGCGCCGCCGACGATCCCCAGATCCAAGCCTACATGGAGGCAGGCGATCAGATGGGTTATCTCTGGAAGCAGGGCCTCTTTCCAGGTGTGAACCCGTGATCGAGCATCTTGTTTTCCTGCTCGAAGAGCCGTCGGCCGCAGACTTTCTGAGAGGCACGCAACAGCACTGGCTGCCGCCCGGAGTGACAGCGCATTTCCTGGTCTTCGAAGGCAAGCAAGATCTCGAAAAACAACTGATGCGGCGACTCAAGTGCTGGCTGCGACCCAACAGCCGCTTCCTGGTTCTACGGGATCAGGATAGTGGGGATTGTGTTCGGATCAAAAAGCGCCTGGCCGACCTGTGCTTTCAGGCCGGCAGGCCGGAGGCCGTCGTCCGGATTGCATGCCGGGAGCTGGAAGCCTTCTTCGTAGGTGACTGGCAGGCAGTGGCGGAGGCGTTCGACAAACCCGCGCTCGCGGCGCACGACCGCAAGGCGAAGTACCGCGACCCGGATAACCTAGGCAGTCCGTCACGCGAACTGTCCAGGGCGATCCCAACCTATCAAAAGGGCGACGGCGCTCGCCGGATCGCACCGCTGCTGGTACCAAAGCGGAACCGCTCGACGAGCTTCCAGGCGCTTTATCGGTCACTGACCCAGTTGGCAGAGTCTTGACTAGGACGGCTCGTCGTGCCTGGCCGTCACATCTGCAACGCGAGCTCAGATCCAGCGCTACCGAGGGACGCGAAGATGAAGGTCGGCTCGACCCCATAGAAACGGCAGACGCGCCGCAGCCGGCGGAAGACGTTGGCCACGTGCGAGCCGAAGACGCCGCGATAGCTGTGCAGCTCGTCGACCACCACGTACTCCAGCCCCTCGAAGAACTGCGCCCACTTGGTGTGATGCGGCAGGATCGCCTGGTGCAGCATGTCCGGGTTGCTGACCACGATGTCCCCGCGCGTGCGCACCGCCTTGCGCGCATCGCCGGGCGTGTCCCCATCGAAGGTAAAGGCCTTGATCCCCTCCCCGCCCGCCGCCGTCAGCGCACGGCTCAGCTCCATCAGCTCCGCCACCTGATCCTGCGCCAACGCCTTGGTCGGGAAGAGATAGAGCGCCTTGCGGCCCTCGCGTCAGAACGGATTGCAGCACCGGCAGGTTGTAGCAGAGCGTCTTGCCGGAGGCAGTCGGGGTCGCGACCACCAGATGCCGATGGGCACGCGCCAGATCCCAGGCCGCGCGCTGGTGGCTGTAGAGCTGCTCCAGACCGCGTGCGCGCAGTGCCTCGGCGAGTTGGGGCGAGAGATACGGCGGCAGCTCACGCCAGCTTGGGGGTGTGGCCGGCTGAGTCAGCCGGGCGGCGATGCGGGCAGCATACTTGGCGAGCAGCCTGGCGTTCAGGCGCTCGACCGGCAGAGAAACCGATCCGGAACGCTGGCTGGCTGCGAGTTCATCGTGCGATTTCAGGGGCGTCACTTTCAGATCGTCCGCGTCGGATCGGAACAGAGTGGACGCGACTCGTCCGACGCGCAATAGCTGGCGTAGTCGAGCGGATCAACCGCCCCATGCCGTTGCGACGAGGATGGCCGCAACCTCGGTTACACTGCGCGCTCGGTGGTAGCCGACCCCGCGCCGGCCCACACACGACCAACCGCCCCGTTCCACCCGTGACTCACCGTCACACCAGGACAGACACATGACCGCCCGATCGATTTTCCGCATTCTCGCCCTCTCCACCGCTTGCCTCATGACTGGGTGCGCGACCTCGTCCCTGACCCCGACGGTGAGCCAGGGCGGCCAAAACCAGTCGTCCCAGGCAGCCATCGCCAAGCCAGCGGCATGCGCCTGCAAGGCACGGCAGCAAGAGCAGTAACCGAGTGCAGCTCATCGACCACCGCCTACTTTGGCACCTCGAAGAACCGAGCCCTACCCGGGTATAATTGGTGGTTAAATACAACTCCGACACGACACGACGAGGAAACCCGATCTTGAAACGCTGGCTTTGGCTCTCGCTCGCGGTCCTCGCACTGGATCAGGCCAGTAAGTGGATGGTGCTCCTGGCCCTCAACCCCTTCGAGGTGGTCGCCCTGGTCCCGAACGTCAATCTGACCCTGATGTTCAACGAGGGCGCGGCCTTCAGTTTTCTGGCGACGGCGGGAGGCTGGCAACGCTGGCTCTTCGCCGCGCTGGCGCTCACGGTTAGCGGCGCGCTGATCGTCTGGTTGGCGCGCCTCAAGTCGGGTGAATCGCTTCAGGCGGCTGGCCTGGCCCTGCTGATCGGCGGTGCGCTCGGCAATCTCATCGACCGTGTCCTGCTCGGCCATGTGGTGGACTTCATTCAGGTCTTCCTGCCTTTCATCCCGCTGGAACTCTTCAACCCCTGGCCAGCCTTCAATATCGCCGACAGCGCCATCACGCTCGGCGTCGTCACGCTGCTGACCGCGACAATGCTAGCGGACGATGGACGATCTCCGCCGAGCACAAGGAAGACGGTCTGATCAAAGGAATCCGACCACATGCTACCCGCGCGTCTGGCGAGCATGAGTCGAAAGGGCGATGCGTTTCGTCGTCGGTCCTTGATATTCGCGGCGCCATTTTGGGTATCATAATAAGGCCCATCGAACTCATCCGGTCTTAAGTTCAGGCCGTTGGCGGCGCGCCTCGACCAGCCTCCGCGCCATACGCCCACCCCGCCGAACGCCACCCCAACCACAGATACCGAATCCTCGTCGACGATGGGAACTGGGCCAAGCCAGGCGCCGGCGGCGCCGAGCTCTCGCTCATTCCCCGGAGGCTCTCATGAGAATCGCCATCCTCTCGCGCAACCCCACGCTCTACTCCACCCGCCGGCTGGTGGAGGCCGCGCGCGCACGCGGGCATGAGTCCAAGGTCATCGACGTGCTGCGCTGCTACATGAACATCACCTCACACGCGCCATCCATCCATTACAAGGGCGAGGATCTCAAGGATTTCGATGCCGTGATCCCGCGCATCGGCGCCTCGGTCACCTTCTACGGCACGGCGGTGCTGCGCCAGTTCGAGATGCTGGGCGTCTATCCGCTGAACGAATCGGTTGCGATCACCCGCGCGCGCGACAAACTGCGCTCGCTCCAACTGCTCGCCCGCAAGGGGATCGGCCTGCCCATCACCGGCTTTGCCCATGCCCCGGACGACGTGCAGGATCTGATCAAGATGGTCGGCGGCGCGCCGCTCGTCATCAAGCTGCTGGAAGGCACCCAGGGTATCGGCGTGGTACTGGCGGAGACCCACAAGGCGGCCGAGAGCGTCATCGAGGCCTTCATGGGGCTCAAGGTCAACATTCTGGTGCAGGAGTTCATCAGCGAGGCCAATGGCGCGGACATCCGCTGCTTCGTGATCGGCGACAAGGTGGTCGCCACCATGAAACGTCAGGCCAAGGAGGGCGAGTTCCGCTCCAATCTCCACCGGGGCGGCACCCCCTCGCTGATCCGCATCACGCCCGGAGGAGCGCTCGACCGCGACTCGCGCGGCCCGGATCATGGGGCTCAACGTGGCCGGCGTGGATATCCTGCGCTCCAATCATGGTCCGGTCGTGATGGAGGTGAATTCCTCCCCCGGACTTGAGGGGATCGAGCGCACCACCGGGAAGGACGTCGCGGGGCTCATCATCGAGTTCGTGGAGAAGAATGCCGCGCTGGGCAAGACTCGCACGCGGGGGCAGGGTTGAAGACTGTGACCGGCCTCACAAAGACCATATTTTATGGTGGAAAATGGCGCGCGATCATGGCGGCGAGGGGGGATTTCATGCCAAGATTCAGAGCGCGGCGGAAACATGGCCAGCGTCCAGTCGCCATCCTCAATCGCCGCCGCGAACCGCGCGCGTTGACGTTCTTCCGGCCGATCTCCACAACAAGACGCCCGCGTCCATGCCGAGGCGGGAGGAAATCGAGTCGCCCAATCCGTTCAAACATGCCTGTCGTATGGTGGCTCCTAATGGAATACGGGGTCGATTTCGCCCTTGGAGCACACAATGTCTAACGGTTTCGTTCTCGTACTCCTGCGGGAGTTGCGGGAAGGTCTGCAGAAGTTCCGACAAGAATCCAACGAGCGCGTGGATCAGTCCGGCGAACGTCTGGAGCAGGTCATCGGCAGCCTCGCGCGGATTGAGAACGATCTCAACGAGCTGCGCAAATTCATGCGCCAGATCGCCTTGAATCAGGCCAAGCACGAAGAATTCCATTCGACCAACGTCGACAGCGTCGACAAGGAACTGCGCGATCTCAAGGAGCAGATTCGGCGGCTCAAACAGAGCCGTTAGTCCTCTCGCCCCGTCCGCGAAACCCACCCACCAGGATCCGCCCCCGCGGATTGGCTCTCGATCGACCGCATCGCCAAAGCTGAACGGCTATTTCGAACCCAAGGTCAGCTGATTCTTTTCGTCGTCGATCGTCATCCGGAAACGGCCCAGCAGACTCATCCCCAGTAAGGGCGTTCCGCCCAGCCGCTGGTCGTCGATGAAGGCGGCCTCCACATTCTCGACCCGTCGCTCCCCGACCAAGATGGCGCTCAACTGGCCGATTTGCGCATCCACCATGCCATTGGCCGTCTGGACCTGCCGCGAGGTGAGGCTATCCGCCGACATCCCGAGCGCGGACAACACCGAGAGCGGCAGCACAACCCGGTCGGCGCCGGTATCGATGAGCATGGACTGCTGAACCTGCTGCTTGGTGGGCCCCTCCAGCGTCAAGGTGACGCTGTGCGAAGAGCCCTGCCGCTGCGTCGCGAGCACGATCTCCTCCGCTGGCGCGGGCGCGCCGCCGCCCTGCCCTCCCCCAACGGCCATGGGGGGCGGCACATAGGCGGCCTTTTCCCCGAGGATGATCACCCTCTCCACTCCCCCAGACGGGGTCTGCACGATGACGTGATCGAAATTTTCCAAGAGCAGGTGGAGTCGATCCGGAAGGCCCGCGTCGGCCGAATGCGCGACGGCGTCCTTGGTCCGCTCGATGCCGCGCACCTCGAATCCGAATTCCTGCATGAGCCGCTCAAGCTCGGACGTGACCGGAACCTGCGCGCCCGGCGGCTTGGCATCCGCCGCGAGGACGAGACAGCAGCCGAGCGACAGTGGGACAAGCACGAGCCATCGGGTGAAGGGCGGCATGTTGCGGACTCCGGCAATGCGATCGTCGAAATTTCGCGAGAGACTAACAGTGACGCGGGTTGCGTTCCACCCGCGTGGTCGATGGCGGCCCATCGGGCGGGGCGCCAGCGCGCAAGAAAGAGGGAAGACCAGCCCTTCCCGACGTATCATCGCCACCGCGAAAAGCACGGCATGCGCTGCACAGGCATGACCCCCGGCCGTGCCGAACAAACCCGCTGCCGCAGGTTCCATCGCCTGCACAGCCCGCCACTGACCCCTTGTCGGCTTGGTGGCTTCGACATCGACCCGATGCACGGAACCGCCGCCCACTGAGATCCGGAGCGAACGACGCCCACCATGTCCCTGTTGAGCCGAAAACCGACCTGCCCCATCCACGAATGCGCCCTGATGCTTTCCCATCACGGCAAAAAATCGAATCTCGGTCATTACTTCATCGAGGTCGTCGGCGCCCCGCTCCTCTATTGCCCGGAATGCCATGAGCGAGGCACCGATACCTCGGTCGAGATCGAGCCAGCGGCCTCCACCGCCTTTCTCAAGAAGCTCGCGCGCCTGCTGGACTCAGCGGAATTTCCCGGCCTGCTCTCCAAGCCGAGGATCCGGGTCGATTTCAACCCGGCCAAGACCTCGCTCGAACCCGCCTCGGGTGAGCGGATCGGTCCGCTCTATACGACCGAATCCGCCAGTCACCCAGGGCAGGCGACGGAAGAGGCGGACGAGATCCGCCTCACCGGCATCGAGCCGGTCGAGCCCAGGCATAGCCTCGACCAGCTCATTTTGGACATGGACAGTCTGGAGCGAATCCGCGAGGCGACCAATGTGCTCATCGCCCAGGATCTGCTCTACGAGACCTGGAACCTGGGATCGATCGCGCGCACCGGACGCCGGGTCGCCCTGAACTTCTACGGCCCGCCGGGCACCGGCAAGACGCTGGCGGCGGACGCCATCGCCGACCTGCTCGGCAAGCGCATCCTGCGCATCAGCTACGCCGAGTTGGAGTCCAAGTACGTCGGCGAGACCCCCAAGAACATCAAGGCGGCCTTCGCCAAGGCGTCCGAGTCCGACGCGCTGCTGTTCTTCGACGAGGCCGACTCCATCCTCGGCAAGCGTCTGCTGAACGTCTCCCAGTCCGCCGACAACAGCATCAATGTTGCGCGCAGCACCACCCTGATCGAGCTGGACAATTTCAACGGCGCGGTGATTTTCGCGTCGAACCTCGTCAGGAACTACGACACCGCCTTCCTGCGCCGGATGCTCGCCCATGTCGAGTTTCGGCTGCCGGCCACCGAGCAACGCGAACAGATCTGGCGCTGCCACGTCCCGGCCCAGTTGCCGGTGGCGGGCGATGTGGATTTCGAGGTTCTCGCCCGCTACTCGGAGGGCGCGGCGGGTGGCGACATCCAGAATGCGGTGCTGCTCGCCGCCTCCTATGCCTCGATGCGCCGGGGCGCCGCTCAGGTCGTCGCGCTGGCCGACTTCGAACGCGCCATCAGCTTCATTCTGGAGGGCAAGCGCAAAATCCTGGAAGGTGACGCGAGTCCCGACGTCGAGCACTTTGGCTGGAGCTGAACGGCGCTTGCTCGGATCGGCATCGCGACCACGAATAAGTGTTTTCCCGGATTATCAGACGATGCTGAAGGATTAGCATAGCCACTCGTGTACACGCCAAAAGTAGGAAGGATGGACATGCAAAACACGAGTCCCGGCCCAGCGAAATTCACGGTCACGAATTTGACCGAGCACCGGCTCCATCGGCTTGAGGAGTCCATCGCGCTGACCCGGACGAAGCTCGATGTCGTTGGGATACGGCTGGAGTGGCTGGGGCGTAAGCTATTGAGCAGCGAGCTCGAAAAGGCCGAGCTGCGCCGGACGCTGGCGGAGCGGATCTGGGAATTCAATCTGCTCCGTCACCAGCTCAAGCGGGAGCTCACGGAAGATCCCGCCTCCGACTACTCCGAGACTCCGGCGCGCGCCTCGGTCATGAGCGACTGAGCGAGCGTCTGGTCGACGCTCCTCACATGCCGTCGTGGAGATCCGCTCGCGCGGATCCAATCCGCGACACGCGGATGCAGTCCGGTGGCGATCCGCCCGGCAATCCGCCCCCGCGCGCCATGGAGGCTCACCCCCATCCCCATCTGGGCGCTCGCGACCGCTGCCCCAACGAGCGCGGCGATGTCGAAGGCACCAAGACGCCCGAGGGCTTGATAGGCCCGCCCCCGATCGGACTGGACGCGAGACGCCGACCGGTCGATCCGAGTTCGCGGTAAGCGCTCGACCAAGCACTCCGCACCCCGCCGGTCGCGCCGCAACGGATCCCGACACCCTTGGTCTGTCCCGTACTCGTCAGGATCCAGCCCCATGCACCTCAGATGCAGGCATCCAGCCAATCGGGCGCGCTCGGCCGCATGGCGACCGGCGCTCAAGGCGACATCCAAGCGATGCCGGTCCATGCCGACCTCGAAGCCGGGATCCGCTGGGGTCAGGGTGCCTGGGTCGATGACCTCGACCTCAGCCCATTCCCGCCTACTCAGCCACTCGACGAGGTCATGATCGCGCTCATCGATCCGGATTCCTGAACCGATCGTGCTGGAATCTCGTCTAAGGCGAGCGGCAACATTCGGGTCGGGCACGAAGATCAGCAGCCTGGCGAGGGTGGCACCGAATCCGAAGACGATCTTCGACCGGCGCATGTCCCGCTCGGCGGCTGGAATCGAGAGCCATTCTGGCGCCATGAGCTAACGTGAGACGAGCGCGTGCGGTCGGTGAAGCGACTCCAGGGCCTGCCCCAGCCGCTCCCAGTCCGCCGTCTCTCCGGGAAGGCCGAAGCGCAGACTCGCCGGGCAGTCGAAGCGCCTCGCCAGGATGGCGCGCTCCGCCAGCGCCTCCTGAATGCGCTCCGCGTCAGGCGTCCGCACCCATTGAAACAGCGCCGTCCCACCCGAGGGCGGGAGCCCATGCTGACGCAGGAGTTCGGCGAGGCGCCGCGAGGCAAGGGGAAGCGAGGCGCGGGCACTGGCCTGCCAGTCGACATCGCGCAAGGCTTGCCGCGCGATCCAGCGGGATGGTCCCGCCAACGCCCAGGGTCCGAGGCCGATCTCGACCCGCGCCTGGAGCTGGGGCTCGGCGAAAAGGAAGCCGACGCGCGCGCCCGCGAGACCGAAGAACTTGCCGAGCGAGCGCAGCAGGATGAGCCCAGGTCGACCCGCGTGGGACATGAGGCTGGACTCGGGCGTCGCGTCCATGAATGCCTCGTCGACCACCAGCCAACCCCCTCGCGCGGTCAGACGGGCATGCCAGTCGAGCAGGGTCTCGACCGGCCAGCAATGCCCCGTCGGGTTATTGGGATTGATCGCGATCAGGCAATCGAGCCGCTCGGGGCCATCGTCCAGCAGCCCGCCAGCATCCCCATCCGGCAGTTCGATGACCTGGTGCCCGGCACTGCGCCAGGCATGGGCGTGCTCCTGGTAGCCCACCTCCGGAACGCCGACCCGGCAGGGCGCGCGCAATGTCGGCAGGATCTGGATGGCGGCCTGGGAGCCGGCCAGCGGCAAGGGCTGGGACGCGCCATAGTAGTCGGCGGCGGCCTCCTCCAATCCGTCGCCATCCTCGGGGAGCCGCCCCCACACCGACATCGGGATCGTCGGAACGGGCCAGCCCAGGGGATTGATACCGGTCGAGAGATCGAGCCACGCCTCGCGGGGGATGCCGAAACGCGCGGCGGCCTCGCGCACGCGCCCGCCGTGCCGAGGTGATGCAAGCTGTCCCAGGGGGCGTCTCCTCAAGTCAAAGGGGCGTAATCTGTCATCCGGGGTGGCTTTCCGCAAGCCCCGCCGTCAGCCCATGCGATGACGGAACAGCCAGCCGGCCGCGCCCAGTGTACAGAGCGCGATCAGCGCCAGCGGCCACATCTGGCCGACCAGCAGATCGAACCCGCCCCCTTCGAGAAAGACACTGCGCAGGATGACCAGGTAATAGCGCAGCGGATCCCCCAGGGTCAGGAGCTGGACCGCCGTCGGCATGTTCGCGATGGGGGTGGCGAAACCGGACAGGATGACCGCCGGCACCAGGAACAGAAAGGCCCCCAGCAATGCCTGCTGCAGGGTCGCGGCCAGCGAGGAGATCATGAGCCCGACGCCCACGGCCGCGAAGACGAACAGCAGGATGCCCGTGTAGAGCACGGCCAGTCCACCCATCAGCGGGACGTGAAACCAGAGCACCGCGAGCGTCACCACCAGCGACGCCTCGAAGACCCCGATCAGCAGCCCAGGGGCGGCCTTGCCGATCAGGATCTCGACCGGACGCAAGGGGGTGACCAGGAGCTGATCGAAAGTCCCCTGCTCGCGCTCGCGCGCCACCGAGAGCGCGGTCACCATCATGGTGACCACCAGGGTCAGCAGGCCCACCAGGCCGGAAACGAAGAACCAGCGGCTCTCCAGGTTCGGGTTGTACCAGGCGCGGGTGACCAGGCTGACCGGCATCCCCTGCAAGCCATGCGAGGCGACCCAATTCTGGTTGAACTCGGCGACGATCCGGGCGACGTAGTTCTGCACGATCTGCGCGCTGTTGGAGTTGCGCCCATCGATCAGGACTTGCAGCGGCGCGGTCCGACCCATGGCCAGATCGGCGGTGAAGCGCGGCCCGATCTGGATCGCCATCAGGATCTCGCGCGCATCGATCCGCTCGGCGAGCTGTCCCTGATGCTCGATACGGCCGGTCAGCGCGAAGCTGGGCGACCCCTCGAAGCGTGCCAGCAGCTCGCGCGCCGCGTAACCGCCGTCGCGGTCGTAGACCGCGTAAGCGATGTGGCTCAGATCGAACGAGGCCGCGTAACCGAACACCAGCAGTTGGATCAAGGGCGGCACGATGACCACGAACCGGCTGCGCTTGTCCTTGAAGAGCGCCAGGAATTCCTTGATCACCAACGCCAGGATGCGTCCGAACATCAGGGTCACTCAAGCCGCTTGCGCAGGAGCCGGCGACTGAGCCCCAGGAAGAAGGCCGCCATCAGGACCAGGGCCGCCGCGTTCGGCAGGATCAGGTTCCAGACATCGCCGGCCAGGAAGAGGCTCTGCAGAATAGTGACGAAGTAGCGCGCCGCCACGACATGGGTCAGCAGTTGGACGATCGCCGGCATGCTGTCGAGATCGAACAGGAAGCCCGAGAGCAGAAAGGCCGGGAGGAAGGTGGCCAGGATGGCGATCATCCCGGCGACGAACTGATTGCGGGTCACGATGGAGATGAGCAGCCCCATCCCCAGCGCCGTCAGCAGGAAGAGGGTGGCGCAGATCCCCAAGACCCAGAGGGAACCGCGCAGCGGAACCCCAAACAGGAAGAGGGCCATCAAGACGGAGAGCACCATCCCACCCATGCCGAGCACGAAATAGGGGAGCAGCTTGCCGATCAGGATCTCATCGATGGTCACCGGCGTCACCATGAGCGCCTCCAGGGTGCCGCGCTCCCATTCGCGGGCGAAGACCAGGGCGGTGAGCAGGGCGCCGACCAGCGTCATGTTCACCACCAGCAGGCCGGGCACCAGATAGTTTCGGCTTTCCAACTCCGGGTTGAACCAGATGCGCGTCTGCGCCTCGACCGGCTGGGCCACCTGGATCTGGCGCGACCCCAGCTCACGCTGGAGCCAGCTCGACCAGACACCCTGGACATAGCCTTCGAGCAGGCGCGCCGAATTGGCGTCGACCCCATTGACGATCACCTGGATCGGCGCAGCGCGGTCGCCCTTGAGACGTGGCGTGAAATCGGCCGGCAGCACCAGGAGACCATTGACCAGGCGCGCCCGCAGCGCCTCGCGGCCAGCCTGTCGGGTTGGGTACAGACGCGGCTCGAAATAGACCGATTGGCGAAAGGCGGCGACGAAAGAGCTGGCCTCCGAGCTGGGTTGCTCGATCACGATCCCGACGGGGACATGCTTGGAATCCAGCGAGACGCCGTAGCCGAACAGGAGCAGCAGGACGACCGGCAGCACGAAGGCGATGGCGATGCTGGAGGGATCGCGCAGGATCTGGAGCGATTCCTTGCGCAACAGGCCCAGCAGTCGCGGTTTGCTGAAGGCGCTCATGCCGCCTCGCGCCGCTCGATGAGCGCGATGAAGGCGTCCTCCATCGAGGGATGCGGGCGCTCCGCCGTCGCGGCGCTCGCCTTGATCTCATCCGGCGTCCCCAGCGCGAGGATCTCACCCGCCGAGAGGATGGCGAGGCGGTCGCAGTATTCGGCCTCCTCCATGAAATGGGTCGTGACCAGGACGGTGACGCCGCCCTCCGCCAGCGCGTTGATGCGCGCCCAGAACTCGCGGCGCGCCAGCGGGTCGACGCCGGACGTGGGCTCGTCGAGAAAGAGGATGTCGGGCTCATGCATCAGCGCCGCCGCCATCGCCAAGCGCTGTTTGTAGCCGAGCGGCAGCGAGCCACTCTCCGCCGCGGCCAACTCCTCCAACTCGAAGGCGTGCAGCGCCCAGTCGATCCGCGAGCGCGCCGCTCGCCCGCGCAAGCCGTAGACGCTGGCGAAAAAATTGAGATTCTGCCGGACCGAGAGATTGGCGTAGAGCGAGAACTTCTGCGACATATAGCCGATCCGACCGCGCGCCCGCGCGGCGGCGTGCCGCAGATCCAGACCCGCCACCCGCACCCGCCCGCCGCTGGCCGGCAAGAGCCCGCAGAGCATGCGAAAGGTGGTCGTCTTCCCCGCCCCGTTCGCACCCAGCAGACCGAAAACCTCGCCCGGACGCACCGCGAAGGACGCCCGCCGAACCGCGACGAAGTCGCCGAAGGAACGGGTCAGATCCTCGACCAGAATCGCGTCCCCATCGAAACGCGCCTGTACGTCAATCCGTGGCAAATCCGGGTGCCCATGACCTGAATGCAGAAGTGCGATGAAACCGTCCTCGAAGCGGGGCGCGACCGGCTCGGGAGTCGCCCCATCCGGGAGGTCGCATCCAGCGGGCATGGCGCCCTCGGCCATCACCAGGCGCACCGAGTCGCCCTGAACAACGGCATCCAGGACACCCGGGCAGTGGCTCAAGCGGGCCTGCAACCGCCGCCGGTTCGCGGGGGCGGCGGCGACCCGGAAGGTGCGGCCCAGCAAGGGTTCGCTGAAACCCTTGGGCGACCCCTGAGCGATTACCCGCCCCTGATGCATCAGGATCACCTCGGCGCAACGCTCCGCCTCGTCGAGATAGGCGGTCGAGAGCAGGACGCTCATCCCCTCCTCCTCCACCAGACGATAGACGATGCCCCAGAGCTCGCGCCGCGAGACCGGATCGACCCCCACCGTCGGTTCGTCGAGCAGGAGCAAGCGGGGCGGATCGACCAGGGTGCAGGCCAGACCGAGCTTCTGCTTCATGCCGCCCGAGAGCCGCCCGGCCAGGCGCGTGACGAAGGGACCGAGCCCGGTCATCTCCATCAGGCGGGCATAGCGCTCGGGCCTCGCCAGCTTGGGCACCTGATGCAGGTCCGCATAGAGATCCAGGTTCTCGCCCACGCTCAGGTCTTCGTAGAGCCCGAAGCGTTGCGGCATGTATCCGATCGCCGACTGCACGGCCAGCGCATCCCCAGTCGCGTCGAGCCCCAGCACCTCGATACATCCCCCGTCCGGGACCAAGAGCCCAGCCGCCAGGCGCATGAAGGTGGTCTTGCCGGCCCCATCCGGACCGATGAGGCCCGTCACGGCGCCCGGAACCAACCTCAGCGTGACGCCGTCGAGCGCGGTGACGACCCGTCCGCCGCCACGAAAGCGCTTGGTCAAATCCGTCGCGACCAGCGGGGAGAGCGTCATGCCCGGACCTGGATCGACAGGGCTGGATTCACTGGCGTGGACGGCCGCCTCGGGCATCTTCATCTCAAGGCTCCAGCGTCCCCTGTCCCTCGTGCTCGCATCCAGGGGCGGCGACCGAATCGGCGTCGAGGGCAATGCTCACGGTCACCGGCATCCCCTGGCGCAGTTCGCCCTCCGAGTTGCAGACGAAGACGCGCGCCTGGTAGACCAGATCCGCCCGCAGCTCGGCGGTCTGGACCGTCTTGGGCGTGAACTCCGCCGAGGGCGCGATGTAGCCCACCCAGGCCGCGTAGGCCTTGCCGGGAAAACTGTCGCTGAAGACCTTGGCCCGCCGCCCAGGCTGGACGCGCCCCAAGTCCGTCTCGGCGAGATAGACTCGCGCCCACAGCGGCTCGGTCAATGCCAGGGTGTAGACGGGGCGCTGCGCGGAGGCGATATCGCCCGGCTCCAGGATTCGACTCTGGATGATCGCCTTGCGCGGGCGCCGCCAGGGTCGCGTCCGCCAGATTCACCTCGGCAGACGCCAGATCGGACTCCAGGCCGGCCAGCCGTGCCCTGGCGGAGGTGAGGTCCTCGACCCGCGTGCCCGCAAGGGCCAGATCCAAGGCCGCTTGCGCGGCCCCGGCGCGGGCCTCGGCCGCCTCCTCCAAGGCCCGCGCATCGTCGTCATCCTGCGGCGAGGTCAGCTTACGCCCCACCAGCTCATGCGAACGCAGCGCGCGGCTCTTGGCGTTGGCCGCCTCGGCACGCGCCGCCTCCAGATCGGCGCGCAGCTTCTGGATCTCCTCGGCACGGGCGCCCGCGACCAGCTTAGCCAACTCCGCGCGCTGCGCCTCGACCTCCGCCCGCGCGACGTCGCGTGCCAGGGTCAGACGCCGCGTATCGAGCCGCGCCAGCGGTTGTCCGGCAACAACGGCCGCGCCCTCCGTCACCTCCATCGCGGCGATCCGTCCGGTCACCTCGAAGGCTAGATTGACCAAACGCACGTCGATGTTGCCGTAGAGCGTCAATCCGTCCTCGACCGCGGAGCGAGGTCCACCGCGCCCGCGCAAGAACGCAAACAGAGCAAGTCCGATGAGAAGCAGGACCAGGGGGATGAAAAGCTTTTTCACGCGGGTATCCCTCGACAGGAGGTCTGCGCAAGACCGTCCAAGTATCGCGCGGTCATCAGCCTGACACCGATGCAGGACTGGTTCAAGTTACGGGGATACAGAACGGACAAGGAAGAGGGATTCAGGACTCCACTGTGCAATTCACAGATCCCGAACGGGTGCAGTGGCATCAAGCACATCACCGCGCCGATGTTGCCATCGGCGCGGTGTGTTTTTCAGAAATGCATAGAGTCAGATTGTTGGTTTTCTATTTCTTGACCGCCGATGTCTTATTGACCGTGAATGTCGCCTTGACGCTCTTGGCCGCGCTCATGGTCACCGCGCAGGTGGCGCCACTCGCCGTGGTACAACCGCTCCAACCGGAGAACGCATATCCACTGGCCGGGCTGGCGGTCAGGCTGACGGCGGTGCCGCTGAGATAGGGTTCGCTGCAATCCGCGCCGCAGGCAATCCCGCCCGGGGTACTGGTCACCGTACCCGTGCCAGACTTGGTCACCTTCAAGGTGTATTTGGGGATCGCTGTAAATGTCGCCTTGACGCTCTTGGCCGCGCTCATGGTCACCGCGCAGGTGGTTCCGCTCACCGAAGCGCAACCGCTCCAGCTTGAAAACACATACCCAGCGGCCGGACTGGCGGTCAGGCTGACGGCGGTGCCGCTGAGATAGGGTTCGCTGCAATCCGTGCCGCAGGAAATCCCGCCCGGGGCGCTGGTCACCGTGCCCGTGCCAGACTTGGTCACCTTCAAGGTGTATTTGGGAAGCGCGTGAATGTCGCCTTCACGCTCTTGGCCGCTCCCATGGTCACCGCGCAGGTGGCTCCGCTTACCGTGGTGCAACCGCTCCAGCCGCTGAAGGTCGAGCCGCTGCCGGCCGTGGCCGTCAGGGAAACGCCAGTGCCACTGGCATAGCTTTCGGTGCAGTCGCTCCCGCAGGCGATACCGGTACCCGCCACCGTGCCCGACCCAGTGCCGGCCTTGGTCACGGTCAGGGCGTAGGAGGTGACGACAGGACAGGCTGATGTCTTGAGGGTGAGATCAGCGCCATTGGTCGTTCCAGCGCTATTCACTCCCTTGACGCGATAGTGGTAGGTCGTGTTGCAAATTAGACTGCCCAGGTTGGCGGTGACCGCCACGTTACCCGTTCCGGCGTTGATCGAACTTGGCGTTGCCGCGATCGTGGCAGTGTAATCGGTGGTCGGACCATAGTCGAAGCTGACAGTCGTGGTCGCGCCATTGGCGTTGACCGTGCCATCGACCCGGGCCGAATTGGCGGTGATAACGCTTGCCGCGACGGTACTGGCGGTGGGTGCAGTAGGTGTGGACGGCGTGCTGGGTGTGCCAGATGCCAGCGTGAATGCCCGGATATCGACGTTTGTATTGGCGTAGACCGTTGCAATATCCGTCCAGCTGGACCCATTCGCGCTGATATAGCTCTGGCCGGCGCTGGCGACCGCCTTGCTGTCGTAGCCACCAAATGGATACTCAATTGGAATCGGATATGTGTATCCAGGCGACGTGATCTTGATGACCACCGCGAAATTCTTTCCCGCCACCAAGGAGACCGGCCGCGCGAGTTCGATCGTGTGATAACCCGCGTAGAGTAAAGATCCACGCGTATTGACCAAGCCACCTTCGAGCGTGCCCGTCGAGGGCGCGCCGTTTACGTTGGTATAGATGTAGACTTCATAACTGGTGTTGGCAGCTCCCGTATACAATGCGACCGACTCTAGTGCCTCGCTCGCCGCAGCATTGAAGACATTTGCCGCCCACGCCGTGCTAGTACCATAGCCGATGGACGTCGTTTGTCCAAATGGGTCGTAGAGATAGGATCGCGTATAATTCGTGGCGTTTTCCGGCGTGCGAAAGACATGTGCGTCACTGAGTTGCGAATCGTAGTAGGACAGGTAAAAATATCCGCCATTGCCCCACCCGTTCCCCAGCTATTCTTCACGATGAAAGCACCATTACCCGGCGGAACCGTCCTGAAATTGCTTGCCGAGTAGTTATCGTCCCAACCGACCAGGGTCACGGCGTGGTTTGGGCCCGATGACCCATAGTAATAATGGGATTTGCTCGACTGGTTCCAATAACTGGAGTTCGACGCTGCTGGTCATGCCGCCATCGGCATAGATGGCAACATAGACGGCACCATAATTTTGAAGTGCGTACTTGTAGTTATCGTTATCCGTAGAGCTCGACCGATCGGGCAGGACCAGGAATTCCTGCGAGTGAAATCGGGGTGAAAGCCCCGCGACCGAGGTTGCCGCAGTGGACGTGTAGGGATCGTCGCTTTCGGAAACGATTCCAGCGGCAAGCGATGAGCCATTGCCCCAGCGGGTCATGTAGGCGCCAGCCATATCGCCATTACCGCCCTGACAGGCGGCGAAATCGAAGCCGTGGCGAACATTCTGGTGATTCTCGGAAAGATCGTATGTGCCGCTGCCGTCGGCCAGTGTGTTCGACTCCACCGAGGCCATGCTGGCAAAGGACCAACAGTCTCCACAGGCACCCTGATTCTTGACGGTTGTGACGTCGCCCGAGGATCGCAGATCGAACGACGAAGGATAGGATGCCACGACGCCCGCCATTGACATCACCTGCGCGGCGGTGTGGATCGTCGGTGTCTCTCCGATCATATGCGAGCGGTCGATCGGCGATGGAATATAGCCCTTCCCATGCCCGCTCGCGTGGATTGCGCCGACGCGGATTGCGCTTGTTGAGTCGCGGGGAACGACTGCTTCTCGATAAAGCTGGGATTCAAGGGCGCCGCGATGACCTCGGGTTCAGAGCCACGGTTGGTGTCCTGGCACCCAACCGTAACGGTCCCATCGTCGCAGAGTGTTTGGTCAATGGCGTTCAATGGGGCCGAAATTGCTGGCGATGCAAGCACGGTCCCCAGCGTAAGCAGTTTGAACAACGCCAAACCCCGGTTATGGTTGCTTGCTTGTGCCATCTCATTACTCCTCAAGGGACCATGCCAATAGACGAATTGTTAACGATGCATCTTCATAGACCTTTTTCGCGTGGAAATTGTGGCTTAGAAACTCCGCGATGAATGCAACCTGGCGCACAGAAATGAGATCGGGCGCGCAATCCCATGACCGTTGATCCCATTCGGCTTGCGGACAAGGCGACAAATAATGAGTTTGCAATGGGTAGGGAGGGGTCATCACATCAACCTCATCGCGACGGTTGGTCGATGTGGCGCGAGCCTGACGTCTTGCGGCATCCGGCGCTCAAGCAGACCCCAAGGAAAAATGGCGATGCCGCCAGACCCTCGGCCAAGGGTTTTGCCGCCGACACGCGCTTTCGCGGATAATCGGCGACCTTTTGAGTCTGGAGCATGACGACCCGTGGCTTCACTGGTGACCTCGATCGTTCAGGTGGGTGGCAGCACCTTTTTGTCGCGCATTCTCGGCCTGGTTCGGGATCTGGTGGTGGCGCGAGTCTTCGGCGCCGACGCCGCGACCGACGCCTTCTTCGTCGCCTTCAAGATCCCGAATTTCATGCGCCGGCTCTTCGCCGAAGGGACGTTCTCGATGGCCCTGGTTCCCGTCCTCCACACCTACAAGGAGCAGCAGGGCGCCCCGGCCATCAAGGGCTTTGTCGACGACATGGCAGGCACGCTCGGCGCCCTCTTGCTGCTGATCACCACGCTCGGCATCCTGATTGCCCCGCTGCTGATCCTGGCCTTCGCGCCGGGTTTCGGTGCCGACAGCGCGCAGTTCGACCTCGCCACGCTGATGCTGCGGCTGACCCTGCCCTATGTCTTTTTCATTACGCTCACCGCCTTCGCTGGCGGCATCCTCAACACCTACGAGCGTTTCGGCGTCCCCGCCTTCACGCCCGTGTTCCTCAATATCATCCTCATCGCCTGCGCGTTTTGGCTGGCGCCGCACCTGACACAGCCGATCCTGGCATTGGCCTGGGGCGTGTTGCTCGCCGGCATCGTCCAGTTGGCCTTTCAGCTCCCGTTCCTCCGGCGACTCGGCCTCTTACCCCGACCTCGCTTCAACCTCCGCGATCCCGGCATCCGACAGGTCTTCAAGCGCATGGGGCCGGCGATCCTGGGGGTATCGGTCGGCCAGATCAGCCTGCTCCTGAATACACTGCTGGCCTCCCTTCTCGCGACCGGCAGCATTTCCTGGCTCTATTACTCGGACCGGCTGATGGAGTTTCCCCTGGGGCTCCTCGCCGTCGGCCTGGGTACTGTCATCCTGCCGCGCCTCTCGCGGCGTCATGCCGCGAATGATCCGGAGGCTTTTTCGGGAACGCTGGACTGGGCCTTGCGTCTCGTCCTGCTGCTTGGCGTGCCAGCCGCGATCGGGCTGCTGACGTTGTCCGGGCCGCTGATGGCCACCCTCTTCCATTCGGCTGAATTCGGCGCCACGGATGTCGCGATGGCCGCTCGCAGCCTCATGGCCTACGCCCTGGGTGTCATCGGCTTCACCGCGATCAAGGTTCTGGTTCCCGCCTACTACGCCCGGCATGACATCAAGACACCGGTCAGAATGGCCGTGATCGCGCTGACCGTCGGACTCATCGGCAACCTCGTCTTGATGGTCCCCTTGGGACACGCCGGATTGGCCTTGGGTACGACCCTTGCCGCCTCGGTCAATGCCGGCCTCTTGCTGCGCGGCTTGCTTTGCGAAGGGATTTATCGTCCCCTCGGAGGATGGCGTCCACTGCTGATCAAGGGGCTGACCGCCAGCCTGGTCATGGGGACCACGATCCTGCTGGGCGTCGGCTCGACCGCGGACTGGGTAGTCATGGGAGCGGGCGAGCGCATCTGGCACCTGACGCTTTGGATGCTGATCGGCGCTTGTGTCTATGGCGTCGTCCTGGGGGCGACCGGCATCCGGCCGCGCGACCTGCTGCGCCGGGATTGAGCCAGACGGCGAGATTGGCTTGTATCGGACCAAATGCCGACTACATTCATGGTGTGGGAACGTACAGGCGCGCCGAGCGGATGCGAACGGTCTCCCGACGCGATCCCGCGATCCCTGGGTTCCGCCAATGCCGATCGGTTGTCGATCGGAACCGGCCCGACCCAAAGCCGACAAAGTCCGCTTTGTCGAACACTTCAGCCGCACCGCGCCATTCGGATGTCATCCAATGCAATCGATCCAGTCGGTCCGAACCATCAATCGCCGCCGGCATTACCGTGAGTCCTTGGGTTGCGAGGTACAACTGCAGGCCATCGACACGCCCTTTTCCAGCCCAGGGACATGCAGCTACTTCTGCCGCTCGTGCGACATCAGCGCCAGTGGTATCGGACTCCTCGCGGACCATTCCTACCCGGCACGCACCCGGGTGCTGCTCACCATGGAGTGCAAGGAAAATGGCTGGACGCGCATCATCTCCCGCGTCGGATCGGTGATGTGGTCCCAGCCCGGCCAGACCCAGAATCATTGTCAGCTCGGCATCCAGTTTTCCGATATCGACCAAACCGCGGAGGATGATCTCGACTGATCCCCGCTTATCCTCCACTGGCTCCCTCCTCCTCATCGCGCGCATCCCAGGCGGTCACCACGCGGTTACGTCCTGTACCCTTGGCTCGATAGAGCGCCGCATCCGCGGCGGCAACGAGTTCCTCCGGTCCCCGATGGCAATCCTCCCGTGTGCTCACCCCGACGCTGACGGTCAGGGCGTGGCCGGGAAAGCGTTCCAGCAGGATCTGGCCGCGACTCGCGATCTCCCGCCGGATCCGCTCTGCGTAGGCACGGGCGCCCTGGCGGCCGGAATCCGGGAGGACGAACAGAAACTCCTCGCCCCCATAGCGACCGAGACAATCGTGCGGCCGGGTCAGACTGCGCATGGTGTCGGCGACGATGCGTAGCACATCGTCCCCCGCTTGATGCCCGAAGGTATCGTTGAAGCCCTTGAAGTGATCGATGTCGACCAAGCCCACGGCAAGCTCGCGCCCCGGCATCGGGGTTCGCTCGAATGCCTGATGGAGAAAACGGTCGACCGCGCTGCGATTGTTGAGTCGGGTGAGCGCGTCGATCTCCGCCCTCGCCCGCTCCCGCGCAAAGGCCCGGCTATGCTCCAGCGCGACACCCAACTCGCCCGCGACACACATCACTTCCGGCAAGGGACCGATGTCGAAGGCGCGCCCGTCGCGGCCATGACTGAGCCAAAGCACACCCATCAGGCGGCCATGACACATCACCGGCACCGCCGCCGCCTCCACCGCGTCCAGAGCGGCAAGAATCCGCGCATGATCCGCAGACTCCCGGATCAGCACCGGCCGACGCTCGCGCAGACAACGCACCAACTCGCCAGACAGACTCGTAATCGTCAGCTCCAGCGGCGTTCCGGTGGCGAAACCAGGAATCGGCGGACAGGTATGGGTTGCGACCAGGGACCGCCGTTTCGGCTCGATCTGCATCATGAGCAAGCGACCGATCGCGAACTCCCGCTGCAATGCCTCCAGGGTGCGCGGAATGAACTCGTCCGGATCCAGACTTTGATGGGGTGCGGTATGACTGACGCGCTGAGCGGACGCCGCCGGGATCGCGTCCCCCGACTCGCCCCGGCAGAGCGCCAGCGCGGTCGCCACCATGTTCGCCCGCAACTGGGGCGAGGGCGGAAACGCCAGACCGTAGAAGGTACCGATCTCGGTGATCTCCGCGTCGGCCCGCTCCAGCAGATCCGGCAGATCGATCCGGTCGAGCGGGATCAGCGCCAGCACCTCCGGCGACATCCCTGGGCTGCTGACCATGTCCACCGAGCCAATCCCCTGCGTCCAGGCGATGAAATCGGCCAGGGCAACGATCGCGACCTCCTGTGCCTGCGGCGGCGTGAGATCGGCATCCATCCGCGCGTGATGGTGGAGCGCCTGCACCCGACACACCAACTCCGGCAGCTCCCAGCGCTCGCAGATCGCCGCCCCGACGGCGTCATGAGTGACACCAAAGTAGGTCCGCTCATTCTCGCGCATGGAACTCGCGCTGTTGGCCGAGGCGGCGAGAAAGTCGCTGTAGCGGACGCGCCCGTGGGACTCCAGGATGACCTTCCCCAAATCATGCAGCAGACCGGCGGCGTAGACCGCGTCGGGGTCCGGATGGCCCAGCCGCTCAGCCATGCCGCGACTGAGGATGGCGACCAGCAGGCTGTGCTGCCAGAAATGCAGCCGATCGAAGACGCCCTTGCCCCCGCGCCGAACCAGTTTCTCGTAGAAGATGATCTGGATCGCCGCCTGACGCACCGCCGAGAGACCCAAGAGGGTCACCGCCCGATGGATGGAGCGGATCCGCCGCGGAAAGCCGTAAAATGCCGAATTGACGATGTGCAGAACCTTGGCCGCAAGCGCCGGCTCGGTCTCGATGACACGCGAGATCGCCGCCACGTCCGTCGCCGTGTCGCGGGTCAGACTGAGTAGTTTCACCGCCGCCGCTGGCGCTGGCGGCAACTCGCCAACCTCGCGCTTCAGCGCCCGCCGAACGGCCTGTGCGGTTCTGTCCCGATCCTCCACCCCTTCCCTGCCTCAGCTTGTGCAACGCATTCGTCTCTATAGGGTCGCGGTTTCCGCCTGAGCGGGCCGTGAAGTCACTCCCAATTCAGACCAATGCGCTCGCGCTCAGTCCCAGTATCGACAATTCAGCCGGGAAGAAGGCGCCGATATTTGGCGCCACCGCTTCCGGGATGCCCCCTGATGGAAAGGATGCATGACAAGGCTCACAACCGATCGCTCAGATCGCGAACCGAAAATCCGCGCCACGGCCCGGCCAGTCCCTTGCTCAGGCCCAAGACCTTGAAGCGTTCGCCCATGGCCGTGGGGAGCAGGAGTTGCTTGGCGCCAAGTGTCAGGTCAAGCGCATCGCCGGACTCCAGCATGATCCGATCGATGCCGCAGCCGATCAGGAAGTGCGCCTGAGTGGTAAAGCCGGCGAGCGCGAAACCGGCGCTGCTGCCAGCCTCGGCGACGGCCGTGAAGTCGACATGGGCGGTGATGTCTTGCAGGCCGAGATTGACGTAGGGATCCGCATGGGCCTGGTGTCGGTGATGGCACATGAGGGTGCCCATGCCACGATCGGCCTGGTAATAGGCAGACCTGGGATAGCCATAGTCGATCAGCAGGACGAGCCCGCGCTCGATACTGGCCGAGAGGGCGGACAGCCAGGGTGCGAGGCGCAGGTTGATTTCCGAGCCATAGCCGGGCACATCGGCAAGGCCCTCGGTCCGCAGCGCGGACACCGCGTCGATCAACCCAGACGAGCACGGACGGTCGGCGATCTCCGCGAGGCGGCCGTCGCGCTCGGTCACGAAGACCTCCTTCACCTCCGCATCCTCGCCAATCTGGAAGCGATGGACCGGCATGGCATCCAGAACTTCATTGGCGATCAGGACACCGCGAAACCCCTCGGGCAGCGTCGTTAGCCAATCGCAGCGGGCCGCGAGATGGGGCAGCTTCTCGCGAATCAGCGTCCGCTGGCGTTCCTGAAGGTCGGGGCTGGGCTCAAGGAGCTTGTAGCGGTCGGGCAGGACATCCGCGGACTCAAGTCCCCGCAGGAGCTGAACCGCCAGCGCGCCGCTGCCCGCGCCGAATTCGAGCAGATCGCCGCCGCCGAGCCGGGTCAGGGCCTCGGCGCATTGCGCCGCGAGACAGCGGCCGAAGAGCGGAGAGAGCTCGGGTGCGGTGACGAAATCACCGGCGGGACCGAATTTCTGGGCCCCGGCGACGTAGTAGCCGAGTCCCGGCGCATAGAGGGCCAGCTCCATGAAACGGTCGAACGGAAGCAGGCCGCCGTGGGCCTGAACCTCGGCGCGAATCTGGGCCTCAAGCCGCCGACTGATGGCCGCGCCGGGGTCCGCGTCCCCCGCGTCGGGCATGGGAGAGGTTGCGTATCTGTCCTGAGGATGCATGCGGGGCCTTTGGTGGTGACAGGTCGGGGATGGTTAAATGGGATCCGCTGACGCCTAGCAGACGAGCCGATAAAAATGAGTCGAGACAAGCAAGACATCCTGCACCAGGGCGATGCCCGGAGCTCACCCTACCCGGTCAGCCGACTGGCACCGGCCTTCGATACCGGCGACCTGGCCGCCGAGGTCGCGCGGGCGGAGGCCATGTTGAGCGCACGCACAGGTGCGAAGCTGCGGGTGATTGCCGATCAGATCCGCCTGCTCCAGCAAGAGGCACGCAAGGTGCTCGCGGACGCGCAAGAAGAACAGGCACTGACGCGCGCCGAATGCGCCTTCAAGCGCATCCCCGGCAAGACCTATCACCTCTATCAAGGCGTTGGCGGCAGGACCTTCTTCTCCATGCTCTCGCCAGACGACTGGGGCGGTGCCAGTCCGCACGGCTTTCTGGGCTCCTACCGGCTCGAGGTCGACTATTCCTGGACGCCAGCCGACGGGATACCGGGCGTCGACGAGACCGGCGCCCTGGTCGATCAGCTCCTGCGTATCGGCGGCCTGACGAGCGGCGGCGAAGTCTGATCGCCGCCGCCGCGCGATCTGGTCGTTCGGTCAGTCACCGGCGGGCTTGATCCCGCGCTCGATCACCACGCCCACATCCACCCCCGCGCCGACCGCTCCCGGCTTATTCAGACTGAGCCGCAACCAGGGGATGGCGAACTCCGCCATCAAGAGGGCCGCGCAGTCTTCGGCGAGGGTCTCCACCAGCTCGTGGGTGTTGCTGGAGACCTCCTCGGTCAGGCGCCGGGTGACGGCATCGTAATCGAGCGCGTCCTCGATCCGGTCGCTCGCGGCGGCGCGGGCGACGTCAGCGGCCATTTCCAGATCCAGGACGACAGGGCGGACGAGCGCCTTCTCCCAGGCGTGGATCCCGATACGGGTCTCGATACGCAATCCGCGGATGAAGACGATGTCCATGCTGACTCCAATGGCAATCTGTGCTCCCGGCTATCTTGACCCGTGACGGCATCCCAGGTCCAATGTCGCCCCATGATTACCGCGACACTACTCATCATCGCCGCCTACCTGCTGGGCTCGGTTTCCAGCGCCATCATCGTCTGCCGCGTGATGGGGCTTCCCGACCCGCGCACCCAAGGCTCCAATAATCCTGGCGCGACCAATGTACTGCGCATCGGCGGCAAGAAACCGGCTGCCATCACCCTGCTGGGAGATAGCCTCAAGGGCGTGATCCCGATGCTCGTCGGCCATCTCTTCGGCGCCGGCCCGGCAGTCCTCGCGGGGATCGGGCTCGCCGCCTTCGTGGGGCATCTGTTCCCGGTGTTCTTCGGCTTTCGCGGCGGCAAGGGCGTGGCGACCGCGCTCGGCGTCCAGTTCGGGCTCTACTGGCCGATCGGGCTCTGCGTGGCCGCCGTCTGGCTGTTCGTCGCCAAGGTGTTGAAGATCTCCTCGCTCTCGGGGCTGATCTCCATGGCCCTCGCCCCGGTGTTCGTCTGGCTGTTCTGGGACGCGCCGGCACTGATCGGGATGCAGCTTGTCATCACCGGCCTGCTCATCTGGCGTCATCGCAGCAACATCCGCAACCTGCTCGCCGGCACCGAGGATCGGTTGACGGACAAGACCGAGTAAACCCCGCCAGCGACTCAAGCCCCTCGGCCCGGTCTCGCGACTGGTTCAGCCGGGCATTTCCGCCGCTTGTCGTTCCGCGCGCCGTGCGGATCCTTTGATCCTGAATAGGCCAAATGCCAGGAACAGCGCCGCCGCCACGATCAGCGCTCCCGCCAGAATCGGGCGGTAAAAAATCCAGGCCACCGCGATCGTCAAGAAGCTGAGTGCAAAGGCAACGATGCCCGCGATCAGCCCAGTGCCCGCGCCGACAAGACTGCCGATCATCGGCACCACGTCCGCCAGAACCTTCAACGGGGCCAGCAATAGGCCGAGTCCAAGCCACATCAGCAATAGACCGCCAACGCGCATCGCCCAGGTCAGGATGCGATTCGCGGTCTCGGCGTGCTGAAACATGGTCGGAGCATCCACCTGACCCAGCTCCAGCAGGGCGATGCTTCCCTTGACGAAGCGCGCCGTCTCGACACCCCGACCCTGCTGGCGTCCGATCAGACTCACCGCCGTCGGCGCGACCACGGAGAAAGACACCCGAAGATCGCCGATTGCCGGCGAGGCAGGCGCGCCCCGGTAATAGCCGCCGCCATTCGGCTCGAATCCCTCCGGGACGGCGCCCTTCCGCATGATCGGATAGGGCTTGAAATCGCTGATCTGGGAGACGAAAACCGGATCCAGATGAAAGGCCCCGAGCGTCACATGCTCGGCTTGCTCGGTTTGAGAGCCATAGGGCATGGACGCCGGGTTCGCGTGGTCGGCGGGATACTTGAATCCCGAGGAATCGATCCATCGGTCCGACCAGACCTTCTTGTAGCTGTAGGTCGTTTCCGTGGTCTCGCTGCCGCCCACATGCTTGGTCGTGGTCGAGTGTTGCTCCTGAGTCCACTGATACATCTCGACCGTGCGGCGCAACTTGATGGCCGCGAGCGACACATCGAACACCGCGTCGGAGAGAACGTCCTTCGTGGTCGCCACACCGGCGAGGTGGATCAACTGACCTTCCTGGGCGGGATCGACCCGCGCGGCATCGATCGCGACGACCGCGCGGCGACCCGCCTCCAGCGTATGGGTGCGATCAATCGCCCGCCCTTCGTTCCACCAGAGCAGGGGAAAGGCAATCACGACCAGAATGAGACCCACCAGGATCCCTTTGAAAGCCCCGCCAATGCGGCTGAACCAGGAAGCTGTCGTGGTTTCGGTAAAGGTATCGGCCATCTCAGTCGCTCCAAGTCGAGGAATGCGCTCCGCGTTGCGTGTCGCCGCCGGTGAGGGCGCGTGCGCGGTTGCCCGTTATACTCTAGCCTGAACCACGGGTTCTTTGGTCAAAGGAGATCCTCCGGAGCGACATATGACCCAACAGGGGGACGAGCGCCGACCGCCGCCAGCGGTCGCCTCCGATCGGCAAGCAGCATCCTTGGATACGCTGGACAAGCGGTCGCTGGAAGCCCAGTTCCACAAGCTCATCGCCTCGCTCGACGCCGCGCGCGAGGCCAGCGATGCACAGCGCTTTCTGACGCTTGCGCTACGCAAGCAAGAGATCGAGCTGGAGATCCGGGGCCGCGAGCTGCGCCGCGCACAGAAGGCGTTCGAGCTCTCGCGCGATCACTATGTGAGCCTCTTCGATCAGGCCCCCGTCGGCTATCTCGTGCTCAACCGCCGCGGACTGGTCCGCGCCATCAATCTGACTGCGGCGACCCTACTGGGACGACCGCGCACCCAGCTCGAGGGCTGCCCATTCCGACGCTTCCTGGTCGGCGAAGAGGTGAGGGCCTTCGCGGCCCATTTGCGGGAGGTCTTCGCTGACACGGGTTCGCCCCCCAGCACCCGCGATCTGGTCCTGCATCCGCGTGACGCCGGGTGGACGCGGATCATGCGACTCTGCTCGGTTCGGCGCGAAGGCTTGCTCGGACCGGAGTGTCTGACGGTTTTGCTCGATATCACGGCCGAGCAGGAGGCCGAACACTCGCGTCTGGCTGGCGATCGGCTGCGCCAATCGGTGCTGGACGCACTGCCCTCGCAGATCGCCGTGCTCGACAAAGAGGCGCGCATCATTGCCGTCAATCGCGCCTGGCGCGAATTCTCCGACGAACAGGGCGTCAGCGACGCGCTTCGCGCGGGGCTCGGCCTGAATGCCCTCGCGGCTTGCCGCTGGTCGGGCGACGTCCCGAGCGAAACGGTCTTGGCCGCCGCTCGGGGCATTCAAGCGGTGATCCATCGGCAGCGCGAGGAATACAGCGTGGAGTATCCCTGTCACTCATCACGGCACAAATGCTGGCTTCTGATGCGGGTCTTTCCGCTGGAAAACGGACAGGAAGGCGCGGTCGTGGCTTATCTGGACATCACCGAGCGCAATCTCGCGGAGGAGGAGGCGCGCCGTGCGCGCGACGCCCTGACCCAGGTCGCGCGACTTAACGCGGTCGGCATCCTCGCCTCGTCGCTGATCCATGAGCTTCTTCAGCCACTCAGCTCAGCGGGCTTCTACTGTAGCGCGGCCAATCAGTTGGCACAGGGGCCAGCCGCCAATCCGAGCCGTCTGGTCGAGGTGATTCAGCGCATCGACGATCAGGTCCATCGCGCCGGCGACATCATGGAACGGCTGCGCGCCTTCCTGCGCGGGCGGAAGATGGACAAGATCAGAGTTCCGGTGCGCCAGGTGCTGACCCGCGCGCACGAGCTCGTACTCTGGTTCGCCTCCGACCGCAAGGTCCAATTACAGCTCCTGGCGCCCGAGAGTCTGCCTGAAATCGAGACGGATCCGGTGCAGATCGAACAGGTTCTGGTCAATCTGATCTGCAACGCGGTTCAGGCGATCGCGACCGCCGGATCCAAGCGCCGCGAGGTCGTGCTGGAGGTCGTCGCGCGACCGACCGAGATCGAATTGATCGTCAGGGATAGCGGGCCTGGGCTGCCACTCGGTCGCCATGAGGCCATCTTTGATATCTTCGAGTCCACCAACGATTCCGGACTCGGGCTGGGGCTCGCCATCAGCCGGGCGATCGCCGAGGCGCACGGCGGACGCCTGTGGGCCGATCCCGCGCCACCACAGGGCGCGGTCTTTCATCTGACCCTGCCCGTCGCCCCGGATGACGATGGCGCCGAGGGGGACTTTCAGTACGACTTCTAAAACGTTCCTTATAGCGCCGGCAACTCGTCCATCGACCAACGCGCGCGCGGCTTGAACGCAAGTGGCTCGGTCTGACCGGCGCACAGCCGCTGGCAGCCGGCGAAGGCGATCATGGCGCCGTTATCGGTGCAGAAGGTGGGCCTGGGATAGAAGGTCTGACCACCCTCGACCGCGATCGCCGCATCCATGCGTTCACGCAACCGTCGGTTCGCGCTCACGCCACCGGCCAGGATGAGACGTTTCCGCCCCGTCTCCCGCAACGCGCGGCGGCATTTGATGACCAGGGTGTCCACGACCGCCTCCTCGAAGGCACGGGCGATATCGGCGCGGGTCTGAGCGGGATCGAGAGCCGTCGCCAGCTCGGTGTTCAGGGTGTTGAGGGTAAAGGTCTTGAGTCCGCTGAAGCTGAAGTCGAGCCCCGGACGATCCGTCATCGGCCGGGGAAAACGGAAGCGTCGAGGATCGCCCCGCTCGGCCAGCTTGGCCAGCTCCGGGCCGCCAGGATAGGGGAGATTCAGGATCTTCGCGGTCTTGTCGAAGGCTTCTCCAGCCGCGTCGTCGAGCGATTCGCCGAGGATTCGGTAACGCCCGATACCGATGACATCCACCAGTTGGGTGTGACCGCCCGAGACCAGCAAGGCGACGAACGGGAAATCGGGCGCCGGTGTTTCGATCAGCGGGGCCAGTAAATGCCCCTCCATGTGATGCACGCCGACCGCCGGAACCTTCCAGGCCCAGGCCAGGCTGCGACCCAGCGCGGCGCCGACCAGCAGTGCCCCGATCAGGCCCGGACCCGCGGTGAAGGCGACGCCATCAATGGACGTGCCAGACAGGCCCGCCTCCGCGAGCACCTGACGGATGAGCGGCAAACTCTTGCGAATGTGGTCGCGCGAGGCCAGCTCCGGGACGACGCCGCCGTATGCCGCATGGATCTCGACCTGACTGTAGACCGCATGGGCCAGGAGCCCCCGTTGATCATCATAGACCGCGACCCCCGTCTCATCGCAGGAGGTTTCGATACCCAGTACGCGCATGTCGCCCATTCCCCAAAGCTGTCGAACGAGGATCATATTCCCTTTTGCACCAAAGGTTCATTTCGCGTTATGCTTGCGGATCTTTTTACCCGTTGCCAAACCATCAACCGGAGACATCAAGGGATTCTCTATGCCCAGCGTTCGCGTCAAAGAAAACGAGCCATTCGAAGTCGCCATGCGGCGTTTCAAGCGTTCCTGCGAGAAAGCGGGAGTGCTCGCCGAAGTCCGTCGTCGTGAGTTCTACGAAAAGCCCACGTCCGAGCGGAAGCGCAAGAAAGCGGCTGCCGTGAAACGGCATCAGAAAAAACTGCAACGCGAAGCCCGTCGCTGGGAACGTCCTTACTGAGTCGAGTCAGATTTAGCGTGTCGCACCGGGCGGAGCAGCCGATTCAGCTCGGCCATCGGTGCTCCAAGAGCGACACGCGGCCGATACAGCCGACCTGAGCGAAAAAGGCTGTGTCGTCTCGCTACGGAGGCGGTTTGTCATGCTCAAGCAGCAAATCCAGAACGACATGAAGACCGCGATGAAGGCGGGCGAGAAGAATCGGCTGGGTGTCATCCGGCTGATTCTCGCGGCCGTCAAGCAGCGCGAGGTCGACGAGCGAATTGAGCTGGACGACGCCCAGGTGCTGGCCGTGCTCGACAAGATGCTCAAGCAGCGGCGCGATTCCATCACGCAGTACAGCCAGGCCGGGCGCGAGGATCTGGCCGACGTCGAGCGTTTCGAGGTCGGGGTCATCCAGGGCTACCTCCCCGCCGCGCTCACCGATGAAGAAATCGCGGCCATTCTCGATCAAGCCGTCGCCACCTCCGGCGCTGCGGCCATGAGCGACATGGCGAAGGTCATGGCCATCGTCCGTCCGCAGATCCAGGGACGAGCCGACATGGGTGCCGTGAGCGGCCTGGTCAAACAGCGCCTCGGGGGCTGAGTCGCAATTCCCACCCTGCTAGCGCGCATCGCATGGCCGGCAGAATCCCACCTGAATTCATCGACGATCTGCTCGCGCGGACCGATATCGTTGACCTCATCGGTACCCGTATCCAGCTCCGCAAGGCGGGCAAGGATTTCCAGGCCCGCTGCCCGTTCCACGAGGAGAAGTCGCCCTCGTTCACGGTCAGCTCCGACAAACAGTTCTACCACTGCTTCGGCTGTGGCGCCCACGGGACGGCCATCGGCTTTCTCATGGAATACGACCACCTCGCCTTCCGCGAGGCGGTCGAGGAACTGGCTCGGCGGGTCGGTCTTGAGTTGCCGTCCGACGGCGAGCGAACGGAGCGAGGCCCCGATCATGCACCGCTCTTCCAGACGATGCAGCAGGCCGCCGACCTCTACCGCCAGCAACTGCGCGATCATCCGCAGGCCGGCCGGGCGATCGAGTATCTGAAGGAGCGAGGGCTGACGGGCGAGATCGCCGCTCGCTACCTGCTTGGCTTCGCGCCCGCCAGCGGAGATCTGGTGCTCGATCGTCTTGGCGGGGGCGCGAGCGACCAAGGGCGACTGCTGGCATGCGGTCTGATTGCCGAACAGGACGGCCGCCGCTACGACCGGTTTCGCGGCCGGGTCATGTTTCCAATCCGCGATCGGCGCGGGCGGGTCATCGGCTTCGGCGGCCGAATCCTCGGAGACGGCAAGCCCAAATATCTCAATTCGCCGGAGACTCCGATCTTTCATAAGGGGCGCGAGCTCTACGGGTTGTTCGAGGCCCAGCAGGCGAACCGCAAACTTGCTTCGTTGATCGTGGTCGAAGGCTACATGGATGCGATTGCCCTGGCCCAGTTCGGGATCACCAACGCGGTGGCCACCTTGGGCACGGCCACCACCAGCGATCACCTCCAGCAGTTGCTGCGCGCCGCGCCCGAATTGGTGTTCTGTTTCGACGGCGACCGGGCCGGTCGCGAGGCGGCCTGGAAGGCGCTGAATGTGGCGCTCCCCCTAGCGACCGGGCATCAATCCATCCGCTTCCTCTTTCTCCCGGAAGGCGAGGATCCGGACACCCTGGTCCGCACGGAAGGAGCGGAGGGTTTTGCGACCCGCATGGCCAAGGCCAGCCCGCTATCCGAGTCGCTCTTGGACCATCTCGCCGAGCAGGTGGACATGACCAGCATCGACGGCCGCGCCCGCCTCGCCCACCTGGCCAAGCCGCTCGTGGAGCTGATGCCGCAAGGCATCTATCGCGATCTGGTCCTCAAGCGCATCGCCGACCTGACGGGGCTGTCCACCAAGACGAATGTCCGCCAGGCGCAGCGCCCGACGCCGAGGGGGTCAGCCGTCGCGACCCATGCGACTCAGCCTGGTGGCGCAGGCCATTGCGCTGCTGCTCGATCATCCCCAATTGGCGGCACAGGCCGCGCCACTGGACGATGACTGGAGGCGCGCGCCGAATCCCGGTATCGACATCCTGGCGCAACTGCTCGATACCCTGTCGAGCCGACCCGATATGAACAAGGCGACGCTCATGGAGCGCTGGCGCGAGCATCCGCATTTCGGCTACCTGCAACGCTTGAGCGTCGATCCCTTCCTACGCGACATCGCCGAGGATGGCGCGGAGGCCGAACTGGTCGGCGCCCTGAAGCGCTTGAGCGAAGAGGTTCGCAAGACGGAATGGCGCCAACCCTTCAATCAGCGCAGCACGGTCGAATGGTCGGCCGAGGAGCGGGCGGTACTGATGGAGCGTGACGCGGAATCGGCCCGGATCCGCCGTGGCGAAAGCTCCTGAATCAATGATCTGATTGGAATTTTTGATCGATATCGTCTATCTCTTGATATAGGCGCCACATGACGAATCGCTCATTTGGCCCGATGCGCAGAGAAGCGCAAGAGACGAGGCTTACCTCCTCGAACAATCGGAGGTAATTGTGTTAGACTGCGAAGTTAGCTTTTGAGCAGCCTTCCGCCGCACCCAGTCAAGGTATCCCATGGATCAAGAACAGCAACAGTCTCAACTGAAGCAACTGATCGCCAAGGGCAAAGAGCAAGGGTATCTGACCTACTCCGAGGTCAATGATCACCTGCCTCCCGGCATCGTCGAGACCGATCAAATCGAAGATATCGTCAGGATGATCAACGACATGGGCATCCTGGTCCAGGAGGTCGCCCCGGATGTCGTCGATCAGACCCTGAGCGACACCGCAGTCTCCGACGACGAGGCCGCCGAGGCCGCCGCCGCCGCGCTCGCGACCGTCGACAGCGAGTTTGGACGCACCACCGATCCCGTGCGCATGTACATGCGCGAGATGGGCACCGTCGAGCTCCTGACCCGCGAGGGCGAGCTGACGATCGCCAAGCGGATCGAGGAGGGCCTCAATCAGGTCCTGTCCGCCCTCTCCGTCTATCCGCGATCGATCGAGAAGCTCATCGAGATCTTCGACCGGGTCGATCGCGAGGAAAGCCGCCTGACGGATGTCATCTCCGGTTTCAACGACGGGGACGAGGAGCAGCCGCCGGCACCCGTGGTCCAACCAGTCGCCGATCCGGACGTGGTCGCCGCGAAGACCGAACTCGAAGCCGACGCCGAAATCGATTCCGAGGAAGATGACGATGCCACCCCCGCCGAGGTGGATACCGGACCGGATCCGGAAGACGCCGCACGACGCGCCAACCTGCTGCGCGAGCGTTACGGGGTTCTGCAAGCCGCGCTGGAGGAGTACGGCCGCGACGACGAGCGTTCGCGCGCCGCGATGGATGCGGTTTCCGAGGTCTTCCTGCAGTTCAAGCTGGTGGCGCCCGTCTTTCAGGAACTCGCCGAGATCCTGCGCAGTACCATCGAGCGAATTCGCGGCCAGGAACGTCTCATCATGGGGCTGTGCGTCGAGCAGGCCGGAATGCCGCGCAAGAAATTCATCGAGAGCTTCCCGGATAACGAGACCAATTCCGACTGGCTCGAGCAGTTGCTCGCGAGCGACCAACCCTACGCGGCCCGGCTCGACGCACTGGCGCAGGAAATCCGCCGCGCCCAGCGCAAGCTGCAGGAAGTCGAGCGCGAGAACATCCTGACGATCGGCGAGATCAAGGAAGTCAACCGCAAGATGTCCATCGGCGAGGCCAAGGCCCGCCGCGCCAAGAAAGAGATGGTCGAGGCCAACCTGCGCCTGGTGATCTCGATCGCCAAGAAATACACCAACCGCGGCCTGCAATTCCTGGATCTCATTCAGGAAGGCAACATCGGCCTGATGAAGGCGGTCGACAAATTCGAGTACCGGCGCGGCTACAAATTCTCCACCTACGCCACCTGGTGGATTCGCCAGGCCATCACCCGCTCGATCGCCGACCAGGCGCGCACCATCCGCATCCCGGTGCACATGATCGAGACCATCAACAAGCTCAACCGCATCTCCCGTCAGATGATCCAGGAGATGGGCCGCGAGGCCACCCCGGAAGAGCTGGCGGCGCGCATGGACATGCCCGAGGACAAGGTGCGCAAGGTCCTCAAGATCGCCAAGGAGCCCATCTCCATGGAGACCCCGATCGGCGACGACGAGGACTCGCATCTTGGCGACTTCATCGAGGATTCCGGCGTCATCTCCCCGCTCGACTCCGCAACGGCGGAAGGTCTGCGCGAAGCCACCCAGAACATGCTCGCCAGCCTCACCTCCCGCGAGGCCAAGGTGCTGCGCATGCGTTTCGGCATCGACATGAACACCGACCACACCCTCGAAGAGGTCGGCAAGCAATTCGACGTCACCCGCGAGCGCATCCGCCAGATCGAGGCCAAGGCACTGCGCAAACTGCGTCACCCGACCCGCTCGGACAAGCTCCGCAGCTTCCTCGACAACGACTGAACGTATCGGGGCGCCAGGGAAGGCGCGCCCAACAGTCCACCGCATCCAGGGCCGTTAGCTCAGCGGTTAGAGCAGGGGACTCATAATCCCTTGGTCGTAGGTTCAAATCCTACACGGCCCACCATAAAAACAAAGGCTTGCTGCGAATTCGGTAAGCCTTTTTTCTTGCCTGGTGTAATTCTGGTGTAACTGCGTCAGGATTTTTTGATGGCGGAGAGTCTTGGTTTGGCACTCGGTTCGACGGCTGGCACGGGCGGTAGCGGGCTTCCAGCTTGTCCAAGGCTTCCCGGATGTGGTCCCCGTTCTGGTGCGCGTAGCGAACAACCATGGTCAGGGTCTTGTGTCCGCTGATGCGTTGCACGGTCGGTAAATCGATCCCGGCTTGGGCTTTTTAGACAGTGTCTTAGATTCAATTCCTGGATGATCGGGAATGTCCTCTTATCAAATCAAATGAAACATCTATAACGTCCTCGCCCAACTCCTTGTGGCGATTGCGTTCATCCCGGATTCTATTGGATCCGACTTCCAGCGTATCATTCACCAGAAGCCAGACGAGCATTGAACATGCAGAAACCTGATCTTACGCTTGAATACGACTACGCGCGCCTCATCGAGGAAGAGAAGACACACTATCTCGACATTGAAATCACCGAGGATCTCAAGGAGGGTGGAGTGCATGCCGGTGATTGCTGGCGTTATTACTGGGAACGGGTCTGGGATCGCCTGTCAGCAGGGCCGGTCGGCTCCCTCCCGGACTATCTTCGCCAGCATTTTGCCGCACAGACCCAGCCGCTCGAAATCCTCAGCCTGGGCAGCGGTTACTGCGGCCATGAACTGGATCTGGCGCGCGCCCTCAAGGGCTTCGCCCGCGTCACTTGCACGGATCTCAACGAAGCGCTCTTTGCTCAAGCCAAGGCCGTCGCGGAGGCCGAGGGTCTGAGCATGGAATTCCACCAGACGGACCTGAACTTCATCGCGATCGAGCCCGGACGCTACCAGATGATTTTCGCGCACGCCGTGCTGCACCATGTGATCAATCTGGAGTATCTGTTCGCGGAAATCGCCAGGGGGCTGACGCCGGATGGATTCCTGCATCTGGTCGAGGTCGTGGGGGAGAATCGCCGCCTGATCTGGCAGGAAAACGAGGATTTCGCCAATCGGTTGCTCGACACCCTGCCCGACGACGTGACCGGCGGCATCCGACTGGCGGTGTTGCCGGAAGACTCGGGCATGGAAGGCGTGCGTCAGGCGGACATCCTTCCCGAGCTGGGCAAAATCTTCGAGACCGAATACGAACTGACACACGGCGCCTTCATGCGGTTCATCTGCACCCATGCCGAACTCGCCGGGCGCTTCGATCCGTCAGACGCACGGAAACGGCGTTATCTCGATTTCCTGATCGATTGCGACGACGTCGCGGTGCGACGCGAGGTGCTGCGTCCGCTTGAGATCTGGGGCTTGTATCGCCCGAGGGTGTAAGCGGGAACCCAGACCCAGGAAGCTCGCAAGCGAAGCCCCTTCGCTCGCGTCATCACTCGTCTCGGCGATACTCACCCTCGATCACCCGTGTCTCCCGCCGAGGATCGCGCGGGGAATGGCGCCGGGAAGGCACGATTTTGGCGTAGCGCATGATCAGGAGCCGCCGCACGGGCGGTATCAGCAGCAGGAAGCCAAGGCTGTCGGTGAGAAAGCCAGGCAGCAGCAGGAAGAGCCCCGCGAGCAGCAGGAGCGCCCCGTCCAGCAATTCGACGGCTGGCACCTCGCCTTCGTCCATCATGCGGCGCACCCGCATCAAAATGCCGAAGCCCTGCCGACGCACGAGCCAGGCACCCATGACCGCGGTTAGAATCGACAGGGCGATGGTTGGCAAGGCACCGATCTCGGCGCCAACCTGGATCAGGAAGTAAAGTTCGGCCAGGGGCAGGCCGATGAGCAAGAGCAGAAGAATAGGCACGATGATCTCGTCTCCTTGGGCTGGGGAGGGGCGCCTCGCCCGCGCGCTGCACACTGGCGGATTCGGTTCGCCGATTTCGCGACATTAGCGTTTTGGCCGGGGTAAGTCCAAGACAGGGCGCCGCGCGTATCGAGCGATTGCCTATCCACCCTCGGATCACACTCTAGGCGGAGGTCACCAACCAGATGCACGCGAATCACCGTTTGATGCTCTGTGCCTGCCCGGATCACGAAACCGCACTCGGGCTCGCCGAATCGCTGGTGGACGAGCGACTCGCCGCCTGCGTCAATCTGGTTCCCGGCCTCACCTCCGTTTATCGCTGGGAGGGTCGGATCCAGCGGGAATCCGAGGTTCTGCTGCTGATCAAGACGCACGAAAACCGCGTCGCAATGCTCACCGAACGACTGCGCCTACTGCATCCCTATGAGCTGCCCGAGATTATCGCCGTTCCCATCGTCGCGGGCCTCGCCGACTACCTGAACTGGATCACCACATGCCTAGAAGCGCGGGATTGAAGATGCAACGGAAACCCGAACAGGCACCAGCGCCTCGCCAACCTCCGCGCGAGCGGTTCGGGAACGGGCCGCGACAGCCCCGCTCATGGCATTCGATCGGGACATTGGTCCTGCTCACGATCGCCTTCCTGTTTCCAACAGCCCACGCCGAGGAGGAGTATCTGCTCCCAGACCAGGCGTTTCCGATCAGCGGCCAGGCGGAGGGTCCGGATGCCGTGCGGGTGCGCTGGGATATCGCCGATGGCTATTACCTCTATCAGAGCAAGCTCCGCTTCGAGTCCGACACAGCCGGTATCGAGGTCGGTCGTCCCGACCTGCCCAAGGCCGAGATCAAAGAGGACGAATTTTTTGGCAAGGTGCCCATCTATCGCGGCGGCCTGAAGATCCGGCTGCCCATCACCCGCGCGCCCAGCGCCGGGCGGACCCTGGCCTTGCAGATCACATCGCAGGGTTGCGCGGATGCCGGACTCTGCTATCCGCCGCACCGCCAGCGGCTCTTGCTGGAGCTGCCTGAGCCCGCCCAGGCGGAATCCGCAAGCTCCGCCATTGGCGCGTCCGTGGCCGCATCGGGTACCGCCCTCCCCGCCAGCCCAACGCTGGGTGCCGGTCAGTCGCTCGGACGCGGCGGCGAGGACGAGATCTTGGATGTGGGAGATGCCTTCCGCTTCCAGGCCGAGGTCACCGCGCCCGACCGCCTGCAATTGACCTGGGACATCGCGCCCGGAACCTACCTTTATCGCAATCGGCTCGATGTCTCGCTCGCGGACGCGCCCGGCGTAAGCCTGGGGGCGTTCGAGCGGCCGGCGGGCGATGTCAAGCACGACTCAGTCCTGCCAGACGGGGAGATCGGCGATGTGGAGGTCTATCACGGGCGGATCGACCTGACCCTGCCGCTGGTGCGTGGCTCCGCGGCACCCACCCAGGTCACGCTGGTCGCCAAGTATCAAGGCTGTGCCGAGGTCGGCATCTGCTATCCGCCGCAGACGCAACGGATCGCCCTGAGCCTGCCCGAGGCGCCGGCATCCACAGGAACGCTCGCTGCCGAGACCAAGCCGGCCGACCCGGCCGCATCCAGCCATCAGCCCTCGGCACCCGCCGATGTCAGAGCGGTGGACACCGACGCCCTCCCCGTCTCCGAGCAGGACCGGATCGCCGCCGTGCTGGCGGGCAAGAGCCTCTGGGCGATCATCGCCGCCTTCTTCGGATTCGGTCTGCTGCTCGCCTTCACGCCCTGCGTCTTCCCGATGATTCCCGATCCTGTCCGGGATCATCGCCGGTCAGGGCGCGGGCATCACGACCCGTAAGGCATTCGTCCTCTCGCTGGTCTATGTGCTGGCGATGGCGCTCACCTACACGCTGGTCGGTATCCTGGCCGGGCTGTTCGGGGCCAATCTTCAGGCGGTCTTTCAGGACCCCTGGATCCTCGGCGCCTTCGCTCTGGTCTTCGTGCTGCTGGCGCTGTCGATGTTCGGGTTCTACGACCTGCAACTCCCGTCGAGCCTGCAATCCAAGCTGGCCGAGATCAGCAACCGCCAGCAGGGCGGCACCCTGATCGGCGTCGCCATCATGGGTCTGCTGTCCGCCCTGATCGTCGGTCCCTGCGTCGCCCCGCCACTGTTCGGCGCGCTCATCTATATCAGCCAGACCGGCGATGCCGCTGCTCGGCGGCGTGGCGCTGTTCGCGCTCAGCCTCGGCATGGGCGCGCCCCTGATCGTGATCGGCACCTCGGCCGGCAAGCTGCTGCCGAGGGCCGGCGCCTGGATGGACGCCGTCAAGGCGGTCTTCGGCGTGGCCCTGCTGGGGGTCGCCATCCTGCTGCTGGAACGCATCCTGCCCGCCGCCGTCGCCATGCTGCTCTGGGGTCTGCTGCTGATCTGCTCGGCGGTCTACATGGGCGCGCTGACCCAGCTTCCAGCCGACGGTCAGCGGCTGGCGCAAGCTGTGGAAGGGGCTCGGGTGTCTTCCTGCTGATCTACGGCGCGCTCATGCTGATCGGGGCTGCGGCCGGCGGCAAGGACACCCTCCAGCCGCTGCGGGGGCTGGTTCCGGCCAATGGCGTCGCCGGGGCCGGGCACGCCAGCTTCCAGCGCATCAAATCCGTGTCGGACCTGGAGCGTGAGCTGAACAAGGCCCGAGCGGCCGGTCAAGCCGGTGATGCTGGATTTCTATGCCGACTGGTGCGTCTCCTGCAAGGAGATGGAGCGCTATACCTTCAGCGATCCGGCGCGTCATCGCCGCAGATGGACCGTTTCATCCTGCTGCAAGCCGATGTCACCGCCAACGATGCGGAGGATCAAGCCTTGATGCAGGACCGGTTCGGCCTCCCTGGACCACCCGCCATCCTCTTCTTCGATCCAAGCGGCCGCGAGATCGCCAACCACCGACTGGTCGGCTTCACGCCGGCCGAGCCATTCGCCGCGCATCTGCGCCAGGTCGCCCCATGAAGCCGGTCAAAGTCATCGTGGTCACCCTCCTCGCCGGAGGCATCAGCATCGGCACCGCCATCTTCGGACAGCGCTGGATCGGCGAGAACACGCTCGTCGAGAACCTTGCGGAACGCAACACGGAACGGCTCCAGACCCTCCCCGACTTCCGTCTGAGCGACCTCGATGGACAGGAGGTCGCGAGCAGCGCCTGGGCCGGCAAGATCCTGGTGCTAAATTATTGGGCGACCTGGTGCGACTCCTGCGTCACCGAAATGCCACTGTTCATCCGCACCCAGGAGGCAATGCGCGAGTCCGGGGTGCGGTTCGTCGGCATCGCCGTCGACCGCCCCGAGGATGTCAAGGCGTTCCTGGTCGAGCATCCCGTCAACTACCCGCTCCTGATCGCCACGCCCGAGGCGATCGCCCTCTCCAAGCGGCTCGGCAACCGGCTGGAGGTTCTACCCTTCACGGTCATCTTCGACCAGCGCGGCCGGCGCATCCACAGCCAGATCGGCGAGATGACGGCCGAGGAGCTCCAGACCCAGCTTGCGGCCCTGATCGAGGGTGGAACCGCGCCGACCGCGCGCGCGGACTGAGCGACCCCAGCGCATTCGGATGCCATCCTCGACGCCCCCTGGCCAGGTCAGCGAGACCGAGATTCACCGGGGACAGCATCATCGGGTGATCCGCCGCCGTGATCCGGTGGCGGGGCCACTGATCATCAAACGGGATCTGGATGACGGGCCGGCGGACGTCTCTCGCTCCCGATTACACAACGAACAGCGGATCCTGGAACGATTGCAGGGGGTCGCCGGTTGTCCGCGCCTCCTGCGCTTCGATCCCGTCCACCGCGAGCTGATGCTGGAGGATATCGGCGGGGTCGCGCTCGATCAGTCGGGACTGTTGGGCGAGATCGACCTGGACCGCTTCCTCGCCCTGTCCGAGGCGCTGGCGCGCATCCTCGCGGAGATCCATGCCTGTGGCGTCGTCCACAAGGACATCAACCCCGCCAATATCCTGATCCGGCTCGACGATGATCGGCCACAGATCATCGACTTCGATCTGTCCACCAGCTTTGCCGAGGAACACCCGGCGTTCGATTACCCCAACCGCGTGGCCGGCACCCCGGCCTATCTGTCGCCCGAACAGACCGGGCGGATGAACCGGCCGGTGGACTACCGTGCCGATCTCTATTCACTGGGCGCCACCCTCTACGCCCTCGCGACCGGCGCCCCGCCGTTCGACGAGACCGATGGACTCGGTCTGATCCACGCGCATCTGGCGCGCGCCCCGATCCCACCACGGGAACGGGCACCCTGGCTGCCGTTCCGGGTATCGGAGCTGATCCTGACGCTGCTCGCCAAGGAACCGGACGACCGCTATCAGAGCGCGGCGGGGCTGGCCCATGATCTCCAACAACTGCGCCAGGCGCTAACCGCGCGGCAACCGCTCGACGCGGTAGGGTTGCGCGAACGCGATCTGCCGCTATCGCCACGACCGCCGCGCCGGCTGTACGGACGGGATCGGGAGTTGGCGACTCTGATGGCGGCCTTCGCGCGGGTGACCAAGGGCGGCGCGCAAGGGCTGTTCGTGGCCGGCTACGCCGGGGTCGGCAAGACCTCGCTGATCCAGGAAATCCACCAGCCGGTGACCCTGAGTCGCGGACTCTTTATCAGCGGCAAGTTCGAACAGTTTCAGCGTGACCGGCCCTTTCTCGCCCCCGCGCAGAGTCTGCGCCACTTGTGCCAGTTATTGCTGGCGGAACCTGAAACCGTCGTCGAGCACTGGCGGGAGCGCATTCTCAATGGCGTCGGGCCGGACGCCGAGGCATTGTTCGAGGTCATCCCGGAATTGCAGGCGCTGCTCGGCCCACAAGCTCCCGCGCCAGAACTGGGACCACGCGAGACGCAAACGCGCTTGCGCGCACTGCTCGTGGCGTTGATCCATCAGGTCGCCGCGCCCGAGCATCCCCTGGTGCTCTTTCTCGACGATCTGCAATGGGCCGACCCCTCGTCGCTGGAGTTCATCGGTGCGCTCTTGGATGAGCCCCGGCTCAACGGATTCTTGCTGATCGGAGCCTATCGCGACAACGAAGTCGATGCCGAGCATCCGTTGTTGCAATTGACCCGACAACCGACGGCATCGGGGCAACCGGCGCAGCTCATGACGCTCGCCAGTCTGACGCTGGACGATCTCGCCGCGCTGCTGGCCGAGATGCTGCGCCTGCCGTCGGTCGCCGTGCAGCCACTGGCCACCGCGCTCTGCGCCAAGACCCGCGGCAACCCTTTTTTCACCCTTGAATTGCTGATGATGCTCTACCGCGAAGGGGCGCTGCGTCCCGACCCGGAACGGGGCGTCTGGCACTGGGACGACGACGCCATTGCGGCCTATCCGGTCAGCGCCAACGTGGTCGACCTACTCGCCGCGCGCCTGGCCGAGTTGGCGACCCCCGACGCCGAGGCGCTCGTCGCCGCCGCCTGTCTGGGCAACGCCTTCACCCTGGGCCTCTTGGCGCGAGCCACCGGCGCCACCCCCGGCGAGCTCGCCGACCGGCTCACGCCCGCGCTGGAGCAAGGGATCCTGGTCACGCCCAGCACGCTCGCCCTGCTGCGGGCCGATCCCGGCGTCGCGCTACGCTTCTGTCACGACCGGATGCAGCAAGCCGCTTATCAGCTCCGCGATGCGTCCTGGCGCAAGCATCTCCATCTGACCATGGGGCGACGCTTCGCCGAGTCCGGCGCGGCGCATGCCCTGCGTGCCGCGGAGCACTACGCGGTGGCCGTGCCACTGCTGGGCGCGACGGCCGAGCGCGCGATCGCTGGCTCGCTGTTCTTCCACGCGGCGCTTCAGGCCCGCCAAGCGTGCGCCTTCGCCACCGCCGAACATTTTCTCCACCTGGCCATCGGACAGTTGGCCCCGGACGCTTGGCGAACCGACCCCGACGCGGCGTTCAGCTTCCATGCCGAGTTGCACTTGGTGCTCTACAGTCTGTTCCGCAACGATGAGGCCGATGAGGTCTATCGCGAGTTGGAGGAACACGCCGAATCGCCGTTGCAACTGGTCGATTCCGCCTGCGTGCAGATCGCGAATCTGTCCAATCGCGCGCGCTATCGGGAGGCCGTCACACTAGGATGCGGGCTTTTGGAACGGCTCGATATGCCGGTTCCAATGGACGACCTGAACCAGAGTTTGCGGGGATTATTGGCCGACTCTCGCGATATCTTCCGCCCGCATGGACTCGCGGACCAGGGGGCAGCGGCGTCCGCCTGGGCCGCGAGCGCACTGGGGCAGGAACTGGCGGCCTTCCATCGTCATGTTTCCGCGGGCGCGCTCGAACGACTGCCAGCGGGCGGCGATCTGACGGACACTCGCCTCATGGGTGTCGCCAAGCTCATCAACAGCATGGGACACGCCGCCAACTCGATCCATCCGACCCTGCTGGCATGGATGCAACTGCGGGTCGGTCGGCTGTGGATCGAGGAGGGTTACTGCAAGGCAGCCATTTATCCGCTGGTCGCCGTGGGCACCGTCATCATGGAATTGCAGGGCGACCTCGCGACCGCCGAACGTCTGGCGCGGATCGCCCTGACGGTAGGCGCGGAACGGGAGGGCAGCCGTGAAACCGCGCGCGGTTGGTTCGTTTACACCCACTATATCGGCCATTGGCGGCATCCCCTCGAAGAGGACATCACGCACGCGCACCGGGCGTTCGCTGAACTCGTGCGCGCGGGCGACCTCGAATTCGCCGCCATCACCTTCGTCACCTCGCAGCCGGCGATACTGGAGACCTGCGCCCATCTCAACGAGATGAACCGCGAGATCGCGACCGCCCTCGCATTTGTGCGCAAGACCGGGAACTGGCGTGTCGAACAGGGCTATCTGATTTACCGCCAACTGACCCGGGCACTGCAAGGGCAGACCAAGGCACCCGGAAGCTTTACGGATGCCGAGTTCGACGAGCAGGCACACCAAGCCGTCCTCCAGAGTAATCCGATCGCGCTCTGCTATTTCCACCTCTACCGCGCGCTGGCCGGCTGTGTGTTCAACGATGAGGCGGCGCTCGCCCAGCATGCCGAGTCAGCCGTTGCCTTGATGACGTTCATCCGCGGTTTTTATCCAGCGGCCCTGGCCAATCTACTGCACTCGCTGGCGCTCATTCAGCGGATCCGCGCGACGGACGCGGAGGCACGCCCAGCCCTGCTGGAGCGGCTCACCATCAATCAGCATTGGCTGAAGGCTCGCGCCGCCGATGCACCCATGAACTTCGGTCATCTCTACGATCTGGTGGAAGCGGAACGGCTGGATGCGCTCGACCAGCCCTGGGCGGCGATCCAGACGTTCGAGCAGGCGATGCGCAAGGCGAACGGACATCAGCGTCCATGGCATCAGGCGTTGATCACCGAGCGCGCCGGCGATTGTTTCCTGCGTCGTGGGCTGGATGACGCGGGCCGGTCGTTGCTGACGCGGGCGCACGGGCTCTATCGGCAGTGGGGAGCCGATGGCAAGGCGCGGGCCATGCGGGCCAGCTTGCCCTTGACGGACACCCGTCGGCCGGAGAGTTCGAGCGGCAGCCGTGGCGACGCCCTGGACCATGCGGCATTGCTGAGCGCCTCACTGGCGTTGGCGTCCGAAACCTCGCAGCCCCGACTGGTGGCGCGGGTCGTGGAGCTGGTAAGTCGCTTGACCGGCGCAACCGATGTGCGGCTGCTGCTGATGGACGAGGAGAGCCAATGGCATCTGGAGGGCGGACTGCGAGGCAGCGAGACGCTGGCGCGCATGACGCTGTGCGAGGCGGAGGAACGGCGCATTGTCGCCGCCGCCGTGCCGCGGCTGGGACTGAAGACACGGACGCCGTTGGTGTCCGACGACGCGGTGCTCGACAGCCGCTTCACGCACGACCCTTACTTCGCCGCGCTGTCCTTGTGCTCGCTGCTGGCTCTGCCGGTCTTGGTCCGTGACCGGATCAGCGCCTTTCTGATCCTGGAAAATCGGCTGTATCGCGCCGCCTTCACGACCGCGCGCGTTGAAACCGCCACCATGCTGTGCGCCCAATTGGCGATCTCGATCGAAAACATCGCGCTCTACCAGTTGCTCGAACGAAAGGTCGCCGAACGCACCCGCGCCCTGGAAGCGGCCAACTTCAAACTCGAAGCCCTCAGCGCCACCGACGGCTTGACCGGTATCGCCAATCGACGCGGTTTCGACGCCGTTTTCAGCACCGAATGGCTGCGAGCCATGCGTTCCCGGCGTCCCCTGGCGCTGGCGATGATCGACGTGGATTGGTTCAAGAAATACAACGACCATTACGGCCATCAGGGAGGCGACGACTGCCTGCGCGCGGTGGCGCAGGCCATCCGCGCACAAGCCCGCCGGGGCAGCGACTTCGCCGCTCGTTATGGAGGCGAGGAGTTCGCCATCATCGCGCCAGAAACCGACGCTGAAAGCATGCGGTGCATCGCCGAGACGATGCGCGCGGCGCTGGAATCCCTGGCGCTCCCCCACGCCGGCTCGCCGCTCGGACAGGTCACGGTCAGCATCGGCGTGGCGGCAGGCGTTCCCGAGGCGGATGCCTTACCCGAGGATCTGCTGCGACTGGCCGACGATGCGCTCTATCGTGCCAAGACCCAGGGACGCAACCGGGTCGTGCTGGCGATCGGTGACCCGCATGGTCCACAACCCGTCTCGAACGGCCGAGCCCTTGACGAGCCACCCCGCCGCTGACTGACTCCGACTGGACAACATCGCGTAGAATCCGCACAATTCGCGACGATTTGCCGCCGATTCCGTCCGGACGGCAGTCATGCACCCGATCCCTCATCGTCTGGAAGGCAGTTGGCGCGATGGCCTCGATCCTGGTCCTGAACGGACCCAATCTCAATCTGCTCGGCACCCGCGAGCCCGGTCACTATGGCCGCGTCACCTTGGCGGATATCCAGCGCGCGCTTGAAGAGACCGCGCATGCCTCACGGCCATCGCCTCCAATTCGTCCAGAGCAACGCGGAACATGTGCTGATCGAGGCCGTCCATCGGGCCCCGCGCGACGATGTACGTTTCATCATCATCAATCCGGCCGCCTTCACCCACACCAGCGTCGCCCTGCGCGACGCCCTGCTGGCGGTGGCGATTCCCTTCATCGAGGTGCACCTGTCGAACGTGCACGCCCGCGAGCCCTTCCGCGCCCACTCCTACTTCTCCGATATCGCGGTGGGCGTGATCAGCGGACTCGGGGCCGAGGGATACGCGCTGGCGCTGCGCGCCGCGCTCAGTCGCCTGGCGCCAGGACCACCCGAACGAGAACCACTGACAATGGACATCCGCAAGGTAAAGAAGTTGATCGAGCTGTTGGAGCAATCCGACGTCGTCCGAGATCGAGATCCACGAGGGCGAGGAGTCCGTGCGCATCAGCCGCCACGGCAGCGGCGCCATGCCGATGTACATGCCTCAGCCGATGCCGAGCGCCGATCGTCGCCCAGCCGGCTGCGGCGTCGGCCTCAGGGCCGCCGACGACGGAGGACGCCGACGAAGATTGACGGGCGAGATCGTCCGCTCGCCGATGGTCGGCACCTTCTATCGCGCGCCCCTCCCGGGCTCCAAGGCGTTCGTCGAGGAAGGGCAGAGCGGTCAAGGCCGGCGATACCCTCTGCATCATCGAGGCGATGAAGATCCTCAATCAGATCGAGTGCGAGCAAGGCGGGAACGGTCAAGCGTATCCTGGTCGAGAACGGTCAGCCGGTCGAATACAACCAGCCGCTGTTCGTCATCGAATGACCTCCGAGGCCCGTCCCGCGCGGGCTCGATGGGCCTGCGGCCGCGCGGTTCCCTGTGGCGCCCCGTCGGCCCTATCCGCCGTCACCAACTGAAGACACTCCCATCATGGCTGCAATGATCGAGAAGGTTCTGATCGCCAACCGGGGCGAGATCGCGCTGCGCATCCTGCGCGCCTGCCGCGAGCTCGGCATCAAGACGGTCGCCGTGCACTCCGAGGCCGACCGCGACCTCAAGCACGTTCTGCTGGCCGACGAATCGGTCTGCATCGGCCCGGCCGCCGCGCTCCAGAGCTATCTGAACGTGCCGGCCATCATCAGCGCGGCCGAGGTGACCGACACGGTCGCCATCCATCCCGGCTACGGTTTCCTGTCCGAGAACGCCGATTTCGCCGAGCGGGTCGAGCGCTCGGGCTTCATCTTCATCGGCCCGCGCCCCGAGACCATCCGCCTGATGGGCGACAAGGTCTCCGCCATCGCCGCCATGAAGGAGGCCGGCGTGCCCTGCGTGCCGGGCTCGGACGGCCCGATCGACGACGACAAGAAACGCACCGTGGAGATGGCGCGCGAGATCGGCTATCCGATCATCATCAAGGCATCCGGCGGCGGCGGCGGGCGCGGCATGCGCGTCGTGCATTCCGAGGCCACCCTGCTCAACGCCATCGCCCTGACCAAGGCGGAGGCGGCCGCGGCCTTCAACAACGACATGGTCTACATGGAGAAGTATCTGGAGAACCCGCGTCACATCGAGTTCCAGATCCTCGCCGACCAGCATGGGCAACGCCATCCATCTGGGCGAGCGCGACTGCTCCATGCAGCGCCGTCACCAGAAGGTCGTCGAAGAAGCGCCCGCGCCCGGCATCACCGAGGCCCAGCGACGCGAGATCGGCGAGCGCTGCGCCGCGGCCTGCCGCGCCATCGGCTATCGCGGCGCCGGCACCTTCGAGTTCCTCTACGAGAACGGCCACTTCTATTTCATCGAGATGAACACCCGCGTCCAGGTCGAGCACCCGGTCACCGAGATGGTCACCGGCGTGGACATCGTGAAGGAGCAGATCCTGATCGCCGCCGGCGAGCCGCTACGCTACAAGCAGGAGGACATCGTCATGCGCGGGCATGCCGATCGAGTGCCGCATCAACGCCGAGGACTCCGAGACCTTCCTGCCCAGCCCCGGCAAGATCACCGAGTTCCACGCCCCCGGCGGCCCCGGCGTGCGACTGGAGACCCACATCTATACCGGCTACACGGTGCCGCGCTATTACGACTCCATGATCGGCAAGCTGATCGCCCACGGCGAGGACCGCGAGTCGGCGATCGCGCGCATGTGCAACGCGCTGCGCGAGACCGTCATCGACGGCATCAACACCAACATCAAGCTCCAGCGCGTCGATCCTGCGCGACGGCGCCTTCCTGGCGGGCGGAGCCAATATCCATTACCTGGAAAAGAAGCTCGGGATGTAAGGTACTGGACCGCGTTTCGCGTCGATCCCGAGATCTTCGAGGACCGGCGACAGCCTGCCGGCCGATCTGATGCCATCGGCGAACGCGGTTCAGGAAATTAAGCACGCGAATGACGCGGACCGGCTTCGAGGACAGGTTGGGCTCTCCCGTGCGGCCTCGGACTCGCCCGGACCATCGCGCAACGCAATGCTGTTCCAATCTCCTGATCTCTTAAATCGCGTCACTCCGACGGCCGTACTCCTGTCAGATCGAGACCAACTCACCACAACGCATAACCTCAGACGCGATTCAATGCCCTGGCTGCAACTTTCATTCGATGTCCCGCGCGAGCAGACGGAGCGCATTCGCTTCATCTGGAGATCGCCGGGCGCGCTATCGGTCACCCTCGGGATGCGGGCGACGAGCCCCAGCTCGAACCCGGCCCGGGCGAGACGCCGCTCTGGTCGGAGGTCACGCTCTCGGCGCTGTTCGAGCGCGACCCCGAGAGCGAGGCGCTGGTCGAGCGGCTGGCCGCAACATCTGACCGCGCCGCTGCTGGGCACCCGCGCCGCGTCTGTCGAGCGGATCGAGGATCAGGTGTGGGAACGGGTCTGGCTCGACACCTTCAAGCCGACCCGCTTCGGTCAACGGCTCTGGGTCTGTCCGCACGGTCAGGACGCCGGATGATCCGCGCACGCCGATCGTCGTGTCGCGCTGGATCCGGGACTGGCCTTCGGCACCGGGCACCACGCGACCACCGCGCTCTGCCTGGAATGGCTCGACGGTGCCGACCTCGACGGCAAGACGGTCCTCGACTTCGGCTGCGGCTCGGGCATCCTCGCGATCGCCGCGCTCAAGCTCGGCGCGGCGCGCGCCATCGCGGTCGACCATGACCCGCAGGCCCTGGACGCCACCCGCGACAACGCCGCTGGCCAACGGCGTCGCTGACCGGCTCGACATCCTCGCGCCGGACGATTTCCCCGATCCGACCGTCGATTGCGTGCTCGCCAACATCCTCGCCGGGCCGCTGATCGCGCTCGCCCCGCGACTGATCGGGATGTTGCGGCCGGGCGGGCGATCTGGTCGCTCTCCGGCGTGCTCGCCGAGCAGGTCGATGCCGGTCCGCGCCGCCTATGCTGAGCGGATCGCGCTCGAACCGCCGCGCACTCCGCGAGGATTGGGCGCTTGATCAGCGGGCGCCGGATCACGGCTCCAAACCCATGACGCCCGCGCCCTCGGGCGCCGGCCGATGGGCCGATCCGCCCGTTCCGCCATCGGCCCGTACCGAGCTCGCCAACAACCTGATCCTGGCGCCGATGGCCGGGATCACGCGATCGCCCCTATCGCAGCGCTCTGCCGGCGTCTCGGCGCGGGGCTTGGCGGTCGCCGAGATGGTCGTCGGCCAACACCGCGCTCTGGGGCAGCCGCAAATCGGTGCGCCGTCTGGACTATCGCGGCGAGACCGGGCCCGATCTCGGCGCAGATCGTCGGCGCCGATCCGCTGGCAATGGCCGAGGCCGCGCGGATCAATGTCGGCCTGGGCGCCCACATCATCGACATCAACATGGGCTGCCCGGCCAAGAAGGTCTGCAAACGTCGCCGCCGGCTCCGCCCTGCTGCGCGACGAGGCGCTGGTCGGGCGGATCCTGGAGGCCGTGGTGGCGGCGGTCGCGGTACCGGTGACGCTCAAGATCCGCACCGGCTGGTCGCCCGAGACCCGCAACGCGATCCGGATCGCCCAGATCGCGCGAGAGTCCGGGCATCGCCGCGCTGACCGTGCACGGACGCACGCGCGCCTGCACCTACGGCACGCCGGCCGAGTACGACACGATCCGCGCCATTCGCGAGTCGGTCGACGATACCGCTGATCGCCAACGGCGACATCGCGACCGCCGCGGACAGGCCAGACGTATTCTGGACGACACCGGCGCCGATGCTATCATGATCGGACGCGCGGCCCAGGGGCGTCCCTGGATCTTCCGCGACATCGCCGCCGACCTGGCCTCGGGCAGTCAGCCCGTCGAGTCCACCTGCGACGACACCCCGCCGACCGACTGGATCAAGGACATCCTGCGCGAACACCTCGAGGAGCTGTATCTGTTTTACGGTGCCCATGGCGGGGTACGCATCGCGCGCAAGCACATCGCCTGGTACTGCCGTCACCTGCCCGGCGCGGCAGCGTTTCAGAGACGACATCAACCGAGCCGAGACCCCGGCGGACCAGTTGTCCAGGGTGCTCGCATTCCTTGAGCGACATTCCGCGAGCGAGGCTTTTTTCGACCACGGCCCCGACACGGAGACGCACGCAGCATGAACACAGCGGCTGCACCACAGGCATCCGAACCGACCCCGACGGGGCTGCAGGTCGTGGATGCGGATCGCACCGATCCCTTGAGTAAGTGTGTGCGCGATGCCCTGCGCTTCTATCTGGAGAACATGGAGGGCCATGACGTGACAGGAGCTCTACGCGCTGGTCATGGAAGAGGTCGAGCGGCCGCTGTTCGAGACCGTCCTGGACCACACCAACGGCAACCTCAGCCACGCCGCCAAGATGCTCGGCCTGACCCGCAGCACCCTGCGCAAACGGCTCGGCGACTACGGCATCGAGCGCGACGGCTGAGCCGCACCGCTGGCGTCATCCGTCGCATCCCATTTCACCGCAACACCGACCCCGGACCGACCAGATGCAACCCATTCAACGCGCCCTGATCAGCGTTTCCGACAAGACCGGTCTGGTCGACTTCGCCCGCGCCCTCGCCGCCCGAGGCGTCGAGATCCTCTCCACCGGCGGCACCGCCCGGCTGCTGGCCGAGCAGGGCATCCCGGTCACCGAGGTCTCCGACTTCACCGGCTTTCCGGAGATGATGGACGGGCGCGTCAAGACCCTGCATCCGCGCATCCACGGCGGCATCCTGGGCCGGCGCGGGCTCGACGACCAGGTGATGCGCGACCACGCGATCCAGCCGATCGACCTGGTCGTGGTCAATCTCTATCCCTTCGAGCAGACGGTCGCGCGACCCGGACTGCGATCTGCCGACCGCGATCGAGAACATCGACATCGGCGGCCCGACCATGCTGCGCGCGGCGGCGAAGAACCATGCGAGCGTCACCGTCGTGGTCGATGCCGCCGACTACGCGCGGGTGCTCGCGGAGATCGAGCCGAGCACGGCGGGGTGAGCGAGGCCACCCGCTTCGATCTGGCGGTCAAGGTCTTCGAGCACACCGCGCGCTACGACGGCGCCATCGCCAACTATCTCGGCGCGCGCGCCGAGACCGAGCGCCGAGACCGGCCTTCCCGCGCACCCTGAGCCTGCAGTTCAAGCGCCAGCAGTCGATGCGCTACGGCGAGAATCCGCATCAGAACGCGGCCTTCTATGTCGAGCACCAGATCGACGAGACCGGGATCGCGACCGCCCGCCAGATCCAGGGCAAGGAACTCTCCTACAACAACATCGCCGACACCGATGCGGCGCTGGAGTGCGTCAAGCAGTTCGACGAGGCGCCGGCCTGCGTCATCGTCAAGCACGCCAATCCCTGCGGCGTCGCCTTCGGCGCCAACCTGCTCGAGGCCTACGACCGCGCCTACAGCACCGATCCCGAGTCGGCCTTCGGCGGCATCATCGCCTTCAATCGGCGAGCTGGACGGCGAGACCGCCGAGGCCATCGTCGAGCGTCAGTTCGTCGAGGTCATCATCGCCCCGAGCGTCTCCGAGGCCGCGCGCGCGGCGGTCGCGGCCAAGCAGAATGTGCGTCTGCTGGAATGCGGCGACTGGGACAGCGAGTCGCGTCTCATCGGCTCGATTTCAAGCGGGTCAACGGCGGTCTGCTGGTGCAGGATGCGGATCTGCGGCTCACCGAGCAGGTGCGCACCGTCACCGAGCGCGCGCCCACCGAGCAGGAGCTGGACGATCTGCTCTTCACCTGGCGGGTGGCCAAGTTCGTCAAGTCCAACGCCATCGTCTACGGCCGCGACCGCATGACCATCGGCGTCGGCGCCGGCCAGATGAGCCGGGTCAACTCGGCGCGCATCGCCCGCATCAAGGCCGAGCAGGCGGGCCTCGCGGTCGCCGGCGCGGTCATGGCCTCGGATGCCTTCTTCCCCTTCCGCGACGGCATCGACCAGGCCGCCGAGGCCGGCATCACCGCCGTCATCCAGCCCGGCGGCTCGATGCGCGACGAGGAGGTCATCGCCGCCGCCAACGAGCACGGCATGGCGATGGTCTTCACCGGGATGCGGCACTTCAGGCACTAAGGCGATGCGGATCCATCCAACCGCCATCATCGAGGACGGCGCCCGACTGCACGAGTCCGTGACGCGTCGGACCCTACTCGATCATCGAGTCCGGGGCCGTCATCGGCGAGGGCTGCCGCATCGAGACCTGCGTGCGCATCTACGGCCACACCCGCATGGGGGCGCACAACCGCGTCTGTCATGGCGCGACCCTGGGCTCCGAGCCACAGGATCTGAGCTTCACGCCGGACAAGGCGCGCCGCTGGTCATCGGCGATCACAACCATTTCAAGGAAGGCGTCAACATCAGTTGCGGCATCAAGTCCGAGGAAGGCACCCGCATCGGCAACCACAATTACTGGATGGCCTATCTCGCACGCCGGCCATGACTGCATCGTCGGCGATCACAACATCTTCGCCAATACGGCCACCCTCGCCGGTCATGTCGAGGTCGAGGATCGACTGCTTTCTGTCCGGCCAGGTGGCGGTGCATCAGTTCTGCCGGATCGGCGCCTATGTCATGGTCGCGGGCGTCACCGGCGTGCCCCAGGACGTGCCGCCCTTCGCCCTGGCCGACGGCCATCGCGCGCGCATGGTCGGACTCAACGTGGTCGGACTCGCGACGCAACGGCTTCACCCAGGAGCAGCGCAACCGGATCAAGGACGTCTATCGTCTGGTGCTGCGCTCCGGCCTGCGTCTGGCCGAGGCCCTGGTGCGCGCCGAGCAGGAATACCCCGGACCCGAGACGACCCGCATCGTCCAGTTCATCCAATCGAGCCGACGCGGCGTCATTTCCTACGCCTAGCGGGGGTCGACCTCGATCATGCCTCGCCTCGGGGCATGGATCCTTTCGCGGAGACACGCATGAAAATTCTGATCATCGGCGGCGGCGGGCGCGAGCACGCACTCGCCTGGAAGGCCGCCCAGTCGCCGCTGGCCGAACAGGTATTCGTCGCGCCCGGCAATGGCGGAACGGCCGTTGAGCCTGGTGTCGAGAACGTGCCGATCGCGGCCGACGACATCACCGGATTGCTCGCCTTCGCGACCCGCGAATCCATCGGTCTGACCATCGTGGGCCCCGAGGCGCCGCTCGTAGCCGGCCTGGTCGATGCCTTCACGGCCGCTGGCCTGCCCTGCTTCGGCCCGGCTCGCCTAGCGGCGCAACTGGAGGGCTCCAAGGCATTCGCCAAGGACTTTCTCAGCCGTCACGGCATCCCGACCGCCGCCTACGGCGTCTTCACCGAGTTGGAACCGGCGCTGGCCTATCTGCGCCAGGTCGGCGCCCCGGTCGTGGTCAAGGCCGATGGGCTCGCGGCTGGCAAGGGCGTCATCCTGGCCGATGATCTGGCCACCGCCGAAAACGCCGTGCGCGACATGCTGGGCGCCGGACGCTTCGGCGCGGCTGGCGCGCGGGTGGTCATCGAGGAATTCCTGACCGGCGAGGAGGCGAGCTTCATCGCCATGGTCGGCGGCGGGCATATCCTGCCCGCTCGCCTCCTCGCAGGACCACAAGGCGCGCGATGACGGCGACCGCGGCCCCAACACCGGCGGCATGGGCGCCTATTCGCCCGCACCCATCGTCACGCCCGAGATCCACGCGCGCATCATGCGCGAGGTGATGGAACCGACGGTCGCCGGGCTCGCCGCCGAGGGCATTCCTTATCTGGGCTTTCTCTACGCGGGGCTCATGATCGCCGCCGACGGCACGCCCAAGGTGCTGGAGTTCAACTGCCGCTTGGGCGACCCCGAGACCCAGCCGCTCCTGATGCGGCTGCAATCGGATCTGCCCGCGCTCTGTCTGGCCGCCATCGATGGCCGGCTCGACCAGATGTCCGCCGACTGGGATCCGCGCACCGCCCTGGGCGTGGTCATGGCCGCCGGGGGCTACCCCGATGACTATGCGACTGGTCGGCTCATCGGCGGACTGGAGGACGTGCCAGCCGATGAGGCCAAGGTCTTCCATGCCGGGACCAAGCGCGCGGACGAGCGCACCCTGACTGCCGGCGGGCGCGTGCTGTGCGTGACGGCGCTGGGCGAGCGGGTCTCGGATGCCCAGCGACTCGCCTACCAGGCGGTGGACCGCATCCACTGGGACGGTTGTTTCTGCCGCCGCGACATCGGCCACCGCGCCATCGCCCGCGAATGTTGAGACGCACCGCCTTGTCGGTGTCTTGCGGGACGGAGTAGGATCCCAGGCAGCGGTCCTGAACGGGGCGAGGGTGACTCGGGGAGCCTCGACTTGCATTCCCCGACGCACAGAGCACAGCGAGATGGCAGACGACTTTACGGCGAAAAGCTACCTGGTCATCGACGATTTCGCCGACATGCGCGCGGCGATCAGGAGCATCCTCGCATCGCTGGGGATCAGCCGCATCGACCAGGCGAGAAACGGAAGCGACGCCATCACCCAGATGCAGGACAAGCGCTACGACGTGGTGCTCTGCGACTATCACCTGGGGCCTGGCAAGGATGGCCAGCAGGTGCTGGAGGAGGCGCGTCACCGCTCCCTCATCGGCGTCGACTGCATCTTCATCATGATCACGGCGGAAAACACCCGCGAGATGGTCATGGGCGCGGCCGAGTACGCGCCCGACAGCTACCTGGCCAAGCCCTTCACCAAGGATTTGCTGCGGACCCGCCTCAGCAAGCTGTGCGAGCGCAAGGCGCACCTGACCAAGGTGAACCAGGCGCTGATGGCCAATGACTATGCGGCGGCCATCCGAGAGCTGGATACGCTGATCGCGGCCCAACCGAAGAACCTCACCGACCTGCTCAAGCTCAAGGCCGAAACCTGCCTCACCGCCAATCGTCTCGACGAGGCGATGGCGATTTTCGATCAGGTGCTCGCGGACCGCGAGATTTCCTGGGCGCGCCTGGGCGCGGGCAAGGTGCTCTTCGCCAGGAAACACTACGCGCAGGCTCAGGAAATCTTCAGACACCTGATCGACGCCGACCCCAATCTCATTACCGCCCATGACTGGCTGGCCAAGACTCAGACCGCGCAGAATCTGGTCGCGGAGGCCGAGCAGACACTCAGCGCGGCCGTCAAGCTATCGCCGCGCGGCCTCAAGCGTCAGCAGATGCTCGGCGACATGGCGGCGAGCAATGGCAACCATCAGGTCGCCGAGGCGGCCTTCGAGCGCGCGGTCGTCCTGGCCAAGCATTCGGTGCTGAATCACCCGTCCCTGTTTGCCGGATTGGCGCGGGCGAAATCCGCGAACAATAAGCCCGCCGAAGCCATGAAGGTCGTCGGCGAGATTGCCAAGGTCTTCCCGGAGCAGCCGGAGGCGGCCTTCTTTTCCGCCAGCACCACGGCGCTCATCAAGAATCGTCAAGGCGATGCCGAGGGGGCCAAGGCGGCACTCGAGGCGGCGGAGCGGAGCCTGGCCCAACTCGCCGAGGCAACCCACGCCGCGCCGCTGATGCTCGAAATGGCCAAGACCTATGCCACCTTGGGCGAGCACGAGAAGGCCACCCAACTGCTGCGCAAGACCATCGCCGACAACCACGATGAGGACGAGGTGCTGACGGAAATCCTCCAGGTCTGCCGTGGGGCGGGCCTGGAATACGACGTCGAGTCGGCGATCCGCGAGATTCAACTAGGCGTCGTCAAGACCAACAACGAGGGCGTGCGCCTGATCAAGCAGGGACAGTTCGAGGCCGCCATCCGGCTCCTGAGCGGGGCGGCCGACGACATGGCGGGGAACAAGACGATCAACCTCAACGCGGCCAAGGCGATCATCATGAAGATGGAGAAACTGGGAGCGACCGAGATGGACATTCAAACCGTGCGCCGCTACGTCGATCGGGTCCAGAGCCTGGCGGCGGACGACTGGCGGCTGTCCGACGTCATCACGCGGCTGCGCAAGCTGGCCACACGGAGTTGAGCGCGATGGACTCCATGGATTTCGCCGACATCCTTGCCTCCTCCATCCACGACATCAAAAACTCGCTCGGGTTGATCCTGAGCAGTCTGGACGACCTGATCGGCAATCCCGACAACCATCTGTCCGATCCCCGCCAGGCCAGCCTGCTGCAACACGAGGTGCAGCGCGCGAACAGCAATCTGATCCAGCTCCTGACCTTCTACAAGCTGGGACATCAGCAGTTGGCGGTCCGCCTCACCGACAACAATCTCGACGACTTCCTCGAAGAGATCGTCGCCGACAATCAATCCGTGTGCCGGGCGCTCGACCTCGATCTGAGCTACGACTGCGAGTCCGATCTGCATGGCTATTTCGACGCGGAATTGGTCCGTGGCGTGCTCGACAGCACCATCGGCAACGCGCGACGCTACGCCAAGCGCAGGATCCAGCTCAATGCCTCGCGCGAGCAGGATTTCCTGGTCATCCGGGTCGAGGACGACGGCTCGGGTTTCCCTCCCGCGCTGACCGGTCTGCTGGACAAGCTGATCGATCAACCGCGCGACTCGCTCGACGCGGGCCGGACCCAGCTCGGACTCTACTTCGCGGTCCGCATCGCCCAACTGCACCAGAACGGCGACAAGATGGGACGGATCCGCCTGATCAATGGTCATCTGCTGCCAGGCGGCTGCTTCGAGCTGTGGCTCCCCTGAGCCGAGTCCATCGGCGGCGCGCCCGCGTTGCCTAACCAGACTCAAGTATTCACGCGGACGGCCGTCATACACGCCATGACGCAAGAAAACCTTATCGCCTGGTTGACTCGGCCACTCGGCATCCTGCTGATGCTCGCGTTGCTGACGCCCGCCCAGACGCTGCATGCGGCAACCCCGGATGTACGCATCCTCATCGATGTCTCCGGGAGCATGCGGCAAAACGATCCCAAAAACCTCAGGGTGCCCGCGCTACGCCTGGTGAACGAACTGCTGCCAGCCGGTGCCTCGGCCGGTGTCTGGCTCTTCGCCGACAGGGTCGATGTCCTCGTCCCGCCCGGTCCGGTCGATAACGCTTGGAAGACCATGACGCGCGCGCGGCTCGATCGCATCAACTCCAGCGGGCTCTTCACGAACATCGAGCAAGCCATCGGCGCGGCGCTCGCCGGCTGGGACAAGACGGCCGGGGACGCCGATCGCCATCTGGTCCTCTTGACCGATGGGCTGGTGGATGTCAGCAAGGAGGCCGACAAGAGCGCCGCCTCGCGCGAGCGCATCGTCTCCGAGCAGCTCGCGCGGCTCAAGGCGCTCAACGTCAAGGTGCATGCCATCGCGCTATCGGACAAGGTCGACATGGAGCTGATGCGCCTGCTGGCGACCCAGACCGGCGGCTGGCTGGAGACTGCCAAGGACGCCCAGGCGCTGCAACGGGTCTTTCTCCATATGCTGGAGCAGACCGCCGCGCCCACCACGGTCCCACTGCAAGGCAACCTCTTCGAGATCGACGATCAGGTTACCGAATTCACCCTGCTGGCATTTCACGGCGCTGGTGGACACTCGCAATTGGTGGCTCCCGACGGACAGCGGATCACGGCGGCCAAGGCTCCACAAGGGACACTCTGGCGCGCCGAATCCACGCACGACCTGGTGACCCTGAGCCATCCAAAGCCTGGAAAGTGGCGGCTTGAGGGAGTGGAGGATCCAGACAACCGGGTCGTGGTGGTGACCGATTTGGGCATCGAGGCGGGACTCTTGCCGAGCGCGCTCAGTCTGGGCGCAACCCCCATGATCGAAGCCTGGCTCACCGACCACCAACAGCCGGTCGCACGCAAGGATCTCCTGCAATTGCTGTCAGCGCGGGCCATTCTGGCCAGGGAAGGCGATCAAGCATCAGCCGGCACGCTGCCAGAGGCAACGAAGGCGTCGCCGGAGCCTCACCAACCTCCGGAAACGCCGACGGCCCATCACGAAGAAGAGGGGCAGGCGCCACCACAAGAGGCCGCGACGGACGCCACGCCAGGCGAGCAGCCCTTGGCGCTCGACCCCTCGACCGGACGCTTCGGGGCTCGCCTGGAGACGGCGACCCTCGCCCCTGGCGTCTATCAGCTCCAGCTCGTCATCGACGGCGGCACCTTCAAGCGTCAGACCATCAAGCGCTTCAAGATCACGGGGGCACCCGTTTCGATCCGCTATGAACGACAGAATCCGTCGGAACAGGATCCGGCGGCGGCCATCGTGCTGACATTGAGCGCCGAGCCCGATCTGATCCTGCCTGACAGTCTGCTTGGCTATCTGCTGGTGCAGGGTCCGGAGGATTGGACGTCGGTGGTCGAGATCCCGAAGTCGAGCCACCTGCCCCTGGGCATCAAGGTTCCGATCCAGCTCCCCGGCGAGTATCGGGTGAAGGGGCAATTGATGGCTCAGAGCTTGACCCATGAGGCCATTGATATCACGCCCGAGCCAGGACTCCTGGCCTTCGACTTCGCCCGGACCGAGCACGAGGAGAAACACGGTCAAGCGCAAGGGTCCGATGGCGTCCGTATCTCCTGGCTTTGGCTCGGGGGCTATCTGCTGGGGAGCAATCTTCTCGTTGCCGCGCTGCTGGGCCTGACCTGGCGGGTCATGAATGGGGCATCGGCCAAGAAGACCTCCGCCAAGCGAGACGAAAGTAAGAGGAAGCCCGCATGAGCACGCTTGAGCTCGGCAGCCTGATGCTGGCCCTGGAATTCGCCCTGCTCTCCTGGGGCGTTCTGGTCATGATGCTGCGTCGCCAGCGCCGGATCGCCCATGAGGATCACGCCCACGCCGGAGCCGTCATCGAGCACCTGGAGACCAATGAAGTCTCGCGCCGCGACGCCCTGGCCACCCTCTTCGAGACGACCTATCGTCTGGAGGGTGAAGACCTCGCGGCCAAGGTCGATGAGTATGTCGCGCGCGAGAAGGCCTTCTACAACGCCATGTTGAGTCTCTATCTGAATCGCGACGGGGAGAAGCTGAAGGAGATACCGGAAGAGCTGACCAAGGTGCTCACGCCCTGGGTCCACATGACCCCGCGCGGCATGATCCACGCCAGCGAGGTCAGCGGTCTCGAGAACGAGAAGGCGCAGCTCGCCGCCGAACTGGATAGCACCAAGGGCACACTTGAGCAGTTGATGGACGAATACATGGCGGCCTTCAAGAAGACCCAGCCCGTCCCGGAAGAACCGCCGCCGCAACCGCTACCGGATATCGAGCCTCAAACGAGTCAGCCGGAAGATATCCCGTTCCCCGAAGCGGATGACCTCGGCTTCGATCAGGACGACTTCAACGTCCAGTCCGGAGATAGCGAGGCTGCGGATCCGCTGGAAACGACCAAGGAGCCACCCGTCGCCCCCCCCGCGGAAGAGCCCATCGACCCCAGTGCGTTCGATGATCTGCTCGACGCCTTCGGCAAACCCGACGAACATGCGCTCGATGAAGAGCCCATCGGGATACGCCCCCCCGGACGCGAGGATCTGGAGGCGGAGCTCGCCCGCCAGGAGTTGGAAGGTCTGGCGGATCTCTTCGAGGATCCGCCCGAAGGTCGTTCCTAACGCATTCGCCCCTTTGGTCTGGCGGACACCCAGTCTTGAATCTCAGTCGAGGGCCGGGAAGGGCCCAATGTAGCCGATGCGGGACTCTTTGACGTCAGCGCTCACGGCCGCCTGGCCTTCAATCCGAGTCACCATAGGGATGCTGAGTCACCAGCGTCAGGTAGCCAAAGCCATTGATATTGGCATGCCAGAAGAGCGACGTGGCCTCGGCGCCGAAGGGAGTCGTCGCGATGCGGGTCAGGCGCCGGGTATTGAGGTCATCGCTCCAGACCGCGTTATTCTGGTGACTGCCGCTGTCCTCACCGATGACCAGCGCCTTGAACTTGGGCAGATAGGTCAGGTTGTCGGGCGAGGCGATGCCGTCGATGGCACAGGCGTTCGCTGACAATTCGGTGCCGCTGTAGTCCTTAGGCATCCCGACCACGACGCCGTGAATGTTGTGGGATACATAGGCGCTGTCGATCGGCTGGCCGTCGGTATCGGCAATCGACCCCTTGAGATCCATGCCATAGACGGCGCCACACTGGTTGGCATTCGCCAGACGAATGTGGTTCGAACCGCCGATATCGTTCTTGGATCCATCCTCCATGCCACGACGCAGTTCGCTCATGGCCACGTAGAGCACATTCTCGTCAGGACTGAAGGTCAGACCCTCTTCCTTGCGGAATTCGGTCGTCGCACCCTTGAGGGCCGCGTAGAGCCTGGTCTCCATCCGCGACGCGAGCTTGTCCATCCCCGGCTTCAGCCGGGTGCAGAGCAGACCCGCGTCGCCGGTATTGGTACTCGTATAACCCTCTGGGCAGGTTCCCGCGTCGGCATCGAGCGGCGCCGCGCGCTCGAACATGTCGGCGAAGGTGGTCTTACGCTCGATGGCGGCACGGATCTCATCGCTGGTGGCATGCCCCAAATTGATCCATTCGATCTTTGCCGCTCCCGCCCCGGCACCGGAGATCTGCACCCAGCGCGCGGCATAGAGAGTTCCGGCGCCGAGATCCCTGGCCTTGTCCGCAATGAAGAGGAAGAGGCCCACGTTGGTGCCGTCGTCCGACAGATAGACGGTGCGTTCGTCCGGCATCACGTAGGCCAGCTCGTGAGAGAAGCGCCCCATGGCGAAATGTTTCTTCACGGTCTGCTGGCCGTCGGCCGAGGTGATCGCAATCTCCGGTATCCAGCCGAACATATAGCCGAGGTAGGCGGCGTTAGTGGCCGTGTTCTCGATCTTGTTGTAGTCCGCGATGGCCCGCATGCGCGCATTGTGGATGACGTTCTCGAACCAGGCATGGTTCTTGGCGGCCGGGTTGAACAACGCCATCGGCAACTCATACTCCTCTGAGCCGAGATGCGTGTTCCAGGGCGTCGTCATGCCGGCGCAGTTGACATAGGTTCCGTAGACATCCGAGAAGTCCACCGATCGGGTCGAGACGGCGGACAGATTTCCGCTTCCATCCTGAGCCAGCTTGGTGATGTAGGCGCCGCCGAGGTTGCACTCCAGTTGGGTGACGGCGAAGAGATCGGAGCCATACCGCAAGAGCGAGGTATGGTCCGGACCAGCCCCATTGGTGCAGACCCATGGACTGCCGTTCTCCCGCAAAAGGGCATCGCCGCTCTTGTCCTTGAGCAAACCGAAAACCTCGGTCTCGCCGCTCGCGCCGCCGAGTCTTGGCAGAACTTGATTAGTGCGCACCAGCTCCCTGTAGCCGATCGGAACGATCTGGCCATTGATGCTGACGCTCTCGGAGGCGCGAATCTCGCGTTTTTCATCTTGCGTCATCGGGACTGTTACCTCCGCGAAGGCCAGCCCGCCAAGGTCGGCGGATGACTGAGAACAGCCAAGCGCAAGCAGGATGACCGACAGGCCGCGCATGGCCGCACTGAGAGACTGAGTCATGGATAGCTTCCTGAATGACTGAATCGGCGGAGGTTCCGGGCTCGGCTGAAACCGATTGCCCGTGGCATCAACTGACTGTCTTGGCGGGATCCGCAAGCGCGGGCAAAACACGCCGACTCAAGAACCGGGCCAGTTCCGCGAGCTCTTCGTAGCGCTCGGCGACCTCCAGCACGTACCCAAGCGTCCTCGGGATGTCTCCGAGATAGTGCGGTTTGCCGTCGCGGATGTTGAGACGAGCGAAGATGCCGCAGGCCTTGAGGTGCCGCTGCATGCCCATGAGGTCGAACCAGCGCAGAAAACGCGCGGGGTCTTGCTCGCGCAGAACGCCCGACTGACGGGCCAACTGGAAGTACCCCAGCGCCCACTCCATCACTCGCTCCGGCGGCCAGGTGATGTAGCAGTCGCGCAGCAGCGAGACCAGGTCGTAGGTCACCGGCCCGACGACAGCGTCCTGAAAATCGAGCACGCCCGGGTTGCCGACCTCGGTCACCATGAGATTGCGCGAGTGGTAATCGCGATGGACACAGACGCGCGGCTGTTCCAGCGCGCTGGCGACCAGCTCCGCGTAAACCTGGTCGAGCATCCGCGTTTCGTCCTCGCCGAGCCGCAGACCCAGGTGTCGCTCCAGGAGCCATTCACGAAATAATCCCAATTCGCGCAGCAGGAATGGGGCATCATAAAGGGGAAGTCCATCCACTGGCCCGCAGGCCTGGATGGTCGCCAAGGCGCCCAGCGCATCGCCATAGAGACGATCGGCGTTCCCGTCCTGGAGCTGACCGAGATAGACGCGATCCCCCAGGTCGGAGATCAGCAGAAACCCCTGGGTGCGATCTTCCGCATGGATCTCCGGCGTGTTGATCCCAACGGCCCGAAAACGTCGTGAAAGATCGGCATAGCGGCCACAATCCTCATGCTCCGGAGGCGCGTCCATGGCGATCAGTGTGGCCCCTTGATGGCTCACCCGCCAATAGCGGCGGAAGCTCGCGTCCGAGGACGCCGGCTCTAGTCCAAAGCCTTCCGTGCGCAGCACGTCGGCTAACCAGCCTTTCAATAACGAATTTCGATCTGACACCGCCCTTTACCCCATGCTACCGAGCCACGCCGATCGGCGCGTCATACACAAAATGAATCTGGATCGCGAACGATCCGAGGTCGCCCGGCGCGTCCTGTTGGTGATTGATGACGTGGCCGGAATGTGCCATGGTTGCAGGCCAGACCTCGCCCGTCCACTGATTCGCTAGCGAGCCCCGTCCGACGGATGCCGACCATGGCCGATCTCAAACGCAGTGCACGCGCAGCCGTACTGCTCGTCATCACTGCGGCATCCGCTTTCGGCTCGACTGGAGAATCGCCCACGCCAGCGGCTCAAGTGCCCTGCCCCTCCGCAAGCCCCGAGCTCGACTGCCAATCGCCGCACGACACACCAGCGGCGAAGCCGCCAGCCACATCGCCAGAAACGCCAGCCGGGGCTCCCGCGTCGCCGGCTCAAGGGACAGGCGAGACACCTCCAGCGGCAACTCGGGAAGAGACCTTCGTCCCCTCGGTACCCGAGGCGAATCGCCCCCCCCTGACACCGCTCGCCCCCCTCACGCCCAACCCCGCGGACACCGCCTTCAAGACGCTCGAACGGAACGGCCCCGTGGCTCCATTGCCCGCGCAACCAGCGAGAGACGATTCGGCCAAGCCGCCCGGCCCAAGCCCGGCGCAACCGGGCAAGCGATCGCTCGAGCGCCGCGCGGAGGATGCGCGACTGCACCAGAACCTGACCTGGGACTACTGCGGGCCAAAGCCCGGCGCGGCACGCCACTCGCCCAAGGTCGATCTCAGCGCCGGCAATCAAGTTCCGGTCGATATCACGGCCGATTGGGTCGACTACGATCGCAACCGCGATCTCATCAACCTGCGGGGAAACATCGATGTCCAGCAGAACGATCGGCGGATCGAGGCCGATCAATCCACCTACGACCGTCGCACCGGCGCCCTCAAGACATCCGGTCAAGTCTTCCTGGAGATTCCGGGGATCCGACTGACGGGCGACTCGGCGGACTACAACCTGGAGACCAAAGAGGGCACCGTCGACCAGGCCGGTTATCGCATGTCCGGCAAGGCCAACCTGCGCGGCGGCCGCCGACCGCGCCTGGCTGCTCGACGAGCAGCGCAGCCGCTATCAGGACATCCTCTACACGACCTGCCCGCCCGGCAACTCCGATTGGTCCATCGAGGCGCGCGAGCTCGAGCTCGACCAGGGTACCGGGGTCGGCATCGCCCACCACGCGCGGATACGGGTCGGCAAGATACCGGTGCTCTATAGTCCCTATCTGCGGTTTCCGATCGACGGGCGACGCCGCAGCGGCTTTCTGATACCCATCGTCGGTTCCTCCGAGGAAACCGGCACGGATATCAGCCTGCCCTATTACTGGAACATCGCCCCCAACATGGACGCGACCCTGACGCCCCGCATACATGAGCTCGCGCGGACTGATGCTCGGCGGTGAGTTCCGCCACCTCGCGAGCTTTCAGGAAGCTGGAGATCGATGGCGAGATACTGCCCAACGATCAAAAGGATCCGGAGGATGGGGTGCGCGGCGCGCTCCGCATCAAGCAAGCGGGTCACCTGGGCTCCCGCTGGTCGACCTCGATCGACTATGCCTCGGTCTCGGACGACCAATATCTCGAGGACTTCGGCAACCGGCTCGACGTCACCAGCGTGCGCAACCTGAGCCAGCGCGCCGACCTCAATTACACCGGCGATGGCTGGCGCATGCTCGGGCGGTTTCAGCAATTCCAGACCGTCGATACCAGCATCGCGCCCGCCAATCGGCCCTACGGCCAGCTACCCCACATCGAGCTGGATGTCGATCCCAAGACCTGGAACCAGGGCGTCGAATATGATTTCGACGGGCAGTACGACTATTTCGACCACAACTCCGCCGTGCATGGCAGCCGGCTGGTCGCCATCCCATCCCTCCGCCTGCCGCTACGTCGCGGCTTTGGTTATCTCATCCCACGCGCCCGCCTCTATTACACGGCCTACGATCTGGTCGACGAGACCGAGGGCTGCGCCGACGCAGCCCTCGCATGTGATCCCGAGCCTGGACGTGGATGGCAAACTCATCTTCGAGCGCGAAACCAATTGGTTCAGGCAACCGCGCGCTGCAAACCCTGGAGCCTCGGCTTTATTATGTCCTCACCCCCTACGAGGATCAGACGGACAATCCACGCTTCGACACCACGGCGCTTGACTTCAGCTTCGCGAGCCTGTTCCGACCCAATCGTTTCACGGGCTATGACCGCATCGGCGACGAGAACCGTCTCACCCTGGGGCTAACCTCGCGCACCATCGCCAATCACAGCGGGGCGGAATTATTTCGCGCCAGCCTGGGCCAGTTGTATTACTTCGACCAACGTCGCGTTCAGCTCACCGACGGCGACGCGGTCAAGAAGACATCAGCTCCTCGCTGGCCGGCGAGATTTCGGCGCTGGTGCGGGAGAACTGGACAGCGCTGGCTGGCCTCCAGTGGAATCCGAACGAAACCGAGCAGCCGTGGGAAAAGCAGGTGGTCCAGCTACGCTACTCACCGGACAATGAGCATCTGCTCAATCTCGCCTACCGCTACAATCTCGGCAATGAAGAGTCCGAGGAGTACGAGGACACCGACATCTCTTTCCAATGCCCGTGGGCGCGAAGGTCAGAGTGGTCGGACGCTGGCTCTATTCGATGCTCAACGATGAAACAGTCGAGGCCTTCGCCGGTATCGAATTCGGTCGCTGCTGCTGGCGTCTGCGCATTCTCGGTCAACGCCTGAAGCGCAGCGCCACGAATCCCGCCAGCACCAGCGTCATGTTACAACTCGAGTTGGCCGGTCTCGGTTCATTCGGCAACCAGATCGACAAACTCCTGGAACGAGGAATTTATGGATACCAACCCGATTAGCCGCGCGAGACCGCGCGTCGCGCGCCGCTGGCCCCACTGGGCCATGCTATTGCTCTTGTCCATCGGCCTGGGCCGCGCCCTTGCCGGCTCCCAGGCGTTGGACGCCATCATCGCGGTCGTCAACGACGATGTCGTGGTCCAGAGCGATCTCGACAAGGAAATCGCCCTGGTGATTCCCCAACTGACCCAGAAGGGAACGGCGATTCCGCCGCGCCCCCAGCTCGAAAAACAGGTGCTCGACCGACTCATCCTCAAGCGGCTACAGCAGCAACGGGCCAAGGAGCTCGGCATCAAGGTGGAGGATGCCGCGCTCACCGAGGCCATGACCAACATCGCCAAGCGCAACGGTCTGTCGCTCGATGAGCTGAAGGCGACGCTGGAGGCTGGGGGGATCCGGTTCGAGAATTTTCGCGAGGACACCCGCGCCCAGATTCTGACCAGCCGCCTGCAGAGCCAGGAGGTCATGAAGAAGATCCAGGTGACCGACCGCGAGATCGACCTCTTTCTCGCGAAGGATTCCAGCCGTCTGGTCGAGCGTGAGCAGGTGCGGCTGCAGCACATCCTGGTCGCGCTGCCAGACAACCCAACCCCCCAGCAAATGAAGGCCGCCGAGGACAAGGCCAAGCGTCTGGTCGCCAAACTGCGCGCTGGCGCCGATTTCGCCGAGACGGCCGTCAGCGAGTCGGACGGACGCAACGCACTCGATGGCGGCGATCTCGGCTGGTTCGAGATGGGCGCGGTGCCCAGCCTGGTATCCGATCTCGCCTACACCCTGGCCGAGGGGGAGGTCAGCGACCCACTGCGCAGCCCGAGCGGCTTCCACATCATCAAGATGCGTGAGATCAAGGCGGCAACCCCGAAAAACGTCACCCAGACCCGCGCTCGACACATCCTGGTCCGCACCAATGAGGTGGTCTCGGACGACGACGCCAAACAACGTCTCTCGCAACTGCGCCAGCGGATACAGAGCGGCGAGGACTTCGCGACCCTGGCCCGGGCGCACTCGGACGATACCGGATCCGCGCTCAAGGGCGGCGAGCTGGGCTGGGTGAGTCCGGGCGACACCGTGCAGGATTTCGAGGAGACCATGGCCGCCCTGCCAATCAATGGCATCAGCGAGCCGTTCAAGAGCCCCTTCGGCTGGCACATCGTTCAGGTCGAGGAGCGACGCAATCAGGACACCAGCGCGGATGTCCTGCGGGTGAAGGCGCGCGAGGCGCTACAGCGGCGCAAGGCCGAGGAAGCGACCGAGGAATGGCTGCGGCAGCTCCGCGATGAAGCCTACGTCGAGATCCGTCTCCACCAAGAGTCATGAGCGCGATAGCTGCGGCTCCGAGGCCGAATGACAGGGTTCCCAGACTCGCCATCACGCCTGGCGAGCCAGCCGGGATCGGCCCGGATCTGATCGCGCGGCTCGCGCAGCGCCAGCACACTGTCCAACTGGTGGCCATCGCGGATCCGGACTTGCTGAGGGAGCGCGCCCGGAGGCTCGGCCTGGAACTCAGGCTCCATCCCTTCACGCCGGATCGCGCCCCCCACCCCTCGCCGCCCGGTCATCTCGCGATCGTGCCGGTCGCGCTGCGACATCCGGTAGAGCCCGGAAGGCTCGACCCCCGCAACGCCCCCTACGTCCTGGAGACGCTGGCGCTGGCCTGCGACGGCTGCCTCGATCGAACCTTCGATGCGCTGGTCACGGCGCCCGTCCACAAGGGCGTCATCAATGAGGCGGGGATCCCCTTCACGGGACATACCGAATTTCTGGCCGAGCGCTGCCGCGCCGAGCCGGTGATGATGCTGGTCGCTCCCGGTCTGCGCGTGGCGCTGGCAACCACCCACCTGCCGCTGTCGCAAGTCAGCTCGGCCATCACCCGTGAGCATCTGACTCGGATCATCGGCATCCTGCGGCGGGATCTGGTCCAGCGCTTCGGCATCGAGCAACCCCGGATCCTGGTCTGCGGGTTGAATCCTCACGCCGGCGAAATGGGGCATCTGGGTCGCGAAGAGATCGAGGTCATCGAGCCCGTTCTCGGCGAACTGCGCGGGCATGGCTGGAATCTGATTGGACCGCTGCCGGCGGATACCGCCTTCGTCCCGGACCGACTGGCCGACGCGGATGCCGTGCTCGCCATGTATCACGATCAAGGGTTGCCCGTGCTCAAGCACCTGGGATTCGGACGCGCGGTCAACGTCACGCTCGGCCTGCCGATCATTCGGACCTCGGTCGACCATGGCACGGCGCTGGATCTGGCTGGAACGGATCGGGCGGATCTAGGAAGTCTGCTGGCGGCGGTGGAGATCGCGCTCGACATGACCCGCGCGGACGATCGGGGCGCTCGCTGACCAGGGTTCGGTTTGGCTCGCCAGTACGGCTGGCGCGCTAGTTTGACAGCAAGGAGTGTCGCTGCAGCTCACCCGCCTCGGCAATGCGGGCGCGGACTTCCAGGGCCACGTCCAGCGCCTTGAGCCCGATCCGCCCGTCGACCAGTGGCGTCCGGCCCTCGCGGATCACGCGCACGAACTCGGCAAGTTCCAGATCCAAGGGCTTGATCGGATCCACCGCAATCCGCTCGCGGACGATCTCGGGGCGCGCGGTCCCCTCGACCGGTCTGGGCTCGGCGATATCGATGGTCTGATCGACGAAATCCAGGGAGAGGTACATCCGCGGCTGGAAGACCCGAATGCGTCGGGTCGTCTTCTCCGAAACGCGGCTGGCGACCACGTTGGCGACAGCCCCGTTGGCGAACTCCAGCCGGGCATTGGCGATGTCGACGTGCTCGGTCAGGATGGAGGCACCCACGGCGGAGATATGACGGATCTCGGCGTCGACGAGCGAGAGGACGATATCGATGTCATGGATCATAAGATCCGAGACCACGTCGACATCGGTGGCCCGCTCGACGAAACCGCCCATGCGCTGCGCCTCGAGATAGAGCGGGGAACGGATCCGCTGGGCCAGGGCCATGACGCCGGCATTGAATCGCTCGACGTGACCGATCTGCAGGATGGCACCATGCGTCTGCGCCAGCCGCACGATCTCCGCGCCCTCCGCCAGGGTGGCGGCGATCGGCTTCTCAATCAGGACGTGGATTCCTTTTGACAGGAAAGGCTCGGCCGCGATCAAGTGCGCGGTCGTCGGGACCACCACGCTGACCGCGTCCACCAGGTCGAGCAGATCGGCGATTTGGGGGAAGGCCGCGCAACCCGCCTCGGCCGCGACGGCTCGGGCTCGATCATGGCTGGCATCCACGACACCCACCAGCTCGACATCCGGCATGCGCGAGTAGATCAGAGCATGGAAGCGTCCGAGATAGCCGACGCCCACGACCGCGACCCGGAGCTTGGCCGCCGCCGCATCAACGGCCATCGTGATCGTCCGCGCAGGGAGGGACTTGAGAACTCTCGCCAGGGCGAGCGTAAGAACGAAGCAACATCATCGGGTTAACCGCCAACCTCGATCGGCGCCGCTCCCTGCCGCGCGAGCTTGGCCTGACTGGCGTCGGAAAAAACCAGGATCTGATAGCTGACTGTGGCACACATACCGATAACGACAAAGACCATCAGCAGAAAGAGCGGATCGGGTCTCCGATGACTGCGTTTTGAATACATCAACATGCCGCTCGTTGGCTCGTGTAAGTTTTCAATAATAGCCTACAACTATTTCAAAAGATTACAAGCCGCCCGATCACCCCGCCGCAATAAAACCAGGGACTGCGGCCAGACGAGGCGGATACCATGACGCATGGCAAAAATGCCTACGATGTCTGGCGAGAGGTCCGCTCATGGACTGAAACCGGGGATCATATCGAGCTATCATCCGTGAATCAGATGCATCTGTCCGCCCTGGAGACCTTCGTGAACAACTACTCCATCAAGATCTCGGCCCAGAGCCAATATCAGCCGGATCAATCCACCCCAGAAGAGAGCCGCTACGTCTTCGCCTACACCATCACGATCGAAAATCAGGGAAGCAAGCCCGCTCGGCTGCTCGATCGGCACTGGATCATCACCGATGCAGATGGCAAGGTGCAGGAGGTCCGCGGCGAAGGCGTGGTCGGCGAGCAGCCCCATCTGGAGCCCGGAGAGTCGTTTCAATACACCAGCGGCGCCGTCCTACCGACACCCCTGGGTAGCATGTACGGCAGCTATGGAATGGTCGGCGATGACGGAACCCGCTTCGCCGCCAAGATTCCGGTCTTTTCCTTGACCTCGACCCGTATCCACTGACTCGTCGTCGACGCCCGCGGTCGTTCCGCGTCCCCACCAGATCGCGCCGACCACTCATGTCCACCTTTGCCATTGGCGACATCCAAGGCTGTTACAGCGAGCTGAGGATCCTCCTGGACAAAATCGCCTTCGATCCCTCGTGCGACCGACTTTGGTTCGTCGGCGACCTGGTGAATCGGGGTCCCGAGTCGCTGGCCGTGTTGCGCTTCGTGCGCGATCTCGGCGAGGCGGCGATCGTCGTGCTGGGCAATCACGACCTGCACCTGCTGGCGCTGGCCGCCGGAAATGGCAAGCACGCCAAGAAAAGCACCCTAAGCTCGGTTCTGCTGGCGCCAGACCGCGACGAGATCCTGCATTGGCTCCGTCATCGCCCACTACTGCATCACGATACCGAACGCGCCCTGACGATGATCCATGCCGGCCTGCCGCCGCAGTGGGATCTCGCGCAGGCGCGGAGCTGCGCGGCCGAGTTGGAAACCGCGCTGCGCGATGAGGACCACCAGGGCTTTCTCAACGCAATGTACGGAAACAAGCCGGACCGCTGGTCACCCGGCCTGACCGGCCTGGACCGGCTGCGCTTCGTCACCAATAGTCTCACCCGATTGCGTTTCTGTGCGCCGGACGGAGCCCTGGCGCTAAAGGAAAAGGGCGAGATCGGCAGTCAGGGGCCAGGGTTGCTGCCCTGGTTTCAGATGCCCGGAAGACGCACCCGGGGGGAGCGGATCATCTTCGGTCACTGGTCGACCCTGGGCTACTGGAGCGGCGACAATGTGTGGGCGATCGACAGCGGCTGTCTGTGGGGCGGATCCCTTACCGCACTCTGTCTCGACGCGAATCCCATGTGTGCAGTCCAGGTCGATTGCGCTGGCTATCTGAGGCCCGGCGAGGATTGAGTTATCATTGGACGACCTTGAGCGAGCCAGGATCCCGTCGTGCAGGCCTTGATCACGTTTTTCGTCGAGCTTTGTTTGCTCCGCCGTCCGCCGCAGGATTTGCCGGCATCCGAAATTCTCCTGGGCATCGTCATGATCGCCGACCTGGTGGTGGGCGTGCTGGTCGGGATGACAGCGGGTCTGTCCTGGGCGCTTGCGTTAATGCAGGGCATCGTCGAGATCTCGCTGATGCTGGCGGCCCTTTATGCCGGCCTGAACCAGCTCAAGCTGCGACCGCGCTTCGTCCAAGCCGCCACGGCGCTGGTGGGGAGCGGAGCCTTGCTCGGCCTGGTCGCTATCCTGCCGCTCAGCTTGCAGCCGACCGGCAGCGAGCAGAGCGATCTTGCCGCATTGGGCGCCTTTCTGCTTCTCGCCCTGGTCATCTGGGGGATCGTGGTCACCGGCCACATCCTGCGCCACGCCTTCAGCATCACGCTCGGCCAAGGCACCGCGATCGCGGTGGTCTTCGAGATCATCACGGTCACCCTGGTGACCAGCCTCTTCGGTGGCGCCTGAACCCACTCCCGGCTCTTCGGGAAGTCCCTGTCCATCCACCCTCGCGCGCGGAAATCCGTCAATAGTCCGATCATGCATCTACATATTCTTGGAGTCTGCGGCACCTTCATGGGCGGGATCGCCCTCTTGGCTCGCGCCTCGGGACATCGCGTCACGGGTTCGGACGCGAACGTCTATCCGCCGATGAGCACCCAGTTGGCCGCGGCCGGGATCGAGCTGATGGAGGGCTACGATGTCTCGCACCTGGAGCCGGCGCCCGACGTCGTCGTGGTCGGCAATGCCATGCGGCGCGGCATCCCCGCCGTCGAGGCGATGCTGGACCGGGGGCTCCGCTACTGCTCCGGACCTGAATGGCTGAAGGAAAATCTGTTGCGGGATCGCTGGGTACTGGCGGTCGCGGGCACCCACGGCAAGACTACGACCGCCAGCATGCTCGCCTGGGTGCTGGAAGACGCCGGACTGGATCCGGGCTTCCTGATCGGCGGCGTTCCCCTGGACTTCGGTCTCTCCGCGCGCTTGGGCTCGGCGCCCTTCTTCGTCGTCGAGGCGGATGAATACGACACCGCCTTCTTCGACAAGAGGTCGAAGTTCGTCCACTACGGTCCCCGCACCCTCATCCTCAACAATCTGGAATTCGATCACGCCGACATCTTCGATGATCTGGCACAAATCCAACGGCAGTTCCATCATCTGGTAAGGACCGTTCCGGGCAGCGGACTCATCGTCCATCCCGGCGCCGAGCCAGCGCTGGACGCCGTGATCGCGATGGGCTGCTGGACGCCGCGTGAAACCTTCGGCACGAACGGGGATTGGACCGCCGAGCTGATCGCGCCCGACGGATCGCGGTTTCGGGTACTGCGGCAGGGTGTCGAGGCGGGCATCGTGCAATGGGGTCAGACCGGCCTGCACAATGTCCACAACGCCCTCGCCGTCCTGGCGGCCGCGCGTCATGCCGGAGTTCCGATCGCGGCCGGTATCGCGGCCCTAGGGCGTTTCAAGGGGGTCAAGCGCCGCATGGAATTGCGCGGAGAGGTCAAGGGGATCCGCGTTCTCGACGATTTCGCCCACCACCCGACCGCGATCGCCACGACGCTAGATGGCCTGCGGAAGCAAGTCGGCGCGCAGCGCATTTTGGCCGTACTGGAGCCCAGGTCGAACACCATGCGGCTCGGCGTGCACAATGCCGAGCTGGCCGCTTCGCTCGACGCGGCCGATCGCGTCTATCTCTACGCGCCGGCCGATCTCGGCTGGGATGCCGCCGCCGTTCTCCAGAGTCTGGATAGGCGCATCCTTGTGGCGGATTCGATCGAATCGATCGTCGAACATCTCGTCGCCGATGCCCAGGGCGGCGATCAGATCCTGGTCATGAGCAATGGCGGGTTCGGCGGCATCCATCAGAAACTCCTGGACGCACTGCAAGCCAGGCACGGCGATTGAGTGGCATCAACCCCCGCCCACCCGATGCCAGCCGCGCCTGACTCGACCCTTGCCGCGCAACCCACCTGGCCGCGAACCGTCACGGTCGCCCTGACGGGAGCCTCCGGCGCGCGGTACGGCCTCCGATTGATCGAATGCCTGATCGCGGCCGGAGCCCAGGTCAACCTACTGGTGTCCCAAGCGGGCCAGATCGTAATCAAGATGGAGACGGGGCTCGAATCCCCGGCACGCGCGAGCGAGGCCGAACCGTTTTTCGTGCACCTGTTCAAGGCGCGCCCAGGTCAGCTCCGGGTCTTCGGACGCCAGGAATGGACCGCCCCCGTCGCGAGCGGAAGCAATCCACCCGACGCCATGGTGATCTGCCCCTGCACCACCGGGACACTGGGGCGCATCGCCGCAGGGCTATCCAGCTCACTGATCGAACGCGCTGCGGACGTCGCCCTCAAGGAGCGCCGCCGCTTGATCCTGGTTCTGCGGGAGACCCCATTCACCAGCATCCATCTGGAGAACATGTTACGACTCACCCAGGCCGGCGCGGTCATCATGCCCGCCAGTCCGGGTTTCTACGGAAACCCCTCCAGCATCGACGACATCATTGACTTCATGGTCGCCCGGATCCTGGATCATCTGGCAATCCCTCATGACCTGATTCCGCGCTGGGGCGAGGATCGCACTTAAAACGCCCCCGCAGGGCCGCTCGCCAGAATCGGACCGGACGCGCAGCAGGCCGAGCTTGCGCTCCATCCAACTGATTCGCCTGAAATAATCCGACTGAGAACTGGCGGGAGCCCGAGCAACGACGCCTCTGTGCGAGAAGATCGGGGGTTGACAAACCAACCAGTAAATAAGAAACTAATGATGTACTGAAGCTCAAACCTTCAGTGCACTCCTCCATCCTCCTTTGGTGGTAATTTTAAGGCGCGACATCCGTCGCGCTTTTTTTTGACCAAGATCCAAGCTCCATCAATCGGAGCAAAACTCCGACCGGCGGACAGTCCGTTAACGAATACACCTCAATCGATCGCTTCGCTCGGCGACGCGCGCCACGATAAATCGACGCTACCCATGCTGATCGTTGGCGATCTGGTACCGGGGACGGGAGTCGAACCCGTACGGGCAAAGCCCTCAAGATTTTAAGTCTCTATTTATCAACAACTTATAAAATCAGGCAGCACGCGACAGCATGAAAAACGGCAGCTTATTGTGGGGTTGGTGTTGCCTGATCCTGTCATCCGCTGGGGATTTTTGCGGTGGATGTCCCGTGACAGTCCCACAAGCGGGCACGGTGCCTATCCGAACGTGAATCGGTCGGTCGATTCGGGGTCGGTGCGGTGGTAGGCGGTCGCGAGACCCATTGCCGATTCCCACTCAAGGCGGATCGCCTGGTACTGGACTTTGGCGGCTTCGGCCTCGGTGCGGCTTTGCAGGAACCGAGCGTGGCGAAGCCCCAGGCTAATTTCCTTTTGCACCAGGGCGGTGAAGGCGGCCGCGACCTCCTCGGCGAGCGCGTTGATTCGATCGGGGGTGAGGTCGCTCATGCGCGGGACTCGCGGTCAAGGATCAGGTCGCACAGATCAGCATGGTGCTGGCGGGCGTATTTCAGTTGGGTGCGGGTTCGGGCCAGGCTGAAGGTGAGTTGCGCGAGTTGGCGCTCTAGGCGGTCGATTTCCGCGAAGGAAGCCTGCTTGGCACTGGTCAGAAGGCGGGTGTTGGTCTCGTGCATGGTCAATCTCCGAAAGGATTCGAGACTGACCGCGAAGGCGGGCAGGGGCGGGACGCAGGGCCACGGGGGCGCCTGGTAGCGTATATAATCATCTCGCCGGTGCGGAGCCGTTAGCGCGGTCTTCGCTTTGTCGTGGACGCCTGCCAGGGCTCCACGGACGGCTCATCCTAACCCCCGCTCGCCGATTCTCGCAACCGCCAATCCTCGCTCGACCAGCGCCGCATCGCCGTTACTGCGTAACTAGATTGGGGTCGACCAGCGCCGCAGCGCTCTCGACATTTCGCGGGGACCGGGAGCGCGGCCAAAATTCGCCAGCAGGGCGCGGCGGATCTCGCCGGGTCGCCTGCCCTGTTGCTCCATCAAGATCGCCATCGCGCGGGCGGCGGGCGGGTAGGTTCGCGGCGCCTCGGTGGCTTGAGGCATTTCCGCAGGCGGCGGGAATGCACCGAGACGCGCCTCGATAGCCGCGACGCGGGCGATCAGATCGGCGGTGGTGTCTTGCTCGGGGCTTGGGGCGCCCGCCAGAAGGACAAGGCCGCGAAGAAGAACGCTGGTCATGGTCTCGCCCGGTTTGGCCAGGCTGCGCAGGCGAGCGCGGGTGCCATCGGGGAATTTCAGTGCAAGCTGTTCGGACATGATTGCTGCCGTCTAGATTGATCTAGACAGAAGTCTAGATGATGGCGTGAGCGTGGCGTGGCTTGAGGGGGCTCTGGCGAGGGTTGCCCGCATGCCGTGACACGGCGGGCGCGTGTGCCTTACTCCACGGCGAGCGTTTACCCCGCAGAGGGTAATTCAGGTGTCGAAGCTCCAATCATCCAGGCAAGGCAACACGTTTGCCCGCTCAAAGACCAAAAGCAGGTCGAGGGCCGTTAGGGCGCGCAGCCGTTCACGCGCGGCGCGCAGCTCCGGGGTTGACTTCGGCTCGACCCGCAACCGCTGGAAGGTGGCGCAGTCGATCATGATCGCACGCACGCGCGGATGGGTCATGACGCCCTCGCATCGGCGGGGCGCCGCGCCATCCGGCGAACCACGCCGTCCCAATTCGTGGCGGGCGGGGGTACCGGGTCGAGCGGCGGGGGCAGGATGGCCGCCACGGCGGGTGGCGCGCTGGCGATCGCCGCCTGGTGGACCATCCGCAACCGCTGTTCGGCCGCGAGCACGGCGGCGGCGGCTTCTGGCCCCGTGGTCTTGCCATCGAACGCCAGTTGCTCGATGAGGGCTTCATGCCCTGGGATGCACTGGCACCGCACGGCCTGAATGCGCGCGCGCTCGGCGATCATGGCACGCTCGACCGCCTGGGCCATGACGTGGGCGCCATCGTCAACCGCAGCCGACGGCGGCAGTAGCGCGGCAAGGCGCTCCAGTGGCTCGGGCTGGGACTTGAGCGCGTCAAGCATGGCGTGGACGCGGAATTGACCGCGGGCGAGAGCCTGGGGCTTGGTCAGTTCCGGTTGCGCGGCAGCGGGCGGCGGATCCAGGGCGGCGGCAAATCCGGCCGCGACGATTTCCGACCCGTGCCACCAGGTTTCCGTGTCCATCAGGGCGCGCGCGTCCTCGGTGCGACACCCTCAGATGGGCCGCGTAGCCGTCCGCCATCAGCCCGGCGGCGGCGTCCAGCAAGCGGGCGGTCTTGGTCAGGCTGTGGTGGTCGCCGATGGTGACAGTGTGCGGATTGTGGAGCATGACCACGGCATTTGGTTCGGTGCTGATCGCATCGGCTGCCAGGGCAACGTAACTGGCGGCCGACGCGCACAACCCCACGAGGTGCGCCTCGACCCGATGCCCGGAGCGACGGTGCTCAAGCAGGGTGTTGTGGATGGCAAAGCCATCGTTGAGAAAGCCGCCTGGGGAGTGGATATCCAGCCGGACATCGCCCGCGCCTTCGAGCTGGGCGCGCACGTCGGCGGGGGTGATATCCAGACCAATGATCCCTTCGAGGTGAATGGGTGTCATGTCAGCCTCACAGTACTTGCGCGGCAAAGGAGGCGTTGGGCAGGGTCGGAATCAACAGCGGAGCGCTTTGGGTCAGGATGTAGCGGACGCTGGGGTCTTCATCGGTCCATGACTTGGTAAAGAAGGGCTGCGCCACGAACCCGGCCGCATGGTCGCGGATCGCTCCGAAGGCACGGACGCCCTGTAGACGCGGGGACAGCAGCAGCACGGTTCCAGCGGGAAGAATCGGCTTTTCCTGCCCATCGGCGGGGTCGATGAACCAATCGGCGTAGACGTGGATTGCCCGGCCGTCCAGGTGGCCCATGAGCGAGGCGCCCACGCTCGACGGGCCGCTCGTCGACAGGGCGCCCGCGTTGAGGTTGCGCACGTCCAGACGCGCGGTGATGGTGGGGTGCTGCACGCAGGCTTCCCACGCCGCGATATCCATGATGACGGTCGAGGGCGACTGACCGGAGCGCTTGAGGGTGGCCAGGCTCCAGGCGGCAAGATCGCCCGCCGGATCGGCGGTGGTGGCCGACCATTTGTCAGCGCCGGTGAGCGTGGCGCTCTGTTCGCCGTGGCGCCCGAAGTCCACAAGCTGGGTGGGGTACATTTCCCCCGAGACCGTGACGCGCCCGGTCCGCAAGACCTCGCTCGCCATGACTTCCAGACGCCGGTTAATCATGTCGACGTGTTCCGCCAACTGATCGGCCAGAATCGCCTCAAGCCGCGCGGCGGGTTGGAGCGAACCGCCGATGGTTTCGCCAAGCGCACGCTTTAAGGGGCGCTCGGAATCGAGTACGGATTTCAACTTCAGGTACGCCGGGCGGAAGCGTTCGGTGCGAAAGCCTTCGCTCTCGACGATTTTTCCCGCGACCAGCGGACTGACGAAGGGTGCGATTTTGCGCGACCCGTCGCGAACGTCGAAGGCGATTTCCTCGCGCTCCGACACCTGCATGGTTGGGAATCCCTGATCGAGCAGGAAAGAGGCGGGACGCGGCAAGTTTTCAATGACGTTGCTGAGGTCGATGGTGTCGAAAACGCTCATGGTGTGTCCCCTTAAATCAAAAAGATGCCTTTGCCGCGCAAGTCTTCTTCGACGCTGGCAAGGGTATGTCCGGTGCCGAGCGTGAGCGAGGCGCCCTGGAAGTCACCGCGTCGATAACCCAAGGCAGGCTTGGCCGACAGGCTGGCGTCGACGGACTCAACCAAAATCAGATCCGGGACTTCGGAGCCGTCGACGATCGCCACGGGCGGGGTGTCGCCATCGTTGGCGCGCGACAACACGTACTGCCCGGTGGCGGTGAGCTTGCCGAGCACGGCGCCGCGCGCGAGGTTTTGACCGGCGGCGAGGGTAATCGCCTTCCCCAGCAAAAGATCGGAATTGCTGGCGATGAGCTGATCGGTGACGAAGGTTTCGGTGCTATGCAAGGACATTGGAGATCTCCTGTTGGAGTTCGGCGAGCGCCAGGCGCGACTCGGCAAGGTCAAGCTCGACGGCGCCAAGGCTGTTCAGGTTGAGTTCTTCGCCCTTCCAGGGCATTGAGCCGGTAATCCGCGCGGCAGCGGTCTTGATCGCGTCGGCATGCAGGAAAGCGAGAAAATCGGCGATATCGCCGGCATCCGGCTCGACCTGGAAAAGCCGGAAGCCTTCCCCGCCATTGGGGCGAGCAGTGCAGGCCAGGCTGGCTTGGAGCTTGCCCGCGAAGCGTTGGGCGGCGGCGTCGATGCTGCGGTTGACCAGCGTCGTCACCTCGGGGCGCGATTTCCAAGCGGATAAGAGCGCAGCGCGGCGGGTTTCGAGCATGGCGACCCGCTCACGCAGGGTCGCGAACTGGACGGCAAGGGAGGGCGATTTTTCGGCCATGTCGGGTGAATGCGCGAGGGGGAATGACCGCACACTAACCCGCTCAAGTCGACATCAATAGGGCGGGTTTGGCGTTTTTTTGAGAATGCGCGCCAGATGCGTTGAGGAGGCCGGAACGGATCCCTCGGGGCCAGCTTCCTGGAAGGCACGGAACAGCACTTGGTGGATCGGCGGGGCTTCACTGGGGGCGAACGGCAGCGCCCGCCAGCGCGGCCAAGTGGCGACCGCAAACCGTCGAACAGCGTTCGCCAGCGCGGTGGGGTCGTCACTCAGCAGCCCGGCCGCCTCACGCAAGGCTTGGTCACGGCGGTCTCGTCGATCGCGCGTCGCGATGGAGTCGCGGCCGACGAGGCGCAGTCCTAATGCTTTACCAAGGTCGGCGCCATCGAGACGATGGCGCGCGATGCCCTCTAAGAGCCAGCGTTGCAGGTAAAGCGGCAAGGGCCGGTCGCCATGCTGGGACAGTTGACGTTCAAGGATGGCGATCAGCGGGCGCCCGTCTTCGATCTGGGGTTGAGGTCGGTTTGATAGCCTTGTCATAAGGAATCCTTATGGGTAGATAAATAGGATCTATCGCTTAATGTTCATCTGAACAGTGTTCAAATTCTCTGAAAGACCGCGAGCGCGAAACCTCTCGGTTTCACCGCAACTCGCAGAAGAACCTAGTCCAATGCCGCGATCCCGAGAGCAACGGCCGCATCGTAGGTGTTCCGCAGCCGCTCGAGATCTCGGGTGCATCCGTCGACGTACTCGGCGCGCGTGACCGGATCGGTCTCGCCGATGGCATCGAGCCATGCCCCGATGATCGCCAGCGCCTCGGGGTCCAGCGGGCGCCCTGGTGGCGGCTCCGGGTCAGGGCGAACCGGTCCACTTGGATAGTCAGTCGCGACCTGTTCCAACGTGGCAGGTGGACACCGAGTTATCGAAAGCTCGGTGCCATCCTGATAGCGCACCAGCCAGCGGCGATGGGGGGTTGCCTGGTCGTCATTGGCCGCAGTGAGGTATGCGATCAGCTCCGACTTGTGGGCGATGATCTCGGCTCGATGGTCTGGCGTGAGGCGATCCGATGGACTGGCAACCAAGGCAGTTCCATCGGTTTCGAGCCGGATGCCGTGGGCGGTCAGGGTCTCGAACAGGGCGGCGGTGTTCATGGTTAGAAGACCTCCGCGTTCGTTTTCTGGTACAAATTTTCCGTAAAACCCTCTCGACCCTCTCGAACCCAGTCGCGCCGCGGGTTTATCCCTCTCTTCGACTCTCTCAGACCCTCTCGGGAATCCGGTCCAGTTGTAGCGATCCTCCGATGGCTTATCGTCAACGCGACGGCGCAAACGAATCCCACGGATACCAATGGAGCGTTTCGTACTGTGGTCGTGCCGCTCGACGGGATGCCCGAGCGTTTCAGCAATATCAATCAGGGTGCTGCGGAAACGAACAATCGAAACGGGCTTGCGAGATTGTTCGTCGCACCAAGTCAGGTAGTTGGGGTACAGCCAGTCCTCGCGGTGCTCATAGACCACAGAACCCGATTCGCGCTTTTCGCGCCGGATGCCGATCGGTGTCCAGTGCGTAGGATTGTTTTCATCGAAGTCCTCAATCTGGGAAGGGTGACACTCCTCCATCAACCAGTCCGCAACCGAGTTACCTGCAGCCATCCCGAGCAAGTTCTCTTCGATTACCCGCTTAGGCGGCGAGTCGATCCGCTCGGCGGATTTCCTTTACGGGCATGGCCAGCAGCCAGTTCAACAGACCGGGGATCTCTGAATGCAGAACGCCCTCCTCCCCGCCACGTTCGCGCCAATCGGCGCGCTCCTCGGGGGTGGCGCTACGAGGGAAGCGGACCGTGATTCGCCTCCTCTCCAGTCCGCTGGTCGCATCTGACGAGGTGACTTGCTCGTTCGTCGCCATCAGGACCAAGCCGCCGAAGACAAACGACCCCGATTGCTGAACGTGCTTCCTCTCAAGGGGGATGTGGTCGCCGCCCGTGATCGCCTTGAGCATGTTGAGCGCACCGCCATGCTTTCCGGCCTCGTTCACCATGCACAGGCGTTTGCCATACAGCTTGGCGGTTTCGAAGCGGTTCTCTTCCAAGTCGCGAAGGGAGCAAATCGCGGCATTGCCGATGCCGATCAGGGCCATGCAAAGGCGCTGGAAGGTGCCCTTCCCGGATCCGCCGCGACCGATCAGCACCAGGAAGATTTGCAACTCGATCCCTCGCACCAGGGCGGCCAGCCAGGCGCGCAGAAGCTGAACGGTCTCCTCGTCATGGTCAACGGAGAGACTGAGCCAAGACTTGATGTTCGGACAATCGGCGTCCTTCTCGTATCGATGTGGAAGGCACCAATCCAAGGCAGTAGTCATAGGCTGCCCTCCGCAGTGCGCGCGGCGGGGACTGATTCAGGTCAAGTAGCCCGTTGGTGAAGGGCACCACGTCCCTTGGCCATGCCGGGGCGGGCAAAAGTCCGCGCTTCTGAATGATTGAAATAATCCCGGTCAGGTATCCGACCCGGAACCCGAGTGGGTCGGATCCGTCGCCGGGATCGGTGCCCTCATGCACCGCGTCTGCGATCAGCTTTTCGGCGGGTGCGTGGCTGACCTGGGGTGCCCAATGTGTTTGCGACCAGACGTACCAGGCATCCGGCCTCCTGGTCGATAGGCCAACGACTTGGGCAGTTGATCCGCGATGGTCTCCGCCGCAAGCGAGTCGATCAGTCGGCTGAATCTTTCCGTCCTTGCCGGTCACCAGAAGGACGCCTTTTCGAGAGGATGACGAGAGGCTTTCGAGAGGGTTTCGAGAGACCTTAACCCCTGTATCGAGAGAGTCGAGAGGGTTTGAGGGGGTACTTACTCCAAACGTTTCTTGGCGGGCACCTTCCAACGCACTCCGCAGACCGCCGAGCCCGTGGGCCTGGTGGTAATCGTTCCAGTCGGCGCCGGGATCTGGCGGCAGCAGGGGAAGGGCGGCGGCGGTCTTGGCGGCTTCAGCGGCAGCGCTTCGACCGGCGTCGTCCTGATCGGCACAGACGAGAATTTCCCGATCAGGATCGGCGGCTCGGATGTCGCCAGCGACCTTGGGCAGATTGCCCGCATCGAAGGCGCAGACGACCCGCCAAGTGGGCATGGCCATTGCGATCGAGCAACCATCGGCGAAGCCCTCCGTGATGGCGATTGGGGCATCCTCGGCGCCGGGCTGGATCAGGTAGCGGCCGTGGTCCTTGCGCGCGCCCTTCATAAATCGCTTCTTGGCGCCAGGCTCGGCGGGGATGCGCTCAAGCGACTGGATGTCGTCATCGCTCGTTGAGGATCGGAATCACCAGCCATCGCCGCTCGATCCACACGGGCGCCGAAAGGCTCGATGCACTTGCGCACGAGGTAGGGGTGGTCGGTGCCTGCCAGGGACAACTGGTCCCATTCCGCGTGGGCTTTCTTCGCGGCTTGGGCTTGGCTCGCGGCCTTGTCGTCCTGGTGGCGGGACGCGCGCGGCGCGGGAGGGGGCGGGGCGGTCGAGAAGGTCTGATCGGGGCCAAGCCCCAGCAGCTCGGCGACGCGGTGCAACGCCTCGGAAGGACTCCAGCCGTGGACGTGAGACAGCAGATCGAAACCGTCTCCGAAGACGGGATCGCCTCCACCCGCAGAACAGAAACAAGTGACCTTGATCCTTGTCGTCAAAGCGGAAACGGTCGACGCCACCGCAACCTGGACAAGGGCCGTGGTCATCCTTGAGGGTGTCGGGGTCGACACCAAGACCCGCCAGGATCCAGGGCCAGCGACCTTGGGCGGCGGCTCTGACGGCATCGTAGTTTAGAGGCTTGCGCTCAGGATCGGGCTTGAGGCGGATGCCTCGCCGTGGATGTTTCGATGGGGGCGTTTTCGCCCCCGGTCCTTGGGGGCTGTCGCTCATGACCGCGACTCAATCAATAGGGTCTCGACATTCAGCCCGAGCCGGGCGGCGAGACGCTGGATCGAATCGGCGGTGGCGCGGGTGCCAATGACGATGTAGAGCGGCTCATCATCGCCGCTGGTTTGCTCAAAGTTGGCGGCATCGTCAGGCCAGCGGGCGGCAAGACGCGGATCTGAAGGTGTGGTGACGATGTGCCGGAAGCTGGCAGGCGGATGCGCCCGAGTGGCGAGGTAATCGGGGGTCTTGGGGTTGGTCATGTGACGGTCTCCAGAGGATTGGAAACCGACTCAAGGAAGGCGTGCAGGCGAGCGCGCGCGGTAGGCAGACAAACCCCGAGCGGGGTATCATGACTAGGCCGGTGCACCATTGGCTTTCACTGGGTCGGTGCTTAAATGTCGCGGCTTCCCCGGCAAGGGATTCCGCGAACGGCGTTTAGATTACGCTGGCGAGCGCAATCAATCAACGGCTCGGGGGCAACGGCTCTCGGGCCGTTTTCTTTGGTGCCCCACTTGCGAGCGTGCTTGTCTCGCCGCGCGGCGCGACGACCGCGTGACCGGGCGCTCATTTGGAAACCCTCCGCAGTCCGTGCGGGCGCTGAGCTGGCTTGGCGCCAAGCATCCAATCCAGATAACGCTGCTTGTGCAGCAGGATCTTCCGGCCGCGATAGACCACGGCGCCGGACTCCTCCAAGCCGTTGATGTCGCGCTGGAAGAGGTCTTGGCGAATCCCGCCTTCAGCCAGCGCGGGCTCGCTCTTCAAAAGTTGGGCGACGGTGTACAGGATGGGATCGCGGGCGGTCGCTGAATCGGCGCCGCTTCGGATTGCACTTGATGGCATATAGCCTCCGTTTGTGACAGTGATGGAAACGCGCCGGGGTTCTATCCGTCGCTGTCACACAGGCTAGAGGCGTTAGGGGAAAAGAGTAATCCCCGAGAAATTCAAAATAATTATTTGGGGATACGCGCGGGGACAAAGGCAATCAATAGACCACGAGCCGTGGGAATGTCGCCGTCAGACTCTATGACGATTCCCCGCCATTCTGCCCGCTTGGAAAAAGGCGCCCACAGAAAGCCGTCTCCGGTGGCCCGGTGGCCTTGCACATCGAGAAACTCGGGGGGGATGAACCCTAGAGCGCCCTTGGGGTACTCCAGTAAATCAGCGACATGCCGCCCAAATGTCACGGCGCCTGGGGCGATCTGGTATGGAGCTTTCTTTGACGACTCGTGTAGTTTTTTGTACGAAGAGAATCCCGCAACCCGATGGGCCATGTGTGTGATTGGATGCCCGTCAATCTGACAGAAGCATCTTGCGAATTGGGCCGCCATTGCCCGCCGTATGTCGGTGCTCCACTTGGGCCGCCCTACGCGCTTGCTCTTTTCGTTTGGCGTGAACGTCAGCGCTGGAATATCCAGTTGAAAAGGCTGATAGCCGCCGTCGGCCGTGCTGAGATACCCAAGGAGGGTGAAAGGATACGGGCCTTTCGCGCCCCGCATGATGCGACCGACCGCCAGCGCGACGCCGTTCAGTTCTGAGACCTCGTAAAGGACATCATCCACGCCCGCCATCCCCGAATACGGCCGCATTCATCCGTGACACGATGTCCATCGTGTGGGTCTCGGACAGATGGCTGTATCGTTTAACCATCTGCAAGGTCTTGTGTCCAAGGACTTCCGCCAGCTCGCCGATACTGGCGCCGCTCATCAACAGGTAGGAGGCTGCGCTGTGTCTCAGGTCGTGGAACCGAAAGTCATTGAGCTGCGCAGCCTTCCGTGCGGTCCTCCACGCTTGGTGCAGGTCGGCGGGGCGCTGCGGGTCGGGTCGACTTGGCCATAACAGTTCGGTGTCCAGCCGCCGCGCTTTGGCCTGTTCAGTCAGCAGCCCGGCCGCATGTCCGGCCAACGGGACCACGCGGACCTCCCCGTTTTTGGTTTGGTCCAAAACGATCCGCCCGCGCTTCAGGTCGACGCGATCCCAGGTTAGATTCGTGATCTCGGCGGATCGCATCCCGGTCGACAGGGCCAAGACGACGACCGGATACAGGTACGGATTCGGGGATTTCCGGCAGGCTTCCAGAAGCCGGGCGCGCTCGTCATCAGACAGGAAGCGCACCCGCCCGCGCGGCTCCTTGGGTTTCGTGACCCTTCGACAAGGATTGTCATCAACCCATCCCCATTCCTTGACGGCCACGCTAAAGGCGTGAGACAGAACCGCGAGATACCGAACCACGGTGGACGGGCCAAGGGTGCCGCGCGGCGCCGCCAGCTTGTCGCGCGCCTCCGCAATCATGGCGGGCGTCACATCCGCCAGGGTGTAGGCGCCCAACTCGTCCCGCCAGTAAACAAGCTGCCGCGCCTGGTTCCGGCCGAAGGTGCCCTTGGTGGGAATCACGTCACGGGTATAGCGGTCGATCAGGTCAGCGAGCGTGTGTTTCCTTGACTCAACGCCTTTGAAGTGCCGCCGCTCGCGCAAGGCCGCTTCCGTCTGCACGGCCCACTTCTTGGCGTCGGTGAGCCGGGGGAAGGTGGCGGTCTGCGCCGGATAGCCCTTGAGCCGGACCTTCACTTGATAGCTGGCCTTTCCTTCTTGGGTCTCGCGCTTGGTAATGGTGGCCATGTTTCCCGCCGTGACGTGTCGCTTGATGTTGTGGCGGATTATAGGACGCGACAGCGGCGGTGTCCCGTGAGTGTCCCCTGGGTCGGGCTGGAAACGAAAAAGGGGTTAAGCGTTGAGCATAACCCCTTGTTTTTGCTGGTACCGGGGACGGGAGTCGAACCCGTACGGGCAAAGCCCTCAAGATTTTAAGTCTTGTGTGTCTACCAATTTCACCACCCCGGCTTGAGTCCGCATTATGCCATGATCAGCCAAGTCAGCACGATTTGACCTGCCCCCACGAATGTTGTCTTTTCGATATCTTCACCGGTTGATCTGGATTCTCGCGGTGAAATGTGTTCGAGACAGAAGCGGCCAGCCGGGCCCAAGAAGCAGACCGACGAGGGCGCAGCTCATAGGCGACTTTGCTGTCACGGAAAACACGGCGATACGTCGGTTTGGGATGGGGATGCCAGAGAGATCGACGTAGTGGAGCCAAACGAGAGGCGCGAATAGAGCAATTGAGGGCTGATTGTGACGAGGGCTAGACGTCGTTTGGGCGGTCTTCGTTCCCCGTCAGTCGACCCGCGCGCTCCTTACGCGCGGGTCTGAGGCCGATCAGGAACCGCCGCGCAGGGCGTAAGGGATCAGCGGCACTAGGCAGATGGTGATCATGAGCCAGAACGCACGACGCTCATTGGTGCGGATCTTTTCTTCAGACATCGCAGTCACCTCAGATTGATGGTTGCGGAGGGAAGATCTAGACAAAAACCGTTCAGTCTTGTGTGCCCCAAGGAATCGATGACTCCCAACACTCTGCAAGAAGGGGCGGCTTTTGCCTGTTTGCCTACGATCCCGAAGATAGACGCTGTCACGAAAACTTCAACCTATACCCTTTTCAGTACATGGACATCGCTGATCGCGCTTGTCGGTGATTGGCAGTACCCGACGTCCCCAAGGTCGGCCTGATTCGGCAAGCATGGCACAGCAACATGGAGGACCGAGGCGCTCCCGCGATCACGAGGCCCACGCGCACGGAAGATCCCTGGACTCCAGTCGTGCCGAGCAGCGCCTATCGCGCGACCCTGTGCGCGGAATCTCGGCCTTGGTCCGCGCTCCGACCAGAATCCCAGTGGGCGGCCAACCACAAGCGAAACCTCTGACCCGGCCCGGTGCTGGCTCCGACGGTGGCGTAGCGAATTTGTCCGACGGCGTCGACGACAAAGGTCACCGGTACCCCGCGCACGCGCCAGCGGCCCGCGATGCGGCCATCTGGGTCGGGGATCACCGGGAAGTCGAGACGGGATTGCCGCAGGAAATGTCGGATCTCGTCGGCATCGCCGGATTGCAACGCGACCGTGATGACCGGATGGTCTCGAGCGATCCCGTCGATTGCGCCATCCGTGACCTTGCACACCGGACACCAGCTCGCCCAAAAGTAGACCAGCACTGGCCGCCCCCGCAGCCCAGCGAGGTCGAGCAAGCGCCCGTCAAGCGTGACGCCCGTCAGCGGCGGTGCTTCGCCGGTGATCAGCGACCTGCCCTGCCACCATTGAACGCCCGCGAAAACCAGGAGAATCAGGACGCCGTTGAATAACCAGCCGCGCAGGCGCTTGGTCTTCTTGTGCACTGGCGTTGCACGATTCTCGGGGCTCATCTTCACCGTTGCCGTGACAGTTCAGGTTCGAGGTCGAACCGCATGGGCCAACCGGCAGCGCGTCACACGTCCGCCGACAGACACGACCGCACGACGCCTATCCGGGTTTCGCGATCATCAGCCAGATCGCGCCCAGCAGCGGAAAGGTGGCGATGATGCCCCAAACGATCCAGCGTAGGGCGTCGCGCCGATATTGCGCCGGAATTTCACCGCCGTCGACGAAGGCGCGCGCCTGGCGCGCCTGGCGAATCTGCGTTGGAATCAGGATCATGGTCCACATCAGTCCAGACAGCACGAAGAGCGCCTGGCCCTCGACCAGCCAACGCGCACCGAAGGGGTTGATCCCAGTGACCAGGGCCGCGCCGAATCCGCCGATGGCGATCAACAGGATGCCGCCAAGCGTCAATGACCAGTCGGTCAGGGTCACCAGCCGCTGACCGAAGGCGATGACGCGCGCGTCGCCGGTGCGATCGGCGAACACCTTCCACACCGCCGTCACGGTGACGTTACCAACCAACATGACGACACCAAGGACGTGAAGAAACTTCAAGACATCATAGAGCACGCGAAACACCCGGAAGGATTGAAAGAATGCGGCAGGCCCGATCTGGTGCCTACGCGAGGAATCGCAACCGGACAGGTTCCAAACCCGACGCCCCAAGCCGCCCATCGGATCGAGAGCGTCTCGATCGGAGCCAGCGCGGGTTGCAAGCGGCGGCGTGGAGATCCCGCGGATAGCCGAAATTCCGGCGTTGTTCGCCGGTTCGCGAGCGAGGGACGTTGTAGGGGTCCGTCCCCGAGTGGCGATACCAGGCGCGCGGTGCCAATATAACGCACCCCCAAGGCGGGGGCGAATCATCCGCCGCATCCCCCTGAATGCGTCGAAAACCGAAAGGTCTCGTGAAACATCGGATCGCAACGCGGCACCGCCATCGGCGTGGCTTGTGTCGCGACTGGACCGATCGCCAGCGGCGATCCAAGAGGGCTAAAGTGGAAACCATTGCCGTGATCGATTTCGAGACCACTGGTCTGTCGCCAAATTGCGGGGATCGCGCCACGGAGATCGCGGCGGTCCTGCTCCGCGACGGCCAGATCGTCGACCGTTACCAGAGCTTGATAAACGCGGGCGTGAGGATCCCGCCATTCATCGAGCAACTAACCGGAATCTCGAACGCCATGGTGCGCCAGGCGCCACCGGCCGACCAGGTGATGGCCGAGGTTGACGATTTTGTCGGCACGGCGCCCCTCGTGGCGCACAATGCGGCATTCGACAGCAAATTCTGGGACGCGGAGTTGGAGAGAATCGGACGCGCGCGTGGCCAGGCATTTGTCTGCTCGATGCTGCTGGCCCGGCGCGTTTTGCCCCAAGCGCCCAGCTACAAGCTTGGCGCGCTGGTTGCCTTGGCGGGGCTACCGACCGCCGCGCGAGCGCACCGCGCGCTGGCCGATGCCGAGATGGCGACCCACCTGACGCTTTATCTGGAGCGGGAACTGATGCGACGCTTTGGCCTGACGGCGGTCTCGCATGAGCTACTCGGCCGGATCCAGCGGGCGCCAAAGGGGCAGCTCGAACGCTGCGTTGCGCGCGGAGGTAAGGAGCGCGCCTAGGGAAGTGAACCACGTCGGTCACCACGGCTCCGCGTGTTTCGCCAAGCATAGTCATTCGCCAAGCCCGCGCGTCTCGGTCGATTCTGAGGCGGCAGGCCGGCAACTCCAACAAAGGCGACGATGAAAGTTCCCAAGAGTCTCGAACCGCTGGTGCAAGACGGTCTTGTCGATGAAGTGCTGCGCTCACTGAAGAGCGGCAAGGAGGCCGCTGTCTATGTGGTGCGCTCCGAGGGCGCCATTCGCTGCGCCAAAGTCTATAAGGAAGCCAACAAGCGCGGCTTTCATAAGCAGGCGTTGTATCGGGAAGGCCGTCATGTGCGCAATACCCGACAGGCGCGCGCGATGGAAAAAGGCAGCCGCTACGGGCGCAAGGAACAGGAAGACGTTTGGCAAAACGCCGAGGTCGATGCGCTCTATCGTCTCGCGGCCGCCGGGGTGCGTGTTCCGCAGCCCTATCACTTCGTCGATGGCGTGTTGCTCATGGAGTTGATTACCGATGAGGACGGCGATGCGGCGCCACGACTGAACGACCTTGAATTGACCAGCGAGCTGGCCCTGGAATACCACGACCGACTGATCGCGGAGGTGGTGAAAATGCTCTGCGGCGGGCTCGTCCACGGTGACCTTTCCGAGTTCAACGTCCTGGTTGACGCGCACGGACCAGTCATCATCGACCTGCCCCAGGCGATCGACGCGGCGGCAAACAATCATGCCCCGCGAATGCTGGAACGGGACGTCAATAACCTGGCGCTCTATTTCGGTCAATATGCCCCGGAGCTGTTGACAACCAGCTATGGAAAGGAAATCTGGTATCTATACGAAAACGGCAACCTGACACCCGAGGTCAAGCTCACCGGTCATTTCAAGGGCCAGCACAAAGCGGCCGACCTTGAGAGCATCCTGCGGGAAATCGATGATGCGCGCGAGGAGGCGCTGCGGCGTCAACAGGCGCGACAGGGCGAATCGTCGGCATGAACTCGCAGCCGCCGAGCGTCTCGCGTTTTCGCATCTGGCGTGGGCCACCTGAGCGACTCATGAATGCAGGGCTCCCCGGCGCCGATGTCCAGCGTACTGGAGTCCGCGAGCGATGCGACGACGAGCCTGGCGGCACGCGACGGATCGCGCCCTGCCTGGCCACCGTGGCACTGACGCGGGCGCGACGACCGGCGGGACGATAGGGGATACTCCCCCGACCTCAATCCTCTAACTGTTGGATATCGACCATGCCGCTGTTGAAGCTCGGAATCCCCAAGGGCAGCCTGGAGCAGGCCACCATCGAGCTCTTCGCCCAAGCCGGGTGGCGCATCACGCCCCATTCGCGAAATTACTATCCGGACATCGACGATCCGGACATCCAGTGCTCGCTGCTACGCGCGCAAGAGATGGCGCGCTACGTGGAGCGCGGCACCCTGGACCTGGGTCTGACAGGTCTGGACTGGATCCTGGAGACCCAGGCGGAAGTGGAGCAGATCTGCACGCTCACTTACTCCAAGGCATCCAACCGGCCCAGCCGCTGGGTGCTGGTGGTCCCAGAGGGCTCGCCGGTTCGCTCCGTCGCGGACCTGGAGGGCCGCAAGATCGCCACCGAGCTGATGGGATTCACCCAACGCTATCTGGCCGAGCGCGGTATCCGCGCCGAGGTTGAGTTTTCCTGGGGCGCCACCGAGGCGAAGGCGGTCGAGGGGCTGGTCGATGCCGTGGTCGAGATCACCGAGACTGGCAGCACCATCCGCGCCCACGGACTGCGCATCGTCGAGGAGTTGCTGATCACGGATACGCGCCTGATCGCCAACCGCGAGGCAATGCGGGATCCAGCGCGGCGCGCGCGCATCGAGCAGATCGCGCTCATGCTCCAGGCCGCGCTGGCCGCCCGGCACAAGGTCGCGCTCAAGTGCAATGTCCCGGCGGAACGCCTGGATGCCGTGGTCGCGCTGCTGCCAAGCCTGCATGCCCCAACCGTGAGTCATCTCTACGACCGACGGTGGCTGGCGCTGGAAACCATCGTCGACACCGACCAGGTCCGCGACCTCATCCCCCGACTGCGCGCCGCCGGAGCCGAGGGGATTCTGGAGTATGAGCTGCGAAAGATGATCTGAGCGCGGATCGGGATCGCTCCGCGCGAACACCACCGCCAACGCCTCGAACAACATTGGCGTGCGCGGGCGCGGCCCCATCTCTGGGTTTTGCACCCGAGGAGTCCGCGCATGACCTTCGCCTTCGACAACACCTATGCCCGCCTGCCGGAGCGTTTTTTCGCGCGCCTCCCACCCTCTGCCGTCCGCCAGCCGGAACTGGTCAAGCTCAACGGACCACTCGCGCTTCAACTTGGGCTCGATCCGAGCGCGCTGGACACGCCGGAGGGACTCGCCGTACTCGCGGGCAATCGGCTCCCCGATGGAGCGGATCCGCTCGCCATGGCCTATGCCGGGCACCAATTCGGGCGTTTCGTCCCGCAGCTCGGCGACGGGCGGGCGATCCTGCTCGGTGAGATCCTTGCCCCCTCGGGCGAGCGCTTCGACCTCCAGCTCAAGGGCGCGGGTCGCACCCCCTTTTCGCGCGCGGGTGACGGGCGGGCCTGGCTGGGGCCCGTGCTGCGGGAGTATCTGATCGGCGAGGCGATGCACGCCTTTGGTATCCCGACGACCCGCGCGCTCGCGGCGGTCAGCACGGGTGAGCCGGTGTATCGCGAGACCGTGCTGCCGGGGGCGGTCCTAACCCGCGTGGCGCGTAGCCATGTACGCATCGGGACCTTCGAGTATTTCGCCGCCCGTCAGGATCCGGAGGCCGTGCGGCACCTCGCGGACTATGTCATCGCTCGCCACTATCCCGAGACGAGGGCGACCGAACAGCCCTATCGGGCGCTGCTCGCGGCGGTCATCGCCCGTCAGGCCGACCTGATCGCCCGCTGGCTCGGTGTCGGCTTCATCCATGGCGTGATGAATACCGACAACCTCTCGATCGCCGGCGAGACCCTCGACTATGGCCCCTGTGCCTTCATGGATGGCTATCATCCCGGCACCGTCTACAGCTCGATCGATCACCAGGGGCGTTACGCCTACGGCAACCAGCCGCGCATCGCCCAGTGGAACCTCGCCCGCCTCGCCCAAGCCCTGCTGCCGTTGCTCGACGCGGATGGTGAGACTGCCCGCGACGCGGCCCAAGCAGCGATCGACGCCTTCCCCCAAGACTTCGAGCAGGCTTATCTAGCCGTCTTTCGCGCCAAGCTGGGGCTACTGGAGACGCACGCGGACGATGCCGCGCTGATCGATGGATTGATCTCGGTGCTGGCCGAGACTGGCGCCGATTTCACCAATAGCTTTCGCGCGCTGGCCGATGCGGTCGACGGGAGCGACACGGGGGTGCGCCTTCAAGTCGGCGACAGTTCCGGTTTCGCAAACTGGCTGCAACGATGGCGCGCGCGCCGCGCCCTGGAAGACGCAACCCCGGCCGAGCAAGCGAACCGGATGCGCCGCGCCAACCCGGCGATCATCCCACGCAATCACCAGGTCGAGGCGGCGCTCGACGCAGCGGTGACGGGCGATCTCGCGCCGTTCGACGCGTTGCTACGGGCCCTCGTCAACCCCTGGGAGGATCGCCCGGAGCTCGCGTCTTTCACGCATCCGCCGCAGCCACACGAAGTCGTGCAACAGACCTTTTGCGGGACCTGAGGGGCGCAACCGCACTTGCCTGGGTCGCTGGATACGCGACTTGCGCGCTGGCATGCGAGCCGGGGCCGAGCGGGATGCCCAAGCGCAGACACAGCGACCATCACCTGACGAGGAGAGACCCATGAGCCAACTGACCCAAGAAACCTGCGTGGCCTGCCGCGCCGATGCGCCACGGGTGACCGACGATGAACTCAAGGCGCTGCTGGCCGAGATCCCCGATTGGTCAATCGAAACGAGAGAGGGCGTCTTGCAGTTGGAGAAGCACTACGCCTTCCCGGATTTCGCTCAGGCATTGGCCTTCACCAACAAGGTCGGCGAGCTGGCGGAATCCCAGGGCCATCATCCGCGACTCCTCACCGAGTGGGGAAGCGTCGTCGTGACCTGGTGGTCGCACGAGATGCGAGGGCTGCACCGCAACGACTTCATCATGGCCGCCAAGACGGATCGGCTCTAGCCCGCCTCGCTCGCCGCTCGGTTCGCGCCACGACGGTCGCGCGGGAGGCGATTGGCGACAATCCGCGAGGCAACGCAAGGCGCGTTACGCTCGGATTGCGCGTTGCGAACCGGGAGCGCCGATCAGATCGCCCGTGGACCGCGCCAGATCAGCTTGCGTGCATCCAGCGCCAGGACGACCAGGAAGAAGACGCCCAGACACAGGGTTCCGACCAGCAGCGAGTTCCAGGCCGTGACCGTCTTAAGCCATTCGCTCGCCAGATAGAGCCCGACCCCCAGCCCCACGTAGCCCGCCACGCGCCCGACCTCATAGGGCACCGGATAGTAGCGGCGTCCCAGCAGGTAGGACATCAGCACCATGGAGCCGTAACAGACCAGGTGCGCCCAGGCCGCGCCTTCGTAACCGTAGCGCGGTACCCACCAGAGCAGCAGCCCGATGGTGATGGCGGATCCGACCAGGGAGACGCCGGCTCCCATGAGGGTGCGATCCGTGAGCTTGTACCAGATCGACAGATTCACGTAGATGCCGAGCAGGAGGCTCGCGAGCAGCAGCACCGGCACCACCCCGAGTCCCTCCCGGTAGGCGCTGCCGACGAAATACTGGAAGACGTCCATGTAGAGCGTGACCAGCAGGAACAGAAAGACGCAGCAGATCACGAACCAGTTGAGCACCTGGGCATAGGTGCGGCGCGCGTCGCTGTGCTTGGCGTAGTTGAAGAAGAATGGCTCCCCGGCGTAACGGAAGGCCTGAATGAAGAGCTGCATGAGGATGGAGAGCTTGTAGCAGGCGCTGTAGATGCCGAGCTGCGCCATGTTGGTCTCGTTATCGAAGGGCAGCAGGTATTTGAGCGCGGCGCGGTCCAGCATCTCGTTGATGATGCCAGCGAAACCGATGATGACCATGGGGAGCGAATAGCGGATCAGACGCCCGAAAAGCGCGGCATCGAAGGCGCCGAACCCGTCCCGCATCTGCGGGGCCAGCAACAGCAGCTTGAGCAGGCTCGCCGCCAGGTTGGCGATGAAGACATAGCCCACCCCGATGCGCGGATCCCAGAGCTGCCCGAGGAGCGATTGGGGATCGGCCTCGAAGGCGCGTCGGCAGACGTAGATGAAAAAGATCGTCAGCCCGACATTCGCGCCGATCTCCAGCAGTTTGAGCGTCGCGAAACGCCCTGCCCGATCCTCGGCCCGCAGCCGCGCGAAGGCCGCCGCGCCCACTGCGTCGAGGGCCAGGATAGCGGCGCTCCACCAGACATACTCGGGATGTTCGGGATGGCGCAGCAGATCCGCGATCGGCTCGCTCAGCCAGTAGACCACCAACAGAAAGAAAACGTTGGCGAGCACCAGGAAGCGCAGCACGGTCCCATAAACGGCCTCGGACGACCACTCGCCCCCGGAGCGGAAACGGAAATAGCCGGTCTCCAACCCGAACATCAGCACCACCGCCAGAAAGCCCATGTAGGCATAAAACTCCGCCACCACGCCATACTCCGCCGGGGCGAAGGTATAGGTCAGGAAGGGCACCAGCAGATAGTTGAGAAAGCGCCCGAAGACGCTGCTGACGCCGTAGACGGCTGTCTGCGAGGCAAGTCGTTTGAGTGGGTTCAAGGCGGGTCGTCCGGGATGCGTCCTGTCGAAACGAGAGGGCGCATTCTATACCGCGTGGGACGATAAACGATCGGCCCCCCGTGATGATGTCGCCACGCGGCGCGCGTGGCTGGCGACCCCGAAACGAGGTGGCCCTAGCGACGGCGGCGAATCCTCTCGGCGAGCGATCTCTACTCCTCCAACCCGTTCACGCTTTTGGTTATCCTGAACACTGTTCAGATGGATATTTCGCATCTATACTCCCTCTCGTCCCCAGCGTCCTTCACGAACACATCGAGGTGTCTCATGGCCAGTCTGTTCCAACGCATCAGTGACGTCATCGCCGCCAATCTCAACGATCTCGTGGACCGGGTCGAGGATCCGGAGCGCATGATCAAGCAGCTCATCCGCGAGATGGAGGAGAACATCAACAGTGCCCGCGAGGGTGTGATCGACGCCTTGGCCAGCGAGAAACAATTGACCAAGGAGCTGGAGCATCAACGCCACCAGGCCGCGGAGTGGCACGAGCGCGCGCGTCTGGCGCTGGAGTCCGGCAACGAGGCGCTGGCGCGGGAGGCGCTGATGCGCAAGAAGGAGCACGACGGCATCGTCGCCAATCTGCAGTCGTCGTGCGACTCGGCGCGGCGTACTGGCGAACGGCTCAAGTCCCAGTTGCGGGCGCTGGAGAGCAAGCTGGAGGAGGCGCGGCTGAAGAAGGGCAGTCTGGTGGCGCGGCAGCGGGCCGCCCAGGCGCGCGAGCAGATGGGGCAGGTGACCGACCGCTTCCAGGCCGGCCTTGATCTCAACAACTCCTTCGGCCGCATGGCCGGCAAGGTCGACGAGATGGAGGCCCGGATGGAAGCGCGCGACGAACTCTATGGCGAGTACAGCGAGATCGAGCGCGAATTCCTTAAGCTAGAGGTCAATTCCGAGGTCGAGGCGGAGCTTGCGGCCTTGAAGCAGAACCTCGGCAAGGTCTGATGCAACGACGGATGGCGATGACCTAGGGGCGACTGCCGAGGAGGATTGCGGATGGAATGGACCTTGCTGATCGCGGTGGGAGGGGCCTGGCTGATCTCCCCGGTTATCCTCCTGATCGCCCTGCTCGTGACCAAGAACCGGCTCGACCGGGCACGCGAGCGCCTCGCGAGCTCGCGGCCGGTCATGCCGGCATCGGGCGGGGGCTTCTCCTTTCCGTCGACCGGAAGCGCCGGAAACCGCTTCGCGCCGGTCGATCTCGACAATCTGCTGCTATTGCGACAGGAGTTGCGACGCCTGAGCGTGACCGGGGCACTGTCGCGCGAGCGCTATCGCGCCTTGACGGCCGAGCTGGATCGGCTGTTGGCCCGGCATCTGTCCACGGGCGGAGCCGAACCGGAGACCGAGGAATGGCGACGTCGGCGCGCCGAGGCTTGGGGTCTGTTGACCCAGTCGATGGAGTCCCCACCGGGTCCGCCGCCCTGGATCCGGCCAGATGCGGAGCCATCGCCAAAGCAGGTTCCAGTCCCGGAGCCTTTCCAGGAGTTCATCCGTCCGTCCGAGAGCCAAGACCAGCCAGTCATCCAGTCCAGAGAAGAAGCAGACCTGACGCTGGAGCCTCTGACCCTCGATCCCCTGGCATTCGGCGCGGAGCCGTCGGCGCCAATGGCGGTGGAGCCGCCGGTTCATCCGATGGAATCGGCCGCCTCCTTGACCCTGGTCCCACTGGAGCGCCACGCGGAGGAGACAGCGGAGTCGGATCTCCTCGATCCGTTGCTCCCGCCAATCCCCGCCGAGCCCCGACCGCTGCCGATGGCGCGCAGCAAGCCCGCCCGTCCACCCCTCGCCCAACGCGATCCGGACTGGCGCCCGGCCGCGCCAAGCGCGCTTGAGCTGGCACTGAGAGGGCTGTCGGGCTGGCCCAAGCTGATCGTCCCCTTCCTGCTCCAGAACATCGGCTGGTTCATCGGCGCCTTCTGTTTCGTCTCCGGCGCGCTCTTTCTGATCGCCAACACCAGCGGTTTCGTCAACGCACTGGTGGTCTTCGCGAGTCTGGTCGGCGCGACGGCCTTCCTGATCTGGGCTGGCTATCAATTCCGACGCAAGGGCGATGCGCTGGTCGTCGCCAGCAGCATGTTGCTGACGCTCGGTATGCTGCTCGCCCCGCTCGACCTGGCGGTCGCCATCCGCTTGATCGACGCCAGCGGCGGTGACGCCACCCTCCTCTTGGTCAGCCTGACCTTGACCGCGCTCACCCTGGCGGGCTTCGCCTGGGCCGCTGCGCTGAGCAGCGCACTGATGGATTCGGCCTTGCGTGGGCGCTATCCCTGGCTGCTCACGGCGCTCGCGGCCATGCAACTGGCCGTGCCGCTGGCCCGGATCGCGCCGGACTGGAAAGTCCTTGCCGGTCTGCATGGCGCGCTCCTCGCGCTCCTCGCGCTCGGGCTCTCAGGGTTCGCACGCGCATGGCTGCGGCGGCTGTTCATCGACCAACGTCTCACAACCTATTTCGCCGCCGGCCTGCTGGTCTATACGGCGACGGTCTCCTTCGTCCATCTGACCTGGAGCTGGCCCGCGACGCTGCCGGCTGGCTATAGCGGCCCCTTCCTGATGGCGCTCTGCGCGCTGCTGTTCCAGGTCGATGCCGCCTTCAAGGACTGGGTCAGCAAGTACGCCTTCCTCTCGCGCTTCAGCTTCGCGCTCTACGGGCTCTCCATGGTCGCCATCGCGATGGCGCTCCCCAGCACCCCGGCCATCCTATTGACCCTGTCGATCGGCGCCCTGCTCTACGCCTGGGTAACCTGGCGTTACCGCACGGCGGTCCCGCTCTATCTGCTGCTGGGCTGCCTGGCCGGACTCTATGGGTTTGGGATCCTGAACCGGCTGCCCCCGGCCTGGCATGAGCTGGCGAGCCTGCCCGGCCTGCTCGCGCTGGCCGCCATGGCGCGCTGGGCCGTGCCTCGCTCGCGGACCATCGCCCTGCAAGCCCTGCTCGGGTGCGGCGGACTGCTGATCGGGCTGGCGATCTGGAGCCTGGTGTGGGGAACACCGGGCTGGGTCGGGATGGCGACCGGCGGCACGGCCGCGCTCCTGCTGTTCCAGGCGACGCGCTTGGCGCTGACCCTGCCCGACGCCAATCCGCGCTGGACCTTGGCGGATATCGGCGTCGTGGCGCTGGCCTCGGCGGCCGTCGCCTACGCGCCGGCCTGGGGTCCGCTGGCCTGGGAGACCCGAACCGCTTTCGGTCTGCTGGGACTAGCCGCGCTCTGGAGCGGGCTCGGACTCTATCCGCGCTGGCCATCGCCGCTCGGCCGCGCGATCTGGATCAATGCCGCACTGACCAGTATCGCCCTGGCCTTGGCGCTGGGCGGTCTGGCCGATTGGCCAGCGCCGCTGGGCCGCGTGGAGCCGATCCTCCTGCTCGCGCTGGCGGCGCTGCTGCTGCTGTGGCTCGGACTGGGACTGCGCCGCCAAGCCTTCTTCTACGGCGTTCTCGCCCTCGTCGGTGGAATGGCCGTGTTGATCAAGCAGGGCTACTTCCCCGGACCGAGCAGCGGACTGAGCGAATTCCTCGCGGTGTTGGCGCTCTGGCCGTTCCTGGCCTGGCTGGCTTGGCGGAATCGACGCATCCAGGAGATCCGCTCCCGCGTGATCGGCACGCCGGATGGCACGCCGACACTGGGCGCCTTGATCCTGACCCCGCTGGAGCAGGCCATGGCCCTGCTGTGGACGCTTGGGCTGGTCCATCTCGGCCTGCGTCTGCTGGACGGCGCTGGCGGGCTGACCTCGCCGTTCATAGTTCCTCTGGCGGTCCTGAGCGGACTGCTGGTCATGGGGCATTTCCATTTGTATCGCTGGGTGGCCCTTCCCGTCTTGCTGGGTCTCGCCGGTCCACTGATCGCCCTGGATCGCGCGGGCGCGACCCTGCCCTGGCTGGGGGCCGCCGCCGTGCTCTATGTCCTGCTCGCCTGGCGGGCCGGGGTCGCGCTGCTGGCAAGCCCGCTCGTCTGGCGGCTCGCGGGTGTCGCGGGCTTCACCGCGCCCGGCGGCAGCGGCGGTCGGCGACAGGCGGTCGAGAGTCTGCGCGGGCTGGCGCTGGTCATAGCCGCCATTGCGGTCGCCGCCAGCCCCGCCTTGTCCTTCCTGGATGACCCGACGCCCGCGCTCTTGCCCGCGCTCGCCCTGAGTCTGCTGGTCTTCGTCCTGACGAGCTGGGAGGAACGTTCGCCACATTATGCGACCGCCGCATTGGCGACGCTGACCCTGGGGATCTGGCTGACTGGGGCCTGGCTGATTCCGGTCGACCTGCTCGGGCTGGGTCAGCCGCTGACCAATACCCTGTTGAGTCTGGCCCTGTCCCTCGTCGCGCTCCGGTTGGCGAGCCGAGAAACGGCATCCCTCGGCTACTGGCGCACCCCGCTTCAACGGGTAGGCGGGCTGCTCTATCTGCTGGCGCTGGCGGGCGCGCTGCTGGGCGCCTTGGTCGCGGATCCCAGCCTGCCGATGCTGCTGGCAGCCCTGATCGTCGCGCTCTTCCCGGTGACGCGGCTGGTACCCCATGGCGCCGACTGGCGCGGCCTGACACTTGCCCTGCTCCTCGGCGGGTTGACCCTGAGCCTGGTCGCGCGGTCGGGGTGGCACGCCAGCGAACTGGCCCAGGGCGCCATCCTCTGGGGCTACCTGCTGTGGCTGATCGGCAATCTCATCCTGCCGCGCTGGAATCGGCGCTGGCCGGAGTGGGCGGTCACGCCGCTGCTCTGGCCCCTGCTGGGCCTGCCCGCCGTCCTCGGCGGCGTGACCCTGGGCGACCTGACCGGCTCGCTCAGCCTCGCGACCTCGCTCGTCCCGGTTGCCATTTACCTGCTCCTGCTGATGCGTAACACGGCTTGGCCGGGCATGGGCTGGCTCGCCATCGGTACCCTGACCGCGAGCGTCGCCCTGGAATTCGGCATCCTGGACTGGCGGCCGGAAAGCCTGATGCTGACGCTGCTCTGGTCCAACCTGCTCTTGCTCCTGGCCAGGCTCTGGCGACGGCATGGCACCGCGTTCGCCCGACGGCTGGAGTGGCGCTCCGCCACGCTGGACGCCCCGCTGCTGTGGATCCCTTTCGGCCTGCTGATCTCGCTCACGCTGATGCTGGCCCTGGAGGTTCTCGGTTGGAGGATCACCGCCGCGCCATTGACTGAGCGCGCCTGGGGGCTGACGGGGGTGACATCCCTGCTCGCGCTCTCGGTCGCTCATGCCCTGTGGCTGCGACCGGGCCGGGCGCAAGTCCATCTGCTCATCCTCGCCCTGACGACGCTGGTCGGCGGCCTGCGGCTGGATCTGGCCATCCCCCCGAGCCAGCTCCCGCTCGGGCTGGCGCTCTGGAGCGCCGCGCTTCTGTTGCTGGGCCGCCTCGCTGGGCGCGGCTCCCCTGCCTGGCGGGAGGCGCTCGATCCCTGGTTGATACTCCTGCCCGCGATCTCGCTCCTGCTTCTGCTCACCCAACCCGGAACGGATTGGGGAGCGGCCACCTCGACCCTGCTGGTGCTGGGGGTCATGGCGCTGGCACATGGCTGGTGGCAAGGCGCGGTCGTCTGGATGAAAGGCGGGCTGATCCTGCTCTTGCTCGCGGGCTACTGCGTCTGGATGCTGGGTGCCGGGACATTGACGCTGGCGACGCTGGCCGGGCTCGCGCCCTGGTACGCCCTGCAGACGCTGCTGATCTGGCTCGGACTGCAAGCCCTGGAACTGTGGCTCCTTGCGCGGGCGGAGCGGTTGGCGGATAACCCCGAGCCGGACCGGACACGGCTCGACCGCCTCCAGGATCTCGCCGGGATGCTGATCGATGGTCGTCCCTGGCTGCTGGTGCTCGGCCTGGCCTGGCTCGGCTGGCACGGCTGGAGCGTCCTGGCCTACCAAGCCGGCTGGGGTGGCGGGGCCTGGCATTTTGGTCTGCCTCTCGATGCGCTGGCGGCTGGCGCCTCGCTACTGATCCTGACCGGCTATGCGGGCGCGAGCGCCTGGCGTCGGCTGGATGAGCCGGGCGCGGTCTATCTCGTCGCGCTCCTGCTGGCCGTTCTCGCCGGCTACGCGCGTCTGGTGCTCCTGGGTCTGGCACCCTTTACCCTCGCCGACACGACGGTCATCATGGCCGGCGCCTACCTCGCCTTCCTGCTGCACCAGCTCAGCGGCTCGCCGCCGCTCGCCCGACTGGCGCTGCTGCTGCCCGTCCTGGCCGTGGCGACGACACCGCTGCAACTGGCCTCGACCTGGTCCGGCGGGGCGCTGCTAGCCAGCGCCCTTCTCTACCTATCGCTGGCCTCGCGGCTGCGCAATCCCTGGCCACTCTATCTGGGCGTCCTGGCGCTGAACGGCGCGGTCTATCTCTGGGCGCCGCTGTGGGCGGAACGCTACGGACTCTGGCAGTTCTACATCGCGCCAGCCGCCATCTCCGTGCTGGTGCTGCTGCATCTGCATCGGCGCGAACTGAGGCCGAGCGTCCTGAGCGGCGCTCGGCTGGCCGCCTTGAGCCTGCTCTATGCTGGCGTCGGTCTGGATCTCTTCCTGCGTCCCGAACTGATCCTCTTCGTGGCCGCGCTCGGCCTGGCCCTCACCGGCATCATCCTGGGCATCGCGCTACGCATCCGCGCCTTCCTCTACGCGGGGGTCGCCTTCCTGGTGCTCAACGTCATCGGCCAGCTCTTCCGCTTCTACCCCGAGCAGGGCATCAGCCGGGCGCTCATCCTGATCGGGCTGGGCGCCGTCATCACCGCCGGCATGGTCGTCTTCAACCTTCAGCGGGAGGCTATTCTGCGGCGAGTGCGAATCATGAGAGCCGATCTGGCGGACTGGGAGTGAGCGCGGGGGATCATTCAGCGTGTTGACCTCAGACGGCGCGCCTTAGGGCCAGCCAGGGTCTCCCACGCGGTGAGATTGGGGAAGAATTCTTCGAAGGCTGGGTTGAGGAACGAAACCCAGCATTGGCTGCGACGTCAGCGTCTGAAATGCTGGGATTCGCAAGCTCATCCCAGCCGACGACAGACCGCCATTAGATGGTGGAAGCGAATACTTTCACTGTCTCGGTCAGCGAGAATTTTGGGTTGAGCTACCCTGGAGATGGGCATTCATGCTCCGCGCGGGGCGGAACAACCGCTGGTAGTTCTCGCCGGTCAGGCGGGCGACCTCGTCCGGGTCTATCGCTCGGATCTCGGCGATACAGGCGGCGACATGGCTGACATAGCTTGGTTCGTTCGGTTTGCCGCGATGCGGGACGGGCGCGAGATAGGGCGAGTCGGTCTCGATCAGCAGGCGGTCCAGGGGGACGCGGCGCGCCACCTCGCGCAGATCGGCGGCGGCCTTGAAGGTGAGGATGCCCGAGAAGGAGATGTAGAAGCCAAGGTCCAGACCCTGCCTGGCCATCTCCCAGTCCTCGGTGAAACAGTGCAGAACACCGCCGACCTCGTCGGCGCGCTCCTCTGTGAGGATCCGGATGGTGTCCTCGCGCGCCTCGCGGGTGTGGACGATCAGCGGTTTGCCACAGGCACGGGCTGCCGCGATATGGGTGCGGAAGCGCCCCTGCTGCCAGCTCAGATCGCCCTGGCTGCGAAAATAATCCAGACCCGTCTCGCCGATGGCGACATTGCGCGGATCGGACGCCAATTCGACCAGTTGCTCGACGGTCGGCTCCAGCCTCTCCTCTTCGTTGGGATGGACGCCAACCGAGACATCCACCTGAGGATAGGGATCGACCAACTGGCGCATCGCCGGGTAGTGCCCGAGATCGATCGAGACGCACAACATCCGGATGACGCCTGCATCGGCGCACGCCTGCATCAGGCGATGCGAAGTCACCCTCATGGCGCTTGAGGTCTACCCGGTCGAGATGACAGTGCGAGTCGATCAGCATGCGCGTGCCTACATGGTGTGGGTCGGACGCTCGGAGGTACTGGATCCGGCCAGATAGTCCTCGATCTTCCGCCGCGCGGCCCCTTTGTCCTGCTCGCTGAACTGCACCCCGACCCCGATGGAGCGATTGCCTTCCGCGCCCGGCGGGGTGAGCCAGATCACCTTGCCGGCGACCGGGATACGATCCGATCTCCTCCATCAACTGGAGCAGCAGAAAGATCTCATCGCCCAATTGGTATTTCTTGGTGGTTGGGATGAAGAGTCCACCGTTCTTGATGAAGGGCATGAAGGAGGCGTACAGGGCGCTCTTGTCCTTGATGGCGAAGCTGAGGATCCGCTGTTGACCACCCAGCCCGCCGAGTGGATTCATGGGCGTGCTCACGATTCGAACTCTCCAGTCACCGCCGCCTGGCTGATCCGCGACCAGTCGATGGCCAGGGACTCCAGCAGCAATTGTTGATTCACATTGGTCTCGGCCAGGGCGCATCCTTCGAGGACACGCTGCAGGAACCGATGGCCGGCCGCGGGCTCGATGCGTTGCGCAAGAACGGCCAGGGCCGCACGTTGGTCCGGATTGTCGAGTCTGACGGGTTCGTCGCACGCCATCAACCGCATCAGGTCACACATCCAGCCACTGAGCCAATCGAGGATCTGTCGGGATCCGAGGCCGTGCCATGCGGCCGCCTCGGAGAGCGGATCAGCCTTGCCGGCGGCGAGTGCGAAAAACCCCGCCAACCGCAGACGTCGTTGCTCAAGCAGTGAATCATCGAACTCGGCGAGCGCACGCAAGGGTGCTCCGTGCGCCAATCGCAGTCGCAACGCCCAATCATCCGACGCCTTCTGTCCGCGTAACCAGTCCAGCGCCACCGACGCCTCCGGAACAGGCACCTTGATCTGCAAACAACGGCTGCGGATGGTGGCGGGCAGTTGACCGATGCGCTCGCCGATCAGACAGAGGATGGTCTGCCCGGCCGGCTCCTCAAGCGTCTTGAGCAAGGCGTTGGCGGCCGCCGGATTCAGTTTGTCGGCCGGATCGATCAAGGCGACCTTCCAGGCGGCGCGGCTCGGCGTCAGGGCTTCGCGCCCGGTGAAGACGCGGACCATGCCGACCGGGATCTCGCCGGATTTGGTCTCGGGGTCCGGGCCGACCCGCATCAGATCCGGGTGATTGCCAGCCGCCAGCAAACGGCAGTCCGCGCACTGACCGCAGGCGTAACCCAGTGGACCGGGAGCGCGACAAAGAAGGGCATGTGCCAGGGATTCCGCGAGGTGGCGCTTGCCAACGCCCAACGGCCCGGAGATGAGCAAGCCGTGGGCGAGCCGGTCCGCCGCGCGCGTAGCCTGAAGCCGTGACCAGATCTCGGCGGTCCAGGGCAAGGGGGCGCCCAGGGATGGCCCCAAGGCGGAGGCTGTGGATCTGGGTGCGCTCATGGTCCTTGCAATGTCTGCTCGACGAAGGCCAGCACCTTCAGTCGCACCTGCTCCGTCACCACAGCCAAGGGGTCGGTGGCGTCGAGCAGGCGATAGCGGGTCGGTGTCAGACGGGCTCGCTCCAGATAAACGGCGCGGACGGCCTCGAAGAAGCGGAGTGTCTCGACCTCGAAGCGATCCGCCTGCCCTGCCCGCGCCTTGGCCCGCTCCAGCCCCAACTCCGGTGGCAGATCGAAGACCAGCGTCAGATCCGGTCGCAACGCCCCCTGGACCAGATCTTCGAGAGCGGCGATCCGTCCCGGATCGATCCCGCGCCCGCCGCCCTGATAGGCATAGGTCGCATCCGTGAAGCGATCGCAGATCACCCAGCTCCCGGCGTCCAACGCGGGCCGAATGGTCTTTTCCAGATGCTCGGCGCGAGCAGCGAACATCAGGAGCAACTCAGCCATCTCGCTCATGCCGGCATTGTCCGGATCCAGCAGCACGCCGCGCAGACGCTCGGCGATCGGTGAGCCGCCAGGCTCGCGAGTGGTGACGACGTCCAGCCCGCGCTCGCGCAGCAGGTCGGCCAATGGGCCGATCTGGCTCGATTTGCCAGCCCCTTCGATCCCTTCGAGGGTGATGAAGCGTCCGCTGTCCCATGGTTTCCGGCATCACTCCTTGTTCAGAATGTAACGGCGCACGGCCCGATTATGCTCATCGAGAGTCGCCGTGAACTCATGACTGCCATCGCCCCTGGCCACGAAATAGAGGGCATCCCCATCGCTGGGATGCAGCGCGGCGCGAATCGCCTCGCGACCCGGCAAGGCAATGGGCGTGGGCGGCAAGCCAGGAATGACATAGGTGTTGTAGGGCGTCGCCTCCAGCAGATCCGCCCGGCGGAGGTTGCCGTCGTAGCGCGCGCCGAGCCCATAGATGACGGTCGGATCGGTCTGGAGCTTCATCCCTTGCTGAAGGCGTCGCACGAAGACGCCGCCGATGCGCGGACGCTCGTCGGCGACTGCGGTCTCCTTCTCGATAATCGAGGCCAGGATCAGCGCCTCGTAGGGCGTGGCGAGCGGCAGGTCCGGGCGTCTGGTGCTCCCACTCCTCGGCGAGCACCTGGTCCATGCGCTCCCGGGCGCGCCTGAGGACGTCCAGGCCCGTCGTCTTGCGCGGGAAGCGATAGGTATCCGGAAAGAAACGGCCCTCTGGGGACTCGCCGGGGTGTCCGAGCTTATCCATCAACTCCCCGTCGGAGAGGGACGAGAGATTGCCGCCGCCGAACTGATCATGGGCATCGATGACCGCAAGCGCCTGACGGAAGGTTCTCCCCTCGATCAGGGTGATGGGGTACTCGACGACCTGCCCGGAAATGATGCGCGCAAGGATTTGCGGCGGCGTCATCTCCCGCGTCAGTTCGTATTCGCCGGCCTTGATGCGCGTCTGATCCCCCTGGAGATAGGTCATCAGCGTGAAATAGTAGGGATGACTCAGGATACCCTGCTCGGTCATCCGATCGGCAAGTGCGCGCAGCGAGATCCCTTTTGGGACGTCTAAATAGATGCGGGCCTCCGCAGGCTGAATCGGCATCGACAGAAAGCATCGATAGTCGCGCCAGAGCGCCCCGCTCAGAAAGCCAAGGGAGAAAATGAGGAAAATGAATAGGAGGACGACGATACGCCGAATCATGGGGGTCGATTATCCAGGAGCCCGGGCGGCATGATACAGGGTCTGTAGCAGGCTCCAAGGCAGATCCCCGAGATCGAACTGGCGCCTCGCGAGCGCACGCACGGGCCAGACACCGACGACCGCGTTGGTGAGGAAGAGTCCACGGGCTTGATCCAGCGCCGCGCGATCGAGTCGCGTCACCAGACAATCGATGTCCGCTCTGACGGCCAGCTCCAGGGTCAATCCACGCACCGTCCCAGCGATCCCGCTGCGATCGACCGACGGGGTCAGGAGTCGCTTGCCATCCCAGAGAAAGAGATTGGTCATGGTCCCACCAATCACGGCACCGGAGGCGTCGAGCATCAGTCCTTCCGCAATTCCCGGATCGTCCCACTCCGCGCGGGCCAAAACCGAGTCCAGACGATTGAGGTGCTTGATCCCGGCGAGCGCCGGATTGACGGAGACGGGCGTTTCGCAATAACGCAGGGTGACGCCGTTCTCCCAGGATGGCTCTGTCGCGGGCGCCAATGGATAGCTCAGGAGAATGCGGCTTGCAGTCGCCTCGCTCGGCGGCTGATAGCCGCGTCCACCGGAGCCGCGGGACAGGATCAGCTTCAACACGCCCTCGTCCTGACCCTGGGTGACCGCTTGAGTTTCCGCCTCAAGGATTCGCGCATTCGGCATCGGGATCCCCAAGCGCTCGGCTCCCAGGGCCAACCGATTTAGGTGCCGCTGCCACTGACAGAGACGACCGGAGTGAATCCGCATCGTCTCGAACAGTCCATCCCCGTAGTGCAGCCCACGGTCGCGGGCCGAGATGAGATCGCCGGGATGGCCGTCGATCAGCATCCGCGAAGGGACACCGACCGTGTCGGGCGATCCCGTGAATCTATCCATGATTTCCGAGATCGAGTGAGTGCTCGGAGAGCCGGGTCACGCGCGGCGGAAGATGAGAGTTCCGTTGGTGCCGCCGAAGCCGAAGGAGTTGGAGAGCGCGACGTCGATCTTCATCTCGCGTGCCGTGTTGGGCACGCAGTCGAGATCGCAGTCGGGATCCGGCGTCTCGTAATTGATGGTCGGCGGCGCGGTCTGATCGCGGAGCGCCAGGATGGTGAAGATCGCCTCAGCTCCACCGGCCGCGCCGAGCATGTGTCCAGTCATCGACTTGGTCGAGCTGACCGCGAGCTTGTAGGCATGGTCGCCGAAGGCGCGCTTGACCGCCCGGGTTTCGGCGACATCGCCCGCTGGGGTCGAGGTACCGTGCGCGTTGATGTAGCTCACCTGCTCTGTATTCAGCCCAGCGTCATTGAGCGCCAGTAGCATGCAGTTGGCCGCGCCCTCGCCGTTCTCGGATGGCGCCGTCATGTGATAGGCATCGGAATTCATGCCGATACCAACCAACTCGGCATAGATCTTGGCACCACGCGCCTTGGCCCGTTCGTATTCCTCCAGCACCACGACCCCGGCGCCATCGCTGAGCACGAAGCCGTCGCGGTCCTTATCGAAGGGGCGGCTGGCCGCCTCCGGCGCGTCGTTTCGGGTCGAGAGGGCGCGGGCGGCGGCAAAACCGCCCAGCCCGACCGGTGATGTCGCCATCTCGGCGCCACCCGCGATCATGACGTCGACATAGCCGTGACGGATCATGATGGCGGCCTCGCCGATATTGTGCGCGCCGGTGCTGCAGGCGGACACGATCGAATAATTCGGTCCCTTGAGCCCGAATTTGATCGACAGATTGCCGGCCACCATGTTGATGATGTTGGCGGGGACGAAGAAGGGCGAAATCCGCCGCGGCCCCTTTTCCCGATAGGCCTCGTAGTTGTTCTCGATGCCGGTGATGCCACCGATGCCAGAGCCGATCGCGACGCCGATGCGCCGGCAGTTGGACTCATCGATATCCAGTTCGGCGTCCGCGATGGCCTGACAGCCAGCCGCCATACCGTAATGGATGAACTTATCCATCTTCTTGGCTTCTTTTTCCGAGATGTAGTCGCTCGGATCGAAACCATAGATAGGCCCACCGAAGCGGGTGCTGAACGGTGCGATATCGAAATGGGTGATCGGTTTGATGCCGCTCTTGCCGGCGAGGATATTTTCCCACGCGGACTTGACGTCGAGTCCAACCGGGGCCACCAAACCTAATCCGGTGACGACTACCCTTCTGCCTGCCATTACCTACCTCTATCGTTCAGAACGCCACATTCGACGAGCCCGTTCGCGCCCGCTCCCCTTGCGGTGCATGGCACCCGGGGTGACCGCAGTGTCGGGCCCGATTCAGGCCTGATGCGCGTTGATGTAATTGATGGCCTGCTGGACCGTCGTGATCTTCTCGGCGTCCTCGTCCGGAATCTCGGTCTCGAACTCCTCTTCGAGGGCCATGACCAGTTCCACCGTATCGAGCGAGTCCGCGCCCAGATCGTCGACGAAAGATGCCTCGGCGGTGACCTCTTCTTCCTTGACGCCCAATTGCTCGACAACGATTTTGCGAACTCGATCTTCAACGCTGCTCATAGGATTGATTCCTCCGGATGACAAAAATTGGCCCTCGCTGGACCACGGCGTATTCTAGTGACAAACGAGGTGCGATGAAAGCCGAGATCATAGCCGGCCATCATCATTTAGAAAATTGATTTGCAAGCGATAATGGTCTTGAGCACGAGGCGTCACGCCATGTGCATGCCGCCATTCACATGAATTGTCTCACCCGTGATGTAGGCCCGCGCCCGGCGAGGCGAGGAAAACCACGGCGCTGGCGATTTCCTCCGGCTGGCCCAGGCGGCCCAGCGGGAATCGCGCGCAGCAGGCCCTCCCGGCTGCGCTTCCGGCAAGTCCCGGGTCATATCCGTGTCGATGAATCCCGGCGCGACACAGTTCACCGTGACCGAGCGGGATCCGACCTCGCGCGCCAGCGACTTGGTGAAGCCCATCATGCCGGCCTTGGCCGCCGCGTAATTGGTCTGACCGGCATTGCCCATGGCGCCAACCACCGAGGCGATGTTGATGATACGACCCTTGCGGGCCTTGGTCATGCCACGCAGACAGGCCTTCGACAGGCGGAAGAGCGAGGTCAGATTGGTGTCGATCACCGCAGTCCCATTCCTCGTCCTTCATGCGCATCAGGAGGTTGTCGCGGGTGATGCCAGCGTTATTGACCAGGATGCTCGGCGCGCCCAGGCGCTCCGTGACCTGTGTCAGCGCGGCGTCGACAGATGCCTGATCCGAGACATTCAGCACCAACCCCATCCCCTGGTAGTCCGCCTCGGCCAATGCCTTCTCGATGCCTTGGGCGCCAGCTTCCGTGGTCGCCGTGCCAGCGACCACCGCGCCCTGCGCGGCAAGCGCCATGGCGATGGCGCGGCCGATCCCGCGCGAGGCCCCGGTGACCAACGCGATTTCACCTTTAAGCATGTGCAGTCGTCTCCAGAGCGGTGTCCAGCGTCTTCGGATCGAAGACGGGCAGTGTCGTCAGATTGTCAGCGATACGTTTGCAAAGTCCGGTCAAGACCTTGCCGGGGCCGCACTCGATTGCGGTGTCGATCCCACGCGCCGCGACGGCCTCGACCGTCTCCACCCAGCGGACCGGGCGATAGAGCTGCTGAACCAGCAGATGGCGCAGCGATTCGACGCTATCCGCCGCCGCGACGCTGACGTTGTGAATAACCGGGACGCTCGGCGGGGCGAGCGCGACATCCGCCAGACGCTCGGCCAGGCGTTCGGCCGCCGGCCGCATGAGTGCGCAATGCGAGGGCACGCTGACCGGAAGCGGCAGGGCGCGCTTGGCGCCGGCAGCCTTCGCCGCCTCGATGGCGCGCGCGACCGCCGCCGCTTCGCCAGCGATCACGACTTGTCCGGGCGAGTTGAAATTGACCGCCGCGAGCACCGCACCCTGAGCCTGCTTTTCGCACAAAGCGACAACCTGCTCGTCGGCCAGACCGAGCACGGCCGCCATGGCGCCCTGACCGGCCGGAACCGCCTCCTGCATGAAGCGGGCACGGTCCGCCGCCAGTCGAATGCCGTCGGCGAAGGTCATGGCCCCGGCCGCGACCAGTGCTGCGTACTCTCCGAGACTGTGACCGGCCATCAGCGGTCGCCGGCCGCCCCCCTGCCTGGCACCAAACCCGCCAGACCGCGATCCCGGTCGCCAGCATCGCCGGCTGGGTATTCTCGGTCCGGTCCAGATCCTCTTTCGGCCCTTGGCTGACCAGTTGCCAAAGATCACTCCCCAGCGCGTCGGACGCTTCCTCGAAGGTGTGCCGAACGCTCACATGGGCGGCCGCGAGTGCGTCGAGCATACCCACGGACTGCGAACCTTGACCGGGGAAAAAGATTGCAAGTTGTTGTGACATAGTCGGCGGCGATGCAGAGGTTGCGTTTTGGCTCTCGTCGGCTCAGTAGCGAATCAGGACCGAGCCCCAGGTGAAACCACCACCGAAGGCCTCCATCAGCACTGTCTGGCCGCGTTGAATGCGACCGTCGCGAATGGCCTGATCGAAGGCAAGCGGGATGGAGGCCGAAGAGGTATTGCCATGCTCGGCGACCGTGACGATCACTCGCTCCATCGGCAAACCGAGCTTGCGGGCGGTCGCCTGAATGATGCGGATGTTGGCCTGATGCGGAACCAGCCAATCGATATCGGACTTGGTCAGGCCATTGGCCTCAAGCGTCTCCTCGACGATGCGACCCAGGGTCGTGACCGCGAAGCGGAAGACCTCATTCCCCTTCATCTCCAGGAAGGCCGATTCCGGATGCCCGTTGCCGTGTCCCCCAGGAACCTGGAGTAGATCCTTGTAGGCACCATCGGCATGGATATGGCTGGAAATGATGCCTGGCTCATCCGCCGCGCCGAGCACGACCGCGCCCGCGCCGTCCCCGAAGAGCACGCAAGTAGTTCGATCCGACCAGTCGAGGAGGCGCGAAATGGTCTCGGATCCGACGACGAGGACGTGCTTCGCCGCGCCCACGCGGATATATTTGTCTGCTACGTCCACGGCATAGACGAATCCGGCGCAGACGGCTTGGAGATCGAACGCCGGGCAGCCATGCACATCGAGCCGCTGCTGCAACAAGCACGCCGTACTCGGGAAAAACTGGTCGGGCGTCGTGGTCGCAACCAGAATGAGATCGAGATCGGACGCCTGAGATCCCGGCCGCCTCCAGGGCCTTGCGCGAGGCTGCTTCGGCCAGATCGCAGCAGGTTTCTCCCTCTGACGACGAGATGACGTTGTTCGATCCCCGTGCGCTCGCGGATCCAGGCGGAAGTGGTATCGACGATCGCTTCGAGATCGGCGTTGGTCACGACCCGCGCGGGGAGATGACTGCCGGTCCCGAGAATACGGGAGAACTTCATCAGGCCGTTTCCTTGTACTGCCCACCGTCCAGATGCCGGCCGACTTGCTCGCCGATGCGCTGCGGAATGTTGGCGTGGATTTCCTTTTCGGCGATGTAGATCGCGTTCTCGAACGCGATCTCGTCCGCTCCGCCATGGCTCTTGATCACGACGCCGCGCAGGCCGAGCAGACTCGCCCCGTTGTAGCGGCGAGGATCCATGGTGCGACGGAAACTCTTGAGAATCGGCATCGCCGCCAACCCGGACAAGCGCGTGAACCAAGTTCCGCTTGAACTGGCTGGAGAGCGAATGACGCACGAACTTGGCGACGCCCTCGCTGCACTTGAGCGCGACATTGCCGACGAAGCCATCGGAGACCACAAGGTCGACGTCTTCCAGGAAGATGCCGTCACCCTCGACGTAACCGATATAGTTCAGGCCGCTGCGCGTCAGCAACTCATGAGCCTGCTTGACCTGCTCGTTGCCCTTGATCTCTTCCTGGCCGATATTGAGGAGCGCGACCTTGGGCCTGGCGATTCCATCGACGGCACGAGACCAGCTCACTGCCCATGACGGCGAACTGGAAGAGATGCTCCGCCGTGCAATCGACGTTCGCGCCCAGGTCCAGCATGTGCGTATGACCGAAGAGCGAGGGCACGGCCGTGATGATGGCGGGCCGGTCCACGCTAGGCAGCGTCTTGAGCACGAAACGCGCAGTCGCCATCAGGGCGCCAGTATTGCCCGCGCTCACACAGGCATCGGCCTCTCCATCCTTGACGAGATCGATGGCGACACGCATCGAGGAGTCTTTCTTGCCGCGGAGCGCCCTGGAGGGCAGACTCGTCCATGGCCACTTCCTGCGTGGTGTGACGGACCCGCAGCCGCTCCCGCGCAACGCCGCCCAGATGCTGTTCGATCCGCTCCCCGTCCCCGACCAGGATCAGGTCGACGTGAGGATTGTCCGCCAGAAAGCGGAGCGCCGCGGGGACGACGACGCGTAGGGCCGTGGTCGCCCCCCATCACATCCAACGCGATGGTGCAGCGTTGCTTCATGGCGGAGATGTTGCGCGAGCGCTCGCGGACCGAACGATGCTGAAGCGGCCAGGTGCCTTCACTCCGACTTGTCCACGACCTTACGGCCGCGATAAAAACCGTCGGCGGTGAGGTGGTGGCGGAGATGCGTCTCGCCACTGGTGGGGTCAACCGACAGAGTCGGCTTGGTGAGGGCATCGTGCGAACGACGCATGCCGCGCTTCGAGGGGGTTTTCCGATTCTGTTGAACTGCCATTATCGTCTCCAGAGCAGAGCCCGCGCCGAGCCAGGGCTCGAGAGCCTGCGTGTTGTTTCCAAAAACCAAACACCCGCCAGACCCGCCGGCGCGTGGGACTTCAGTCGCGCCGATCGTCTATCAAGGCGGACAAAACGGCGAAGGGGTTAGGGCGTTTTCCCGCGGCTTCCGGACCGCCACCAGCTTCCGCGCTCGACCCCATGTCCTCGATCGACCGTCGAGGCGCGAGGTCTTCAGACGTCGCTGGGGGCTGGCAGTCGCCAATGCCGTGCCGGGGAACCGAGGGAATGGCAAGCAGAAGCTCATCCTCGATCAAGTCTTTCAGACTGAGGGAGTCATCTACCACAACCAAGGGATCGAGATCGGTCAGCATGCCAGCGGCTGCTCTGTCATCACGCACCAGAGCCAGTCGCAGCGGCGATTCCACGTCGACCAGAACCTCGCCCAAGCAACGCTGACAGGGCAACCGTAACCGGGAGCGGATCAGACCGCCGACCATGGCTCGTCCATCCAGGTCGCGCTCGAAGCTGACGTGATACTTGACCCGCTCCCTCCCTCCCTCCGCCGTCAGCACCTTGTTCAACCTGGGAAACTCGACCAGCGCAAGCTCGCCAGTGAAGGAGAGACCGGACCGGACGGCACGCCAAGGGTCGATGTGTTCAGGTAGGGCAACCGACATAAGCGCGCAAAGGTAACCTAAGGGCGGCTCTTTCGTCAATCACACAGGGCGAGCGCGCATAAATCACAGTCCGAACACGACCTTGGCGCGGTAGTCGTCGTTCCAGGCGGCCTTGCGGCGCTTCTGGGCCAGGCGCAGTTTCGAGGGTTCTTGCTCGAAGAGGTTGATGCAGAGGTGACGGATCGAGGTCATGATCGCCGGAGCGTTGCCCTTGCGGATGCGGCTGGCGTCGTCGTCGAAGACCACATCCAGGCGCCAGTGCAGGCGGTTTTCCACGCCCCAGTGGCCGCGCACCGCATGGGCGAAGCGTTTGGCATCGGCCGGGATGGAGTTGATGAAGTAACGCCGTTCCACGGTCTCGGTGGTCCCGATGCTGCAATGGCGCTCGACCATGCCGATGCTGCGCAGGGCGGCCCAACGGGCGGTGTCGGGCAGGGTGCGCAGATCTTCGGTGACCCAGTAGCGGCGCACTTCCAGACGTCCATGGTCCTTGTCGATCTCCTGGTGAAGTCATGTCTCACCGCGCGAACTCCGCCTTGGCGGCCACCTCGAAGAAGTCCTCGACGCTCTCCTGCAGCGCGCTCTGATTGCCTTTGAGGCCAAGGACATAATCGCCGCCTTGGGCGATGATCTGCGCGGCGATGGCGCGCTGGCAGCCCATCGCATCGATGGTCACGATGCAGCCCGTGAGTTCAAGCAACTCCAGCAGCTTGGGAATGGCCGTGATCTCGTTGGATTTCTCCTCCGTCGCCTCTTGTCCCAGCACCAGGCGGTTGCGGCACGCCCAGGCGCTGACCATGTGCAGCGCCGAGCGCCCTCGGAGTGTCAACGTCGCTCAGGATGCGTGGCGGGACTCCCAGTCGCCCCCACGCCCTCGCGACGTGACAGCCTTTTGGTCCCGGTTCGTCCCACTCCTTTCACGAGCCCAGAGTGGGCACCATCAGCGATGTCTTTGAAGCCTCGTCAACCGAGGTCGCGGAGCCAGACCAATGGCAGCGTGTCGCAAAGAGCTGAACCGCCCCGGGTTTCTCGGAGGCTCCAACCTTTGAGAGGATGGAGCGATGAAGACATCAACAACCTATTCCCCGGAAGTCCGAGAGCGCGCCGTTCGGATGGTGCGCGAGCATCAGGGCGAGCATGACAGCGAATGGGCGGCGATCGTCTCGATCGCCGGCAAGATCGGCTGTACGGCGGAGACGCTGCGGCGCTGGGTACGACAAGCCGAGAAGGACAACGGTCAACGGGAAGGGGTGACGAGCGCCGAGCGCGAGCGGCTCAAGGAGCTGGAGCGGGAGGTGCGGGAGCTGCGCCAAGCCAACGAGATTCTGCGCAAGGCGTCGGCGTATTTTGCCCAGGCGGAGCTCGACCGCCCCTTGAAGCGATGAAGGACTTCATCGACGAGCATCGTGAGGTCTATGGGGTCGAGCCGATCTGCAAGGTTCTGCCGATCGCCCCATCGACGTACTATCGGCATGCCGCCCGGCGGGCCGATCCGGCGCAGCGCTCGGCGCGTGCCCAGCGCGACGCGGTCTTGATGGAGCAGATCCAGCGGGTCTGGGACGAGAACTTCCAGGTCTACGGCGTGCGCAAGGTCTGGCGGCAATTGCGGCGTGAAGGCGTGGACGTGGCCCGCTGCACGGTGGAGCGGCTGATGCGCCAGATGGGCCTGAAAGGCGTGGTGCGTGGTCAGGCGGTCAAAACCACGATCAGCGACCAGGCCGCCGCCTGTCCAGAGGATCGGGTCAACCGGCAATTTCAGGCGGAGCGTCCGAATGCCCTGTGGGTCTCTGACTTCACCTATGTCTCGACCTGGCAAGGCTTTGTCTATGTGGCCTTCGTCATCGATGTGTTTGCCCGGTGCATCGTCGGCTGGAAGGTGTCCAGCTCGATGCGCACGGACTTCGTCCTGGATGCCCTGGAACAAGCCTTGGCGGCCCGTCGCCCCGCCCGCCAGGGGGAGTTGATCCACCACAGCGATCGGGGGTCGCAGTACGTGTCGATCCGCTATACCGAGCGCCTGGCCGAGGCGGGCATTGCGCCATCGGTGGGCAGCGTGGGCGACTCCTACGACAATGCGCTGGCGGAAACCATCAATGGCTTGTACAAGGCCGAGGTGATCCATCGCCAGTCTTGGAAGAGCCGCGAGGCCGTGGAGTTGGCCACCCTCACCTGGGTCGACTGGTTCAACCACCGACGACTGCTGGAGCCGATCGGTCACGTTCCACCGGCCGAGGCGGAAGCCGCTTATTATCGACAACTCAACGAGTCCGCCATGGCGGCGTGACTCACACCAACGAGTCTCCGAGATTCCCGGGGCGGTTCAGTTTGAATTGGTCGCGGCGATGAAGATGCCGGGGTAGGTTTCCATCTGCTGCAGTAACTCGTTGACCTGGGTGCGCTCCCAGGAATGGCGTGCCTGACGCCGATCGCTCAGGAAGCGGTCAACTTCGTCGAGCAAGAGCACCGTGCGCGCCGGATCGCACTCGCGAAACAGCCGCGCCAGTTTCTGCTCGGTCTCCCCGACATAGGACGAGATCAGGTCCGACGCCTGCCGTGACACCAGTTCCCGGTCCAGGGCTGAAGGCATCTCATTACACGCATCTTCATAAGTCATGAGATTCCCTGGCGAATTTAATCCCGGCCGCAACGTCTCTGATGCGCTGCAGACCGAGCCAAATGGTCTTCACGCCGGGCTCGCCGTCGCCCTTGCGTCCGAGAAATCCACCTTGGCGGGCGATCAAGCGCAGCACTTCGTTGAGTCGCGGGGGCTGCTTGGGCACGGACTTCTTGGCCAGGATGTAGGCGGCTTGCCACTCTTCGGGCTCAAGCAGCAGCGACGCATCCAGATCTGGCACGGTGCGTCCCAGACGCATCAGTCGGGCGATGCGCCATCCCACCACCAGAAACAGCGCGAAGGCGCGCTCCAGGCGCTCGACAGTGCCCAGTTGCAGGGCTTCGACCCGGCAGCCCTCCTTGAGCACCAAGAACAGCAACTCGATGTCCCAGCGCGCTCGGTACCACTCGATCAATTCGACGACGGCCTCGAGCGTCTCGGCGCGGCGGTTGGTCAACAGACGCCATTCAATCGGTTTGACGCCCTTGGGGGCCTCCATTTCACGCGCGATCACACAGGTGACCTCAAGATAACCTTGGCGCCGATCCGAGAACCTGACCCGCTGAGCATAGAACGCCTGACGCACCTCTCGGGCCGCGCGCCCTCGTCCGGGCGGCAGGGTGAAGCGCACCTCCCCGAGCGGGGCGCTCTCGAGCACACTCGCCCACAGCTTCTTGCCCTCGCCATCGGGCAAGGCACGGTTATGCTTGGCGCGCAGCAGCCAGTCGGCGGGGGTTCCCAGACTCCCGAGCACCGACCCTCAGGTCCAGAAGGTCGGCCTCACGATCCGCCACATCGACCAGGCGTGTGTCGGGCAACTCCCCGGCCAGCTCCGCGACCCGTTCATAGCCCTCTGTCCAGCGCAGACTCTCGAGTGCCCCCGCACGGTGACCGTCAGCGTCCTTTGGCTCGCGCGCCCACATCCAGGCATCCAGCACACCCAACGGTTCGCGCTCCGGTGTCACCGCGTCGGTCGGATGCAAATACATCCCGCGCTGGGCCTCGTCGCTCAAGGGACCAAGCCCTTTGATCGTCTGGCCGTTGAAGTCCAGCTCCGTGGTGTCCTGCAGACACAGCACCACCGGATGGGCCGCCATGCGCGTCTGCGTGCACGCACGATGCGGCTCGAGAATGTCGAGCCAGTCGTAGGTTTCACTGCCGAGAAACCGATAGGCCGCCTGCGTCTCCGCCCAACCATTACAGGCCCCAGGAATACTCGCCGTCGGGCGTTCGGCCAGGCGCTCGATCAAGTGGATCGCACGCCGGTCGCGACGCGTGTCACCCAGATGGATCGATGCAAATTCTTCCGACGCCCAGCCCATCGTTTGCTCCAAAATGTCTCAGAAAAACAGCGCCCCATCGTACAACCAGCGTTCTGTTTAATGGGATGGGCTGAAGGCGGTCTTGCCGGTGCCGGGCGGTCCGTAGAAGCAGAGGCTCCCGCGACCCTGTCGGTGCAGCGCCTGGGCGATGGCGCTCGGGGTCATGCCGCCCGTCAGATTCAGATAGGCGACATCGAAATCCGTGACCGGGGTCCGTCGACGTGGCGCTGGGGCTCCGTGCAGCAGGGTGCGCAGGGCGGCCACGCCGGCACGCACCGTCGCCTCGGGTGGGGCGTTGGGCCGCAGGTCGAGCAGACGGCGCGCCGCGCCCAACTGGGCCGGGGCAAGCACCGGGTCACTCGCCAGCTCATCGAGCAGGTCGGGCGCGAGACCGCAGCCTCCCAGATGCCGCTCGGCCATCTGGCGGCGCACCGAGCGCGGCGGGGTGACGAAGGCCACCGGGAGCAGGAAGCGGCGCAGAAAGGCCGGATCCATGCCGGATCGCTTTGGCGATCCAGATCGCCGGGACCGGGTTTTCTTCCAGGATGCGATTCATCCAGCCTTTCTGCCGGCCCGTGGCGGACGAACCGCGCAGCAGGGCGAAGAGATTGTCGCCGCTGTCGAACACGTCCTCGACCTCATCGAAGATCAGCAGGGCGTCACGACGGCGCGCCAACAGCCGCTGCGCCATCAGATAGGCCGACAGCCGTCCCAGGCGCGACAGCCCGTCGTCGCCGTCATCGGCGCTGCGCACCTGGTGGCGGTGAGCCCGCAGGCGGCGGCGACCGCGCGCGAGTTCGCTCTCGCCGTCCGGCTCGCTGCAGGAAGCGCGTTCACGCCGGGGGCCGCCGTCCGCGCGGGCTCGATCAGCAACTCGAGCAGCGCCTCGCCGTCGATGGGCGCGGCATCCAAGACCTCGCGTAGCAGATCGCTCGGACGCAGGAAGTCCTCCAGATCGGACTGGTCCGCGTCATAGGCGGTCAAACCCAAGGCACGCAGCGGTGCTCGCCGGCTCAGGGTCGTCGCGCAGCGTCGCGGCTGGGAGTCCGAGCAGGGCCGCCAGTCCGTGGCAGATTGACCCGTGCCGGCGCCCCGCCGCATTCGCGCAGCAGCACGCGCAGCGGCTCGACCAGGGTGTGCTGATCGAGAAAGTCCAGCACCCGCAACGCTGTCGCGTCGAGGGCCAGTTGCTCGCCGATCAGGGCGACGCTCCGCGACAGCGTCGCCCAGTCATCGGTCTTCGCCAGCCGGGTCAGCACGATTCGGGGGACGGACTGGAAGCATTGCCGCAGACGCCCGCGAAACCGCCGGTCGTCCAGGGGCTGGGCGGGCTCCTCGTCCCACTCGACGGACGGTCCGTCATCCTCGTCATCCGACTGGGTCACGAAGGACGCGACCGTGCGCGGATGGAGCACGGGCTGGAGCAACTGCCACAGAGCGCCCGAGAAAGTCGCGGTCATGAAACCGCGATTTCAGATCGGGCGCGCCCTGGAGCAGTTGCAGGGCATAAAGGGCCAAACGCCGCTCGACGGCCGGGCACGGCGCTGACATCGGTGCGCCAGAAAATGCGTTGATCGGGCATGTTCAGCACTCCTCGCCCGCCGCCTGGAAGCGACGACCGTCATAGTGGAAGGTCACAAGCTCGCCGCGCGCGGGGCCTTCGTCCCACAGCAGGCCGAGTACCAGGTCAAGCGGCTCGCGGAAGTAGGTGCTCCCGGCCTCGTCCTCGCGATCGAGCACCGGCGCCTCCAGCACCTCGATCACCACGGCGGGTTGTCCGTAGCGGGGAATGCGCTTGTTCTTCAGTCCGGGCTTCCAGGTCACGAGTTGGCCGGGGGCGAACTGATGACGCTCGACCAGGGATTGGTAGCGCTCACGCAACACCGCGCCGAGATCGCCACGCAGATCCTCCAGCGGTTCGTCGTCGAGCAGGTCGAGCGGGTGCTCCTCACTGAGTCCGATGCGCGCGAGCAGTTCGTGCGAGGACAGATCCTGGGGCTTCTTGCGTGACATGGCGGATTCCTCTTGGTCAGGTTGGGCCAGCGGCCCCACGGGGGCGGGGCTTGGAGTGTTTCGAGCGCGACCTTGCCGGCGACTTCGCGCCGCGATTCGACCATGCCGATCATGTTCATGCCCTCCCAGAGCGCACTGCGCGGCACCCCGGAGAGATCGCCCAGGGTGCGATAGCGCCGGGTTTCGAGACGGCCATGCCCTCGCTCGACGGTCTCAAAAGACTCCGAGTCGACACCGGCATCGTCGCTGGCGTCGGCATTGATGAACGCCTCCTCGACCTCGGCGGCCAGCGTTTCCTGGTTGCCTTTGAGGGCCAGGAGATAGTCACCGCCTTGCGCGATAATCTGCTCGGCAATCTTGGTCTGACAGCCCATCGCATCGATCGTGACGATGCAGCCCTCCAGTTTCAGCCACTGCAGCAGACGCGGAATCGCCGTGATCTCACTGGATTTGGCGTCCGTGGCGACTTGCCCGAGCACCACCCGGTTGGCCGTCGCCCAGGCGCTGACCAGGTGCAACGCCGCCAAGCCCTTGCCACGGTTGTGCGAGCGGCGCAGGGTCATTGGAGCACATCGACGCGAAAGACCTTTTCGCATAGACTCGCGTGATGAGCGCGACCCATGACACCCGCATCAAACGCCTGAAACGCCTCGTCGCCTTATTGCCGCCGGCGGGGACGGGCAAGGCGTACTGCCCGGACGGCACGCGTCTGCTCGCGGTGCTCGGCGAGGAGTATGGAACCGGCGATGAGAAGGCGCGCCGGCGGACGCTCCAGCTTGATCTCAAGGATCTGGTCGAGGAGGGACGCATCGAGGCGGTCAATCCCGGCGGCAAGCCCCTGTACTACCGACTCGCCGGCGCGGATCTCGAGGACGCGCCGCTGCTCTGGCAATACGCGTTGCAACAGATCCAGGATCTGGTGGCTGACGCCGTGCCGCAGCGGCAGCTCAACCGCGTCTGGGAGCGCTTGCTGGCCGAGGACGTTGGGCCGCAGCTCGATCGCCGTCGTTTGCGGATCGTTCCCGACACCCTGCGCTTGCAGCCCGTCGAGCTTTATAAAGATGTGCTGATGGCGGTGATCACCGCGCTGGCCAATGGTCTGGCCCTTGATGTGCGCTACCAGAGCGCCGGAAAAGACCCCGCCCCGGCCCGGCTGCATCCGCAGGCGCTGGTTCAGCGTGGACCGATTCCCTACCTCCTGGCCCTGAAGAACCAAGAGGAGGAGCCGGTGCGGTTCTATGCGCTGCACCGGATGCGGCGCACCACCGCCTTGGTCGACGTCCGCGCGCGCCAGGCCGAGGACTTCGATCTGGACGTGGCGATGGCCGAGGGCGTGATCGATTTTGGCCAGGGCGACTGGATCGACCTGGAGCTACGGGTGCGCGGTTACCTGACGGAACTCCTCACGGTCTGCCCGCTGGAACCGGGCCAGCGCTGGAAAGACGAACCGGACGGCGCGGGTTTCGACATCCGGGTCTGGGCGACACTGCCCTCGACAGGGCAATTGCTGCGCTGGCTGCTGGGCGCGGGGGACAATGTCGAGGTGGTGGCACCAGCGGAGCTACGCCAAGCCGTGGCGGTGCAAGCGGCGAAGGTGGCGGGGATCTATGGCGGGGTGCCTGGTGTGGCTGTTTCCGGAGCGAGTGACTAAGCATCCGATGCCATCGGAGGCCGACGCACGTCGGGGCGCAACAGTATCGCTGCCCGGCGTGGCATTGGATCGACCGCCCGCTTCCCCCAGGAGGCTCGTCCCCGCAAGTTCACAGCGGATCCCAGCGTCCGCTTTGAGCCCGATAGCCGCCTGGAAACACGGCAGCACAAGTGGCCGGACGGGTCTCGTGCCATGTGTTGGCATTTGGCGAGCCCACTGACCGCTGCTGGGACACAACGGTCAGTCGGGTGGCCTGGCTCAGTGGCCGGATGCTCGATCGCTCAAGTCTTGCAAGTTCGACCTGTGCGATCGAACATCCGGCCACGGCGCCAACCACCATCGCACAGATCATGCGGATGACGGAATCACGACCAAGCGTGGATTGGCCAGGACACCCAAACGGCGGTACACCAACAGAAAGAATGCTTTGGAACACGTGTCTTCAGCTGAATAGGCTCATATTCTCGCTCGGATGCCGCCCCACTGCGCGAGCCGGGCTCGCTGGGCGTCCCAGCGACAGAGGCGACGGACGCCCTCGGAAACCCCTGTGCGGTCGACAGCCGCGTCATCGCAGTCGCGTTGAGGTAGACCGATGACGACGCGCCACGCATGGCGGATCCCGTCGGCGGGATCGCTCGAGCGGCTGGTGCGGGTCACCGAGGACTTGGCGCCACCTGGCGTGGGAGAGGCGCGCGTGCGCGTCGAGGCCATCGGCCTGAACTTCGCGGACGTCTTCGCCAGCCTGGGTCTCTACTCGGCGACGCCACGGGGCGCCTTCGTCCCAGGGCTCGAGTGCGCGGGCGTCGTCGAGGCGCTGGGCCCGCCGCGCGCGGGCGGCGAATCCACCGTCGCTCTGGGCGATCATGCGATGGTGCTCACGCGTTTCGGTGGATACGCGACCGCACTGAACGCCGACACGCGCTACCTCGTACCACTCCCGGACACCTGGACGATGGCGCAGGGGGCTGCGTACCTGGTGCAGGCGCTGACCGCGTGGTACGGCCTCGTGCACCTCGGCGCGCTCGCGCCAGGCCAGGTCGTGCTCGTCCATTCGGCCGCGGGCGGGGTCGGCCTGCACGCGGTGGCCATGGCGCGCGCGATTGGCGCCACGGTAGTCGGGACCGTCGGCCACGGCGACAAGGTCCCGTTGCTCGAAGCGCGCGGCCTTGTCCGAAGCCAGGTGGTGGTGCGCGATGCGGCGCGCTTCGGGGCTCAGCTCGATGCGGCGCTTGCCGCGATGGGTGCGTCGCACTTCGACGTGATCTTCGACGCGATCGCGGGTCCGTTCTTTCGACCGGCGCTCGAGCGCCTCGCCCCGGAGGGGCGCCACGTGCTTTACGGTGCCGCCGATTTCATGCCGAGCGGTGCGCGCCCGAACTGGCTTCGGCTCGCCTGGCAGTTTCTGCGTCGCCCCCAGCTCGACCCGATGACACTCATCGACAAGAACCGTAGCGTCATGGGGTTCAACCTCATCTGGCTGTTCGAGCACGCCGATCGCCTGCCCGCGTCGGCCTCGGCCGCGCTCGCCCTGAGCGCAGCGCCTCCGCACATCGGCGCGCGCTTTCGGTTCGATGAGCTGCCGCGCGCGCTACGCACCCTCCAGGGCGGTCGCACCACCGGCAAGGTCGTCGTCGAGGTGTGACGGCGACAGGGCGTCTTCGTGCGACGCAACGACGCCCGGATCATGCCCGACGCCCCCCGCAGACCAGCGAGACAACGGGCTGAGCAGGCTCATGCGCTCGGCCAGCACAGGCACGGCCAACGAGGGATCCAAACTGGCGCCCCTCAAGCGCACGACGCGCCGCTCGAATCGAGCGCGCCTGCGTCCCCGAGCCGTCGGAGATTCACGCGATCTCGGTCTCAGCGCCGTCCTCGACCGGACCCAGCTCAATGACGGCGTCCCCAAGCGCAAGGCGACCGGAGCGGACGACACGGGCCGTCAAGCCACCATGGCCACGCATCGCGTTATAGCCCCCAGCGCCCAGGACCTCCTCCATCCGCGAGCAGGGATGAGCAAAGCCGATGCCCTCCAGCACCGCCTCCCCGATCTTGAAGCGTCGGCCCTTGAGTGCGAGCAGGTTGATCCCGGACACCACCAGATTGCGGCGCAGCACCGCGGGCTCGGGTGGGGCGCGGCCCAGCAGGGCGCCGATCACGGCCAGGTGCTCGGCCTGGATCAGGGTGACCTGACGCGTGCCGCGCCGGCGCGCGCGATAATGATCGCCCTCCAGTCCCTGGCCAGCGACAGCGGTAACAGACTGTGGCGTCTGCACGGGGGCACGCCGCTCGGGACGGAGACCGATCCACTCCAGGCGCCCGGAGCGCGGGAAGCAGGCCAGCAACGCATGAATATATGGCATAGGATTCAGAGAAGTCGACGTGAAGGATGACACAGCCTGCCGTGGATGCCCATTTGGTTCAAATGACGGTCAATGCCTGAGCCCGATCTGCCGATGTCCCGTCTGATCCTGCACATGGATCTCGACGCCTTCTACGCGTCGGTCGAGCAGCGCGACCATCCCGAGTGGCGCGGTCGGCCCGTGGTGGTCGGCGCCGAGCCGGGCCAGCGCGGAGTGGTCGCCACCTGCTCGTATGAGGCGCGCCGCTTCGGCGTGCACTCGGCCATGCCGATCGCGCAAGCCGTGCGTCGGCTGCCGCCGGAGACGGTCTACGTGCGCCCAAGCATGGCGCGCTACGCGAAAGTCTCCCAGCAGGTCATGGGCGTGCTGGAGACCGTCTCCCCGGTGGTCGAGCGAGTTTCGATCGACGAGGCGTACCTGGATGTCTCCGGGCTGACGTCATTGGTGGGACCGCCCGCGGTCATCGGGGCGCAGGTCAAAGAACGGATCCGGCAGGCGGTTGGGCTCACCGCCTCGGTCGGCATCGGCCCGAACCGGCTCATCGCCAAGCTGGCGTCCGATGCGCTGAAGCCGGACGGCTTGACGGTGGTGTCGCCCGAGCAGGTTGGCGACTTTCTCGCGCCCATGCCCTTCACCGTGCTGCGGGGCGTTGGCGTCAGGACCGCACCCCGGCTGGAGCGCCTGGGCATCAAGACGGTCGGGGATGTGCGTCAACAATCGCTCGAGACGCTGCGTCATCACCTCGGCGCGCGGACCGGTACGCAGCTTCACCAGCAGGCCCTGGGAATCGCCGATGATCGGATCTATCCCGCCAGGCCGCGTCAGTCGATCTCCAGGGAAACGACCTTCCCCGAGGACGTGAGCGATCCGCGGATCCTGGAGGAGACCTTGCGCTGGGCCGCCCAGGCGGTCGGCTCGATCGCTCGGCAGACGCCGCACCTGGGGCGTGTGGTCACGTTGAAGATCCGGTTCCACCCGTTCGAGACCCACACGCGCTCACGCACCCTGAAGGTGCCCACAGCGGACGACGTTGTGCTCTTTCGCGCAGCCTGGTCGCTGTTTGCAGCCGAGTCCTGGTCGGGCCGCCCGGTGCGGCTCATCGGCCTGGGGATCTCCGGCTGGTCAGCGACGGATGGAGGCGTGCAGATGGATCTGTTCGAGACGGCAGCTTCCGACCCCCGTTCGGAGCGCGATCGCTTGGCGGCGACCCTCGATGCCATCCGCAACCGATTCGGTGCGGACGCCATTCAGCGAGGTCTGA
>CAWFSC010000008.1:0-260435 GCA_963818415.1 uncultured Gammaproteobacteria bacterium | reverse complement strand
CAGGCGAACGCGCGGACAGCCTCGCCGGGCACTATGCCAAGGCCAGCGAGCTTGCCGAGGCCGCCCTGGACGCCATCGGCTGGCCCGCCTATCGACCGCTGCTCGACGCCGAGGCAGACACCGATCACCTCATCTGGCGCATTCTCGGCCAACCGGACAAGGCCGTCGAAGCGCGTCCGCTCCAACAGGCCGCCGATCGATTGCTGGCCCAGGCCACAGGCCCGACCCTGCTCATCGTCGAGGCCCCCATGGGCGAGGGCAAGACCGAGCTTGCGCTGCTGGCACATCTCCGGCTTCAGGCCGCCAATGGCCATCGCGGGCTCTATCTCGCCCTACCCACCCAGGCGACCGGCAACGCCATGTTCGATCGCGCGCTGGCCTTCCTCCGTGGCTTTTCGCCGGATTTGCGACTGGACATCCAGTTGACCCACGGCGGTGCCCTGCTGGACGAGCGCATCCATCGGCTGCGCGGAGTAGACGCATCAAAGGCCGAATCCATTGCCTCGTCCGTCTGGTTCTCCCAGCGCAAGCGTCCGCTGCTCTCGCCCTACGGTGTCGGGACCGTCGACCAGGCCCTCTTCGCCACGCTCAATGTCAAACACCATTTCGTGCGGCTCTGGGGTCTGACCAATCGCGTGGTGGTCCTGGACGAAATCCATGCCTACGACACCTATACCAGCGGCTTGATCGAAGCCCTGCTGCGCTGGCTCAAGCCCCTGGGCTGCTCCGTGGTCCTGATGAGCGCGACTCTGCCGGCCAAGCGGCGGGCCGCGCTGCTCGACGCCTGGGGCGCGCGGGACCGGCCGGAAATCCCCTATCCACGCATCCTGATGACTCGGGACGGCGAAACCGTGGGTGAAACCGTTGTCTGCCGCGCCCTGACGCCTATCCGGATCTCCGGAATGGCGGAAGACCTGGAAACCCTGGCAAGCGCATCGCTGGCCTGTCTTGCCGAGGGAGGCTGCGGACTGGTGATCGTCAACACGGTACAGCGCGCGCAGGATTTGTACCGACGGTTGCGGGAGCGGGTGACGGATCTGGACGAACTCATGCTGTTCCACGCCCGCTTCCCCGCCGACGAACGCGCCCGACGGGAACATGAGGTATTAAGCCGCTTCGGGCCGGTGCCGGAGTCCCAGCGTCCGCGCCGCTGTTTCCTGATTGCCACTCAGGTTGCCGAGCAGAGCCTGGATCTGGATTTCGATTTCATGCTCTCCGATCTGGCCCCCATGGATCTGCTTTTGCAACGCTCCGGCCGGCTGCACCGCCACGAGCGCGAGCGACCGTCCGCGCATCGCGAACCGCATTTGCGGATTGCCGGGCTCCTGACCGAACGCCCACCGGAACTCACCGAAACCGCCTGGAAATTTGTCTACGATCCCTACATTCTTTACTGCACATGGGCCGTGGTTTTGCGCGAGCCCTTGTGGCATCTGCCGGAAGACATCGACCGTCTGGTTCAGGCCGTCTATTCCGAGGATCCCTTTGAGGAAGAAGATCGCTCGGAACTCCTGGGGATGCTCGGCAACGCGCTGGGTGAGTACTACGCCAGAGTCCAAACCGAGAGGCAACAGGCCATCAACGCGGCCATAGACGCCGAGGCCGAGCCCCAAAGCGCCTACGGTACACCCCGCGCCAACGAGGATCGCATGGGTGGCGGGGTAAGTGTAGTGACCCGTCTCGGAGACGACACCCTGACCATCGTCCCCGTGCTGGTTGCCGACGACGGTTGGCGAATCCTGCCGACCGATGCGGCTTTCGACCCGGAAACCCTGCCGGACGACACGCTCGCCCGACGCCTCTTCGCCCGCCAGGTACGCATCTCCCGCAAGGGTCTCCTGCATGCACTCCTGGCCGAGCCGATTCCGCGCGGATTTGACGAACATCCGTTACTTCGCCATCTGCGACCGCTTCCACTGCGCGATGGCACCGCCGAGATCGGCGGTGTTCGTGTCCGCCTCGATCCTGAGCTTGGACTCGTCTATGAATCCCCGTCAGCCACTCCGGAGGCAACATGACCGAAGAGATCCGCCCCGCCTTCAACCTGCTGGACGAGCCATGGATTCCGGTGCGAAGTCCCGGCGGCGGGGTCCGCGAGGTCAGTCTGACTCAGGCGCTTTTGGAAGCGGATCGCTTCTCGGCGTTAGCCGAGACCTCGCCCCCGAATCTGATCGCCCTGCACCGACTCCTGCTCGCTGTTGTGCATCGGGCGCTCACCACCCAGCACGGACCCTGGAAGGACGCGGACCGCGTCCGCTGGTATCGCAAGGGTCTGCCCGAGGCGCCGATCCGCGCCTATCTGGACCAGTGGCGAGAGCGTTTCTGGCTGTTTCACCCGGAATATCCGTTCATGCAGGTGGCGGGACTGGCGGAGTGGCCGGAAACGGCGACAGCGATCTTTCCGGTTGCGTCCGTTTCAGTCAATCTGCTTTACGGGAAAGCGATGTTCGATCACCGGGCGTATGAAACCGTGTCGCGCGATGCCCCAATGGTTCTGCGCGACATGCTCGGCTATTTTCAATTTACCCCCCAAGGGTTTTTCCCTGGCAAGAAGCTTAAAAGCTCCGACAAGGCTGGGCCATTGACCAACACGGCGGCAATTGTGCCAACTGGTCAAACCCTTGCCGAAACCTTGCTGATCGGTTTGCATCCGCCCAATGCTCGAGGACTTGATGACCTGCCAGCATGGGAACAACCTCGACCCGACATTTCAACGCTACAGGCGGCGGGCCGACTAGCGAGCGGCCCTAATGATCGCTATACACGCCAGACTCGGGCCGTTCTGCTGATCTCCGAGGGCGTCGAGTGTCGCATCCGGCAAGTTCACATGGCTGCGGGCATGGCCTTGGAAGAAGACACGAATGCTCCCGATCCCATGGCATGTTACCGCTTCAACAAGGATGGGGAAGCGATTCGCCTATCCTTTGCCGAGGGACGCGCCGTTTGGCGGGATCTACCGGCCTTGCTGCCCGACTCCAGCGGTAAATCCAACCAAACCGCCCCTGTTCTGGCTTGGGCGACGTATCTCCACGAGCGGATGGGGCAATTTGATGCACCAGTCCCTGTGCTGGTTGCTGGCCTGGCAAGCGACCAGGGCAAATTACTGCGCTGGCGAGTGGAGCGTTTCGATCTACCTTTGCCGTTGCTTGCCAATCCCGATGCCGCCGCCGAAATTCGCGCCCGCATCCGCGGCGCGGAGGACACCTTTTCCCGATTGCGCTGGCTGTGCAGCGAGATGATCGCGAACGCGATGCCCGATCCCAACCACAAGGACACCAAAGCGCGGGCGCGGGACATCCTGGACAACGGACCGACCGCCGCCGTTTTCTACTCCATCGCCGAGCGGGCGCTGCCGGATTTGATGCAACGCATCGCCACCGGAGATGTCGAGGCGGCTTACAGCCACTGGCTGGAAACCTTGAAGCTGGCCGCCTGGCAAGCCTGGGCGGCGACCTGTCGCTGCCTGGGCGATTCCCCCCGCGCGATGCGCGCACAAGCCCGATCCTCCTTTCGATTCCGTGGTTTGTTGCATTCGCTTGAGCAACCAGACGCCAAAACCATACCAACAGAGGCCATCGCATGAGCGAGCACGCCCAATCCTTTATCGCCTATCTGTGCGAGCTTGCCGAGCATGATCGCGGCGCCTTGGCCCATCTGCGCCGCAGCCTGGGGTTTGCCCCCGGCGCCTATCCCCGCGCCTATCCCTACGTCGAGCGTTTTGTCGGACCGGATCGCCATGCCGAGGATCCCTGGCGCAAGGCGCTCTATCTCGCCGCCGGGTTGTTCGCGTTTCATCCCGAGCACCGTCAGGGCGAACCTCTGGCCGCAGCGCTGGGCCGCCTGGCCCGCGCCCGCGAGAGCGCCAGTATCGAGCAGCGTTTTATCGCCCTGCTCGGTGCCGAACCTCAGGATTTGCCCAATCCGCTGCGCCAAATGGTCTCGCTCCTGGACGCGGACGGGTACCCCTGCGATTTTGCCCGCCTGCTTGATGACCTGGGTATCTGGCTCAGACCCTTCGACAGCGAGGGTCGAGATCGGGTACGCCAGCGTTGGGCGCGTGATTTCTACCGCACCTATGACGCCGTGCCCGATGCCGACGAGAACGCCCCATCCATCCCCGAGATGACTCAACTCACCCTCTGACAAGGACCGCACCATGAGCCTTTTCATCGAATTTCATCTGATCCAGAACTTCGCCCCGTCCAATCTCAACCGAGACGACACCGGCGCGCCCAAGGATGCCATCTTCGGCGGCCAGCGCCGGGCGCGGGTGAGCAGTCAATGCTTCAAGCGGGCCATGCGGCTCAAGTCCGCTGAGTTGGGCGCGATTCCATCCGAGTTCGGGTCGGTGCGCACCAAGAAGCTCAAGGAGTTGTTGGCGGAGCGACTGGTCGAGTTCGGTCACACGGAGGCAGGCGTCCAGATCGAAGCAGCCCTGTCCGCAGCCGGTCTCAAGATCAAGGACGACGACAAAACCGAGTATCTGTTATTCCTGGGTCAGGGCGAGATCGAGCGGTTGGCCGAACTGATTCATACCCATTGGGACGCGCTCGGCGCGACCCCGGCAGGCGAGACCAAGAAGACCAAGAAGGAGGCCAAGGCAAGCGCACCGCCCGAGGTGGTGAAGGAGGCCAAGGCGCTGCTGGACGGGCAGAAGGCGGTGGACGTGGCGATGTTGGCCGGATGCTGGCGGATTTACCTGGTGTCAACCAGTTCGCAGCCTGCCAGGTTGCCCATGCCATCAGCACTCATCGGGTCGAGCGGGAGTTTGATTATTTTACGGCGATGGATGACGAGAGTGGCATTGCTGAGATGATCAGTCAGGTCGAGTTCAACTCAGCCACTTTCTACCGCTATGCCGTCATCGACGCCCATAAGCTGGTCGCCAATCTGAAGGCGGATCAGGAACTGGCCCTGAGGGCATCGGCGCCTTCACCCAAGCCATGGCGCGCGCCATCCCGACCGGCAAGCAGAACACCTTCGCCGCGCACAATCCGCCGAGCTTCGTCGGCGTGGTGCTGCGTCATGCGAGCCCCTTCAATCTGGCCAATGCCTTCGAGAAACCGATCTGGCCCCGACAGGACAAGGAATTGACCGCCCAGTCGGTCGAGCGACTGGCGGCACAGGAAACCTCGGTTGCGGAAGCCTATGGCGACGGTCGGGATAACTGGGTCTTTCTGGATCTCACCGGCGAGTGGCCGACCGACAAGGGTCAGAGCGTCAAGACGCTCGACGCCCTGGCCGATTGGGTCGTCGATCATGCTCGCGCCGAATTGGGGGCCTGATCATGCCCACGCTGCTACTGCGGCTGGCGGGTCCGATGCAGTCCTGGGGCACCACCAGCCGCTTCGACGAACGCGACAGCCAACTGGAACCGTCCAAATCCGGCGTGCTGGGCCTGATTTGCGCCGCGCTCGGGCGGGATCGGGCCGAACCAGTTGACGATCTGGCGTGTTTGCACATGGGCGTGCGGGTCGATCGCGAGGGTCTTTTGATGCGCGACTACCAGACCGCTAATGGTGTGATGACCGCCGCCGGCAAGGTGGATATGAATCGCACCGTTGTCAGCCCCCGCTTTTATCTGGCGGATGCCGCCTTCCTAGTCGGACTGGAAGGCGAGGACCGCGACCTGTTGGAACGCATTCAATCCGCCCTGCGCGCTCCGGTATGGCCACTCGCCCTTGGCCGCAAGGCGTTTCCGCCAGGTTACCCTGTCTGGTTGCCGGACGGGCTGCGGGACGCGAGTCTACGCGCTGCCCTGAGCGAAGCGCCGCGCATTGGCGATCCCCGTCACGAACACAAAGATACGCCGCTACGTCTCATCCTGGAGCATGCCGAGACTGGAGCCGTGAGACTCGACCAGCCCGTCGCGCCGTTCTCCGAACGCCGTTTCGGTCCGCGCTATGTTGCCGCGGAGGTCATCCATGTACCTGTCTAGAATTACGCACCCTGGACCCCCAGCATCCCCAAGCGCGCCGCGATCTGAGCAACCGTTACGACATGCACCGAACGCTTGTCCGCGCCTTTGCCCCGGACGAACACAGCCCGCCAGCGCGATTTCTCTGGCGGTTGGAGCCAACCCTGTCCCTCGCCTCGCTCCCCGTGGTATTGGTGCAATCCGGGTCTTCGGCGCAATGGTCGGCGCTCGATACCTTTCCCGGCTATGCGCGGGAAATCCTCGGCAACAAGCCGGTGGATCTGGAGCAACTGGTCCAGGCTGGAACGCGCTACCGTTTTCGATTGCACGCGAACCCGACGGTGACCCGCGAGGGAAAGCGGCTGGGTCTGTGTCAGGAAACCGATCAACTGGCCTGGTTGAGTCGCCAGGGAGAGGCGCGGGGTTTCGGCCTGATCGCCTGCCTGCGCAGCGGCAGCGAGCGTATCCATTCGCGCCAGGGCAAGAGCGGACAGCGGATCACCGTGCAGTCAGTCTTGTTCGAGGGTATTTTGGAAACGAAGGAACCGGATGGGCTACGCCTGGCTGTCCGCAATGGTCTGGGACATGGCAAGGCATGGGGTCTGGGCCTGCTCTCTCTTGCGCGAATCGCTGGATGAATGAAGCGAATCGGCTGGCTCATGCGTTAGCTGGAAAACGGCATCGGCATCGGCCCCGCCAAATCCTTCAACTGCGGTCTGCTGCTGGTGTGTCGCTTCCAGGCTGCTCGACTCGGGGATAGGATGTCACCGTCGCTCCGTCATTCACCGCACCACTGCGAGTTAAAATCATGCAAGCGATTGAGTTCGAATCCGTCGTACAGGAACAATCCATTCCGCTCCCGAGTTCCGCCGCGCTCGCCCCTGGTCAACCGGTGCGGGTGGTGGTGATGTATGAGTTGACACCTGCTGTGGATCGGCCGGTGCCCGATGACGATGCGATCCTGAGGCTTGCGCGACACCCATTGGTGATGGCGGATTTTGCTCCGCTCTCACGCGACGATGCCCATGCGCGATAGCGTTTTTGTGGACTCGAATCTTTGGCTCTATGCCTTCGTTCTGCGGCCGGGCGAGGAGGTCAAACATGCCCGTGCCCTGGCGTTGCTGGAAGCACGCAACCGCTACACCATCAGTACCCAGGTGGTTTCCGAGGTCTCGGTCAATCTGCTGAGAAAGGCCGGAATGGAGGAAAAAAGTCTGCTCGACATCGTCGAAGGATTTTATCGCCGGTGTCGGGTCGTGAATACGGACCTTGAGTGTCACCGCACCGCCAGCCGATTGAGAAGCGCGCATCAGTTCAGTTTCTGGGATAGCTTGATTGTCGCCGCCGCATTGGAAGCCAATTGCGGGATGCTTTACTCAGAAGACATGCAGCACGGCCAGGTGATCGACCAACAACTCACGATCCTGAATCCATTGCTCGAAGCGGCGACGTCAGCAGGATAATGCCTCGGTGAAGTGCAACTGACCCGTTTTGAACGACTCACTCCGATCTTGTTCAACGGCATCGGCCCCGCCAAAGCCTTCGGCTGCGGTCTGCTGCTGGTGCGTCGGCTGGGCTAAACTCTGGTGAATCCTTTACATCAAACGACCGTGAGGTGGTGCTCATGAATTGGCCACTACAAGAACAGGAAGACCGACTGACCAAAGTCGTCAGGAAGCTCGGCGTGGTGGTCCCCAGATTGTCACTCAACAGGGGCGCAAGTCATCACGGTCGCGGAGAGGAAACCGCAGTCGTCTTGTCGATCGAGGATTATCGCCGACTCGCCGCATCGGCCCGAATCCCTGCTCGAATTTTTTCAGAACTCGCCGCTGCGCGGGGTCGAACTCGACTCTGTCGCGAGATCAGGACTTCGGTCGGGATGTCGACATCACGCCGTGAGATACCTCCTGGATACCTGTCTGCTTTCGGAGCTGCCCAAGACAAGCCCCGAACCCCGGCGTGGTTCAATTGGATTTCAACAGGTGATGAAAAACCCATGGCGTATCAGCGCCGTGACGCTCGGAGAGACTCAAAAAGGCATCTCGCAAATGCTCGACGAGGGAAAACGGCAAACGGCCATTCAAACCTGGTTCGAGACGAAGGTGATTAATCGGCTTGGAGACCGTGTCCTGGTGGTCGATATCGAGTATTTGTTTGTGTTGGGGGCGAGATCAGCGCCGAGACCGAGCGGTCCGGCGAAACGCTGCCAGCGCTTGACTCCTTGCTGGCCGCTGTCGCGCCAATCGTGCATGACCTGGTCTTGGTCACGCGCAATGAAACGGATTTCGAGCATTTACCCGGTCCCCTTACTCAACCCCTGGACCTGATCTGACCCAACAGGGACGTCCACCATGCTTCCTCCCCTCAAACCCATCGCCATGAAAGAACGCATCTCGATGATCTTCATCGAGTACGGCGAGATCGACGTGCTCGATGGCGCCTTCGTCGTGATCGACAAGGATGGCGTGCGCACCCATATCCCCGTCGGCAGCATCGCCTGCATCATGCTGGAGCCCGGTACCCGCGTGTCCCATCGCGCGGCGGCGCTGGCCGCGCGCGTCGGCACCCTGCTTGGTCTGGGTCGGCGAGGCCGGCGTGCGGCTCTATGCCTCCGGCCAACCGGGTGGCGCACGCTCGGATCGGCTGCTCTATCAGGCCAAGCTCGCCCTGGACGATCAGGCACGGCTCAACGTCGTGCGCAAGATGTACGAGATGCGTTTCGGCGAGAAGCCGCCGGAGCGGCGCAGCGTCGAGCAACTGCGCGGGATCGAAGGGGCGCGGGTGAAGAAGACCTACGAGAATCTGGCCAAACGCTTCGGCGTCCAGTGGCGAGGCCGTCGCTACGATCCCGCCGATTGGGACACCAGCGACGTCCCCAACACCTGCCTGTCGTCGGCGACCGCCTGTCTCTACGGCATCACCGAGGCCGCCATCCTGGCCGCCGGCTATGCCCCGGCGGTCGGCTTCATCCACACCGGCAAGCCGCTGTCGTTCGTCTACGACATCGCCGACATCGTCAAATTCGAGACCGTGGTCCCGGTGGCCTTCAAGATCGCCGCCAAGAACCCGAATCAACCGGAGCGCGAGGTCCGCCTGGCCTGCCGCGATGTCTTCCGCGAAACCAAGCTGCTCGGCAAGATCATCCCGATGATCGAGGAGGTGCTGACGGCGGGTGGTCTGGAACCGCCCGAGCCGCCCAAGGAAGCGGTCGCCCCGGCCATCAAGGAAACGGAGAACTCTGGGCGATGCTGGTCATCGTCACTGAAAACGTCCCGCCGCGCCTGCGTGGACGACTTGCGGTCTGGCTGCTGGAGATCCGCGCCGGCGTCTATGTCGGCACCCCGTCCAAACGGTTGCGCGAATTCATCTGGAATCAAGTTCTGGAAGGTGTCGAGGAAGGCAACGCCGTCATGGCCTGGAAGACGAACACCGAATCCGGCTACGACTTTCTCACCGTCGGGAAGAACCGACGTATCCCGGTCGATTTCGATGGTCTCCGTTTGGTTAGCTTCCTGCCTCCAGAAGATGACAAACAGGCTCTTTAGAAATCAGAAACGAGCCCCTTTGAACGGGGGCATTTTGTTGGTAGATTCTTCCGTGTCTGATTTTCTTTGCAAGATCAGATAAGTATGGGAAGAGTGTTCCCCGCGCTCGCGGGGATGAACCGCATGTATGCTTGTGTCCGAGCGCGAACAGCATACGTGTTCCCCGCGCTCGCGGGGATGAACCGTTGCGATTAGTCAGCGGTCTGCGAGGCCGGATGCGTGTTCCCCGCGCTCGCGGGGATGAACCGACGCACGGATCACGTGTGCCTTTGCCGCTAGTGCGTGTTCCCCGCGCTCGCGGGGATGAACCGGTATTGACGCTCGCAGCCATACCGAGCGTGATAGTGTTCCCCGCGCTCGCGGGGATGAACCGCACGGATGCTGCGGTATCGGTGCGGACGATCAGGTGTTCCCCGCGCTCGCGGGGATGAACCGTACTGTCCGCAGATGCGCAATGGTCTGAGTCATTGTGTTCCCCGCGCTCGCGGGGATGAACCGGCTGTCGACTGGTCAGACCTGATCGATGCCCAGTGTTCCCCGCGCTCGCGGGGATGAACCGATCACCGCAGACGAGACCGAGGACGAGGCAGTGTGTTCCCCGCGCTCGCGGGGATGAACCGGCGAAGAGCGGTTATATCTCGCGCCTCGGGCTGTGTTCCCCGCGCTCGCGGGGATGAACCGCATCAGATAGTGCAGTCTCGGCCGGCGTCCCACGTGTTCCCCGCGCTCGCGGGGATGAACCGGTCATTGTCGTCGGACGCGTAGACCGCCTGGCGGTGTTCCCCGCGCTCGCGGGGATGAACCGCAGGCATCAGCGGCGCTGGCAGCCATGGGCGAGTGTTCCCCGCGCTCGCGGGGATGAACCGGCGAATCGGGGTCGCAATGCTTCCGCCTGCACAGTGTTCCCCGCGCTCGCGGGGATGAACCGGCGTAGTTCGCGGCGAAGGCGTTCAATGAGCGGGTGTTCCCCGCGCTCGCGGGGATGAACCGGCCGCACGGATGCGCTCGTCCTGTCTCTCGATGTGTTCCCCGCGCTCGCGGGGATGAACCGTATTACCCGCCACTGACATCCGTGGCTATCACGTGTTCCCCGCGCTCGCGGGGATGAACCGTGATGAGCTTGGCCGCGAAGCGCGGAAGCAATGGTGTTCCCCGCGCTCGCGGGGATGAACCGGTCGCGTCCAGACGCCAAATCATGCGCGGTGAGTGTTCCCCGCGCTCGCGGGGATGAACCGACGGCCGTCGGTATCTGACGCAGGAACGCTCGAGTGTTCCCCGCGCTCGCGGGGATGAACCGACAATCGCGGCCGATCGGTCGCACAGACATGGCGTGTTCCCCGCGCTCGCGGGGATGAACCGCCGACGCCGTCATCGCGGCAGTCAACCGCCAGTGTTCCCCGCGCTCGCGGGGATGAACCGGCTCAAGCTGCTGATCGACGCAGATCGACTGCAGCGTGTTCCCCGCGCTCGCGGGGATGAACCGCTCGTGCGTCTGTCGATCGCTGATCGCGCACGGCGTGTTCCCCGCGCTCGCGGGGATGAACCGTCTATGAGCGGGACCGCTGACAGCGCCGCCAGCGGTGTTCCCCGCGCTCGCGGGGATGAACCGGCGCACCATGCAGCTTGTCTGCGCGATCTGTCGGTGTTCCCCGCGCTCGCGGGGATGAACCGTAGATCTGCGATCTGATCTCGATGTCGCGCACGGTGTTCCCCGCGCTCGCGGGGATGAACCGCCGGGTGCGGACGTTGCATATCGAGTGGCCGGAGTGTTCCCCGCGCTCGCGGGGATGAACCGGGTCTGGCCATTGCTCGATTGCCGATCCGACGCGGTGTTCCCCGCGCTCGCGGGGATGAACCGCGATGGCGCAATCCGAATGCTGACCCTCGACAGTGTTCCCCGCGCTCGCGGGGATGAACCGTCCCGTCGACCTGGGTAACGTCGGCGATCTGCGTGTTCCCCGCGCTCGCGGGGATGAACCGGCAGTCAGCCGCGCATCAAGGCTTGCGCAAGCGTGTTCCCCGCGCTCGCGGGGATGAACCGAACATCATCGAGTCGCAGATCGACAAGCGAAAAGTGTTCCCCGCGCTCGCGGGGATGAACCGCCATGAGCTGGGCGACTGTCGATCAGATGCTTGTGTTCCCCGCGCTCGCGGGGATGAACCGGTCAGCGATGCAATTCTGCGGGCGCCATTCAGGGTGTTCCCCGCGCTCGCGGGGATGAACCGTTTCATGATGGTCGCGAATACAAACCACGCATGTGTTCCCCGCGCTCGCGGGGATGAACCGTAATCCTGAACAGTTGCCCGCCGATGAGGCCGGTGTTCCCCGCGCTCGCGGGGATGAACCGGACCAGGGCGAGAGCTACGTGTCGTCGCATGGCGTGTTCCCCGCGCTCGCGGGGATGAACCGGTCGCAAGTGATCCGTCGGTTTATGTCCAGCCGTGTTCCCCGCGCTCGCGGGGATGAACCGCTCAGGACGCGAAAGCGCACGCTGTCGCGTCGGTGTTCCCCGCGCTCGCGGGGATGAACCGGGGCATGGGTTTTCGTGGGAGCACGGGTTTTCGTGTTCCCCGCGCTCGCGGGGATGAACCGTCCGAGCGCTCCTGGGACGCGCCGACAACCTGGTGTTCCCCGCGCTCGCGGGGATGAACCGACCATCATCGGGATCGCCGTCGCTCTGGCGGCGTGTTCCCCGCGCTCGCGGGGATGAACCGAACAATGCTTTCACCGTCACCGGCATGGACGGGTGTTCCCCGCGCTCGCGGGGATGAACCGAAATCGAAGCTGTTGCACCTACGGTTGGTCAGGTGTTCCCCGCGCTCGCGGGGATGAACCGGCCGTCAATGCGGCGCATAAGAAAAATCTGCCCGGCCGTGCGATGACGCGGTGGGCGGTGCGAAGACTCAACAGCTTTTCCCGCCCTCCGAATGGATCCTTGAGGCGCCACCACGTCCCACCCTTGGGCATGACCAGCAAGTACAAACCGCGCGAATCGTGTAGGTTTGGCTGTTTATCGGCTGGCTTGGCGTTGTGTACCCCAAGATCGGTGAGCGCCACTTGGCGTGAACTCCGGGGTAGCAGGGTCGGCGGATATGCGGGTACCCTGTGAACCTACCTGCACTACGCTTGGATGTTACGACACCAGGCTCGTCTTTCCTGAAGGAGTTGCGAAATAAAAACAATCGCTTAGGCGGGTCGGGTGGACGTTCTGAGATGGCCTGAAACGGGTATTTGGTGCCCTCGACAGGAATTGAACCTGTGACCTACCGCTTAGGAGGCGATCGCTCTATCCAACTGAGCTACGAGGGCGATGTGGGCGTGTTCGGTTTGGTCGGTACACCGCTTTCTGCGCCCGATTCTAGCTCAGGTAGGGCGTGGTGACTATGTTTGCCTCGGCGCGGAGGCCGCCGGAACGTCCTGGCTTACCTTGTCTCTGTCCCTGGATGCCATCATGATCCAATCGTGTCGGGGGCTGGGCGCGATCGGGATCCGGGGTCTTGAGACAGACCGCTCGCAACACCGCAAAGATTTTGATTGAGGATGGGAGGAGTAACCCTGTGAGCTTTGGTGCCTCGCGCTTGCCGGTTCGCGGATCCTTGCGCCTGGCCAGCCACGGGCGTCAGCCGAGCCCGCATGAGGATACCATCCAGCCTTTTGGCGCCTTGCTGGTGGTGCGGCAACCCGGGCTCGACATTCTTCGAGCGAGCGCGAATGCCGCGTTCTTGCTGGGCGGGGGCCAAGATCTGGTCGGGTGTTCGCTGGACAGGCTCGACGGCGATCTGGCCGAGCGCATTCGACCCCATTTGACCATGCCGCCGGGCGGGCCGCCGCTCGCGCTGCGCGCTCGTATCGGGGTTGAGGACCGTGAATATACGGCCCTGCTGCACCGTCCACTCTCAGGTGGGTTGGTGATCGAGCTGGAGCCAGCCGGTCCGGGGCTGGATTTCTCGTCCAGGCTCCACTCCGCCATGCAGTCCATCATCACGGCGACCACGCTGACGCATCTGTGCGATCGGGTGGCCCGTCTCTTCAAGGATCTCACGGACTACGAGCGTGTCCTGGTTTTTCGCTTCGACGAGGAAGGTGGTGGCGAGGTTTTCGCGGAGCAGCGCGAGGCGGATATCGCTTCCTGTCTGGGGAAGTCTGTCGCGGAGGCGGACATCCCCTGTCAGTCGCATGCGCTCATCATGCGCAATCGGATCCGCCTCCTGGTCGACGCCGCCGCCCCGCCGGTCCCGATCTGGCCAAGGAGTCCACCCGCGCCAGGGGATAGGCTGGATCTCTCCCGCTGTGTCTGCCGCAGCCTGTCTCCATTCTATCTGCGGTTCCTGCGGCGGCTGGGCGTGCGGGGCGCGCTGATTACGGCGCTCCTGGTTGGCGGGCGTCCATGGGGGCTGGTGGTCTGTCATCATCGTCGGCCACACTTTGTTTGCTATGAGCTTCGCGCGGTCTGCGAACTGCTTGCCGAAGCCATCGCGACGCGCATCGCGGCGCTTGAGGGGATGCTTCAGTCACAGGCGGAGAGGCGGGTACGGGGCTTGGAGCAGCGCCTGGTCGAGGCGATCTCGCGCGACGGCGATTGGGCGCCATCGCTGTTCGACGATCCGCCGTCGCTGCTGCGGCCGCTCGAAGCCAGCGGTGCCGTTCTCGTCTATGAGGGCAAGCGGCTCGCCACGGGCAAGGTTCCGGATGTGCGACGTTTGTTCGAGATCATCGATTGGCTTGATGCGGAACCCCTCGCACCGGTCATCGCGACGGCATCGCTCGGACGGCGAGCCCCGTGGCTCGCGGATCTGGCCGAGGTCGCCAGTGGCCTCATCGCGGCACCGCTCGCGCATGGGGGTGGGGAGTATCTCATCTGGTTTCGCCCCCAATCCAAGCGTGACGCGGTCTCGACGACGGGATCTCGCGTGTCCGGGCCGAGAGAGCGGTGGCCGTTCGCGCATTTGTCCATGGCCGGGGTTGGAGCGGGCCGAGGGCTTGCGCAAGCTCACGGCCGGTCGGCGCCGTGGACGTCGGCCGATCGCGTCACGGCGCGTCTATTCGGGGCTTCCGTGGCCGACGTGATCCAGCAGTTCCGCTCGGTCCGCGTGCTCATCGCGCAGGCGCAACTGGCCCAGGCCCGGTCGCGCGTCAATCTTTCCGACCAGCTCATCCTGATCGCCGACGCCGATGGTCGCATCCTGCTGACAACCCAGGCGTGGGATCGTTGTCTGGGTTCACGCGCGCAGCCCCTCGAGTCGTTGAGGGATTTTGTCGGCCTGTGCGGAGAGCCGATCCTGGCTGGGCATGGCATCACCGAGCTACTCAGGCGGCGCCAACCGTGGCATGGACAGGTTAGCCTGTGCGTCGATGCCATGCGTTCGCGGCGATTCATGGTCCGTGCCGATCCGGTTTTTGCCTCCCCCGAGCGCGTGCTGGGGTTCGTCGTCCTGTTGACCGAGGTGACCGCGCATCTGGATCCGCACCACGCCGGACGGCGTCTTGCGGAGGGCGGCCGTCAGGCGTGGCGGTCTCGCCTGGGTGGGGCGTCAGACGGGGATGATTCGGTCCATGGGAAACTCTTGGCCGCCGTGTTTGGCAATGGCGAGCTGGCGGCGCGCGAAGTGACGAGAGGAATCGACGCGCCGAATGCCTCGGCGCTCTTTCATGGCGTCGAGGCATCGGTCGCGCGGACCGTCGATCTCCTGGAGGGGCTGCTTCGATACGCGGGTCAAGGCACTGGATCGGATCCGGAGCCAGGCGATTGAGCAGGGTATCCTTGCAACTTCCGACGGGCGCGGAAAGATCCGAAACCGGCGAACGCGACCGGTCAGCCGGCCTTCGGCTGGTCTCGCCCGGCCGTCTTCCGCCAGCGCTGCAGCAGATCCGCCGCGTGGGTAAACAGCGATGCGGTCAGGAAGACGCCGATCCAGCCCCACCAGGCTCCGACCAACGCGGCCCTGAGCGCCAGCAGCAGACATAGGCCCGAGAGCAGGGATCCCGCGAGATCGCTGGGAGGGACGCCGCGTCCGGTGCGGCGATGATAGAGGGTCAGGGCCAAACCCTCCGCCACGACCATGATCAGGACGAGGTCGACGAACCGGCCACTCGCGAAGAACTCACCCATTCCGACCGATCCCTTCCGCCCTTGCCTTGTGGCTCATCGCGGGGAAACCACGCCCAGTAGGTGGGCGAGATCCTTGAAGAAGATGCGGATATGTGCCCCAGGCTTGGCCTTGACCAGACGCTTATTCATATAGGCTTCCCAGGTCAGGTACTGGATATCCGGGTCCGCGCAGAGGCTGACGAAGCGTTCGCGTCGCTTGTCGCTGGCATACCAGAAGCGCTGCATGACGCCCAGCACCCAGAACACCTTGCCATGTGCCTTCATGAAGCGCTCGCGCGCCTTCTTGAGTGCCTTCGGGTTGCCGGAGGCGCAGAACTCATTCACAGCCTCGGCCGCGAGTCGTCCGCCGACGAGCGCATAGTAGATGCCTTCGCCGGATGCCGGAGCCACGACGCCCGCCGCATCGCCAGCCAGGACGATGTCGCGGCCATTGTCCCAGCGTTTGAGCGGTTCGAGTGGGATGGGCGCGCCCTCGCGCCGCAGGGTCTCGGCTTGGTCGAGCCCGGCCCGTCGCCTCAATTCGGTACAGGCCGATCGCAACGAGAAGCCCGGCACGGCCGTCCCGACGCCGACACTGGTGGTCTCGCCGTGGGGGAAGACCCAGCCGTAGAAGTCCGGCGAGATATCGCCCTGGTAGTAGACATCGCAGCGGGTGCCATCGAAATCGGCCGGGCCGCCATTCGTTGGCGTGCGGACGATCTCATGATAAGCGGAGACGTATTTCACGCTCTCCGAGCCGGGGATGTAGTGCTTGGCGACGAAGGAGTTGGCGCCATCGGCCCCGATGACGGCGCGGGCGCGCACCCGCTCCAACTCGCTGTCATTGCGCCCTTGGCCGGGACGATAGCAGACGATGGCGGTTTCGTCGGCGTCGCGCTCGATCTTCTCGAAGGTGCCTGTGCGGCGGACAGCGCCGGACTCCGCCGCGCGCTGTCTGAGCCACTCGTCGAAATGCTCGCGGTCCACCATGCCGACATAGCCGCCGCTGATCGGCATATCGACCTTGCGGTCCGTGGGCGAGATCATCCGCGCTGAGTTAACCTGATTGGCGAGGACGGATTCCGGGAGGTCGAAATCGCGCATCGCCTGCGGGGGGATGGCGCCGCCGCAGGGTTTGATCCGGCCGGCACGGTCCAGCAGGAGGACGGAGCGGCCTTGCTTGGCCAGGTCGTTCGCGGCGGTCGCGCCAGCCGGACCGCCGCCGATGACGACGACGTCGAAGGTATCGAGGTTAGCCATGAAAAATCTCGTCGATGGTGAGGGTGTCCGCGAATCAACGCGAAGATGTGGACTAGATCAGCGCGCGCACGGCGAAGGCGCTGATCATCATGCCGGTGACATAGACGCTGACGCCCAGTCCGCTGAACCAGGTTGCCCGCTCGCGTGGGCTGCCCAGGAACCGGATCATCAGGCCGATCTGGACCAGTAGTACCACGCCGACGGCGATCGCATGCGCCGGTTTGCCCCAGGCGAAGAGCAGGGCAATCACGATCGCCTGAGGCACGCCCATGACCAGGCAGGCCAGACGGGCGGCGCCGTCCACGCCGAGCTGAACCGGCAATGAGCGGACGTTCATCTGGATGTCGCCCTCGATGGCCTTGAAGTCGTTCAGGGTCATGATGCCGTGGGCGCCGATGCTGTAGAGCAAGGCGAGCAGGAGGATCCGCCAGTCTGGCATGGCCCCGCCGACCATGACGGCCGCGCCCGTGACCCAGGCGAGTCCCTCGTAGGAGATCCCGACCGCCAGATTGCCCCACCAGCCGTTGCCCTTGAGCCGCAGCGGTGGCGCGCTGTAGGCCCAGGCGAGCGCCATGCCCAGCAGCGCGGCGCCGAGGACCCAAGGGCCGAGCGCATAGGCCAGCAACAGGGAGACGGTGGTCCAGATCAGCGAGAGATAAAAACCCCAGCGCCCCGGGATGCGTCCGGAGGGGATGGGGCGATTGGGTTCATTGATGGCGTCGACATGACGATCATACCAGTCGTTGACGACCTGGCTGGTCCCGCACATCAGCGGCCCCGCGAGAACGATGCCGGCAATGACCACCAGCAACTGGTCCAGGACCGGCGCGCCGGAGGAGACCACGCCGCAGCCGAAGGCCCACATGGGCGGAAACCAGGTGATGGGGTGGAGAACCTCGAAGATCGCCGATGGCGAGGGAAAGGTCGCGGCCGTGGAGACCGTGGTTTGATTCATGCGGGAAACCTGCGTGTGACTTGGAGAGACGCGATCTCTCTGTCTGATCTGATGAAACGGCTCACTGGATCGGTGATTCGCGCGGTGAGGTATCTCGCCCAAGGCGCGCCAGAGGATGGATCCGCGCGGTGCCGGCGCTCGGGATCGATTTACGCTTGCTTAGAGGCGTGGCCGAGGCTGCGGATCAAGAGCGCCCTTGTTTGTCGTGGCCTGCCGCCTGGTCGGCCACGATACCGTAGCGGTCGATTTTGACGTACAGACTTTGTCGACTCAAGCCCAGGAGCTCCGCAGCCGAGGCGCGATTGTCCCCGGTCAATTTCAGCGCGGCCTCGATGCAGAGTCGCTCGATGGTGTCCGTGGATTCGCGCACCAGTTCCTTGAGCGGCACGCGGCCCACGCGATCGGTCAGTTGATCGAGCCAGCGTGTCTGCTCGGGGCTGGCGGGCTGCTCCGCGCTCAGGCGCCGGCCGACATCGCGGATGAAGAAACCGAAGTAGGGACGCTCCCCGTTGCGGACCGCGGCGGCCGAGATCTCGACATCGGTTGTCGATCCGTACTCGCCCCGCAAGGTGGTCGCGAACAGCCGCACCGTGCTGTGCTGGCGCAGATTGGCCATCAGGACGCTCAGATCGACACCGGGTCTGCCGAGCCAGCGATCGAGAGACTCGCCTCTGGCCTGCTGTTCGGTCGCGACCTCGGCCAGGCTTAGGAAGGTGCTGTTCGCGGTCAGAACCCGGCCGTCGGCATCCGTGATGACGACGCAATCCGGGGCGTTTTCCAGCACGCGCAGAGTAGCGGGCCTTTGCGTCCGGAAGGCTCGGTGCCGAGGTCTCCGTCAACACGGGCGACAGGCGCACGAGGAGGAAGGAGGCGTTCTCCTGACGTAGCAGAGAGGCAGAGACAAGGAACTCCTGCATACCGTCGAGCAAGCGGGCGCGCACATCGTCGGCGCGTCCGGCGGCGCGAACGCCAGCCAGCAAGCCGTTGATGGATTGTGTGCTCTCGGTGTCGAACCCCTCGGGGAATGGTCGGCCGATCACGCGGGTGGGCGTCTCGCCCAACAGTTGGCCGGCGGCGGGGTTCGCCTCGACCACGCGCTGGGTCGGCGCGTCGATGATGAGAATGGCCTCCGAGACCATCCGAAACAGGAGTCGGTAGCGGGTTTCGACCTGCCGGTAGCGCCAGTAGTCCCGCTCCAGCGCCTGTTGCGCGTCGACGAGCTGCTGTTGGAGCGCGGCCATTCCTTGCAGATTTCGCCCGACCGCCACGATCGCGCCGCTTTTGCCGAGACGCAGCGCACGGTACTGAACTGGGATCTCGGTACCGCGCGCGGAAACATGACTCACCTGACGCCAGCGCGTCACGCGATGCTGATGCGCCTCGTCCAGGAGGGCTTCGAGATTCGCGCGGGTCTCTGTGGACACGGTCGAAAGCCAAGGCAGTCCCACCCAGTTCAGCGTCGAAGTCAGCCGACAGATCCTCGCTGCCGAAGGCGATGTCATTGACGACACCCTTGGCATCCACGACAACCGCAATATCAGCCATGCCTCCGACCAAGGCCGCCGCCGTCTCGGCGTCAAGGACGCCGAGGTTCTCCCTCGGGGCTCTGAACGGACTCACGGCGACCAGATCCTCCAATGCCAAAAAGGCGCACCCCTAAACTCCCGCACGCGCAAGCGGCTCCCAGCGTCCGGCTCGTCGAATCGCCGCGCCAATCATGATTACTGTCGTGCGCCGCGAAGGGCATCCGTATCCGGCTTTCGTCGTCATCGCCCCGACTTGATGCCCTGCCGTCGTTTCAATCAGAACTCGCCTTCGATGACGATTTCAGATCCGCCCGTGCGATGCTCGGGTGTCCGCTGGACGCCGACGAAGCGGCGTCAGGGTGTCATCCGCGAGCTGCGCCGTCGACCCGGAATCTCGACCCCGCGCGAGTCACGATCCTCCTGCCATTGTCTGGAAACCGGCGTCTTCATCCGGTCGTTTCCCTAAGGGAAAACACTCGGTTAGTGGCGAAATCCCATGCCAATCCCAGATCTGGAACCTGCACCCTATTGTGGTGGCTCACGCTGAGTTGTCAAGTCAGGTTTACGTAAAGTTTGGTTGACGCATGCTGGAAAGCGGACTAGATTTCTGCATATGATTGAGTGAAGATCTAAGCGATCTCAAGCGGATTTGGCCGAGCAGATGACCCAGAAGCACCCTCAACAGACCCCGCATCGCCCGCTCTACACGCCCGAGGAGCGGCTGCGGCGAGACGCGTCTCCGTGGACCCTGGTTCAGGGGATTCTCGCGCCTGTACAATTCGTTGTCTTTCTGGTCAGTCTGTACCTGGTGCTGCGCTATCTGGCGACCGGCGACGGCGCCTTCGCCGCGACCATCTCGGTGGTCGTCAAGACGCTCGTGCTCTACACCATCATGATCACGGGGTCCGTCTGGGAGAAGGTGGTCTTCGGCCGGTACCTGTTTGCGCCCTCGTTCTTCTGGGAAGACGTCTTCAGCATGCTGGTGCTGGCGCTGCACACGGCCTATCTGGTCGTGCTGTTCGCTGGTCTGCTTGACACGCGCGGCCAGATGGTGATCGCTCTGGCGGCCTATGCGACCTATGTCATCAATGCCGCTCAATTCTTGATCAAGCTGCGTGCCGCCCGCCTGGAGGGCGGTCGCGCTCGGGTTGGTGGCGGCAAGCTCGCCGAGGCGGCGGAATGACCTCTGTCGAGGCGCAAGCGCGCGAGCGGGCATCGGGTTGCGCGCCGCTGAATCCAACTCGGGAGCGTGGTCAGCGCCAGGTCTTCTGCGGTCTGGCGGGGATCGTCTGGTTGCATCGCAAGATCCAGGATGCCTTTTTCCTCGTCGTCGGCTCGCGCACCTGCGCCCACCTTCTGCAATCGGCCGCGGGGGTGATGATCTTCGCCGAGCCGCAGATTCGCGACGGCCATCCTGCAGGAGCGCGACTTGGCCGGTCTGGCCGACTGCAATCAGGAGTTGGATCGCGTCGCCGCCGAGGTGCTGGAGCGTCGGCCAGACATCAAGACGCTCTTCCTCGTTGGATCCTGTCCGTCCGAGGTCATTAAGCTCGATCTGGCCAAGGCCGCCGAGCGGCTATCCGAGATCTACCGGGGTCGGGTTCGGGTGCTCGACTATTCGGCAAGCGGTCTGGAAACGACTTTCACTCAGGGCGAGGACGCCTGCCTGAGATCCCTGGTTCCGGAGCTGCCGAAGCTTGCGAGCGGCGAGCGCTCCCTGCTCGTGCTAGGAACCTTGCCAGATGTCGTCGAGGATCAATTCGCGCGGCTGTTCGCGGAACTGGGCGTCGGTCCCGTTCATTTTTTGCCGCCGCGGCATGCGACCGAGTTTCCGCCCGTCGGCGGCGACACTCTCCTGCTGTTGGCGCAGCCCTTCCTGGGAGACACGGCGCGGGCGCTTCAGGCGCGCGGCGCGACCGTCTGCTGACGGCGCCCTATCCGTTCGGCATCGAAGGTACGCTTGGCCTGGCTGCGTGCCGCGACGGATGCCTGGGGCGTTCCGGCGGAGCGTCTGGAGACGGTCACGGCCCCGGCCGTTGCGCGCGCCGAACGCGGTCTGGCCCGTCAGCGAGAGCTCTTGGCTGGCAAGCGCATCAGCTTCCTGCCCGACTCGCAGCTCGAGATCCCCATCGCCCGTTTCTTGCAGCGCGAATGCGGGATGCGACTGGTCGAGGTGGCGACGCCATTCCTGGACCGTCAGCTCATGGAGGCGGAGCTTGCGCTGCTGCCGTCAAGACCTGCGCCTGACCGAGGGGCAGGATGTCGATCGCCAGCTCGACCGCGTGCGCGACGGATCGCCCGGACCTCACGGTCTGCGGGCTGGGTTTGGCCAATCCGCTGGAGGCCGAGGGGCTGCGGACCAAGTGGTCGATCGAGCTGGTGTTCACGCCGGTTCACGGGTTCGATCAGGCCGCCGATCTGGCCGAACTCTTTGCGCGTCCCCTCGTGCGCGGCGCCTTGCTGCGGGTTTGATGTCATGCAGTTGACGCTCTGGTCTTACGAAGGTCCGCCTCACATCGGCGCGATGCGCATCGCCGCCTCAATGGAAGGCGTGCATCTCGTCCTGCATGCGCCTCAGGGCGATACCTACGCGGACCTGCTCTTCACGATGATCGAGCGTCGTGGTCAGCGCCCTCCGGTCAGCTATACCAGCTTTCAGGCGCGTGAGCTGGGCAGCGATACCGCCGATCTGGTCAAGACCACGATTCAGGCGACCTACGATCGCTTCAAGCCGCGCGTCCTCCTGATCGGCGAATCCTGCACCGCCGAGCTGATTCAGGATCAGCCGGGCGCGCTTGCACAGGGCATGGGGCTGCCCGTGCCGGTGCTGCCGCTGGAGCTGCCGGCCTATGCGAGAAAGGAAAACTGGGGCGCCAACGAGACCTTCTATCAGCTGATTCGTGGTCTGCTTGAAGAGCCAGGTTCCCGCGCCGGTGCGCGAGCGTGAGTTGCGCGCCGCGGGTGCGCGTCCGCTAGGCGAATCTGCTCGGTCCGTCCGCGCTCGGGTTCCGGTGTCGCGACGATGTCGTCGAGGTCACCCGACTGCTCGACTCGATCGGGGTCGATGTCAATGTGGTCGCGCCGCTCGGCGCGTCGCCCGAGGATCTGCTGCGTATTCCGGAGGCCGACTTCAACGTCTGCATCTATCCGGAGCTGGCCGATCAGGCATGCCACTGGCTGGAGCGCATGTTCGGTCAGCCGACGGTCAAGACGGTGCCCGATCGGGATCGGCGCGACCAGGGAGTTTCTGACATGAGGTCGGTCGCGTCGCGGTATCGATGTCGACACCACGCGGATCCGATCTGGTCTAGAATGCCCTGGTACTCGCGGTCCGTGGATTCGACCTATCTCACGGGCAAGCGCGTCTTCATCTTCGCCGACGCGACGCACGCGGTAGCCGCAGCGCGCATTGCGGCGGAAGAGCTTGGCTTTACCATTGTGGGCCTGGGTACCTACGCCCGAGAATTCGCTCGCGACGTGCGCGAGGCGGCAAAGCGCTACGGCGTCGAGCCGCTCATCACGGACGATTATCTGGAAGTAGAGGCCAAGGTTGCCGAATCGCACCCTGAATTGGTGCTGGGCACCCAGATGGAGCGCCACATTGCCAAGCGGCTGGGTATTCCCTGCGCGGTGATCTCGGCGCCGGTGCACATCCAGGATTTTCCGTCCCGGTATGCGCCGCAGATGGGGTTCGAGGGTGCCAACGTCATCTTCGACACCTGGGTCCACCCTCTGATGATGGGGCTCGAGGAGCACCTGATCACCATGTTCCGGGAGGACTTCGAGTTCCATGATGCGGCGACGCCATCGCATCTGGGGTCGAGCGCCGAAGACTGGCCGACCGCAAGAGACTCGGACAGAGCCGGCGGATGGCGCCGCCCGGACCGACGAGACTGTCATGGCTTGGGCACCGGAAGCCGAGCAGGAACTGAAAAAGATCCCGTTTTTCGTGCGTGGCAAGGCGCGGCGCAACACCGAGCGCTTCGCGGAAGAGCGTGGGATCCTGACAATTACTGTGGAGACGCTCTACGATGCCAAAGCGCATTTCGGCCGCTGACAAGCGTGCCAATTCCTCGGACGCGACCCCGGTTCGCGTCGTCATCGTCAATCTCGACGGGCATCTGGCGGGCACGACGCAACGCGCGCTTCCGCTGGTTCGTCGCGATCTGCCCGGGCTGGAGCTGAATCTGCACGCGGCCACCGAGTGGGCGGATGATCCGGCGTCGCTGGAGCGCTGCCTGAAGGATATCGCCGAGGGCGACATCATCATGGCCACCATGCTGGTCATGGAGGATCACTTCAAGCCGATCCTGTCCGCGCTCGCGGCGCGTCGAGACGCATGCGACGCCATGATCGTCTGCATGTCCGCGGGCGAGTTGATGAAGATGACCCGCATGGGCGGCTTCGCGATGGACGGCGCGCCAGCGGCGGCCCCATGGCCCTGCTGAAGCGGCTGCGCGGCAATAAGGAGCGCAAGCAGAGCACCGGCGCGCAGCAGATGTCCATGCTGCGGCGGATCCCGAAGCTGCTCCGATTCATTCCCGGCACCGCTCAGGACGTGCGCGCCTATTTCCTGACCCTCCAATACTGGCTCGCGGGCTCCGACGAGAACCTCGGCAACATGATCCGCTTCCTGGTGGATCGCTATGCCGACGGAGAGCGACGCCATCTGCGCGGCACCCTCAAGGTGGCTCCGCCGGTCGAGTATCCCGAGGTCGGGCTCTATCATCCCAGGATGAAGGGACGTATCTCGGAGAAGCTCGCGCAGCTTGCCGGTCATCGAACGCCAAGCCCAATGGGCGAGTCGGTCTGCTGCTGATGCGCTCCTATGTGCTGGCGGGTAACGCCGGGTCACTACGATGGCGTGATCAACGGCGCTGGAGGCGCGCGGCCTGCAGGTCGTCCCGGCTTTCGCCAGCGGGCTCGACGCCCGTCCGGCGATCGAGAAGTTCTTCATGCAGGACGGTCGGGCGACCGTCGACACGGTCGTTTCCCTGACCGGCTTCTCGCTGGTGGGCGGTCCCGCCTACAACGACTCCAAGGCCGCCGAAGAGATTCTGACGCGGCTCGACGTGCCCTATCTGTCCACGCTGGCGGTCGAGTTCCAAACCCTCGATCAGTGGGAAGACTCAAGTCAGGGGTTGCTTCCGGTCGAGGCGACCATGATGGTGGCCATCCCCGAGCTCGATGGCGCGGCCGGTTCCCTGGTCTACGGCGGTCGCAATGGCGGCGGCCGAGAAGATGGCGCCCGCGACATGCAGTCGCACCATGAGCGGGCCGAGATGCTGGCGGCGCGTGTCGAGCGGCTGGTGCGTACTGCGTCGCACCGAGCGCGCCGAAGCGCAAGGTCGCGGTGGTGCTCTTCAACTTCCCGCCCAACGCGGGCAATACGGGCACGGCGGCGTATCTGTCGGTCTTCGCCTCGCTCTATCGCACGCTGCTCGCGCATGGATCGCGGCTGGCTACAAGCGTCGATCTGCCGGAGAGCGTGGACGATCTGCGCGAGCGCATCATCAACGGCAATGCCGCCCGTTTGGTGCCCACGCCAATGTGCATGTGCGTATTCCGGCCGACGATCACGTCCGTCGCGAGCCCTGGCTGGCCGAGATCGAGAAGCAGTGGGGCGCGGCCCCCGGCAAGCAGCAGAGCGACGGTGCGTCCATTTTCGTGCTGGGCGCTCAATTCGGCAATGTCTTCGTCGGCATCCAGCCGTCCTTCGGTTACGAAGGCGATCCGATGCGGCTGCTGTTCGAGAAGGGCTTTGCCCCGACGCACGCCTTCTCGGCCTTCTATCGCTATATCCGCGAGGACTTCGGCGCGCATGCCGTGCTGCACTTCGGTACCCACGGGGCGCTGGAGTTCATGCCCGGCAAGCAGGCCGGTCTGTCGAGCGCCTGCTGGCCGGATCGGCTGATCGGCGATCTGCCGAACATCTATCTCTATGCCTCGAACAACCCCTCCGAGGGCACGATCGCCAAGCGCCGTTCGGCGGCGACCCTGGTCAGCTATATCACCCCGCCGATCGCCCACGCCGGTCTCTACAAGGGCTTGCTCGATCTGAAGGGGTCCATGGAGCGCTGGCGCTCGCTGGCGCCCGGCGAGGCCGAGGAGGAGCGTCAATCGCTTGGCTGAGCTGATCCAGGCCCAGGCCGCCGCGTTGGAGCTGGTCGAGCCCGAGCCGCAGTGGAGTGTGGATCTCGATGCGCGGGTGGCCAAGCTCAACGAGGACATCCTTGAGCTCGAATACACCCTGATCCCACACGGTCTGCATGTCGTTGGCGAGGCACCGACCGAGGAGGAGCGCGTTGACCTGCTGATGGCGATCGCCGAGTCCACCAAGGACATCCGCCCCGAGCGCGCCGCGCTTGAGGCCCTGATCGAGGGCAAGTCGGCCGAGAAATCACTCAAGGCCGGCAAGATGAAGACCAGCGATGAGTTGGTCACGCTCTTCCGCGAGCTGGCCGAAATCGATCGTCTTTTGGTGCAGGACACCGAAATCCCGGCGATCCTGCGCGCGCTCGACGGCCGCTTCATTCCGTCCGGCACCGGGCGGAGACCTGTTGCGCACCCCGGCGATTCTGCCGACGGGGCGCAATCTGCACGGCTTCGATCCCTTCCGGCTGCCGAGCACCTTTGCGGTCAAGGACGGCGCCCAACAGGCCGCGCGTCTGATCGAGCGGCACGTCTCGGAAGGCAACGGATTCCCTGAGACCATCGCCCTGGTACTCTGGGGTACCGACAACCTCAAGACGGAAGGCGGACCGATCGGGCAGGCGCTGGCCCTCATCGGTGCCCGTCCGCGCTTCGATAACTACGGGCGTCTGGCCGGCGCTGTCCTGATTCCGCTCGAAGAGCTGGGCCGTCCGCGCGTCGACGTGGTCATGACGCTGTCCGGCATCTTCCGCGATCTGCTGCCCTTGCAGACCAAGCTGTTGGCGGAGGCGTCCTTCATCGCTGCCTCGCGCGGACGAGCCGCTGGAGCAGAATTTCATTCGTGCGCATGCCCTGGCCTATCAGGAATCACACGGCTGCGATCTGGAGACCGCTTCGCTGCGCGTCTTCAGTAACGCCGACGGTGCCTATGGCGCGAACGTCAACCACCTCATCGACAGCAGTAGCTGGGACGAAGGAGAGGAACTGGCCGAGACCTACACGCGCCGCAAGAGCTTTGCCTATGGTCGCTCAGGTAAGCCGGTACAGCAGGCGGAGCTGCTGAAGAGCGTGCTTGGGCATGTCCAGCTTGCCTACCAAAATCTCGACTCGGTCGAGCTCGGTGTCACGACCGTCGACCACTATTTCGACACCCTCGGAGGCATCGCCAAGGCGGTCGGTCAGTACAAGGGTGACGAAGTCCCGGTCTATATCGGTGACCAGACCCGCGGCGACGGCGTGGTCCGCACCCTCGCCGAGCAGGTGGTGCTGGAGACGCGCACCCGCATGCTCAATCCCAAGTGGTACGAGGGCATGCTCAAGCATGGCTACGAGGGCGTGCGTCAGATCGAGGTCCATGTCACCAACACCATGGGTTGGTCGGCGACGACCGGTCAGGTCGCGCCCTGGGTCTACCAGCAGTTGACCGAGACCTTCGTGCTCGACGAGGAAATGCGCAACCGTCTGGCGCAGCTCAACCCGACCGCCTCGGCCAAGGTCGCGAATCGGCTTATCGAGGCCCACGAACGCAACTACTGGTCGCCGGACGAGGCGACGCTTGAGGCGCTGCGCCGGGCTGGAGAAGAGTTGGAAGATCGGCTTGAAGGTGTTATTCAGGAGGCCGCCGCGTGACGATGCAGGGGCTTCCCGCCGATATGTTTAGTGATCTTCCCAGGCATCCGGATGGTGAGGGCAGCGTTCAGGTCCAGCTCGATCCTGACATCCGGATCGACACCGCCAAGGTCTTTGCCATCTATGGCAAGGGCGGTATCGGCAAGAGCACGACCTCGTCGAATCTGTCCGTCGCCTTCTCCAAGCTCGGCAAGCGCGTGCTCCAGATCGGCTGCGATCCCAAGCACGACTCGACCTTCACGCTCACCAAATGTCTGGTGCCGACGGTCATCGACATCCTCGAGTCGGTGGATTTTCACGCCGAAGAGTTGCGGCCCAGCGATTATGTCTACGAGGGCTACAACGGCGTCATGTGCGTCGAGGCCGGCGGTCCTCCGGCGGGCACCGGTTGCGGCGGCTATGTCGTGGGTCAGACCGTCAAGCTACTGAAGCAGCACCATCTGCTCGAAGACACGGATGTCGTGGTCTTCGACGTCCTCGGCGACGTGGTCTGCGGCGGCTTCGCTACGCCCCTTCAACATGCCGAGCGCGCCCTGATCGTCACCGCCAACGACTTCGACTCGATCTTCGCGATGAACCGCATCGCGGCGGCGATCCTGGCTAAGTCCAAGCACTACGGCGTGCGGCTCGGCGGCGTCATCGCCAATCGCAGTGTCAACACGGACGAGATCGATCGCTTCAACGAGGCGGTCGGACTCAAGCGGCTCGCGCATTTGCCGGATCTGGACATCATTCGGCGCAGCCGTCTGAAGAAATCCACTCTCTTCGAGATGGAGCCTGGGCCCGGATCTGGAAGAGGCAAAGCAACAGTACCTGCAACTCGCCGCAGCGGTTCTGGGAAGGCGTCGAGCCTCTGTCGGCGAAGCCGATGCGGGATCGCGATATTTTTGACTTTTTGGGGTTTGATTGATGCCGAACGGCTTCGTATCAAGAGCGGCGAGGCGAGATCGAAACCTATTTCGATCGCACGGCGGCGGATGCCTGGTCAAAGCTGACCTCGGACGCCAAGGTCAGCCGGATCCGCGAGACCGTGCGGGCCGGGCGAGACGAGATGCGGCAGACTCTGCTCGATTGGTTGCCAGCCGATCTCACCGGTAAGCGCCTGCTCGACGCAGGCTGCGGGACTGGCGCGCTGGCGGTCGAGGCGGCTCGACGTGGCGCGGAGGTGGTTGCGATCGACGTGGCGCCGACCCTGATCGAGATCGCGCGCGAGCGGACACCGACGGATCTGGGTGCAAGGATCCATGACTTTCCAGGCCGGCGATATGCTTGATCCGGCTCACGGTCAGTTCGACCATGTGGTCGCGATGGATTCCCTGATTCATTATCGTCCCCGGATGTCGTCAAGGTGCTGGCGGGGCTGGCGGAGCGCACCAGTGGATCGATTGTTTTCACCTTTGCGCCAAAGACCGTCCCGCTGGCGATCATGCATGCCGTCGGTCAGTTTTTTCCCGCGCGGCGATCGCGCGCCGGCGATCGAGCCGGTCAGCATGAACGCCCTGCGGGGACTGCTGGCCCGGACGCCGGTCTTGGTGGCTGGCAGCCCAACCGGACACGGCGCATTGCCGTCGGGTTCTATATGTCTCAGGCCTTGGAGCTGATCCAGGGATGAGCCGCTGCTGTACAACGTCCTTGGGATCGCTTCAGGGCGGGTAGGTTTGGGCGCTTTGGCGCCGTGGGGACCACGGCCTTGGTCGTGGTGATTGTCCTGGGAGGTGGTCGTGATTGATCGGATCCATGGCCAACGACCTGCCAGGGCGCTATCGGCCCGGCATCGACCGGTTCTTCCACTGGCTATGGGTTCGTCTATCGCATCGAGGTCGTTTTGTTTTTCGCCACGCTGGTCGCCAATGGTCCGTTTGCGCGCACGGCAAATGGACCTAGTCCACGGCGGTCACCACGCATCGGTCTAGCTGGTTGTCCCGGCTAGCTATTTCTCCTACGGAGGTTACATCATGTCTGCTGCCATCACTGACTATATGGACGTCGCCCAACTGACGATTTGGGCCTTCTGGTTCTTCTTTGCTGGACTCGTCATCTATCTCCGTCGCGAAGACAAGCGGGAAGGTTATCCGCTCGATTCCGATCGCACCGAGCGTTCGGGTGGTCGCGTGAAGGTCGTCGGCTTCCCCGGCCTGGCGACCCCCAAGACCTTCCTGCTGCCGCACAATGGCGGAACCGTCTAGCGCCCCGTCAGGAGGCTCCGCTTGCCAAGCTGAACGCGACGCCGGTCGCCCCCTTCCCGGGTGCGCCGTTCGATCCGATCGGCGACCCCATGCTGGCCGGTGTCGGCCCTGGCGCCTCCCCGGATCGCGCGAAGCACCCGGATCTGACCTTCGAGGGCGTGGCCAAGATCGTCCCGATGCGCGTCGCCACCGATTTCTCGATCGCGGAGAAGGATCCGGATCCGCGCGGCATGACCGTGGTCGGTCTCGATGACGAGGTTGCCGGTACCATCACCGATGTCTGGGTTGATCGCGCCGAGCCGCAGATCCGTTATCTTGAAATGAAGGTTGCCAGCGGTGGTAAGCAGGCGCTGCTGCCGATCGACTTCTGTCCGCTTCGACAAGCGGGCGCGCAAGATCAAGGTGGCGCGATCAAGGCCGCTCACTTCGCCAATGTTCCCGCGCTCGCCAAGCCCGATCAGATCACCCTCTACGAGGAAGACAAGGTCTGCGCCTACTACGGTGGCGGTAAGCTCTACGCCACGGCTGATCGTGCTGGACCTTTGCTGTGAGAGAGTATGACTTCGAGCCCGTTCGGGGTCTGCCCGAGCAGCTTCCTCCGGGCGAGGAGTTGCTTTGGCAGGGGGCACCGCGCTGGACCGTCCTGGCGCGGCGCGCCTTCCATGTCCGGAAGGTCGCGATCTACTTCGCGGTGCTCGTGGTCTTGCGCATCGCTGTGGATTGGTCCGATGGACCAACCATGGTGAGTTGTGTTCCAAGGTGTTTCCTGGATTCTGGTGCTCGCGGCTGGTTTCCGTCGGCGCGCTCGACGGCTGCTTGGCTGGGCGATGGCCCGTTCGACGGTCTACACCATCACCAACCGTCGCGTGGTGATGCGTTTCGGGGTTGCACTGCCGATGATTATGAATCTGCCATTCAAGCAGGTTCGTTCGGCCGATCTGCAAATTGTACGAGGACGGCGCCGGTGAGATCCCGCTCTTGCTCGCGGAAACGGCGCACCCTTCCTATCTGATATTCTGGCCCCATGTTCGCCCCTGGCACTTTGGGCCACCGCAGCCCATGCTTCGCGCGATTCCAGACGCAGCCAAAGTCGCAGGGATACTGGCGGACGCACTCGGGGGTTATATATCGCAGTCCGCCACGGACTCGGTTGGGGCCGACACAAACCAGGCGTCTCGCTCCGCTGAGTCGTTTGTCTCGCAGAGCGAGCCTTTAACCTGATGAGGTCCGATCATTGACTGAAGCATTTGGCGGGCGTCCGTTTCCCAAGGGTGTCCTGATTGCAGTGGCGGCGCTGCTGGGCTTTACCATCATCATGATCAGCATCGCTCGCTTGACAGGGCTCATGATGCCGCAGGCGCCGGTCACCGCCGAGGTGCTGTCTCGCGATATTCGCTTCCTGGATCAAGCGGACGGTTCGCATGGTCGTGCGCGACGTCGCCACTGGCGAACTGATTCAGACCCTGCCGCCCGGCGGAGAAGGGTTTATTCGCGGCGTTTTGCGAAGCATGGCACGGCAGCGGAAGGGTTATGACGCCACCGTGGCGGAACCCTTCCATTTGGCGCGTCGTGAGAATGGCGATTTAACCCTGTTCGATCCGACCACGGGAATCCTCCTCGACTTGAGAGCTTTGGCGCGACCAATGAGGCGGCCTTCGCCGCGCTGATGCCACGGCCCCCAAGCGGTCAATAGAAGCATCTCGGCGCGGGCGGTTAGTCCAAGAGTAAGAGGGTTGGCCGCCCGCCGCCAAGATCGCGCGTCGCGTTGTCCAAAAGCCCCGGCGCGAAGAGCGGGGTAGCCCATCATTCGGCCCCAATCTGCTCGCAAGTCGGATCCAGTCCATGTCTGATTTCGGTTTTCCCATCCTCTTCGCACTCGGACTCTGGTGGTTGAGCACGGGCGTCGTGCTCTATCTCGACAACCTCCCCGGCCGAACCTTTCGCTGGACCCTGCTGGGTGGCAGCATCGTTCTCGCCATCGCGATCTTTGGCCTGGTGGTGAGCAGCGCCTTTGCGAGCGCCTTGCGGTACCTACGTCGCTTTCTCCTCCGGTGTGGCGATCTGGGGCGTGCTGGAAATGAGCTATTTCACTGGTTTCGTCACCGGGCCGCGCAAAATTCCTTGTCCGCCGGCCTGCTCCGATCGCAGGCGCTTCGGGCTCGCCATCTTGACCAGTCTTTATCACGAGCTGGCGATCATGGCGACGGTTCTATTCATGGTTCTGGTGACCTGGGAAGAACCGAATCAGGTTGGTGCCTGGACCTTCATCGTCCTGTGGCTGATGCGCTGGAGCGCCAAGCTGAACCTCTTTCTCGGCGTTCCGAACCTCAACGAGGAATGGCTGCCAGAGCATCTGCGGTACCTGAAAACCTACATGTCGAAACGTGGCATGAATCTGCTGTTTCCCGTGTCGGTGACCTTGGCGACGGTCATTGACGTACTGATCGTGATCGAGGCGATGGCGCCCGAGAGCGCGGGCCCGCGCGCGATCGGCTTGATCCTCATCGCCGCGTTGCTCGCGCTGGCGATCCTTGAGCACTGGTTCCTGGTCCTTCCGCTCCCGGACGAGGCGCTTTGGGCTTGGGCCTTGCCTCCCCCGCGCCAGACGGATGGCGATGGCAGGAGCCCACCTCGCCCTCGACCGCCCAGTGAGGAAGCCTGCGCGCACCCGACCACGTTGGTCGCCCAGGTTTCGCCTATCAGGACGGCTTCGCACCGCGCGCCCACGCGCGGGCGAGGTTCGAGCGCGCGCGCGGGTTGTCTTTCCGGGGTATGAGAAAGGTACGCTCGCCGCTACACTTGAATACCTGATCGCTACTGTCGAGTATGATGCCTGCGTGTTCGCTCCATTGGGCCGCGCCTTGCTCTTGAGCGACTGTCGTATCATCGGGGGCCTTGACCCTAATCATATGATCAAGCTCGGAAATCAACTAAGTTACTCGGTAACTTGGCGGAGGCCGCGCCCCGACCAAACCTAACCAGCAACCCGCGGAGCATCGTTCGAATCACTTCCGGACTCGCCTCGACCCTTTTTGGCTGCGGTTACGACTCTGAATCGGCGCTTGCATCAGGCGGCAGGTTCTGCCGACTCGCTCCGCTTTTCATTTGACCCGTCCCTGAGGAAACGCCATGCGTATTTTGATGATCCAGCCCAATTATCACTGCGGCGGCGCGGAGATTGCCGGTAACTGGCCCCCTGGGTGGGTGGCCTACATCGGAGGGGCGTTGAAGCACGCTGGCATGACCGATGTTCGTTTCGTCGACGCCATGACCTACGACCTGCCGGACCACAAGCTGCGCGAAATCATTCGCGTCACCAAGCCCGATGTGGTGCTCGCGACCGCGATCACGCCGCAGATCTACAAGGCGCAGACCACTTTGCAGATCGCCAAGGAAGAGTGTCCGAACGCGGTGACCGTCCTCGGTGGGATTCATGCCACCTTCATGTATACCCAGGTCTTCAGTGAAGCTCCCTGGATCGACTACATTGTCCGCGGCGAGGGCGAGGAGATCGTGGTGTCCTTGCTGCGAGCCATTGAGGATGGCTCGCACCGCCAGGAGCGCAGCCGCATTTGGGGCATCGCCTTCATCGACGACGACGGCCAGGTTGTCGCCACCCCGGCGCGACCGGTCATCGAGGATCTGGATACCCTAACGCCGGATTGGTCGCTGCTCGATTGGGACAAATACATCTACACGCCGCTGAACTGCCGCGTGGCCGTGCCGAATTTCGCGCGCGGCTGCCCTTTCACCTGTCGCTTCTGTTCGCAGTGGAAATTCTGGCGTAAGTACCGTCACCGCGATCCGAAGAAGTTCGTCGACGAGATGGAAATCCTGGTGCGTGACTACAACGTCGGATTCATGATTCTGGCCGACGAGGAGCCCACCATCTTCCAAAAGAAGTTTGTCGCGCTCTGCGATGAGCTGATCAAGCGCAATCTGCCGATCTATTGGGGCATCAATACGCGCGTCACCGACATTATGCGCGATCGCGAGTTGCTGCCGTTCTACCGTAAAGCCGGTCTCGTGCACGTTTCGCTCGGTACCGAGGCAGCCTCGCAGTTGAACCTGGACACCTTCCGCAAGCAAACGACCGTCGAGCAGAATAAGCTTGCTGTCAAGCTGCTCAAGGATGCGGGGATCGTCGCCGAAGTGCAGTTCATCATGGGCATGGAGAACGAGACCCCGGAGACGATCGAGGAGACCTACCAGCTTGCCCAGGACTGGAAGCCGGACATGGCCAACTGGAACATGTACACTCCTTGGCCGTTCGCGGAACTTTTCGAGGAACTTGGCGACAAGGTGGAGGTTCGCGACTACTCCAAGTATAATTTCGTGACGCCGATCATGAAGCCGGAGTTCATGACGCGCGAACAGGTTCTGAAAGGTGTACTGAAGAACTATGCGCGTTTCTACATGCGCAAGAGCTTCTTCGAGTATCCCTGGATCAAGGACAAGTTCAAGCGACGGTACATGCTCGGCTGTCTCAAGGCGTTCGCGAAGACGACGGCATCCAAGAAGTTCTACGATCTTGAGCGGCTTAAGATCAAGGGCTTCTCGGCCGAGGTGGATTTGGGCTTCGATGCCTCGAAGGTGCTGACCGCCGATGAGATCGCTCAACTCAAGCGGGATCGGCCGGAGTTATCGGCCGACATGAACTTCAAGGGAACTCCGGTTAAGGTCGTCGCCTGCGGCGCGCCCAACGATCTGCAGGTCGATGAATCGGCTGCGGATGGCATCGGAGTGGTTGCAATGGATAAGCCTGCGGTCCGACCCACGATGACAGCGGTTCAATCTGACTAGGCGAGTGACAAACATGGCGCCTCCCCTTCCGACGAGCCTTCCGGTGGATCTTCTCGAACGGTACGGTCAATCGACACAGGGATGCGCCATGTCAACTCTCGGGCGTGTTGGGAGCGAGCCTTTCAGTCAGGTGCAGTACCTGGATGTGCTGGAAGGTCTCCGACGGCGGCCAGACGATGATCTGGCGCTTTACATACACGTCCCCTTTTGTCATGTGCGTTGTCTCTACTGCGCTTGCGACACCACCGTCACCCACAGTCTGGAGAAGGTCGACCAATATCTCGACGCGCTGGAGCGCGAGATGGATATGGTCACCGATCGGATCGGGCGTGGGCGTCCGATTCGTCAGTTGCATGTTGGGGGCGGCACGCCGAACCATCTCAACGAGCCCCAATTGGCGCGTTTGATGGAAATTGTGGAACGGCACTTCCAGATCGCCCCGGATGCCTGTACCTCCATTGAGTGCAATCCTCGCCGCTCCTCGGTCGGTCAATTGGAACTGCTTTACGGTCTCGGGTTTCGGCGGATCAGTTTTGGTGTGCAGGATCTCAATACCGACGTGCAGCGTGCCATCGGTCGGGTACAGTCGCTGAGTATGGTGCGGGACGTCTTTATCACCGCGCGCGAAACCGGCTTCGAGAGCATCAATCTGGACTTGGTTTACGGCCTGCCGTTCCAGACCCAGCGGGGTTTTCAGTCGACCCTCGACCAGATCCTCGATCTGGGTCCCGACCGGGTCGCCTGCTTCAGCTACGCGCACGATCCCTCGGCGCGACCGCACCAGCACGCCATCAGCTCGGCCCATCTCCCGTCCGCGAGCGAGAAGCTCGCGCTCTTCCACTGCGCCGTGCGCACCTTTACCGATGCTGGATACCGCTGGGTGGGACTCGATGTCTTCGTGCGGGAGGATGATGAATTGTACGATGCCCAGGTCGAGGGCCGTCTCTACCGCAACGCCATCGGCTATACCTCGGCCCCGGCGCGACAGGTGCTCGCCTTCGGCCCGAGCGGGATCGGCGAGATCGGCGACGCACTGGTCCAGAATGCACCGGATCTGAAACTCTGGCAGAGTCGATTGAACAATGGGCAATTCCCGGTTGCCTGGGGGCGTCGTCTGAGCGAGACCGATCAGCGCCGACGGGAGGCGATGCTCTATCTCATGTGCAATCTCCAACTCCCGGCCAGTTCGGCGGCGGATCTCGATCAGGAATATGACCGCCTGTGCAAGAAGGCGGAGCATGGTTTGGTCGAGGTCTCGGATGAGGGCATTCGGGTGACGCCGCAGGGACGTTATGTCCTGCACGGTCTTTGTTCGGAGCAGGATGCCTTGATCGATTGCGGCAGTAGCCAGTGGCGCTTCAGGATGTCGACTTGAGCCAGGATCATCATCATGGCCGTGTCGGCCCAAATGCCATCATTCGCGTGCTCGAAGCCTTAGAGGCACGCCAGGGGCAGGGCGCCGTCAACGCTTTGTTCAAAAGGGCTGGACTGAGCGCTTACCTCGCGGCCCTCCCCACCGAAATGGTGGATGAGCAGTGAGGTCATCGCCTTGCAACATGCATTGCGAGAGCAGACGGGACTCCAGGAGGCGCGCGCGGTGTCCCGTGATGCCGGACTGCGAACCGGGGATTACCTGTTGGCCAATCGCATTCCGCGCCCCGCGCAGGCGCTGCTCTCGATCCTGCCTCCCGGTTTAGCGAGTCGCACGCTCCTCAAGGCGATTCGGGGCAACGCCTGGACCTTCGTGGGTACCGGCGTGTTCGTGGCCGATCCAAGTTATCCGCCCAAGCTAACGATCACCGACTCGCTCCTGTGTCGTGGCGCGGTCGCCGATCAACCGCTGTGCGACTTCTACACCGGGACCTTCGAGCGGCTTTACCGTCGCCTTGTCGACTCTGATGCCGTTGTCACCGAAATCGCCTGTCATGCCAAGGGTGACCCGGATTGCGTCTTCGAGGTCCGCTGGTAGGTTTGCCTGACCGGTTTCGGTCTGATCAAAACCGCCTTTCCCGCAACTCCCGCTTGATGCGCCACCTCTGCCTAGCCGCATGAAGGCTCCGGCCCCTTATCGAGACAAGCCCTGGCTTGGCAACTCTGGCACGGCGATCATCCATGAAGGGCGGACGTTTGGCTATCAGTCGCTGATATCGCTGGTCGACGCGAGGGCTGCGTCGCTGGCGAGTCAGGGCCTTGGACCCGGACAGGTCGTCCTGGCGCCGGATTCTCCCGGCCTGGACCTCGTCTTGATGCAATTCGCCCTCGCGCGGATCGGCGCGGCCCTGTTTCCATTCAGATCCGGTCAAGACTCCGAGGAGCTGCGATCCCTGGCGAAGCTCGCGGGGGTGGAGTGGGTTTGGGAGTCAGGGTCCGGCCGGCTTCTGCGGACCGACATTGGCGTGCCGATGTGCTCGGATCTCGCCTCGGCGCCGATCGCCCTGCTGATCAGGACGAGCGGCAGCAAGGGGACCCCGAAGGCCGCGATGTTGACGTCAGAGAATCTCCTGGCCTCTGCCAGTCGCGTCAATGTGCGTCTCGGCCTGGGGCAGGATGACATCTGGTTGTGTTGTCTGCGCTCGAGCCATATTGGCGGGATCTCCATCGGCTATCGTTGTGCATTGGCGGGCGCGACCTTACTGCTGCATGAGGGATTCGATGTCCTCGCCGTTCGGCATGACCTCGACGTTCGGTCGGTCACGCATCTCTCGCTGGTCCCGCCCATGTTGGCGCGACTCCTGGATCTCAACCCAACTCCGCCGAGGTCTCTGCGAGTGCTCTTGGTTGGAGGGCAAGCTCTGAGTCCGAGCCTGGTTCAGCGCGCAGTCGCGTTTGGCTGGCCCCTCCATGTGACTTATGGCATGACCGAGACGGCTTCACAGATCGCCACCACGAAACGCTTGACCGCAAGCGACCGGAATCCCGGAGATGTGGGTGACCTTCTGCCGGAGGTGCGGGTGGACGTCCAGGACTGCGGCTGCCCACCAAGGCCCCTGCGCGTTTGTGGGCCAATCGTCATGGCGGGATACGCAAACCCGGAGCGTCGGGTCGGGGTTGGGTTGGACCAGGGCTGGTTCCAGTCGGCCGACCTCGCATGTCTGGCACCCTATGGGCGGCTGCGGATCCTGGGGCGCGCGGACGATGTCCTGGTCATTGGCGGACAGAACGTATCGCTTGTCAAGGTCGAACGGATCTTGGATGAGGCGCCTGGCGTTCGGGAGATCCTGGTCGTGGGCATCGCGGATCCAGTCTGGGGGCATCGCCTGGTAGCCGTCTTTTCGGGGGAAGCCAAGGAGGGCGTGCTCGCGTCCTGGTGTGGCGAGCGTCTGCGTGGGCCTGAGTGTCCGCGCTCCTTCCTGCGGCTGGGACAACTGCCCCTGCTTGATTCCGGGAAGCATGACCGGCTGCGGATCACGGCGATGGCTGAGCGCCTGGCGCACTGCCAAGCGCCTCGGTCGTTGGGTTGAATACGTCAAATGGACAGGACCAACGGGATTCGCGGGATTGCAGGATGCGCGAACAGCGTTGTTGCAAACCCGCAAATCCCTGTCAAATCCCTGTCAATTCGTCCGCTTCTCGGCCAGGGAGGCGCGTCGGAGGCCAAGGGCCGGGTACGATGTTGCTACGCAGTCGCCTAGGGGTGCGCGCCGTCCGCGCCGTCCGCTTTTGCCTGGCCCATCTCTTTCTTCTTGTAATCCACCGGGATCTCGAACATTTCCGCTGGCATGGGCTCCTGGCGAATGGCCTTCACCTCGCTCTCCGTCTCCATGGTGGAGCCCATCATCTGCATTTTCGACTTCGTCAGGATGGGATAGCCCTTGACCTTCTCCATCTCGGTCCGCTGGGCCTTGCCCGCCTCCGAGTTGCCGAGCAAGCCGTCAGGCCCTGACAGGCTCATCAGGTCGGTGATAGCGTTTGAGGTCGAGCGCAACATCCTCGGTGGCCCAGATCTCCTGCTCGACCTCGATCATCCCCGTTTTGGTGACCTTGTATTTGCGGCAGTTCCAGTCATTGATCTTCTTGGTTTCATCCGTCGGTTCGACCGTGACCTTGGTCTGCTCCATCATGGTACGCATCTGTTCCATCCCGGGTTGGGACATGCCCTCCATCAGGCCCTTGGCATTGATCTGGTAATACTCCTTTTCAGCATTGTTCAGAAATGTCATGTCTCCGCCAACGGGATCCAGGATCATGTCGGCCCCTTGCGGATCCGAGCTCACCACTTTCATTTTGTCATGCGCCACATAGGTCTTGCTGGTCTCCTCGCGTGGTGCCTCGCCCGTCAGACCGGCGCTACGGTTGATTGTCTCGATGTAGGTTCCCTGTTCACTCGCCAGAGCGGACGACAAACCCAGCATGCCTGCGAGCAGGGCCGTCAGCGCCAAGGCGCGTGCCTCGGATGGGTAGATAGGAGCGATATGTCATGATTGATTCTCGTGGTGGTGAAGAAAGCCGTCGATCTCGGTCGTGACCGGTTGGTCCAGTGAGTTTCCGTTCAGGGAGCTGGATCGGCGAGGTCGCGCTTGTCGAGCACCCGCTTGGCCTTGCCGACGAAGCGCTCGATGCTGCGCGGCTCGACCAGATCGACATGGGCGCGGATGCCGGCGACGGTGCTGAATCTCGCGGCTGATGCGCTCGCACAGCGCCTGCATGCGGTCCATGCGGTCGGAGAAGATCTCGGGGTGGATCTCGACCTTGACGTGGACCTCGTCGAGCGTACCCGGACGGCTGACCTCGATCAAATAGTGCGGCGTGGTGCCTTCGACCCGCAGCAGCGCCTCCTCGATCTGCGAGGGGAAGACGTTGACGCCGCGGATGATGAGCATGTCGTCGGTGCGTCCGGTGATGCGGCTCATGCGCATGGTGCGTCCGTCCGCAGGCGCAGGGCTCGCGGTAGAGGCGGGCGATGTCGCGGGTGCGATAGCGGATCATCGGCATCGCCTCGCGGGTGAGCGTGGTGATGACCAGCTCGCCCGGCTCGCCCTCGGGCACCGGCTCCAGGGTCTCCGGATCCAGACACTCGACCAGGAAATGATCCTCCTGGATGTGCATCCCGGTGCGCGCCGGGCACTCGCCGCTGACGCCCGGGCCGATCACCTCGGAGAGCCCGTAGTTGTTGAAGGCCGCGATGTCGAGCTCGCTCCTCGATCTCGCGGCGCATGTCCTCGGTCCAGGGCTCGCCGCCGAAGTGGCCGAAGCGGATCGGCAGGGCGCGCGGATCGATGCCCAGCTCGCGCGCGGTGTCGGCGATGGTCAGGGCATAGCTCGGGGTGCAGATCAGCACCTCGGGATCCAGGTCGCGCATGATCTCGATCTGGCGGCGGGTGTTGCCGGCTGCCGCCGGGATGATCGCCGCGCCGACCCGCTCGATGCCGTAGTGCAGACCGAAGCCGCCGGTGAAGAGGCCGTAGCCGAAGGCGACCTGGGCCGTGTGCTCGGGCCTGAGCCCGCCGGCGACCAGGAAGCGCGCGCAGAGATCCGACCAGGTGTCCAGATCCCGCGCGGTGTAGGCGACGAAGGTCGGCTTGCCGGTGGTGCCGGATGAGCCGTGGATGCGGGCCAGGGCTTTGCGCGGGACGGCCAGCAGCCCGAGCGGATGCTGGCGGCGCATGTCGTCCTTGGTGGTGAAGGGCAGGCGGCGGACGTCGGCCAGCGAGCGGATGCTGTGCGGGCCGATCTCGCGGTGGGTCGAACTGGTCGCGATAGAAGGGCACGCGCGCGACCCGCGCCACCAGCGCGCGCAGCCGCTCCAGTTGCAGCGCCTCGCGCTCGGCGCGCGGCATGGGTCTCGGCGTCCGGGTCCCAGATCGGATCAGCGGGTGTCGATCTGCCGGCCAGAGCTCACCGAGTTGGCATTCAGCCTGGTCGATCGAGCCTCAGCAGGTCGACGGATCCGCGCATCACTGAGGTGGCTCGCAGCGCTACGAACGAACGTCATCAACTCATCCCCATCGACGACATGCAGTCCCTTGTCGAGCAGGACCTGGATCGCGCGATCCGGATCCTCGAAGCGGAAGATGAGGATGGCCTTGTCGCCGCGGCGCAGCGAGAAGGCGTACATGTACTCGACGTTGAGATTGGCGTCTTCGAGAATCCGCAGCGCCTCCGCCAGCCCGCCCGGGCGGTCCAGCACGTCGACCGCGACCACTTCGGTCAGATTCACCACCCAGCCGGCCTGCTCCAGGACGCGCTTGGCCTTCTCCCAGTCGCGCACGATCAGACGCAGGATGCCGAACTGCGCGGTATCGGCCAGCGACAGCGTCAGGATATTGATGCCCTCGGCCGCGATGGCCGCCAGCGGCGCCTCCAGCCGTCCGGGGCGGTTTTCGAGAAAGAGCGAGAGTTGTTGCAGTTTCATGGACGTTCAGTTCTCTTGAGCCGTCTTTGAAGGCGCGAAAGGCGCGAGTTAGGCCGCGACGCCAGTGAATTCCGACTGAGTCGATCGCGTCGTCTGACGTTCGACTACTGCGACTCAGCTCATTCCGCCGATCGATCACCCGCTTCGCCTTGCCCTCGCTGCGCGCGATGGTGCGCGGCTCGACCAGGCGCAGATCGACGCGGATGCCGAGGATGTGCTCGATCGCCTGCGCCAGACGGCGCGCGGATCTCCTCGAGTCCACGGATCTTGTCGCTGAAGACCTCGGGCGTGACCTCGACCTCGACCGCCATGCGGTCCAGACCCTGGTCGCGGGTGAGGATGATCTGATAGTGCGGCAGCGTGCCCTCGACCGCCAGCAGCGCCGCCTCGACCTGCGAGGGGAAGACGTTGACGCCGCGGATGATGAACATGTCGTCCGAGCGCCGACCGATGCGGCGCATGCGGCGGATGGTGCGCCCGCACGAGCAGGGCTCGGTGATCAGCGAGGTGATGTCGCGCGTGCGGTAGCGGATCATCGGCATCGCCTTCTTGCTCAGGGTGGTGAGCACCAGCTCGCCTTCCTCGCCGTCGGGCAGGGCCTCGCCGGTCTCGGGGTCGATGATCTCGGGATAGAAATGGTCCTCGAAGATGTGCAGGCCCTCCTGGGCCGAGCATTCGCTGGCGACGCCGGGGCCGATGATCTCGGACAGACCGTAGATGTCGTACGCCTTGATGCCGGCCTCGGTCTCGATGTGGTCGGCGCATGCCGTCGGTCCAGGGCTCGGCGCCGAAGATGCCGACGCGCAGCGGCAGCTCGCGCAGATCCACGCCCAGCTCGCGCGCGCGCTCGATCATGTGGGTGAAATAGCTCGGGGTGCAGCAGAGCGCGGTGACGCCGAAGTCGCGGATCAGCATGATCTGGCGGTCGGTGTTGCCGCCCGAGATGGGGATCACGGTCGCCCCGAGGGTCTCGCCGCCGTAGTGGGCGCCCAGACCGCCGGTGAAGAGTCCGTAGCCGAAGGCGTTCTGCAGGATGTCGCCGCGATGCAGACCGCAGGAGGCGAGGGTGCGCGCCATGACCTCGGACCAGACCTCGACATCCTCGCGGGTGTAGGCGACCACGATCGGCTTGCCGGTGGTGCCGGAGGAGGCGTGCAGCCGCACGACATCGCTCATGGGGCTGGCGAAGAGCCCGAAGGGGTAGGTGTCGCGCAGATCGGTCTTGACGGTGAAGGGCAGGCGTTGGATGTCCGCTAGCGACTGGATCGAGTCCGGCGTCAGGCCGCGCTGCTTCCATGCGGGCGCGAAAGAGCGCGACGTTCTTGTAGGCGCGGGCGACGACCGCGCGCAGCCGCCGAGTTGGACCTGCTTGAGCGCGGATTCGGGCAGAAAATCGGGTGCGCTGGCGGGGTGGAAGCCACCCTCGGCGTCGTTCCAGAGCTCTGTCAGCATGCTGTCCTCATTGATCGATGGTGAGTGGGAGGGCGACTCATCCGCGCACCACCTGTCAGCCGGGGCGCCGTGAGTCTGTTCTCTTGCATTCTGGGCGTGGGCAGGTCGATGGCGGGGTCGCTTCCTTCAATGCACCACTTCATCCAGGGTGCGCGCGGTGAGTACCCGCTCCGACCATTGCAGCAGGGTTTCGGCATCGGCCGATTCGCGCCTGGCGGGACGCCTCGGGGATCCCGCCGAAGCGGTTCGATAGGCGTCGCAGCACCCGCGCCTCGCCTTGCTGGAGCCCTGCTGGATGAATCGATCCGCGAATCCTGTCATGGCCTTGGCCTTCCGGACCTAAGTCCGCGCGAGCGCTGCGTCGCGCCCGATCGCGAAGGACTGCTCGTTGATCTTGTGCAGCTTCTCCGCCAGGTTGGCGTGCATGGCCGCGATCCAGTGCTCCTGCGGGATCTCCAGCACCGTCGAGACCGCGCCGAGCAGGGCGACATTGAGGCTCTTGCGGTTCGTGAGCGCGCCGGCGTCGATCAGATCCGGACCGATCAGGACACCGCCCGCGCGCAGGGTCGGACGGTTGATCTCGACCTGGGTCTCCTCCAGCACCACCAGCACATCCGCCTCGCCCGGCGGGACCATGGGGCTCAGGACCCGCTCGCCGTAGCGCACGTCGCTGCTCACCGAGCCGCCGCGCTGGCTCATGCCGTGCAGCTCGCTCTTCTTGACATCGAAGCCGGCGCGAAAGGCCGCGTCGGCGAGGATATCCGACGCCTTGAGGACGCCCTGACCGCCGAGTCCGGCGATGACGACGTTTTTGACTTTCTTCATCTGCCTTCAATCGGAATTGACCGTGCGGCGTAGGTTCGTGTGCTTCGATGCGCAGCGTAGAGCCGACGCGCCTGCTCAATCCACCACGTCCGCCGCGCAGGTCTCCGCCGTTGGCGGCTCGGCCGCGGCCTTCTCGTAGAAGCGGATCTTCGGCGCCGCCAGCACGCAGGGCTGACGGGTGACGATGAGCGAGGTCTCGGATTTCGCCGAGCAGACTCGGCGACCAGATCGCGCAGGGACGTCGTCCTTGGCGGTCGAATCGACCACATGGACGTTCTGCACGCCCATCGACTCGCGCCAGTCGCCTCGAAGCTGATCTTGCCGGTCGGCGAGTGATCGAGCAGACGCCCGGTGCCCGGATGCTCCTGCTGGCCGGTCATGGCCGTGGTGCCGTTGTCGAGGATCATCACCAGATGGCCGGTCGCGCGGCGGGTTGTAGACCATCTCGGCGATACCGGTGATACCGGAGTGCACGAAGGTCGAGTCGCCGATGACGCTCACCACGCGGCGCGCCTGCTCCTCCGGCAGCACATGGCGCATGCCGAGCCCGACGCCGATGCTGGCGCCCATGCAGACGCAGGTATCCATGGCCGAGAAGGGCGGCAGCACGCCGAGGGTGTAGCAGCCGATGTCGCCGGCGACGATGCAGTCGAGATCCTTGCAGGACCTGGAAGACGTTGCGGTGCGAGCAGCCCTGACACAGCTCCGGCGGCTTGCCCTTGGGCGGCACCGGCTCCGGGCTGGTGTCGCCGGCCAGGATGCGGCGCACCCGCGCCACGTTCAGCTCGCCGAAGCGGTACATCTCCGGCTTGCCTTCGGCCTGGATGCCGGCGGCGCGCAAGGATTCGACCAGCACCGGATCGCCCTCCTCGATCACGACCAGCCGCTCGACGGCCGTCGGCAAAGGCGCGGATGCGCTCCAGCGGCAGCGGATAGGTCAGCCCGATGGTCAGATGGCTGGCCTCGGGTGCGGCCTCGCGGGCATGCACGGCGGCGATGCCGGTGGCGACGATGCCGAGCCTGGAATCGCCGCGTCGAGCCGGATCGGGCCCTCGGTCTCGTTCCAGGCCGCGATCTCGGCCAGCTTCTGGCGCAGCCGCTGATGCGCCGGCTTGGCATAGGCCGGGATCATGACCCGTGCCGGGATGTTGCGCTCGAAGTCCGGCGTCGGGTAGGATCTCGGATCGGCCGCGCGCGGGCGCACGACGGTCTTGGCGTGACAGACCCGCGTGGTGAGCCGCAGGATGACCGGGATCTTCCAGCGCTCGGAGATCTCGAACGCCAGCCAGGTGAAGTCGTAGGCCTGCTGCGAGTCGGTGGGCTCCAGCATGGGCAGCGCGGCGGCGCGCGCGTAGTGGCGGTTGTCCTGCTCGTTCTGGCTGGAGGCCATGCCCCGGATCGTCGGCCGAGACGACGACCAGGCCGCCCTCGATGTCGGTGTAGGCGGCGGTGAAGAGCGGGTCGGCGGCGACGTTGAGCCCGACGTGCTTCATGGTGACCAGGGTGCGCGCCCCGGCGAAGGCCGTCCCGAGACCGACCTCCAGCGCCACCTTCTCGTTCGGCGACCATTGGGCGTGCCCGCCGAGCCGATCGAAGGTCTCCAGGATCTCGGTGGAAGGGGTGCCGGGGTAGCCCGTCCCCAGTCGCACACCCGCATGGAGTGCCGCAAGCGCGACCGCGTCGTCGCCGCTCAGTAAAAGCCGTTCGCCAGTCATGATCTCAGGTCGCTCTCGCTCTCGCTTTCGGGATATCAACGCCGCATTATCCGCCTCGGTGATTCACCCCAGCAACCCAAGTCGACGTCTGGCACGCCAGGCGCCGGACCGAGCGTCTGCCATCGTGCCAGAATGACGGCCGTGCACTCCAGGGAACCAACTCTCATGCAGCAACCTTCGTCGGACGATGAACAAGAGATCAGGCGGCTCCGCTGGCAGTGTCGGCGCGGGATGCTGGAGCTGGATCACCTGCTCGATACCTTCCTCGATCGCGGTTATGCCGACCTGACCGCAGAGGAGCGTCGGTCCTTCGTCCGATTGCTCGGCGAGCAGGATCAGCGTTTGAGCGATTGGTTCATGGCAAGATCGGAGCCGCCCGATCCGACCCTGCGCGCACTGGTCGAGCGCATCATCGAGGTCGTTCGAGAGCGTCCGGCGGGCGTCTAGCGGATGGGATCCCATCGCCTCAGCGCGCCCCTGACGCTCCGACCACGGCCGTCCTGGCGACTCGCGATCTTGGTCGCCGTGACTCACGGTCTGGCACTCGCGGTCATCCTGCCGCTGCCGCTCGGTGTCCATCGGATTCCACTGTTGCTGGCCGTCACGGGCAGTGCGCTTTATGTCTTGCTCGATGTTGTGCTGATGCGCGCGCCCTGGTCGATCCGCTCGGCAACCTGGGGGGCGGACGGATCCTGGCTGCTGACGCTGGCCTCGGGCAAGCAGGTCGAGGCCAGCCTGTCGCCCGCGACCTTCGTCAGCCTTCCTCTGGTCTCGCTCAATTTCCGTCTCGGGTTTTTGCGTCGGCGTGCGCTTCCGCTCTGTTCCGATGCGCTGGACCCCGACCAGTTACGCCGGCTCCGCCAGCGTTTGCGGACCGAGGGCGGTCGCAACGCCGGTGATCTGGACCCGGGTTGAATCGAATACACTGGGGTGACAATTTCGCAACGGAGGTCGAACGACGATGCGGGTTCTCGTGACGGGTGGAGCGGGGTATATCGGCAGCCATACCTGCGTGGAGTTGCTCCAGGCGGGGATGCAGGTGGTCGTGGTGGATAACCTGAGCAACAGCAGGGAGGAATCGCTCGCGCGTGTCCGCGCAATCACCGGCAAGCCCTTGAGGTTCATCCAGGCCGATCTGCGCGATCGTCAGGCACTGGATGGGGTCTTTCGCGAGGCGATGTTCGACGCGGTCGTCCACTTCGCCGGTCTCAAGGCCGTGGGCGAATCCGTGGAGATGCCATTGGCCTATTACGACAACAATATCGGCGGGACCATCGCGCTCTGCCAGGCCATGGCGGCGGCTGGGGTGCGGAACCTCGTCTTCAGCTCCTCCGCGACCGTCTACGGCGATCCGGCATCTGTCCCCATTCGGGAAGATTTTCCGCTCTCCGCGACCAATCCCTATGGGCGCTCGAAACTCTTCATCGAGGAAATCCTGCGCGATCTTCAGGTTTCAAACCCGGCCTGGAACGTCGTGCTCCTGCGGTATTTCAACCCGGTCGGCGCCCATCCGAGCGGGCGGATCGGCGAGGATCCCAACGGGATCCCGAACAACCTGACGCCCTACATCGCCCAGGTGGCGGTGGGCAAACTCAAGCGGCTGCGGGTCTTTGGGGGCGACTATCCGACGCCCGACGGGACTGGGGTACGCGATTACATCCATGTCGTGGATCTTGCGCGCGGGCACCTCGCCGCCTTGCGCAGACTGGAGCAAGCGCCCGGTGTCGTGGTCTGCAACCTGGGTACCGGGCGGGGTTACAGCGTGCTGGAGATGGTCGCGGCCTTTGCGCGGGTCAGCGGCCGCGCGATCCCCTACGACATCGTCGACCGGCGCGCTGGCGACATCGCCACCTGTTACGCCGATCCCACCCTTGCGCGGGAGGAGCTTGGCTGGCAGGCCGAGCACGGGATCGACGACATGCTGGCCGACGCCTGGCGCTGGCAGATGGCAAACCCGCATGGCTACGGCGGCTAACCGGGAAGCGCCAGCCGGATTCGCGCCCCACCCAGCGGGCTCGCCTCGATCCCAAGGGTGCCGTGATAGGCCGTTGAGATCTCGCGTACCACGGCGAGACCGATGCCATGTCCCGGTACCGACTCATCCGCTCTGACCCCGCGCTCCAGCAGACGGGTGGCCAGCCGGAGCGGAATGCCGGGTCCGTCGTCCTCGACCAGAATCATCAGCGTTCCCCGCGCGGTATCGGCGCTCACGCGCACCTCCGCGCGGCACCACTTGAAGGCGTTTTCGAGCAGGTTGCCAAGCATCTCCAGCAGATCGCCCTCGATACCCCGAAAATGGATCGAGGGGTCGATCTGGATCACGGCGCGCACGGGTTTGTCGCGATGGACCTTGGTTAGCGAGGCGAGCAAGCGTTCGGCGGTGCGTCCGAGAGGGACCGGCGGAGCCAGGATGGCGGCCTCTCGATTGCCCGCGCGCGCCCGCTGGAGCTGGTATTCGACGATATGACCCATGCGGATCAGTTGCTCCTGAAGCAGGCCAGCGCTGGATGCCGCGAGCTGGCCCTCGTCGACCAAGCCGCGCATGACGGCAAGGGGGGTCTTGAGGCTGTGTGCCAAGTCGCCGAGCGTGTTGTCCAGGCATCGTTGACGCGCCCGCTCGTGGGCGAGCAGGGCGTTCAGATTTCTGGTCAAAGCCTGGATCTCCTCGGGATAGCGGCCCTGGATCTGGGGCTGCTCGCCGGCTTCGATGCTCGCCACCTCGGCGGCGACGCTCCGTAATGGTTTGAGTCCCCAGCGCAGGATCAGCACCAGCGCGAAGAGCATCAGCAGGGCCATGGCGCCCAGCCAGCCGGCGAGGCTGGCGCGAAACGCGGCAACCTCGGTCGCGAAGGTGGCGGCATCCTCGGCGACCACGAAGGTGTAGTCCTGCGGGACTGGTCCGGTCGCCCAGGTCACCCCGAAGGCGAGCACGAGATACTCCCGCCGATCCTCGCCGCGCAGGCGCTCGAAACGCCGCTTGCCAGGGGCGAGCGGCGCGGGCGTGGGTTCCGCTCCCAGACCCATGGCGGAGGGGGAGGTCCAGATCGGATCACCGAGCGCGTTCAGCACCTGGGCATAGAGTCCGGAGCCAGGGAGCGTGAGTCGGGACTCGGCGAGCGCGTTCGGAAACACCAGGCCATCCTCCCCTTCCTCGCCCGCTGCCATGAGCAGGAACATCTGGGCCTGCAAGCGCTCCTCGCGCGCGGAGAAGACGGCATCGCGCACCGCGCGCTCCAGGGCGAGACCGGTCAGCAGAACGAACAGGGTCAGCACGCCAGCGGCGGAGAGCAGCACACGCGCGCGCAGCGACCTCATCCGCTGGCGTCCGCTGGCGGGGTATGGACCAGGGTGAGTCGGTAGCCGCGCCCCCTGAGCGTCTCGATCGGATTGAGCGAGCCATCGGGGTCCAGTTTGCGGCGCAGTCGGCCGATCAGGACTTCGAGCACATTGCTCTCGCGATCCTCGTCGTGCGGATAGAGCCGCTCGGCCAGGGACTGTTTGGAGAGAACCTTGCCCTGACTGCCGGCGAGTTGCTCAAGCAAGCGATACTCATAGGCCGTCAAATCGACCGGGCGCTCCCGGATCCAGACCTTTTCGGCCGCGAGGTCCAGCCTCAGGGGGCCGAGGCGCAGCTCGCGCGAGGCGGTGCCAGCGGCGCGGCGCACCAGTGCCCGCAGTCGCGCCAGGAGTTCCTCGCTGTGGAAGGGCTTGACCAAATAGTCGTCCGCCCCGGCTTCCAGGCCCTCCACCTTGTCCTGCCAGCGATCGCGCGCGGTCAGGATGAGGATGGGAAGCAGGCTTTCCCGGGCGCGGAGCTGGCGGATGATCTCCAGCCCCGAGAGTCCAGGGAGCCCAAGGTCGATGACGGCGGCGTCGAAACTGAATTCCGCGGCGAGGAAAAGTCCCTCCCGACCATCGCCCGTCCCTTCCACGATCCAGCCATCCTGGCTCAGACGTTGGAGGAGCTGACGGCGCAGCTCGGGTTCGTCTTCGACGATGAGGATGTGCATGATCGCTTGCGTCTGGCCGCGCTCGCGACCCCGTCTCAGCGGTTGGGGACAAAGACGTAGCTGACCTTGCCATCGGGCGTCAGCACCTTGACCTGGTAGCCGCCATCCGTCTGCTTGACGGCGAGGACACGCCCGCCGGTCTGTCGCTGGGCGATTTCGCCCGCTTGGTCCGGAGTGACCTGTCCGCCACGCGCCGGGCCGGCCCAGAAGGGTGTCAGGGCGGTCAAGAGAAGGAGTGTCGCCAGCGCGAGTTTGGACGGTCGCATGTCGAAAGGGCTCCCGATGCTGGAGAGGGTCCGGTTGTATTTGGCGTGGTCGTGGCGCCCGGCGGTCGGCTCAGCTCCCCGAGGGATCGATCGAGCGCGATCTCAAGCGGTCGCCGTTAGTCTAGCGAAACCATCCTGAATCTCCGCTGAATCGACTGGCTGGCGGGATCAGCGGCGGGCGAGCAGGATGAGGTCGTCGCCGCGTTGGATGCGCAGGCTGAAGAGTCCCTTTGAACTGCTCAAGACACTGGCGATGTCGCGTAACCCGCCGATGCGCTGACCGTTGACCTGGATGATCCGATCCCCCTCGCGCAGTCCGGCCGACCAGGCGGGGCTGTCGGGATCGACCGTGCCGACGGGAACGGCGGGCACCCCTCCCCGATTGTCCAGTTCGCCCAGCAAGGCGCCGGCCAAGCTGGGGGCCACGCGCTTGCCCGGCACGAAGTCGCGATAGGGATCCGCGATCGTTCCGCTCAGCCGGCGCGGCTTGCCGTTGCGCACGATCTCCAGCTCCACGGCTTCGCCGACCCGCAGCAGTCCGAATTGATTGCGAAGATCCGCCGAGTCCCGAACCGGCTTCTGATTGAGCGTCAGGATGACGTCGCCCTCGCGCAGACCCGCCTCGTCGGCGGCGGATCGCTTTTCCACCGAGGTCACCAGGGCGCCGTTGCGATCCTGGATGCCCAATGCGCCGGCCAGCTCGTCGGTAAGATCCTGCACGCCGACGCCAAACAGCCCTCGTCGCACCGCGCCGAAATTCACGATCTGCTCCACAATGGAGCGGGCCATGTTGGCCGGGATCGCGAAGCCGATCCCGATATTGCCGCCGCCGGGCGCGAGGATGGCGGTATTCATCCCCACGAGTTGCCCGCGCAGATCGACGAGCGGGCCACCCGAGTTGCCGGGATTGATGGAGGCATCGGTTTGGATGAAATTTTCGTAGCCCTCAATGCCAAGTCCGCTACGCCCCAGACCACTGACGATGCCCGAGGTGACGGTCTGGCGCAGACCGAAGGGATTGCCGATGGCCACCACGAAATCGCCGACCCTGAGCCGATCGGAGTCCGCGAAGGGGATTGCCATCAAGTCTTTTGGTGGGATGCGTAGGACGGCGACGTCGGTGTCCGGATCGCTGCCGATCAGGGTTGCCTCAAGGGTGCGGCCGTCGTGCAGGGTGACCTGGATCTCGTCCGCCTTGGCGATGACATGATGATTGGAAAGGACCAGTCCGCGCTTGGCGTCGACGACGATCCCCGAGCCCAGGCTGCTGCTCTCACGCTGCTGATCGGTGCGGGGGATGTCGAAGAAGCGGCGGAAGAAGGGATCCTGGAGCAGCGGGTGGTCGGCGGCCTCGATCCGGGTGATCGTTGAGATGTTCACCACCGCTGGCAGAACGCTCTCCAGCATTGGGGCTAGGCTTGGGAGCGGTTCGTCCGCGATCGCTGGAGGCAGCCCGGCTGCGGCCTGGGCGAGCGGGAAGATCAGCGAGGAAAGAATTAGGAGCCGCTGAAAGCCTTTTTCCGGGTGCATGGCTGGCCGATGCGGTGATACTTCAAGATCGAGACATTAAGGCCCCGAGGCTTGGAGTGCAATCCCAGGCGCCCGCGCCCGCGAGTACAGTCGCCGGACGCCTGCTCCTGGAGGCGTGCTTCACGGACGCCGGGCGATGTTAAGCTCCGTCGCGCAGTCCGCGCCGTCGACGGAGCATCGCCACGCCGCCAATCGCCGAGCCGAACAATAGAACGGCGCCTGGAATCGGCACCGGTTGTGGCACCGGATTATCGAGCACGACGGGATCCTGCGGGCCGTAGCCGTAGCCTAGGATTCGGTAGTGGACGTCCGGCAGCTCCTTGGCCCAGTCCATTTCCACGAATGTCGGGCTTGAGAGAAATTCTGTCCCGTTGACGTCGTAAAAAATGCTGCTTTCGATTTTTCCGTGCTCGTTCCTGAACCAAACCTCGAGAATCGTGGGCCGGTTCGCGCCGGGGGACTGACTCGCGAGGGCACCGCCCTCTGCCGGGACGGTGATGAGGTCGATCATCGCCGCGCGCGCGAGGATGGGAGTGGCCAACAGCAAGCCTGCTAACAAATTGAAGAACTTCATCGGTGAGTACCTTCTCTGGTCCAAATCATCTGCGTCTGCTCCCTGCACCGATGAAAATGGCGAACCGGTCGCGCATCATCGCGGGATGGCCCGCATGCCTCGGGGAATCCACTCGATCCTCGGTTTTCCCCTGGGAGTAACCGCGATCATGTCGTGTATCGATTAGAATAACCCAGGGTTCTAAAAAAGGGCAGAGTCGTCGGGCACGGCTGGGGTGGCAGCCGATGATCGGTCATCAACGGAATCCACTGGCCGCGAAGACAACAAAAAGCCGGGCATTTGCCCGGCTCGTGCTTCGATCCAAATCGTTCGGCCGCCTAGCCGATCAGGCGGCGGCCGCGCGCGTATCGGCCTCGATGAAGCGGTCGTCTTTCGCGCCGCCATCGCCGCGGATCTCGATCTTGCGAGGCTTCATGGCCTCCGGGATCTCTCGGCGCAGGTCGACGTGCAGTAGACCGTTCTCCAGACGGGCGTCCACCACCCTGACGTAATCCGCGAGCTGGAACTTGCGCTCGAAGCTACGGTTGGCGATGCCGCGATAGAGGTATTTCCGCGTCTGATCCTCGTCCTCGGGCCGGCCGCCCGATACGGTCAGAATATTTTCCTTGACCTCCATGCCAAGGTCTTTTTCGGAGAATCCGGCGACCGCCATGGTGATGCGATAGTCGTTTTCGCCGCTGACCTCGATGTTATAGGGAGGATAGCCACCCGGCTCGGACCGATAGGCGTTTTCGAGCGCCGAACTCATCCGATCGAAGCCGATCATGGAGCGGAAAAGCGGTGCAAAATCGATGTTTGTCATTGACATATCCTCTGTTTGAGCAATACGGAAAATGCGTTCGTCACGAACCGCGTGGTACACAAGCCTCATTCGAGCGCCTGTGTTATGTAAATTAAGATCCCCGAGCCAGGATGTCAAGGGTCGGCCCGAAAAATTTTATGTCAAGTTGTTGTCGTCGCGAAACCAGGCCATCACGGGGGTAGACGCCCTTGCAGGCGTTGCTCGATCGCGCGTGCCTCGTCCGATGAGTTGATGTTGACGAAGCCGTCCGGGCAGTCGCTGAAATCGGCCAAGGCGATGCGGTGGCGGGCCTGCCAGAGCGCGACCTTGCGTTCGCCCTCGGCGAGAAACGCGGCCAGGCTCGCGGCCAGCGCGACCGGTACGAGTGCGTGAAGGGACTGCTGGCGCCGTCCATCGGTGGCCACGGCCAGCGCTCCGCCCTGCTCGCGCAGGGACCGGGCAAGGCGTTCGCGCAGATCCGGCGGCGGCCGCGGGCCGTCGCAGGGCAGGGTCAGGATCCATGGCGTGGAAGCCGCGCGCATGGCGGTGAGGATGCCGGCCAGGGGTCCCTGGAACCCCCGGTCGGCGTCCTCGACCACCGGATAGCCGTGGGCGCCGTAGCGATCGAGGTTGCGATTGGCGCTGATCAGCAGGGTTGCGACCTGAGGCGCCAGCGCGTCGATGACCCATTCCACCAGTGGCCGACCCGCGACGGGCACCAGGCCCTTGTCGAGTCCGCCCATGCGCCGTCCGGCGCCACCGGCCAGGATGACGCCGGTGACCGCCGCGCGCGGGATGTGGGGTGATGCGTTGGGATGCATCGGTCGCGACCGGGTGCTCGGAGTTGCGGGGGTGCCGGATAGGGGCGGGGTCTGCGGCTACTCGTCGATCAGCCGCGCATTGAGGTTCTGGATCGGGCGATTGTTTGGATGTCCCATGACCTTTGAGAAGGTGCTGATTTGCTCGGCGGACGCCGTCACCGGGTGTTTCATGACGAGCCAGGTGACCCCCTCGGTGCAGGGCGGTGTCGTCAGCGATCCGCTGAATCGGTAATAGTCGCGGTCGGCGGGCAGCAGACCCTCGGCCGAAGCCTTGCTGGCGAGATGGATACCCCGCTCGGCGTGCTCCGGGATGACCGACCAGGGGTTGGCCAGGGCGGGATTCATGGCTCCTGCCTCGATCATGACCGCGATGACGACCAGATGGCCATCCCGATCGGAATGGACCAGGTGTGCTTCCATCGGGTACGCCTTGCCGGCGATGTGATTCTCGCTCGGGGTGTGGAAATGGAACTGCTTCAACTCGTAGTCATGTCCATCCAGCGTGATGGTGCTGCCGGCATCGTAGTCGATCTCAATGGTGTGGCCGTTGTTGATCTCGTCGCTGCCCCCCGGGCTGTAGTGAAAGCCGATGGGCGGCAGTTGCTCGTCGACGAAGCCGGCCAGGTCGACGGGTGACTGGTTCTGGCCATTTTTGCAGAGGCTGAAATGTGCGTCGAGGTCGCCCCAGTGATCCGGTCCGGTGGCGCCTGCGTATCCCCAGTGAGCACCATGTTCGACCGCGAGCGCGGGGCCGCTGGCGGCCAGGGCGATAGTTAGGATCAAGAGCCTTTTCATCGTGCTTACCTCATCACTTCAAGTCTGGAAACGGCGGCGCGAGTGGGTGACGCGCCTGCGCCGATCGGGTTGTGAATCGAATGGTGATTATACCGAGGGCCAATCCTGGGTGCCCGCGCATTCTATCGCGGCGCTTGACCCTGAGGCCGGCGTCGCCGGATGCCGCCAACGATCGCCTGGGCCTCTGTCGGGTCTTCCGGCCAGTGGTGCTTGGGATAACGGCCGCGCAGCTCCTTGCGGACCTCCGCGTAGCCGCGCGCCCAGAAGCCCGCGAGGTCTTGGGTGACTTGCACCGGACGCTTGGCCGGCGAGAGGAGATGCAACAGAACCGCCACCCGTCCACCACAGAGGCGCGGCGTGTCGGTCAGCCCGAACAGTTCCTGGAGCGGCGCGGCCAGGATCGGCGTGTCGCCGCTGCTGTAGTCGATCGGTCGGCTGTTGCCCGCTGGCGTGACGAACGCCCGGGGTGCTTCCCGCTCCAGCCCTTGCTGTTGGTCCCAGGTCAGCCGTGCCATGAGGATGGCCGCCAGGTCGAGCCGCTGGATATCCGCGAGGCGCGTCCGGCCGGCGAGCCAGGGCGCCAGCCACTCCTCCATCTCATCGCGTAGGCGGTCGGGGGACAGGTCCGGCCATCCGCCGCTGGCATCATGTCGGCGTACCAGCTCGACCCTCGCCTGAAGCTGGCGCGCCGCGTCCGACCAGCTCAGGGCGCGCTCGAACTCGCGACGGATCCGTTCGATCAGAAGCCCCACGGCGTCGTCCGATGCGGCAAGCGCGACAGGTCTGATCGAAAGCGGGATGGTGCCGAACCGGGCGATCTCGCGGCAGGCGACCGCCTCGCGCGCATCGTCCCAATCCACCCGGCGCTCGGTCTCGATGCGTTCGCCGAACAGCGGCCGCAGTTCCTCAACCGCGATCGGCAAGGCCAACTGGATGCGACCGTCTCGGCCACGGGCATCCAGGGCGGCCACGACCAGATAGGGATGAACGGCGAGCGCGTCGTCGCGCGGCAGCATGGCGCCAGCGCCGGAAGCCAGCAGATAGCGGTCGTCCGCGCCCTCGCGCCGCTGGGCCACGCGATCCGGATAGGCCAGCGCGAGCAGCGCGCCCGGTGTCCAGGCGTCGCCGTCCGATCGCGCCCAAGTCTCGCGCGGCTTGGTCGCGCGTTCCTGGATTTCCAGGAGCTGCCCCGCGACGCGCGCGATCGCCGCCAACCGGTTCCGATCCATGCCCGGCATCGGGCGTTGCGCGCGCCATTCGCGCAGTGCATGCAGACGCAGCCCGAGGTCTGCCGGACGCCCCTGGTCGGGGCTAGTGAGGATGGGATCGCGCTCCGCGATCAGGGCGCAGAGATCGGCCGCCGTCTGGCGGGCGTCGGGTGGCGCGCTCAAGAGCATCACTGCGAGTCGTGGGTGGACGGGCAGCTCCGCCATCGTCCGTCCTCGCCGCGTGATCGCGCCGCGCGCGTCCACCGCGCCCAATACCCCGAGCAACTCGATCGCTTGCGACCAGGCGGGGGGCGGGGGTGGCTCCAGCCAGTTTAGGGCCGTGGGATCCCTGACACCCCAGAGCGCAAGCTCCAACGCGAGCGGTGCCAGGTCCGACTGCTGGATTTCGGCCGTGCGTTGCTCGGGGCGGCCGTGCTCTTGGGGGCGTGTCCAGAGCCGATAACAGACACCGGGACCGAGCCGCCCGGCGCGTCCGGCGCGCTGCTCGGCCGAGGCGCGGGGGATGGCTTCCGTGACCAGTCGGGTCAGACCGGAGCCGGGATCGAACCTGGGCTTGCGGGTCAGCCCAGTATCCACGACGACCCGGATACCCTGGATGGTGACGCTGGTCTCGGCGATATCGGTCGCGAGGATGACGCGGCGGCGCGCGCCGTCGCCGGGCAGGAGCGCGCGGTCCTGCTCGGCCGACGACAGGCTGCCGTGCAGCGGCAGGATCTCGATGGCCGGATCGCGCGTGCCGGCGAGCTGTTCCAGGCATCGGCTGATCTCGCCCGCGCCGGGCAGGAAGGCGAGGAGATCGCCCGGCTCCTCGGCCAAGGCCCGGCGAATCCCGGCGATCGCCGACCGGACCGGATCCGCGTCCGGGGCGCGCTCGGCATAGCGGATGTCGACCGCGAAGCTCCGCCCCTCGCCACGGATCACCGGGGCATCGCCGAGCAGCGCGCTCAGGGGCGCGGTGTCCAGGGTCGCGGACATGACGAGCAGCCGCAGCTCCGGGCGCAGGTTGGCGATGACATCCAGGGTGAGTGCCAGCCCCAGATCGGATTGCAGGTTGCGTTCGTGGAACTCGTCGAAGATCACCAGTCCGACCCCTTCCAGCGCGGGATCGCCTTGCAGACGGCGGGTCAGGATGCCCTCGGTGACAACCTCGACACGGGCGCGGCGGCCGACGCGGCGCTCGAACCGGACCTGATAACCGATGCGCTCGCCCAGTGGCTCGCCGAGCAGCTCCGCCATGCGCGCCGCAGTCATCCGCGCGGCGGGGCGGCGCGGTTCCAGCATCAGGATCCGCTGTCCGGCGAGCCAGTCCGCGTCGAGCAGGGCCAGTGGAACCTTGGTCGATTTGCCGGATCCGGTCGGTGCCTGGAGGACGGCATGACCCTTTCGAAGCGCGGCACGCAGGTCATCCAGAACGGCGTCGATCGGCAGTGCTTGGTCGAACATGGGCGGTGTGCTCACGGACAGCGACGGAGCCGGACGGCAAGCGCCTGGCGCGATGGATCGGCTGGCTCAAATGGCGGGCAAGTCGACGCGGGGAGACTATACTCTCAACCAGTCCAATCAACCGGATCCGACCCTACTCATGGCACGTCTTCCCCGCTTCGTTATGCCCGGCCAACCCCAACACGTCATCCAGCGCGGCAACAACCGACAGCAGATCCTGTTCGAGGAAGAAGACTATTGGTTCATCTGGGAAAAGCTCGGCGTGGCCGCCGAAAAGTTCCAGTGTGGGATTCATGCCTACGTCTTGATGCCGAACCACTTCCATCTCCTGCTCACGTCCGATCTGGAGAACGGCATCGGCAAGTTGATGCAATACGTCGGCCGCTATTATGTTCAGCATTTCAATCAGCGCTACGGGCGCACCGGAACCCTCTGGGAGGGTCGCTATCGCGCGACCCTGGTCGATCCCAAGCAATACCTGCTCCCGGTCGCGCACTATATCGAGGCGAACCCAGTGCGCGCCGGGCTGGTCGCCAAGCCGGCGGATTATGGCTGGTCGAGCTATGGGGCCAACGCGGGCGATGCCGAAGACAAAGTGGTCACGCCGCATCACGAGTACGAGCGGCTGGGCCGGAGTGCCAAGGCGCGTCGCGAGAGCTACGCCAAGGCCGCCGACATGCCGCTCGCGGAGCCTCTGCTGAAGGAGATTCGCGACGCGACCAATAAGGCGTGGGTGCTCGGCGGCGCTGATTTCTGCTCGGAGATCGAGGGGCTGCTGAACCGTCGCGCCCTGCCACGGCCGCGCGGCGGAGACCGTCGCTCGGAGGCGTATCGGCGCGGCGCCGGGCGCGCCTGAGCATGGAGCGCGGGTCGGTCCACACGCCCGAGGAGTCGGAGGAATACCTCACGGAGGAGGGCTGCCACATCCTCGAGTCCTGGAACCGCGACGCGGATCCGGCCGTGTCGATCGCCCGCGCCAGGGTCGGACCCGGCGTCACGACCCGCTGGCATCGGCTCGAGGGGATCGTCGAGCGCTATCTGATCCTCAGCGGCGCGGGGACCGCGCAGGTCGAGGGGATGGCGCCCAGGCACGTCGGGCCGGGCGATGTCGTCCATATCCCGGCGGGTCTGGGGCAGCGGATCGTCAACGAGGGAGAGCAGGATCTGCTCTTTCTCGCCATCTGCACGCCGCGATTTCAGACGCTGGCCTACCAGGATATTGACCCGGCGCCACGCCTTGGAGGGCAGCCCTGATGGCAGCCGAGGCCAGCCTGTCGCGCGCGACCGTCGCGGCCATCGAAGGGGTCCTCGGTCTCTACGATCCGCCGCTGTGGCTGGTCACCGCGTGCGCCGACCAGCGGTGCGGTGGACTGATCGCCACGTCCGTCACGCGCGCCTCGATCGTCGCCGAGGCGCCCCGGATGCTCGTCGCCATCGCCAGGCAGCATCACACCTGGGGTCTGATCCAGGCATCCGGCCGCTTCGCCCTCCACCTCCTGCCGGCCGATCATCTGGACGCGGTTTGGCGCTTCGGGCTCCCCAGCGGCCACTTGACCGACAAGTTCGCGGGGCTGGCGCCAGCGCAGACCCCGGATGGCAACCCGCTCTATCCCGACGCCGTCTCCTGGATGGACTGCCGCGTCGAGCAGGAGATGAACACGGGCGATCGCACCGCCTACCTCGCCGAGGTCGTCGGCGCGGGCCTGCTGCGCGCCGCCCCTGTCCTGACCCTGGCGACGCTGTTGCGAGAGGCCCCGCGCGAGCGCAAGGCCGAGCTTGATCGGCTCTATGCCCGCGATCAGGTCAGCGACGCCCTGGCCATCGCTGCGTGGCGGGATGCGCGCCGCGCGCCTTGAGCTCCGGACTGTGATCGGGTCGCGGTTTCGCGCCTGACCGATCTCCTAAACTGCGACCCATTTCGACGGACGTTCTTGGAAGACTCTCGGTCGCTGTCCGCCCCCGTTCTTGCCTGAACCAGGGCGGCGTCGAGGGTCCTCGAGGCCGCTGTAAAGCTCACACACACCGACAAAGGACTCCCTCTGGGGAAGGTGCCGACCATGCGAACGAACCTGCCTGTCACCGAGACCGAACACCTGATGCTGGACGATCAACTGATCGTCTCCCGAACCGACCTCAAGGGGCGGATCACCTACTTCAATCGCGATTTCGTCGAGATCAGCGGCTTCACCGAGGAGGAACTGCTCGGCGCGCCGCACAACCTCATCCGCCATCCCGATATGCCGGCGGTGGCCTTCAAGGGCATGTGGGACACGATTCAGGCTGGACATCCCTGGACCGGGATCGTCAAAAACCGCTGCAAGAACGGCGATTTCTACTGGGTCGAGGCGAACATCTCCCCGGTGCGCGAGAACGGCGTCGTGACCGGTTACATCTCGGTGCGGCGCAAACCCACGCGCGAGCAGATCGCGGCGGCGGCGGCGCTCTACGCGCGCCTGCGCGCGGGCAAGCCAGCGCAGCCGCTCGTGGCCCGGCTCGTGGCGCGGGTGAACGACATCCGCGTCACCCGCGCCTTGCCGGGCGGTCTCATCCTCATCGCCCTGCTCTTCATCCTGGCGCTGGCGCTCTCGCTGTCGAGCCTGCGTCAGGCGACCGGGCAGATGGAGCGGATCGGTGAAACCACGCAGGTGCTGGAGCAGGCGTACAACGACATGTACGGTCATGGCCTGCAAATGGTGGCCGCCGTGCGTTATCTCCTGACCGAACCGACGGACAAACAGGCGCGCGACAACGTCAGTAAATCCGGCGAGACCTTCGCCAAGGCGCTGGAGCAGGCGCGGCGGGTCTCCGCTGGCGACACCGCCGCCCTCAAGACACTGGACGCCATCGCCGAGGGACGTCAGCGGCAGGTCGAGGCCCAAGCCCACGTCCTGCAGCGGTTGGACGCAGGGGATCTGGAGGGCGCCAAGCAGACCTACAAGAAGGAAGACAACCCCGTCTGGCGCGTCTATCGGCCCTTGATCCTGGACGCCATCAAGCTAATCCGTGAGGACGCCGAGCGCGAGCGCGTCACCCTCGTGGCGGCGGCGACGCTTGCCGAGCGTGCGGCGATCGGTTTCTCGCTGTTGGCCCTGCTCTTCGGCGCCGCGCTCGGCGTTTGGCTGGTGCGCAAGATCGCCGGGCCGTTGAAGGTCACCCTGGGCCATCTACAGGCGATCGCGGACGGCGACTACACCACCCGTATCCAGGCCACCCATCAGGACGAACTGGGCGGCATGCTGCTCGCCGTCAAATCGGTCCAGGCGCGGCTGGACTACGACATGCAGGACACGCGGCGGGTCGCGCGGGAGAACCTGCGGATCCGCTCGGGGCTCGACAACGTCACGCTGCCGGTGACCGTGTCGGACGACCGCAACCGCCTCATCTACCTCAACGAGGCCGCGCGCGCTCTGTGGGACCGCATGGCTCCGGAGATCGCGCGGCGCCGGCCTGGGTTCGATGTCGCCAAGATGCTGGGGACCAGCCTCGCCGACCATTTCGAGGACGCGTCGGCCGGCACTGCCTTCCGCGAGGAGCTGAAGGGATCACGCACCATCGAAATGCTCCTGGCCGGGCGGACCTTGCGCCTCACCGCGAGCCCGGTGAACGATGGTACGGGAAATTATCGCGGGCGCGTCACCCAGTGGATCGACCGCACCGCCGAGGTCACCGCCGAGCGGGAGATCTCAGACCTCATCGGCGCGGCGGCCAGTGGCGACTTCGTCCAGCGGATCGAGATCGCCGGCAAGGACGGATTCTTCCTGCAACTCGCCGAGGGCTTGAATCGGCTGATGGAGATCGTCGCGGGCGGTCTGACGGATGTGGCGGGCGTGCTCCACGCCATCGCCGAGGGTGACCTCACCCAGCGGATCGATGCCCACTATGAAGGCACCTTCGGCCAACTCAAGGACGACACCAACGCGACGGTCGAGCGCCTGCACGAGGTCGTCGGGCGTATCCTCGATGCTTCCGAGTCGATCAGCAGCGCCGCCAGCGAGATCGCCGCCGGCAACACCGATCTCTCGGGGCGGACGGAGGAACAGGCGGCCAGCCTGGAAGAGACCGCCAGCTCGATGGAGCAGCTCAACGCCACGGTTCGGCAGAACGCCCAGAACGCGAATCAGGCCAATCAACTGGCGCACGACGCCAACGCGGTCGCCACGCGCGGGGGCGAGATGGTGCAGCGCGTCGTTGGCACCATGGGCGCGATCCAGGAGTCCAGCAAGAAGATCGCCGACATCATCGGCGTGATCGACGGCATCGCCTTCCAGACCAATATCCTGGCGCTCAACGCGGCGGTCGAGGCGGCGCGCGCGGGCGAGCAGGGGCGTGGCTTCGCCGTGGTCGCGGCCGAGGTACGCAGCCTGGCGGGGCGCAGCGCCCAGGCGGCCAAGGAGATCAAGGGCCTCATCACCGACTCGGTCGCCAAGGTCGAGGGCGGCGCGCAACTGGCTGGTGACGCGGGCCGCACCATGGAGGAGATCGTCAGCAGCTTCAGCCGGGTCACCGGACTGGTCGACGAAATCACCCACGCCTCGCGCGAGCAGAGCACGGGCATCGAACAAGTCACCCAGGCGGTCGCCCAGATGGACGAGGTGACCCAGCAGAACGCCGCCCTGGTCGAGGAAGCGGCGGCGGCGGCCGAGAGTCTGGAGGACCAGACCCGCGTGCTGGCCCGGGCGGTGGCGATGTTCCGACTGGAAACAGGCTCGGCGCAACCGGCCAGCGGGCGTCGCCTGGCGGGCAGGGACGATCGTCCCCTTCTGCCCCAGCCATCCTCCGAGCGTGCGCGGGATTTGGGTCAAACGGCCAACGTGGATTGCGAGAGTCTGGCGACCTGCCCCTTTTTCAATGGCCGGATGAAAGGGAACGTGACAACCACTGCGATGATGAAGGCGAAATACTGCCGTGGCGATCGGACCGCCTGCGCGCGCTACAGCGTCTCCAAGGCGTTGGGGAAGGACAAGGTTCCGACGGATCTCTTCCCCAATCAGACGGAACGCGCCAAGGCATTGATCGCGGGCGATCCATCGCCCCGCACGCCGCTCAAGACGGTCAAGCCCGCCACGGCCGCCGCCGGTGACGCCGACCAGTGGGAGGAGTTCTAAACCCTGGGCTCAGGGTCGATCCGAACGCCATCATCCGGCGATTCTCCAGGGAATGTCGGGCGATGCGGCGCTAGCCCGACTGACACAGTGGCCAACGACGATGACGGTCATCCTGGCCGCCGCGTTTTGACGAGCCTGGACAATGGCAGAAACAGGCACAAGGGGTCGTCCAGGGTCGATTCGAAATCAAGCTGCCGTTAAAAGGCGGCAGCTTGTTGGTCCTTGGCATCCACCACCGGCGTACAGGCCGACGCGGTCGGAAAACTCCAGGGCCAGATGCAATGCAAACGCCAGCAGGTTCTTGCCAATCCCCTGACCCTGCTGCCGGGCATCCACCGCCAGACGGCCAATGCGCAAGATGGGAGCTGGATACCGGGGCAATTTCAGTTGAGGCGGCAAGCCCTTCGTGGCGACTTGACCGGCACTGACCGGCACTGACCGTCACGAAACCAGTAACGTCCATCGCGTGATCGGCCAACGCCACGTAGGTCTTACCGAAGCCCCGGCGCTGCTGTTGGCCTGCCTGACGGCACAGGAATTCGTTGAGCGAGGCATTGCCGCAATCGAAACCATCGCGATGATGTCGGCTATTCAGTAGCTCGATGACGATGGTCATTCAGCGTTGCGCCATCAATTTGCGCAGCGCCTCATTCGGCTCCGATGGATTGTCGCAGGCGTTCACGAATGCCTCGAAGGCTTCCTGGCAGAGTGTCAGCGTGTCGTGATCGGTCACCACTTGGCGTGCCGCCGCGTAGGCATTCTGCAGCATGAAGCTGGAGAGCGATGTGCCCGTCAATGCGGCTGCGCGCTCGATCAATGCCTTCGCCTCGGGGCTGGTGCGCAGGTTGATGCGGGCGGATTCGGTAGTCGTGGGCATGGCGGCGTTCCTCTTCTGTGATAGAGGGAATTGTAAGTCGAACCGACATGCGCCAGCGATGAACACGCATCGCCCCGCACGCCGCTCAAGACGGTCAAGCCCGCCACGGCCGCCGCCGGTGACGCCGACCAGTGGGAGGAGTTCTAAACGCTTGCTCCGGGAGCGGAGGTCGGGTCGCGCCGCAGTGACCCGGCCGAGGCTCCAAGGTTCATTGGGACGCGGCCGATGCCGTTTCCCGCAGCGAGTTCATGCCTTTTTTACCGTAGGCTTCTAAAGCGTGCGCCCTGGTGTCAACATTGGTTCCAGGTTTCTTTTCGCGAGCATGGGTGATCTCCATGTCCACCGGCGGTTCGAGCGCGTCCGATTCGGGCAACACGACACTAGAGCGACGCACGCAACGGCGCATCCAAGTCGAGATTCCCGTCACCCTGGTCGTGCGCGGTCTTGCGCAACCCTTGACCGCGGCGGCGAAGGATGTCTCCTGGGGCGGCATCCTGCTCGATCTCGCCCAACCGCTGCCGCCCGGCACGGGCACCGTGCGGATCATCCTGCCATGGAAACGCGAGGAGCGGATCACCCTCCTGGCCCAGGTCTTGCGAGCCAAGCGGCTGCAGGATGGCCATTACCTGACCGCTGCCCGCTTCCTCAGCCTCTCTCCGCGCAGTCATGCGCGGCTTGAGCGTCTGCTCGCGACGCTGAACGCCACGGGGACGCATCCGGAGACCGGACCGTCCGAGATGGTCAAGGAGCTCGAAGTGAGCGTCAATGACCTTGAAGAGCTGCGTCGCATCATGGAGTCGATCGCCTCGGGGCGCCATACGCTGATCGTCTTCGAAGCCTACGCGGTGAATCAGAGCCTCTGCCTCGTCTTGACGGGCACCGAGGAGTGGACGGGCATGCGGCTGCGGGCGCGCGTGGTCGAGGTGAAGCCCACGACGATGCCCGGTTTCGCCGGGGTCCATCTCTACGCCGTGACCCTGCAGTTCGAGCACCCCCGCGAGTCCCTGGCGAACGTCATTCACTACATCCTCGGGCAGCTACCAGACCCCAGCGATGCATCGGTGCTGCTGGATTGGTCGCAGATGGCACCGTCGCAATTCGTGCACCATCATGTCCATGCCGCGCCGCCCGCTCCCCGCGATGAGCGCCCAATCACGAGTACCTTGCGTTGCGCGTTGGAGATGGATTTCCCCGAGGCGCTCAATTACCTGACGTTGGGCTGGGGCGACTCCCAGGCGTTCGAGATGCTGTTTCGCGAGCTGACCCTGGGCGAGCGTTTCCACTCGGGTGGTTGGCCGCCGGATGCCTGGGAGGAGTTGATCCTCCTGCAGGATGTACATGATCGCGCCTATGGGTTGGCGGGAGAGCGCGACATCTTTCGGAAGTTCGGAGACGGCTAGACGTGGCCGAGAGTCGCGCGCCGATCATTGGCGAGCGACGCGCGACAGGGATAGGCGGAATATCCACTGGATGCACCGGCCCTGAGCGCGCCGGTCCGGCGTCGCAACCCCGCGAAAACGATTTCTCGCGGGGCAACATGCTCATAAGGCTACCGACATCCACGCGGGCCGATTCCTGTCGACTTACAATTCCCTCTATCACAGAAGAGGAGCGCCGCCATGACCACGACCACCGAATTCGCCCGCATCAACCTGCGCGCCAGCCCCGAGGCGAAGGCATTGATCGAGCGCGCAGCCGCATTGACGGGAACATCGCTCTCCAGCTTCATGCTGCAGAATGCCTATGAGGCGGCACAGCGACTGGTGACGCAGCACGAGATCATTACCTTATCCGACCAGGACCGAGATGCCTTTCTGGCGGCATTGGATGCTCCCGCCGAACCAAATGAGGCGCTTAAATCCTTGATGCGTCGTCCCTGATGGGCTTGCGTATGACCGGACTCGCGGCGCACCACGACCGCCTGGATTTCGATTGTGGCGAACCGGCGCTGAACGAATTCCTGCGAAAATTGGCTCGCCAGCAGGCCGGACGCGACTTCAGCCGTACTTACGTTGCCGTCGAAGGCGACGAGCGTCGAATCAGAGGATTCCACGCACTGAGCGCGGGAGCTATCGACTTCCAGAATTGGCCAGCCGGATTGCATTTACCGCGCTACCCGATCCCGGTCGCGCGGATCGGCCGGCTTGCGGTTGACTTGCGCGACCAGGGTTCCGGCGTCGGAGCGTCGCTGCTGAGTCATGCCTTGCGATCGTCGGTCACGCTGGCTGAACAGATTGGGATGCATGCCGTGGTCGTCGATGCCAAACATGACCGGGCAGCGGCTTTCTATGCCCGATACGGGTTCCGAACCTTGCAGGAGCATGGATCGACCATGTTCCTGCTCATGTCCGAGATTCGCCGCACGCTTCTCGACGAACGATGAGAAGCATCCCCCAACACTCCCTGGAGGTATGGGTTCACACACCCTCCCACACAAGTGAGTGCGTTTAGGTGATTTCCGGGAAAGACCTTGCCAATTTTCCGTTCGTCCTGAGCTTGTCGAAGGACGGACGGAAAAGTTGCGCTCCGAGGCCGATATTGCATCCGTTCATGGTTCGACAAGCCTGTCCTGAGCGAAGCCGAAGGGCTCACCACGAACGGATGCGATCTGGGTATAAGCTTTTCACGAAATCGCCTTAAACAATGCCTGTGGCGTCGCGCGCCCCGGCATCAATCATAGAGTCTTCGGGAGGCACCTCATGATCCCCGCGTTTGGCGAGAACTACCGCTTTCAATGGTGCGACCTCGGCGACATCGACCTGGGGCGTCCGAATCTCGGCCCGCAATTGCCGGTCGTGGTCTATCGGCTGGCGCAATATACGATGCGCGAGGCCCTGGCCCAGCACTACGGCGAGCAGAAGGCTGGCGAGCTGCTGCGCGAGTCCGGCTGGATCGCCGGCCGCGAATTCTGCTTGAACGTCCTCGACCGGAGTCTGCCGCTCATGGCCTTCATCGCCGAGCTGCAAACCAAGCTGCGCGAGCTGGGCGTGGGCATCCTGCGGGTGGAGCAGGCCGATCCGGAGGCGCTCGCGTTCACACTCACGGTCTCGGAGGACCTGGACTGCTCCGGGCTGCCGGTCTCGGGCACGACCGTGTGCGAGTACGACGAGGGTTTCATCGCTGGCCTGCTGTACGCCTACACGGGGCGGGGCTTTGCCGTGCGGGAGATCGACTGCTGGGCGAACGGGGACCGCACCTGCCGTTTCGTCATCGCGCCCGATGCGACACCGGTATGAACGAGGCCGACCAGCGTTATCTGGCGGCGGCGGCCGAGCGGATTGGTGCGTTGCTGGCCGGTCGCGCCGCCGTTCCGCTGCGTCCGACCGGGCTGACGCCCGAGCTGGACCGTTGCGCGGAACAGCTCGATCGGCTGTTCGATGCCCTGGAGAGCCTGCGTCGCTTCGCGATCGCGCTCGGCAACGGCGATCTCGGTCAGGAGCCGATGCCCGGTGTCCGCTTGCTCGATCCGCTCAAGCCGTTGCAGTCGAATCTGCGTCATTTGACCTGGCAAACCCAGCGTGTCGCCGCCGGCGATCTGACCCAGCGGGTCGATTTCCTGGGCGAGTTCTCCGAGGCTTTCAATCGCATGATCCAGGCGCTGCGCGAGAAGCAATCGGCGGAGGACCGAGTGCGGTACCTCAGCGAGCACGACACCCTGACAGGACTCTACAACCGCACCTATTTCGAGGCGGAGCTCGAACGGCTGCGTGTGCCGGCACAGTATCCGGTCAGCTTCCTGATGGCCGACCTGGACGGCCTCAAGCCGACCAATGACACCTTCGGGCATCGGGTCGGCGATCTCCTGATTCAGAAGGCCGGGCAGATTATCCAGCACGGCATCGGGGCCGACAGGATCCTCGCGCGGATCGGCGGCGATGAGTTTGCCGTCATCCTGCGCGAGGCCGACGCCGGTCAGGCGGAGGCGGCGATCGAGGGGATTCGCGCTGCCTTGGACGCCTTCAACCGTCGGGCGCCCGAGTTTCCGGTGTCCATCTCGCTGGGCGCCGGGACCGCCCCGGATCCATCAACCCTGGACGCGGCGCTGCGCCAGGCGGACATGGCCATGTACGCGGACAAGGAGGCGCGCAAGGCGGGCGGACGGCCGGCTCGCGGTTGAGCCGTGACGATCTCCCGCACATGCGGTCCCTTGCCGATTGTTTGATCCGCCAGCTCGGCAAGGGAGCCGCGATAGCGAAACCGTGACCCCGTTCGCTAGATTCCGTGTCCAGCGGGCGCACAATCTGCAGCGCATCAATGTTAATTATTGTCGATTTCCATGTCGCCATGTCGCCATGTCGCCATGTCGCCATGTCGCTCAGCGAGCGCCAGCGCGCGTGGTTGAAAACCACCCCCTGAAAGGAGCGATCGTGTCATGAGCAACGGATCCGTCCTGACCTACCCCGCCGAACGTCTGCTCGCCCGTCTGAGTCTGCCCGGCAAGATCGCGCTGATGGGCGCCGCCTTCCTGGCCGTCATTGCGCTCCTGTTCGTCTTGTTCGTCCAGGCGCAGTGGAGCGCGATTCAGTTCTCGTCGCTTGAGCGCGCGGGCGTCGCGCTGGTGCGTCCGGTGCCGGATGTCATGCTCACATCCAGCAGCACCGTGGGCTGTCCGCCCGTCTGGCCAATGGCGACGAGTCGGTGCGCGGGGCGCTGGCGGAGGCGCAGTGCCAAGGCCGATGCCGCCTTCGAGTCCGCCGCGCCGGTCATGGCGACGCAAGGGGCGGCGCTCGGTGTCGAGTCTGACTGGAATGCGCTCAAGGATCGCTGGCAGACGATCGAGACGGCGACGTCGGCGGCGCCCGCCGAGGCGTTTCGCGACGCACAGCGAGTTGCTGGGTGCGATGCTCGCCTTTGTCTCGCACGTCGCGGACACCTCCAACCTCACGCTCGATCCCGACATCGACTCCTTCTACCTGATGGATGCCGCGACCGTCCAACTGCCCAGCCTGATCGAAACGAGCGCCGTCATGCGCGGCCAGGCCGCCAGTATCGCGGTCCGCCAGGCCATCACCGTCGACGAAAAGCTCGAACTGGCGGCGCACATGGCGCGCTTCGCCGACCATGCCGAGGCGCTCGACGCCGGGCTCGCCAAGGTCGCCGGGGCCAATCCCGTGGCGGCTGGCCATCTCGACCAGTTGCGCAACCGAGGTCGACCAGGACGCCAAGACCTTTTCCGTCCTGCTCGACAGCAATCTTTTGCATGGCACCGTCGCCTGGCGTGGATGGAGAGACCGTCTTCGCGACGGGGACGCGGCTGGTCGAGACCGGTCATCAACTCTGGAAGGCCGGCATCGAGGATCTGGATCAGGTCATCGCCGCGCGTGTCGGCGCCATGCAGAACCGCCTGTGGACGGTCAGCGCCGTGGTCGGCGTCCTGTTGCTCGCCGTGGCCTATCTGTTCCTGGTCCTGCGCGGCGGGGTTGCACGCGCGGCGGCGGGGATCGCGGCCGGCGCGGGGCGCATTGCCGGGGGCGATCTGGAGTCGGAGGTGCTCTGCACCTCCCGTGACGAGTTCGGCGTGATCGCGCGCGGGCTCAACCAGATGCGCGCCACGCTGCGCGACAGCATCGAGAAGGAGCGGGCGACCGCGCTCGCCAATCTGCGCATTCGCTTTGCCTTGGACAGCGTCACCATTCCGGTGACCGTCTCGGATGACCACAACGCACTGGTCTATCTCAATCATGCGGGTCAGGCGCTCTGGCAAGCCATGTCGCCCGAGATCGCGCGCAAACGGCCGGGATTCGACGCCAATAAATTGATCGGAGGCCGCCTCTCCGACTACTTCGAGGACGAGGAGACGCGCTCCGCCTATCGTGCCGAATTGTCCGGTCGCACGCACGCTCGACACGCGTCCTGGGCGGGACGCCATCTGCGCGTCACCGCCAGCCCGGTGCGCGATGGCGCCGGTCCCTATTTGGGGCGCGTGACCCAGTGGGTCGACCGGACCGTCGAGGTCGGGGTCGAGCGTGAGATCGCCGGCCTCATCGGGGCGGCGGGCAGCGGCGACTTCACGCGGCGGATCGAGATCGCGGGCAAGGACGGCTTCTTTTTGCAACTGGCCGAGGGACTCGACCGGCTGATGGAGATCGTCGCGGGCGGTCTTGCGGACGTTGGGGGCGTGCTCAATGCGATCGCCCAGGGCGACCTCACCCGCACCATGGACGCCCATTACGAGGGCACCTTCGGCCAGCTCAAGGAAGACACCAACGCGACGGTCGCGCGTCTGCATGAGGTCATCGGGAGCATCCTGGAGGCATCCGAGGCGATCGGCAGCGCCGCCAGCGAGATCGCCTCCGGGAATTCGGATCTTTCGGGACGGACCGAGGAGCAGGCGGCCAATCTGGAGGAGACCGCCAGCTCGATGGAGCAGCTCAACGCCACGGTCAAGCAGAACGCCCAGAACGCCAATCAGGCCAATCAACTGACGCAGCACGCCAACGCGATCGCCGTGCGCGGCGGCGAGATGGTGCAGCAGGTGGTCGGCACCATGGGCGGGATGCAGGAGTCGAGCCGACGGATCGCCGACATCATCAGCGTGATCGACGGCATCGCCTTCCAGACCAATATCCTGGCGCTCAACGCGGCGGTCGAGGCGGCACGCGCGGGCGAGCAGGGCCGGGGCTTCGCGGTGGTCGCCGCCGAGGTGCGCAACCTGGCGGGGCGCAGCGCCCAGGCGGCCAAGGAGATCAAGGGGCTGATTACCGACTCGGTCGCCAAGGTCGAGGACGGGGCGCAACTGGCCAGCCAGTCCGGCGCCACCATGGACGAAGATCGTCACCGGCTTCCGGCAGGTCGCCGTCCTGGTGGACGAGATCACCCACGCCTCGCGCGAGCAGAGTTCGGGCATCGATCAGGTCACGCTGGCGATCGCCCAGATGGACGAGGTGACCCAACAGAATGCGGCCCTGGTCGAGGAAGCGGCGGCAGCGGCCGAGAGTCTGGAAGACCAGACCCGCGTGCTGTCCAGGGCGGTGGCCATGTTCAAGCTCGCCGGACAGGGCGGGGCGAGTATCCGGTCCACCAAAGAGCCCAGCCGGAGCGTCGCTCGCGCGGCGCCCCGCGCATCCGGAAGATCCCCGACACTTGCCGCCAAGCCGAGCGGCGCGCCGGTCAAGCGCCTCGGCGCATCGTCGCCCGCCGCGGGCGACGCGGATCAGTGGGAAGAGTTCTGAGCGAAGGGGTCAACGCGACCTGGCGATGGGGTCCGCCGACCGGGTTCAGTGCCCGGCCGGCAGCCTCGCGCTGACCAGGAGTCCACCCTCGGCGGCGGCGCCAAACACCAGCTCGCCCCCGTAGGCGTCGACGACATCGCGCACGATGGCGAGCCCAAGCCCCGTGCCTTCCTTGCTGCTGGTCCAGACGCAGACCGCGCTCGCCGAGTCTGGGCAGTTGTTCCGCCGGAACGCCTGGGCCGTCGTCGGCGACCTGGATCTCGATCCGGTCCTCGGCCGTCACCCGCACCCGAACCTGGGACGTAGCCCATTTCGCGGCGTTCTCCAGCAGATTGCCGAGCAACTCCATCAGATCGTCCGGCATGAGCGCCACGATGGCCGTGGCCGGTATGTCGAGCATCCAGGCGACACGCTCGCCATCCGGCGTGCGCTTCAAGGTGCGCAACAGGCGCCGGATGGCATCGACCACATCGGCCCGGCCTGGCGAGATCGTGGCGCCGGAGCGCACGCGGGCGCGCACCAGCTCGCGATCGACCCGCCGTCGCATCGCCTCTGCGAGTTGCTCCAGGTCCTCCGCCAGGGCTGGATTGCCCGCCTCGCGCAGCCGTTGGGCGTCGGCGACCAGGGCGCCGAGCGGGGTCTTGAGTCCATGCGCCAGATCGGCGGTCCAGGCGCGGGCGCGCTCGACTGCCTCGGCGCGCGCGGCGAGCAGCGCGTTGACCTCGCTGACCAGGGCATGACCTCGTCGGGATAACGATCGGCAAGCCGGCTGTCGCGGCCGGAGCGGATCGCGCCCACGCCCCGGCGCACGGCCTCCAGCGGCGCCAGCCCCGTCTGGATCTGCACGAAGGTCGCCAGCGTCAGCACCAGGACGATGAGTCCCAGATACGGCAGCATGTCGGCGGCGAAGGCATCGCGCGCGGCCGTCAGCTCGCGCCGATCCAGGCCGACGGCCAGGCGCAAGGCGAGCGGCTTGCCCGAGGCTTGCAGGACGATCCGGCGCTCGCGGACCAGCAGTTGCTGTCCGGCCGGACCCGGCAGGTCATGGGCATGGACGCCGCCGGGATCGAGCCGGTCGGGAGGCAGGGGAATGATGGCGTCCCACAGCGAACGCGAGCGCAGCAGGCCGGGCAGGTCGGCGCCGTCGATCTGCCAGTAGATCCCGCTCAAGGGCAGGCCGAAGCGCGGATCGAGCGGTTCGCGGGTCAGGCTGACCTGGCCGTCGTCCGTCGACCGCGACCGCCGCGACGAGCTGGTTGAGCAGGGCCCGCAGCTCCTCGCCGATACGGCGCTCCGCGTGATGCTCGAACAGACTCACCAGCCCAATGCCCGCGACCAGCAGGGCGGCCGCGATCGAGGCCGTCGCCCCGATCCAGAGTCTGACGCGCAGCGAGCGGCGGATCATCCGGGGGTCAAGGGTTGGAGGCCGGACGCTGGACGCCGAAGGCTCATGTCGCGTCCGGTTCGATCAGATAGCCGAAGCCGCGCCGGGTCTGGATCAGCTCCGTGCCGAGCTTGCGGCGCACCCGACCGACCAGCACCTCGACCGCGTTGGAATCGCGCTCGAAATCCTGGGCGTAGAGCTGCTCGGTCAGTTCGAGCTGGGACACGACCCGCCCGGCATGTTGCATCAGATAGCTGACCAGCCGGTATTCCTGCGGCGAGAGGTGCACCGGAACGCCATCGACATTGACCGCCATGCGGCGGGTGTCGAGCGTCACGCCGCCGATTTCGATGCACCGCCGTCGCCTGACCCGCCGCGCGGCGGATCAGCGCCCGCAGTCGGGCCAGCAGTTCCTCCATGCGGAAGGGCTTGGGCAGATAGTCGTCGGCGCCGGCGTCGATCCCCTCGACGCGCTCGCTCCAGTCGCCGCGCGCCGTGAGGATCAGCACCGGCAGCCGCTGTCCGGCCGCGCGCCAGTGCGCAGCACCGACAGCCCGTCCATGCCGGGAAGCCCGAGATCGAGGATGACGGCGGAGTAGTTCTCGGTGCTCGCCCTTGAACCAGGCTTCCTCGCCCTCGCGCGCCCGGTCGACGACAAAGCCGGCCGCTTCCAGCGCGGCGGTCACGCCCGCCGCGACACGCTCGTCATCTTCCACCAGCAGGAGTCGCATCAGTCGTCCTCCGTTTCCAGAATCCGGCCAGTCGCCGCGTCGACCTGCACCTCCCGCAGACGCCCCTCGGGGGTGATGATTTTCAGCTCGTACCTCCAGGCATCCGCTCCGTGCGGGCCGTGCGCGCTCGAATTCCACCTCGACCACCTCGCCAGGGATCGCGGCCGCGACCCGCGCCAGGATCTCGGCGATGGGGAGCACCTCGCCGCGCGCCAGCGCATGGCGCGCGCGCTCGTGGTCGTGCTCGCCAGCGTCGTCATGGCCATGGCGTTCCGCGTGCGCGGCGGTGCAGGAGAGCAAGGCCGCAAGGAGTCCGGCGAGGCGCTGGCGATGGATGATCGGGTGGTTCATGACGGCGATTATGCCCTGATGGATGCTGACCGTTCGCTGACGGCCGCGCACCCTGACGGGCGGTCGCCATTCGCGCTTCTGAGGCCGCGTGGCTTGGGCTACCATTACCGATAAGCCCCGCAATGACGGGCGTGGACGCGGCAAGGAGGACACTAACCATCACTCACTGAGCAGTCGCCCGAGCCATGAAGATCAATCTGCCGATTACCAACCGCGAAAACGACTACCCCGACTCCTGGATCATCGTCTCCACGACCGATACCAAGGGCATCATCACCTACTGCAACAAGCCCTTCATCGAGATCAGCGGCTTCGACGAGCGCGAGCTGATCGGCGTCAATCACAACGTCATCCGCCATCCCGACATGCCCCCGGCCGCCTTCAAGGATCTCTGGGCGACCATCAAGAAGGGCAAGCCGTGGCGGGGCATCGTCAAGAATCGCTGCAAGAACGGTGACCACTATTGGGTGGACGCCTATGTCACGCCGGTCTACGAGGGCGAGACCCTGGTCGGCTACCAGTCGGTCAGGACCAAGCCGACGCGGGCGCAGATCGACGCGGCGTCACGCCTCTACGCGCGGATCCGCGAACGCAAGCTGGAGGATCTGCCCCGGCGTCTCCGCCTCGAACTCGGCCATCGCGCCTGGCTGACCGCCGCCTTCGCCCTGGTCGGGCTCGGCGCGGTGGCTGCGGGTTGGCTGGCGAGTCCCTGGATCGGGCTGGGCGCACTGGCCTTCGGTCTGGTTCTGGCTCAGGTCAGCGCCCGGAGCATCTTCAGGCACATCCATGAGGGTGTCCTTGTGGCCAAGAAGATCGCGAGCGGCGATCTGACTTCGCCGATCCAGGTCATCGGTAACAACGAGACGGCCGAGATCCTGCAGGCGATCAAGATGCTCCAGTCGCGCCTGGCGACCGTGATGGGGAACATCCAGGAGTCCGCCACCGGCGTCGCCGAGGCGGCCGGTCAACTGGCGTTCGCGACCAACTCGACCCACCGTCTGATGGAGCAGCAGCACGAGGAGACGGACATGGTGGCGACGGCCATGAACGAGATGTCCGCCACCGTCGCCGAGGTCGCCAACAACACCTCGGCCGCCGCCGATGCCGCGCACCAGGCCAGCCGGGATGCACAGGACGGCCGGACGGTGGTCCGGCACAGCGTCACCGGGATCCGGCAACTGGCCGATGGCGTCTCCGAGGCGGCCCAGACCATCGGCCGGCTGGAAACGGACTCCGAGAACATCGGCAAGATCCTGGATGTCATCCGCGGCATCGCCGGGCAGACCAATCTGCTCGCCCTGAACGCCGCCATCGAGGCGGCTCGCGCCGGCGAGCAGGGGCGTGGCTTCGCGGTCGTCGCCGACGAGGTTCGGGCGCTGGCGCGGCGCACCCAGGAATCCACCCAGGAGATCCAGGAGATGATCGCGCGGCTGCAGGAGGGTGCGCGCAGTGCCGTGACCATGATGCAGCGGGGGCGCGAGCAGGCGGACAGCAGCGTTCAGTCGGCCGGCGAAACCGACCGCTCGCTGGATTCGATCAACCAATCGGTGGAGCGGATCAACGACATGAACGCCCAGATCGCCACCGCCGCCGAGGAGCAGAGCGCCGTGGTGGAGGAGATGAATCGCAACGTGGAGAGCATCCGCCATCTCTCGATGCAGACCCTGGACAGCACCGACGCGGTGGTGTCGGCCACCGGGCATCTTGAGGATCTGGCCGGTCGCCTCGCGGCGCTCGTTCATCAATACAAGGTCTGACGCCCCATTCCGGCCGGCCGTCGGCCGGTTCTCCAGCGGTCATTTCGCTGCGTCATGCCGCCGGAGTGTCTCGATCTGCCGATCATGGAGACGCGAAAACAGCGCCAGCGCGGTGACCGCTCCCATCAGCGCGAAGAACATGTCGGATTGCGTGTCCCAGGGATCGCCCTGAGTGCCGAGGAAGTCATCGGCCCCCTGTCCGATGGCAAGCGCCACGCCCCATTCGATGAGCTCGTAAGTCGCGCTGATGGCAAGGACGATGCAGACGACGATGAAGACGAGCATCCGCCGTCCACGCACGAAGGCGCCTCGGATGAGGATCTCGCGCGCGACGAGCGCGGGAACGAAGCCCTGAAAGAAATGGCCGATCTTGTCGTAGGGGTTGCGACTGAGATGCAGGAGGTCGGCGATCTCAAAGCCAAGCGGCACCCGCGCATAGGTGTAAGCGCCGCCGAGCATCAGCACCAGGGCGTGCAGGAAGATGCAGGCATAGAGCAGCGTCGTCAGGGGGAAGCGGCCATGGGTCGCCCACAGCAGCGGCAGGGCGATGAGGATCGGGAACACCTCAAGCAGCCAGGTCGGGCGGTCGTGGGGATTCGCGCCCGAAAGGGCCAGTAGCGCCAGCAGGACGAGCGCGGCGATGACGAGGGGCTTGGCACGGTGCATCCTTGGCGCTTCGAGCGGTCTTGCATGTGAGTCGTGCATCGGGCGATCTCCGGCCAAACGAGGTTTTGGTGGCTTGCAAATAGAGCGGTTCGTGGTCATTTTCGACGCCCTCGGCTAACGGGGGGCGCCTTTCTTTGAATCATCCGGGTGGGAGGACTGATCGATGAAGGTAACGCGGAAGGTTGTCGACTTGGAGACCCGTCAGCGCCTGTCCAGCCAGCGGCCATGGAGGTGTCCGACCCCTTCGGCGTTTGCAGCGGGGTTCGCCAGGGTATGGCTGCTCCTGACTGGCACCGCCTGCCTGCTGGGACTGGTCCAGATTCAGACCGCGCAAGCCGCCAACGCGCCGGATGTTAGCGTCGACGCGGTCCTGGTGGCCTATACCCTGGTGGCCCCGGAAAGTCAGTCAGCCTCTGGCCTGATCGCGAGGGCGGTCATGCCCGCCGGGCTCGCGTGTCCGACCCTGCGGGTAACCTTCGGTCCGCCTGACGGGGTTCCCCAGACGCACCCTGTCGCGATGGATGAGCGCCTGGCGCCCAAGACCACGGCGCCGGCCTTCAGCGCGGTGAAGGTCTGCGAGGCGGCCATTCCCCAGGGTGCGATGAGCGTCCACCTGGGATCTCGCCGCCTTCCGGCCACGCGCCCGCGAAGCCTGCGGGAAATCGCGGTGCTGGGCGATACCGGCTGCCGGATCAAGGGCACCGAGATCCAGGACTGCGGCTCGACCGACACCTGGCCACTGGCGCGGATCGCCGCGCGGATCGCGGAGCGTCATCCCGACCTCGTGCTCTATCTTGGCGACTTCTTCTATCGGGAGTCGCCATGTCCGCCGGAGCAACAGGCGTTGTGTGGCACCAGCCCGCCGCCGCTGACCGGCGTCCCCTTCACCGACTCGGCCTATGGGTGGCTCGCGGATGCACTCTTGCCGCTGGCGCCGCTGTTTTCCACGACGCCCCTGGTGATCCTGCGGGGCAATCACGAAGCCTGTGATCGTGGGGGCAACGGCTACTTCCTGTTTTTCGACCCCTTTCTGGATAGCGCCGAGGTCTGCGCGCCGCTCGAACAGGCGGGCGGACTGGTCGCACCGCCCGCCCAGTTGCGGCCGACCTGGACGGTCGATCTGCCTATCCAGGCCGGCCGTACCCTGCGGCTGGCGCTGGTCGATGCGGCCTATGGCAGTGATGGCCCCGTCTCCTCCTGGGCCGACACGCAACGCCTGGCCTACGCGGAAGCGGACAGTCTCACCTCGCGTGTCCCGGGGATGGAGTCCTGGCTGCTGGTGCATCGGCCCATCTTCGGGCATGTCTCCGACCTCCTGAAACCCGCCAACGACCCGCTCTGGACTCCATGGGCCTCGGTCGACCAGCAAGTGGCGTCGCGGGGATTGCTCGGCAACTACGACCTTCTGCTGTCGAGCCATCTGCATGCCGCTCAGGCCGTGCAGATTCCGGATCAGCCAGCCCAGTTGATCCTGGGCAACGGCGGTACCCAGCTCGACCCCGCGAGCGGTTACGAGACCCCCCGCTTCGGCCCGCTGGCGGATGCCACGGGCGCCGCGCTGGTCACGGGGATTACCCCCTATCCACCCGCGATCATGGATAAGACCGCAGTGCAGTTCGGCTATGCCGTCGCCCATCCGGGACAAGGCTCGGGCGAGTGGTCATGGGAGCATTACACCCCGGAGGGTGAGTTGTTCGCGCAGTGCATGCAGTCCGGTCCCGACCTGAACTGTTATTAGTGAGCCAGCATCGCGGCCGACGGCGCTCAGGGCGATGTGCTGAAGACGGATGTCGGCCGATCGATGCGCTCAATGGCCGTCTTGCCCAACCCATCGAAAAGGGCAACGGCGTTGACACGGAGACGTCGTCGCCTGTCCTGCAACCGGAGAGCGCCAATGCCTGTTCCCATCCCCAGTGTCCACCTTGGAATGGGGTGCGCGGCGATCATGCTGTCGCTTCCGCTCATCCTGCGAAAGATCCCGATGAACCGCGTCTATGGCATCCGCGTCCGCCAGGCATTCGCCTCCGAGCGCAATTGGTACGCGATCAACGCCTACGGCGGTAAGTGGCTCCTCGCCCTTGGCCTGCAGCTCATCGCCTGCGGGATCTTTGGGCGAGACCTCGCCCCACCGCCGACTAGCCCCTGGGCGCCGATCTACATGATTGTGCCACTGCTGGCGCTAGTGCCCATGATCTGCTTTATCCAGGCACGCGCGCGGCGGCTTCCGGAGCGATAACCCGAACGGGGCGAACGGCGGGCGATAAAACGGCAGGCGATCAGATGAGTCTCAAGAAAAAGCCTTTGCCGGTCGGGGGCGTTCTGCCAGGTTAGCGTTACGGCGCTTCATGTCCATGGCGTCGGCATTCGAGTCCGAGCACAATTCGAAACCATGCGCATCCTGATCGTTGAAGATGACCCGCTGCTCGGGTCTGGGCTGAAAACCGGACTCGGGCAGGATGGCTATGCGGCGGACTGGGTGCGCAGCGCCGACCCCGCTGAGCATGCGCTACGGGTCGAACATTTCGATGTCATGGTCCTTGATCTGGGCTTGCCCGGACGCGACGGACTCACGCTGCTGCGCGATCTGCGAAGCCAGGGGATCGATCTGCCGGTCCTGATCCTGACCGCCCGCGACGCTATCACGGACAAGGTGGAGGGGCTGGACGCGGGCGCGGACGACTATCTGGTGAAGCCCTTCGACCTCGATGAACTGAGCGCGCGCATCCGCGCGCTGACGCGCCGTGGCGGCGGCCACGCGGCGCCACGGCTCCAGGCCGGTGAGCTGGCGCTGGACACCAGCCGACGGTCGGTCACCCTCGGCGATCAGACGCTATCGCTGTCGCCCAGGGAATATGCCTTGCTGGAAACGCTGATCGCCCGCGCCGACCAGGTCGTGCCGCGCGCCCGGCTTCAGGCGACGACCTATGGCTGGCGGGACGAGATCGAAAGCAACGCACTGGAGGTGCATATCCACAACCTGCGCGCCAAGCTCGGCAAGGGACGCATCCTCACGGTGCGGGGTGTCGGCTATCGACTGGTCTCGGACCCGCTGTCATGAGATCGATCCGCCGCCGCTTGCTGTTCTCGCTGTTCGTGCTCTGGACGACCGTCTGGGTCGCGGTCGCGCTGGTCTCGCTCGATCGCTCGGGGCATGAGGTCGGTGAATTGCTGGACGCCCAACTGGCGCAGACCGCTCATGTCCTGCGTCAGATCACCCAAGCCGGGCATTTGCCCAACATCGCCGGCGCGCCGCAGGCGCTCTCGCCGATCGGTCATCCCTACGAATCCCAGATCAGCTTCCAGCTCTGGCATGGCGACGTGCTCATCAGTACCTTCGGCGCGGCTCCGGCCGAGCCTCTGGCGCAGCGGCCAGGGTTCTCGGATCAGACGATCGCGGACACCCGCTGGCGGGTCTTCGGGCTGCCTGCGGGCGACTCCGGAGAGATTCTCTATGTCGCGCAAAACTACAGCATCCGGGAAGAACTCATCGAGTATCTGACGCTGCACGCCCTGCGCCCCATTCTCTGGTCCCTGCCGCTGGCGGTGTTGCTGATCTGGCTGGCGGTGACTGAGGGTTTGCGCCCACTGAGCCGGCTCGCCCGCGACATTGGACACCGCTCGGCGGAGCAACTGGCCCCAATCGACACCCGCCGAGCACCGGTCGAGATCCAGCCGCTGACCAATGCCCTCAACGGCCTGATGGACCGGCTGGAACAGGCATTGGACGCAGAGCGGCATTTTGCCGCCGATGCCTCGCATGAACTGCGCACCCCCTTCGCCATCATCCGCACCCACGCGCAGATCGCCCAACGCAGCACCGACCCCGAGGAGCGCGCGGATGCCCTCGACAAGCTCATCCGCGGGGTCGATCGGGCGACCCATCTGATCACCCAGTTGCTTATTCTGTCCCGCCTGAAACACAACCTGCATGCCAGCGAACATGACGCCTGGCCGCTGGTCAAGACGGTGTCGCGGGTGGTCGGAGACAGACAGGCGTCGGCACGCACCAAATCCATCGATCTCTCATTCAAGGCCCCGGATGACGAGCCCTGCATGGTCAGCGTCTCGCATGGAACCTTGGCCATTCTGGTCGGCAATCTGTTGGACAACGCGCTCAAGTTCACTCCGGCGGGCGGTCGCATCGGGGTCGCCGTCAGCGCGCGACGGCAACGCATCCTGCTGCGGGTGACGGACTCGGGACGCGGCATCCCCGTGGTGGACCGGATGCGGGTGTTCGATCGCTTCTATCGTCCCGCCGGTCAGGCCGAACCGGGGGCCGGGCTTGGCCTGTCGATCGTGCGACGCATCTGCGAACTGCATGACGCCGAGATCGAATTGCTCGACGCGGAGGGTGGGTCGGGTCTGCTCGTCGAGGTGAGTTTCCGCAAGCCGGTGTCGGGGGTTGCTCCTCGCCCCGACAGTGATCGATCCGGCAATACCGACGGGCCGTAACCTGATCGGCCTGGCATCGCACATTTTTCTGACCGCCAACGATCCCTTCCAGACGGGTATTCCAACTCCTCGTCACGAAATCCCTGGGTCTTAAGGTTCCCTTAATGCGCGGCGGGTTAGCTTACGCAGCCTGCCAGCCGTGAGCGAGCGATCTGCCTCTCCGCAGGTGCCGTGTCGGGCGCTCCAGCTCGTGGGTTCCCCGCAGGGCCAGACGGCTCAGTGGCTGCGGCCAACGCATGGATGCCTGCATGAATGATTTCAGCGAGAGGACATAAGTGATGGCAGAGTCCGAACAGACACGCGCCCCCGGCGCACCACCGACGCAGGATCGGAGACAGGCTTGGCGAGGGTTGACGGCCGTGCTTGCCTTTACCGTGGCTTGCCTGTTGTTCGCCGGCATGGCCCTGGCCGATGATGACAAGAAGCGCGACAGCCGCGATGGCGGCTCCTCTTCATCCCAGCTCACCCTCGACAAAGCCTCCTGGGACAGCCGGGAGAAACGCCTTAGCGTCTCCGGGCATGGCAAATCGCGGGCGAATGTCTCCCTGGTCAACGCCTATGCCCTCTGGCAGAAGCTGGGCGAGGACACCGTCGATCGGCAGGACGGCACCTGGTCGGTCAGTAAAGACAAGCCCAGCCCCGTGCCCTGCCGGGTGCGCGCCATCCAGGCGGACGGGCAGACGGCCGAGCGCGCGGTTGACAAGGCACCATCCGATTGCGCGCCCAAATCCACTGGCGGCGGCGACCCGCCTCCAAGCGGTAACCAGACCCCAACCGCGAAGGTCAATGGCCCCTACAGCGGGCTGCCAAACGCGGCCATCAGCTTCAGCAGCGCCGGCTCGACCGACCCGGACGGCAGCATCGCCGCCTACGCCTGGACCTTCGGCGACGGCGCGACCAGCACCCAGGCCAATCCCAGCCACGCCTATGCGGCGGTCGGCGGCTATTCGGTGACGCTGCGAGTCACGGATAACCTCGGCGCGGTCTCTTCCGCATCCAGCACCAGCGCGACCATCGCGACGACAACACCCCCGCCGCCCACTGCCTGCAACTCGTCGATCCAGGAGCACTGCAGCATCACGGCCTACACCGGACCCGAGGTCTGCGTCGCCTGCCACGAGGACCAGGCGCGTGACATGCACGGCTCGGTGCACTATCAGCAGGGCGGAGCCTTCCCCAATGTCACCAACATCCCCAAGGACTTCGCGGCGGCTGGCGAGCGGCCCGCCAAGGCGGCTGGCGATCTGGTGGCGGCCGGCCTCAACACCTACTGCGGCGCCCATGAGACGTCGCCTCGCTTCACCTGTGCCGGTTGCCATGTCGGTAACGGGCGCTTCCCGATGGCTCAATCGTTGTTTGAGCAACTGCCCGCGGCCTCTCCGGAAGCACATGCGCAACTCGCCAACATCGACTGCCTGACCTGCCATCAGGAGGTCTACAAGCGCTATCCGGACTGGACTGCCTCCGGGCAGGGTTTCAGCGATCTGATGCTGCTCAATGTGGCCGAGGACGCGAATGGCGCACTGATTCGCGCCGATGGCGGCAGTGTGCTGCGCACGGGGATCGCGGGCGTCCCGAAGGTGAGCCTGGCGGGCGATTTCCTGTTCCGGCCGGCCGGATCGGACACCTTGCCGGCATCGGCCGCCTTGCCGCCGATGACAATCACCACACTGCTTGCGGCGCAAACCGTCCATGCCACCACCCGCCAGTCCTGTCTGAATTGTCATGCGGGCGCGGGCGGCGGCGATGGCACCAAGCGCGGCGATATGTCCAAGGAAAACGCCAACCCGAGCCTCGCGGTCGACATGCACATGAGCCCCCAGGGTGCCAACCTGACCTGCTCGGACTGCCACAGCGCGACCGGACCCAATGGCGAGAGTCACCGTATGCGCGGTCGTGGACTCGATCTGCGGGCCAATGACGTCGCCGAGCGCTTCACCTGCGAAACCGGTGGCTGTCACGACAACCGTCCGCATGGCGACTTCAGTAACACCCAAGGCTCCAGCAGGGACAAGCACGCCATGAAGGTCGCCTGCCAGACCTGTCATATTCCGAGCTACGCCAAGGCGGCGGTCGGCACCGAGGTCGCCCGTGACTGGCAGGATCCGCGCCCATCCGACTCGGCCTGCAACGGTCGCGGCGGCTGGTTGCCGCGCGAGGACAAGGGCGGGCTCGGTGCCGCATCGCTCACCCCCCGCTACAACTGGTTCGATGGCACCAGCGAAGTGGCCTATCTGGGCGAATCGCTCATCGGCGTCCCCACGGTGCCACTGGATGCCACGGTGGCGGCAAACTTCGTCGGCGGCTTCAAGGCCGGCGAACCGGCCTATGTCCTGGGGCAGCCCAATGGCGATGTGACCAGCACGACCGCCAAGCTCTACCCCATGAAGGAACACTGGGGCAAGCTGGCGCGCAATGACGGCAACAACAGTCTGATCGGTCACTCCACCTTCGAGTTCTTCCGCACCGGCAGCTTCTGCCGCGCGGTCGCGGTGGGTCTCGGACTCGATGAAGCCAATGCGGCGACCAGTACCGTCTGCGGCGGTATCCCCGGCGAGACCGAGATGCCTGCCGGAACCACGACGGTCCCGGTCTTCACCTACCAGACCATCAACCACGGTGTCGAGTCCAAGGAAAACGCCCTCGGTGGCGACACGGCGGGCTGCGGTTCCTGCCACGGCGCACTCAGTGGCGGTCCCGAGCGGTTGGACATGCCGGCGCTCGGATACGGCCTGCGGACCTTGCCCAGTGTCGTCGTTGGAACGCGCACGACCGCCCTCAACGGCGACTTGAATACCATCTGCACCCAGTGCCACGGGAATGAGTCGAAAGATCGCGACTTCGCGTCCGTGCATAGTCGTCATGTGCAGAAAGAAGGGAAGGAGTGTTCCGCCTGTCACAACTTCTCGCGACCGGAGCGGGGGTTGAGCCTGAGTCGCGGCGAAGGCTGAGGGAGCGGATCTGGCTGGGGGCCGCCTGAACAGGGCGGTCCCCCGGCTGATCGCGTCCGTTTCTCCGCGGAGGCATGATGCAGGGACGGAAACCCCGTCGCTCCGCTGGCAGCCGCATCTTGGGCAGCGGAAGACCCTCGGCGACAGGCCCGAGGGTCGACTCGCTGCGACACACATTCAAGGCACCATGCGTCTCTACCCGAATGCCCGGATTCTTCCTGACCGTTCGCTGACAACCCCGCACAGCCTTTCGTCAGCACCGCTGCGTTAATCTGCGCCCAAGGCAGGGGATCCTCCTGGCTGCTGGACCCTTCGTCCAGCCTCTCTCCGGGAGCAAGCAGATGACCAAACCCAACTCGATCCCGACCGGAACCGCCTCATTCGACCTGAGTGCGTCGGATGCTGCCGCGAGGGTTGGTGTCTGGGATCCTAGGGGTCTTCCATTGGTCGCTGGCGGCCTCGCGATTGCATTCATCGTTGAGGACGATCTTCTTGACGTGCATGTCTGGGCCGGTTATCTGGTCCTGGCCCTGATCTCCATCCGTCTGGTCTGGGGGCTGAGCGGCACCCGCCACGCCCGCTTCAAGGATTTCGTGCGCGGTCCGGGCGAAATCCTGGCCTATCCAGGGACGCCCTAACCTTCCGCGCCAGACGCTATCTGGGCCACAATCCAACGGGCGGGAACTCCCCGGCAGGTTCGCGGAGACCATGCGCGGTCTGCCCGAGTCCCAGGACCGCCTCTAGGAAGAGGCTCACGGGTTTTACGCCAATGTCACCTGCCCTGGTGTTCGCGCATCTGGTTGGCCTGGTCTTTTCAGACTGTCGCGGTGCGAAAACCTGATCGGCGCCATGATCGCTGGATTCAAACGGAGATGAAGACTGATGAAACACAACCTCATGCCGACCCTGATCGCTGCGGGCGTCCTGATGCTGTCCGGCGTCGCGCAGGCTGGCGATGCCTCCAGTGGCGAGGCGGCCTGGACCGAGGAGCACACCCCCGCCGACGGGACGGCCGCGCGCAGTTGCGCCACCTGCCATGGCGAGGATCTGACCAAATCGGGTCAAGTGGTCAACACCGGCAAGTACATCGCACCCATGGCGTACTCGGTCAATCCGCGACGCCTGACCGATCCGGGTAAGGTGGCGAAATGGTTTAGACGCGATTGCCGCTGGACCCTGGGGCGCGATTGCACCGCCACCGAGAAGGACGATTTCTTCACCTACATCAGCGGTCAGTGATCCGGAGTCGAGAACCATGCGATACACGAACCGCCTCATCGCCACCATCACCCTTGGCCTGCTCTCCCTGGGCACGGTCGGCGTCGCCATCGGTGCGGCGGACGACGACGCTCGCTCGGGGCGTGGCGGCTGGGTGCGTTCGCGCGCCGATGTCGCGCCGGTCACCAATGCCCGCTACGGCGAGGAGTGCGGCTCCTGTCACATGGCCTATCAGCCCGGCCTGCTTCCGGCCAGGGCCTGGGCTGAGATCATGAGCCCGACCGCGCTGGGCGATCACTACGGCGATGACGCCTCGCTCTCCGCTGCCCTGGTTCAGGAGATCGGTGCCTATCTGACCGCCAACGCGGCCGACCAATCCGATCAGGTCCGTTCGCGCGCCTTTGCCGTGGCGCCAGCCAACGCGGCGGCCACCGCGAGCAGCGCCCTGCCCAGGATTTCGCGGACGGCCTACTTCCTGCGCAAGCACGACGAGATCCCGGCCCGCATGGTGAAGGACAACCCCAAGGTCGGCGGTTTCAGCCAGTGCAATCGCTGCCACAAGGGCGCGGCAAAAGGCGTCTACAACGAGCATCAGGTCGACATCCCCGGCTTTGGCCCCTGGGAGGACTGATGAACGGCGCGGAACCTTGCATGACGTGTCCGAAGGGCGCGCCGCTTGCGGGATTGCTTCATCATCAAACCCGCCCCTGAAGGATAATGAAGCCGAGAGATCGAAGAGAGGAGCCCCGGTCATTGGGGCCTTGCGGTGGATGCGAGAAAGCTGTCTTCCAACCGTCACTTGCAGTATGGAGATCACCATGAACACCACGAATCGGATCACCTTCGCGGCGGCGCTCATGACCGCCGTGCTTGCTACCCCAATGGTCTTCGCGCAGGGCACGAGCGTGCCGGCCCAAGGCCCCATGACCTTCGCTGCCTTCGATCGGGATGGCAACGGCGTCGTCACCGAGGACGAGTTCAACCGTGCCCGCGCCGAGCGCATGGCCGCGCGCGCCGCGGCCGGTGGCCAGATGCGTGGCGCCGCCAGCGCGCCATCCTTCGCTGACTTCGATGTGAACGGCGATGGCCAGATGAGCGCCGAAGAATTCGCCCGCGTGCAACAGTCGCGGATGCAGAGCCGCTCCGGCATGGGCGCGGGCACCGGGTCTGGCGCTGGCCAGGGTGCTGGCATGGGGCGGGGTATGGGCATGGGGATGAATCAGCCGACCTTCGCGGATTTCGATCTGGATGGCAACGGCACCCTGACCGAAAAGGAGTTTTATGAGGCGCGGGCCAAACGGATCGCCGAGCGGTCGCAGCAGGGATATCCCATGCGGAATCTGTCCAGCGCGCCCGCCTTTAGCGCGATCGACCTCGATGGCAATGGACTGGTCGATGCCCAGGAATTCGCCACGGCGCAGACCCAGCATCGGCAACAGAAATTCCAGACCCAGCAACCGGCGGGGCAGACCGCCGTGCCTCGATTCTAAAGACCATGTCGGAGCCCAAGACGGTGTTTCCCCTGACGGCCGCCGAGAACGGCCGTCTCCTCAGGCTGGCCACCTATGCGTCAGTCGCGACGGCCAGCCTCCTGATCCTGGCCAAGCTCGCGGCCTGGCTGCTGACGGGCTCGGTGAGCGTGCTGGCCTCGCTGGTGGACTCGGCGATGGATGCCGGGGCCTCGCTGGTGAATCTGCTGGCGGTGCGTTGGTCGCTGTTGCCCCCCGACGAGGACCATCGCTTCGGCCACGGCAAGGCCCAGGCGCTGGCGGCCCTGGCTCAGGCGACCTTCATCGCGGGCTCGGCGCTGTTTCTGGGGCTCCAGGCGCGTCGACCGCCTGATCCACCCGCAGCCGGTCGCCGAGATCGGCGTCGGGCTGGGCGTCATCGGCTTCGCGATCCTGGTCACGATCGGGCTGCTGGCGATCCAGCACCATGTCATCCGCCGCACCGGCTCGCCCGCGATCCGGGCCGATGCGCTCCACTACGCGACCGACCTGGCGACCAACAGCGCCACCCTGGTGGCGCTCCTGCTCGCCGCCGCCGGCTGGCCCGGCTTCGACCCGGTGTTCGGCCTTGGCATCGGTGCTCTACATCCTCTATAGCGCCACGCGCATCGGGCTGGAGGCCGTCCAAACGCTGATGGACAGCGAGCTGCCGGAGGACCAGCGCCTCCAGATCCAAGCGCTGGCGCGCTCGGTCCCCAGGGTGCGTGGTGTGCATGGATTGCGCACGCGCCAGTCCGGTCAATCGCTGATCATTCAGCTCCATCTGGAGCTCGATGACGATCTGCCGCTTGAAGAGCGCCCACGGCATTGCGCTGGAGGCGGAGGCGCGGATCCGGGAGCACTATCCGGATTCGGACATCACCATCCACCAGGATCCGGCGAGCCTGGGGAGGGAGGCAGCAGAACCCTGACGGCCGTCACGGTCGCGCGCATGATGTCCGCCCGTCGCGATGCGCCCGGCGTTTGCTCGCACAGCAGACGGCAGAGCCAATCGGTCGGCGACTCGAAGTCGCAGTGATCCGCCCCCGCGAAATGCTCGACCGTCGCGTGCCGGCTCGCGGCGAAGACCGCCAGACCCTTGTTGTGCGCATTGCAGGCGGATGGCTCGCCGACCAGAGCGATCAAGGGTCGGTCAAGTCCGGCCGACATCCTTTCCCCAAGCCCCCTGGCGTCGACCAGATCCAGCGCGACCACGCCCCGCGCGCGCGGGTCGTTGCGTCCAGCGATCAAGGCGGCCAAGGCGCCAGCCGAGAACCCGGCATAGACCACTCGGCGCGCGCCCAGGGCATTCGCGACCCGGATCATGTCCAGGCCGTTGCGGATCGGGTCGGCGCCCCAGGGCCGTGCGTTGCGGAAATCGAGCGCCGCCACGGTCACGCCATCCGCGGCCAGGGCGCGCGCCAGATTCGCCATGCGCTCCTTGCCGCGCAGGAAGCCGTGCCCAAGCACCACGAGATCGCCACGGCGGGCGTGAGGGATGTGGTAAAGGGCGTAACGCAGCGGAGCCCCAGCCTTGGCGGCCAGGATGCCATGCTCGATCCGCACGCTCGCGTCGGGCACCCCAAGCGGCGGTCGCGCGCTCGCAACCGATCCGTCGCCCGGGCCATCCCGCGCGGCACCGCCGCCGAAACACCCCGAGAGCGACAGACAAGCGATCAAGACCACTGTAAACTTCGTTTGACACGCCGCCGTCAATCCGACCTGACAGCCCTTTGATTTCATCGACATCGAACGCCACCTGTTGCACGAGGATGCGAAAGGCCACGACAGTGGCCGCAATCCCATGCCCTCGCCGGTCGGCACGGATTTGAACCCCTGCCCCGGATCCGTTTCAAAGGGCCGACTCCCGTGTTCCAAGGTCGCGCGGCGCCGGGTCGGTGGGCGCGGCCCGGGCACCACCCAGCAGAATTCTCCAACGAGGTATACCGCAGATGGATCCCGCAATCACGTCTTCCGCCAATGCCACGCCAGGGCGCGGCGCCGCGCTTCCCGCCGCCATCGACGCATCACGTCACGATTTCAGATCCGAGCTTGGCGGGCGTATCCACTACTACGCCGATACCACGGCGTCCGGCCGTCCGATGCTCCTGATCCACAGTATCAATGCCGCGCCGAGCGCCTTCGAGATGAAGCCGCTGTTCGACATCTACCGCTCCCGGCGGCCGGTCTTCGCGCTCGATCTGCCCGGCTTCGGTCACTCCGACCGCAGCAACCGGCGTTACTCGCCGGAGCTGTTTGCTGGCGTCATCGCGGAGTTTCTTGAGCAGGTGGTCAAGGAGCCAGCCGATCTGGTCGCCTTTTCGCTGGGGTGCGAATTCGCCGCGCGCGTGGCGCTGATGAAGCCGGAGCTGGTCACCTCGCTGACGATGCTCTCGCCGACCGGCTTCAACCTGCGTGGCTTGCCCACTGGTCAAGCCGCCGAACGCGCCTATAAGTTTCTCAGCATTCCCGTGATCAATGACGGTCTCTACAGTCTGCTGACCACGCGACCCAGCATCCGGTTTTTCTTCAACCAGGCGTTCGTCGGCGCCACACCGCCCGAGCTGGTCGAGTATGCCCACGCGACGACGCACCAGCCCGGCGCCAAGTACGCGCCGCTCTATTTCCTGTCGGGCCAACTCTTCACGCCGAAGGCGGGCGATACCCTCTACGGCAAGCTGACCCAGCCCGTGCTGGTGCTCTACGACAAGGATCCCAATATCGACTTCCATGAGCTGCCGGACTTCCTCGGTCGTCACGCCAACTGGCGGGCCGAGCGGATCGCGCCGACGCGTGGGATGCCGCAGTGGGAGAAGCCCGCCGAAACCGCCGACGCCATCGATCGTTTCCTGGCCTCGCTCGGGTAAACTTCACCGGCCAGCAACCGAGCCCCTCAGCGAACGCACATGGGATCCTATCGGATCCCGTGCCGCGCGGGCCAATCGTTCCCTGCCTCGACCATCCATCCATGCTTCAACCGCTCAAAGTCCTAGAGCAACTCAAGGCACGCCTTCGCGAGACGATCGGTAGCCTCACGCTGGAACCCGGCGGCGGATACGCCTCGCTGGTCCTGGAGCTCCCGCACGGGTTTGCCACGGCACCGGATCTCCCTGGTCCCAGATTCCACTTCGCGCACCATCATCGCGGCGATCTGCGCGCGGGCTATGGCATCGTCGGGGAATGGCACTCCCAGGGTCCCGAGCGGTTGCGAGACCTGCGCGCGATCGCCCAGGAGGTGGCGGGCAGTTGGCGGCAATACGATCCGGACGAGACCGGATTCGCGGGCTTCGGCATGCTCGGCTTCGCCGCCTACGAGCGCGCGCCGGCAGAGGATCTGCCCAACGCCATCTTCTGGCTACCGGAGCTGGGGCTCTCCACCCACGGCGGTCAGGCGGCACTGGTGCTGACCACTCGGCTGCCGGCCGTGCCCTCCCGGCTGCTGACCCGCTGGGAGGCAATGCTCGACCGGGTGGTGCCGCTGCTGGACCTGCCGGCCCCCGATCCGCTCACGCCCGCGCATCTGGAGCGCGGCGACAGCGACCCCGGCATGGACGACTGGCGCGCGCTGGTGCTCGACGCGCTGGACGAAATCGACCGGGACCGGCTCGAAAAGGTCGTCGTCTGCCGCCGTCAGCGCCTCCAGGGGCATCGCTGTTTTGACCTGACCCGGCTCAACGCGGCGCTGAGCTATCTCTTTCCTTCCTGCCAGGTCATCAACATCCGCCGGCATGCCGCAAGCTTCGTCGCAGCCACGCCCGAGCGGCTCTTCACCCAGCGCCGCGACCGGGTCGAGGCCGACGCCATCGCCGGCACCGCCTGCCGCGCCGAGGATGCCGAACGCGACGCGGAGATCACCCGAGGTCTACTGGCCTGCGAGAAGAATCTGCGCGAGCATCGTTTCGTCGCCGAGGCGGTCAGCGAGGCGCTGCGCCAGTGCTGCCGTCATCTGGAGCCGCCGGACGGCCCGCGCATCCTCCAGCTCAACAACGCCCAGCACCTCTGGAGCCTGGTGCGCGGCGAGCTCAACCCCGGCGTGGACGTCTTCGAACTCGCCGAGCGGCTGCACCCCACGCCGGCGACCAACGGCCAGCCGCGCCGGGAGGCGCGCGCCTGGCTGAGCCAGCAACGAACCGATCGAGCGCGGCTGGTACACCGGCGCCGCCGGCATCGTGGAACCGGACCTGACCGGCGAGCTCTGGGTGCTGCTGCGCTGCGCCCGCATCCTCGACCGCACCGCCGACCTCTATGCCGGGGCCGGCATCGTCGCGGGGTCCGACCCCATGAGCGAATGGCGCGAGACCGAGCACAAGCTCGCGGCCATGGCGACCGCGCTGCAATTCGCATGAAGCGCGAGTGGGCAGTGGGCAGTGGGCAGTGGGCAGTCTTAGTATGGGCAAAGCCCGCTTCCCGCTCACGCTCACATTTCTGAGGCGCTGACCGGACATGGATCAAGGCTTGCCTCAATCTGCGCTGGGCGCTCGCGTTGTTCGACGGACTGCTGGCCGGCGGGATGCGCCATCTGGTCATCTCGCCCGGATCGCGCTCCACGCCGCTGGTGCTGGCGGCCCAGCGGCAACCCGGCCTGGCGCTGACGACCATCCTGGATGAGCGCAGCGCCGCCTTCTTCGCGCTGGGCGTGGCGCGCGCCTCCGGGCGCCCGGTCGGTCTGGTCTGCACCTCGGGAAGCGCCCTCGCCCATTGGTTTCCGGCCGTCATCGAGGCATCCGAGTCCGAAATCCCGCTGATCCTGCTCTCCGCCGACCGCCCGCCCGAGCTGCGCGGCTGGGGGGCGAATCAGACCATCGACCAGAACCGGCTCTTCGGCGGCTTCGTGCGCGCCTTCCACGACCCCGGCACGGCCGAGGATTCGCCCGCCGCCTTCAAGATGATGCGCGCCCTCGGCGCGCGTGTGGCGGCCGTGAGCCAGGGGGACTGGCCCGGCCCCGTCCATCTCAACCTACCCTTCCGCGAGCCATTGGTCCCCGATGCCGACTGTCTGGCCGAAGCCAGCGCGCAAACCGGGGGCGTGGACAACCCGGCCGACTGGAGCAGCCGCTCATCCAAGCGCCCCTCGCCCCTCGGGGACAGGGGTTGGGGAGAGGGGGAAGAGGCGCCCTACGACCTCCCCAGTCCCTTCCCCGGCGGACGCGGCCTCATCCTCTGCGGCCCGGCGGCCTACAGCGCCGGCTTCGCCGAAGCCCTCTGGGACTGCGCCGCCCAACGCGACCTGCCCGTGCTCTGCGATCCCCTGTCCGGACTGCGCTTCGGACCAGCGCCGGAGCAGCGCATCAGCCGTTACGACAGCCTGCTGCGCAACCCGCGCGCGGCGGAGCAATTGAAACCGGATTGGGTACTGCGCCTTGGACGAGTGCCCGTCTCCAAGACACTGCTCGGCTGGCTGGCTGGCATTCCGACCCTTCTGGTCGATCCGGGCCAGGGCTGGAGCGACCCCAACCACGACGTCCGGCTGCGCATCGCCACGGATCCCGGCCGCTTTCTGCGCTGGCTGGCGGCGTGGGGACAAGAGGCAGGGCATACGAATTCGGATCCCGAGTGGCGCGCCCGCTGGACCCGCGCCGAGCGCCACCTGGATCGGCTGACCGCCGACTATCTTGCCCAGGCCCTCTGGTGCGAGGGCCATCTGATCCGCGACCTGCTCGCCGCGCTCCCGCCCGGCGACGGGCTGCTCTGCGCTAACTCGCTCCCGATCCGCCAGCTCGATACCTGGTCGGGCAGCCGGACCGACGCGCTCACGCTCTTCGGCAACCGGGGCGCCAGCGGCATCGACGGCCAGACCTCGACCCTGGCCGGGCTCAATGCCGGCGGCATCCCCACCACCGGCCTGCTGGGCGATCTCTCCTTCCTGCACGACCTGAGCGGGCTGCTCCAGATGCGCGCGCTCGAACGGCCCTGCATCGTCATCAACAATGGCGGCGGTCGGATCTTCGATTACCTGCCGCAGCATGGACTGCCGGGATTCGAGTCGCTGTGGCGGACGCCGCTCGCGATCGACCTCGCGGATTTGGTGCGACCCTTTTCGCTTGTCCACCGCGCGGTCTCCGATGGGGCCGGATTCCGCGAGGCGCTGCGGGATGCGAGCGGCGGAGGCCGGAACGCCGGGATCATCGAGGTGCGTCTCGACGCCGACACCAGCCGCGCGGTGCATCAGGAGTTCTGGCGCCTCCTCGCGACCGGGACGATCCAGGTCTGACCGCCGACACGCGCCAGCTTGCCACTGAACCCATGCGCTGGACGTTTCGCCGGGCGCCTTGCCCCATCAAGACCGGATGCATCGCGTCCGCCAGGCTTGGCGCACCCACCTCAAGTAGCTAAAATGGCCATTTTAAGCATCCCATAGATAAGACCATGATCGCCGTGACTTCAGTCGAGGCCCAGAGCCGTTTCGGTGAACTCATCGACCGTGCCCAGCGCGAGCCCATCGAGATCACGCGGCGGGGACGCACGGTGGCCTTTGTAGTCTCCGAGCACGACTTGAAGGAGCTGATCGATGTCCGCAAGCGCCGCGAGGATGCGGCGCGCTGGTATGCCGAGTATCGCCGCCGGACGACGCCCCCGGCGGACGCGGCCAGTCTGAGCGATGATGACGTCAATCGCCTCGTCCATGAGCTTCGCTAGGTGGATCGTGCTGGATACCGGGGTATTGGTCAGCGCCGCCATCCGGCCAGAGTCGGTTCCGGCGCTGGCGCTGGAGAAGGCATTCTTGCAGTTCGATGTCTGCGCCAGCGCCGCGACGCTGGCCGGTGCCACCAGTTGGAGACCGTCCTGCACCGTTCCAAGTTCGATCGCTATGCGCGCCCGAGCAGCGCGCCGCCTTCATCGAGGGATTGCGGCGGCAGGCCGTGCTGTTCGAGGTTACGCAAGAGGTGACGGATTGCCCGGACCCCAAGGACAACATCTTCCTTGCACTGGCCGAGACGACCCAGGCTGAATTGATCATTGCCAGCGATCCGCATTTGACCCAAATGCATCCCTGGCGCGGGATTCCGATCATTCCCCCGGCGGCGTTCCTGGTCGGGATACGCTGACCCGGGCCGTCGGGCAAGGGTCGAGGCCCAGCGGGCGCGACCATCCAACTGAATCGAGGTTTTTGAGGTGGAGTCAGAACAGATGCGGCAACCCGATGACCGGCCAGACGCCGCTGATGCGGCCATTCACTGGGAAGCCCCGGCGGATTGCCGCTACCAGGACATCCTCTACCACCAGGCCGAGGGTATCGCGAAGATCACCATCAACCGCCCTGAGGTGCGCAACGCCTTCCGTCCGCAGACGGTGCGCGAGCTGATCGATGCCTTCCACCGCGCCCACATGGACCCCGAAATCGGCGTCATCATCCTCACCGGCGCGGGCGATCTAGCCTTCTGTTCGGGGGGCGATCAGCGCATCCGGGGCCACGCGGGCTACCAGGACGAGGCCGGCGCCGAGCATCTGAACGTGCTGGATCTGCAACGCCAGATCCGCACCCTGCCCAAGCCGGTGGTCGCCATGGTCGCGGGCTACGCGATCGGCGGCGGGCACGTGCTGCATCTCATCTGCGACCTGACGATCGCGGCCGACAACGCCCGCTTCGGCCAGACCGGCCCCAAGGTCGGCAGCTTCGACGGCGGCTTCGGCGCCGGACTCATGGCACGGACGGTCGGGCTCAAGAAGGCCAAGGAGATCTGGTTTCTGTGCCGTCAATACGACGCCCAGGAGGCGCTGGACATGGGTCTGGTCAACACTGTCGTGCCTTTGGCCGAGCTGGAGCGGGTGACGGTGGACTGGTGCCGCCAGATGAACCGCCTCTCGCCGACCGCCCTGCGCGTGCTCAAGTCCGCGTTCAATGCCGATACCGATGGGCTTGCCGGCATTCAAGAGCTGGCGGGTAATGCCACGGCGCTTTTCTACATGACCGAGGAAGGGCAGGAGGGGCGGAATGCCTTTCTCGAAAGGCGCCAGCCGGACTTTCACACGTTTCCCCGCCGGCCCTAACCGCGACCACTGTCCGCCTTCCCACAATGAATGAAACACAACCGATCGCCCTGGGTGAGCCGATGCCGGGAGCCCCGTCCTTGATGGCGTGCTGGATCTCGGCGGCACGCCCCAAGACGCTCCCCTTGACCCTGACTCCGGTGATCGCCGGTATCGCCCTGGCCGTCGCGGAGACCGGAACCCTGGCCCCCTGGACGGCGATCGGCACCCTGCTTGCGGCCATGTCCATCCAGATCGGCACCAATCTGCACAACGATGCTGCGGACTTCGAGCGCGGCACGGATACCGCCGACCGCCTCGGCCCTCCGCGCGCGACGGCGCAGGGTTGGCTCACCGCGCGGCAGGTCAAGACCGCCGCCCACCTGATGTTCGCCCTCGCCTTTCTGTTGGGGATGCTCCTGCTGGCACGCGGCGGGCTCCCCATCCTGACGATCGGGCTCGCCTCGCTGGCGGCTGGCTATGCCTATACCAGCGGGCCGCGCCCCATCGCCTACGGCCCTTTCGGTGAGATCTACGTCTTGCTGTTCTTCGGGCTGGCGGCGGTCGGCGGGAGCTATTACCTCCAGGCTTTGGCCTTTGGATGGGGGCCGCTGCTCACGGGATTTGCCCTCGGGCTCCCGGCGGCGGCCGTCCTGATGGTCAACAACGATCGCGATCTGGAGACCGACGAGGCGGCTGGGCGTCGCACCCTCTGTCACTACCTGGGCCGCCAGCGGGGGAGGGGGCTTTACACGGTCCTGTTGCTGACCCCGATCCCCATTCTGATGGCGATTGCCCCGCCGGGTGCCGCTTGGCCGCTGTTGGCTGCCCTGCCAGCGGCTGTTGTGCTTGGCGTCCGGCTTCTGCGTGGCGCGCAGGGCGTGGCGCTCAACGACCAGCTTGCCAGAACCGCCCAGTATCAGGCCCTGCTCGCCGCCTTGATGATCCTCGGCTGGATCCTCGCCGGTTCCAGGTGATCGAGCGGTTTCAGATCCAACCCTATGACCTGCCGCTGCGCCGCGCCTGGGATAGCGCCCGTGGTGGCTTCGACCGGCGGCGTGGTTGGTTGATCCGGGTTTGCTCCGAGGGCGTGACCGGGTTCGGCGATTGTGCCCCGCTCCCAGCCGCTGGTACCGAAACGCCCGCGATCGCTTGGGAGACGCTGATGCGGATGGAGCGTCTCGCCACCGCGCGCTCCGTCGAGGAACTGCTCGATGATCTGGATGCCGCGCCCGCGCCATCCCCGGCCGCGCGCTATGCGCTGGAATGCGCCCTGGGCGATCTCCTCAGCCAGCGCCAGGGGTTGACGCTCCGCCATTGGCTGTCGCCGCAGGCGTCCGACGCGGTGCCAGTGAACGCAATGCTGGGCGCGCTTGGTCCGGGGACCGCGCGGGAGATCCAGGCAGGCTGCGCTCAAGGCTTCCGGGTGCTGAAACTCAAGGTAGGACGCGACGACCCCGCGCGCGAGCTGGCGCGACTCACCGCGCTCGCGCGCCAGCTCCCGCCGGGCGCTGGCTTGCGCCTGGACGCCAATGGCGCCTGGGAACCCGAGGACGCGAGGCGGATGATCGCGGGACTTGCGGATCTCCCGATCGAGTCGCTTGAGGAGCCGCTGCGAACCCCAACCGCCGGGCTACTCGCCGAGCTTCAGTCGCTGGCATCTTTTCCGCTGGCCCTTGATGAGTCCCTAGCGGCAGCCGGCCTGGCGTTCGATCCAAGTGCGCTCGGGGTGCGACGCCTCGTGCTCAAGCCGTCCGTACTCGGCGGCTTGCGCCGCACCCAAGCCTTGGCGCGGCGCGCCATGGCGGCCGGGATCGAAGTGGTAATCACCAGCGTGGTGGAAAGCGCCGCCGGCCTCTGGCCAACGGCGCAACTGGCCGCCGCGATCGGCAGCGCCATCCCCCAGGGCCTCGCGACAGCGGCATGGCTTGCCCAGGATTTGGGGGCTCCGCCGCAACCGCGCGACGGCTGGATCCGGCTGTCCGACCGTCCCGGCTCGGGTTTCATGCCAGCGTTATGAACGGAAGCAGATCGGTCGGTGGCCGACCAGCGCCGGCCAGGTCGGTAACGGCTGGATCCGCGCGACTCCCGCTCGGATGAAACCCCCGCTCGACCCCGCGCTCTGGTCCGCCCTGCGGTTGGCGCTGCATGTCGCTTTCTTTCTGAGCATCCTCGCCCTCCTGAAACAGCTCTTCGAACTGCGCGAGCTGGCCCGGCTCCGGCATCTGGCTCGACCCAAGGGCGCCTATCGCCTGCCGGTGATCCTGCTGGTGCTGCTGTTCGGTGGCCTGCTGGCGTATCAGGCGACCTGGCAGCTCACCGGGATCTACCGACCGCAGTTCATCGGCTTCATGCAGTTGCACGACCGACGCGAATTCAATCCCGCCCACTGGATCCAGCGCGGGCGCATCCTCGATCGGCGCGGCGAGGTCTTGGCGCTAAGCGAGGAGATCGACGGCAAGGTCTATCGCCGCTACCCGGACGGCCCGGTCTTTGCGCCCGTCGTGGGCTACAGTCAGCCCAGGTTCGGGGCGATCGGCATGGAGGCGGTGGCGACCGTCCACCTCAACGGAGGCGAGCCGGCCAATCTGACCGACTGGGGCGAGCTGGGGCGCCAGATCGTGACCCGGGACAAGCGCCCGCGCGGCAAGGATCTGGTGCTGACGCTGGACGCCGAGCTGCAACGCCTGGCGGTCGCGCGCCTCGCCGGGCATCGCGGCGCCGTGGTGCTCCTGAGTCCGAGCGATGGCGCCGTGCGGGTGCTGGCGAGCGTGCCGTCCTACGATCCCAACCGGATCAGCGCCGACCTCTTCAGCGACCCGGATCCGGGCACGCCCCTGCTCAATCGGGCAACTCAAGGACTCTATCCGCCCGGATCCACCTTCAAGATCGCATTGGCCGCCCTGGCGCTCGAACAGGGGTTCACCGGGACGCTCGACTGTCCGGCGGATGGCTTCACGACCTCGTCGCGCTATCGCAAAATCCGGGACCACGAGTATTACAGCGCGCAGCGCAATGGGACGTCCTGGCGCGGTCACGGGCGCATCGGTCTGAGTCAGGCGTTCGCGCGATCGTCCAATGTCTTTTTCGCCCAACTTGGCGTGCGCTACGGTCATGACGCCTTCTATGCCATGGCCGACCGGATCCATCTGAATCAGCAAATCCCGCTGCATCAAAGCCCCTATGGGCGTTTCACCATGCGCACCGGCCAGCTCGACCGCATCGCCGACGCTGACCGGTATGGGCTGGCCCAGCTCTCCATCGGCCAAGGTGAGTTGCTGGTCACGCCGGCCTACATGGCCCTGCTTGCCGCCGCCGTCGCCAACCGGGGGGTAGCGATGCGCCCGCGCCTGATCGAGCAGGAGCCGCCCGCGCCCCTGGGCCGATTTTTCAGCGCCGTCACCGCGGATCAGCTCATCCCCATGATGCGCCGGGTCGTAACGGACGGGACGGGGCGCGGCATCGACGACGCCAACGCTGGCGATCGCCGGCAAGACCGGCACGGCGCAAAACGCCCAGGGCGAGGCCCATAGCTGGTTCGTCGGCTTCGCCCCCGCCGCGCGCCCGCGCTCGCGGTCGCCGTGCTAGTCGAGGAGGGCGGCTTCGGCTCGGCAGTGGCGGCGCCGATCGCGCGTGATCTCCTGGTGCGCGCCCAAACGCTTGGTTTGATTCACTGAATGGACGCCCAGTCCTCGGTTCGCCCATGAGTTCGACGCGCGCCACCCCCAAGCGCCCAACGTCCCTGGCCGATGCCTGGATGCTGCGCTGGCCGGAACGCCACCTGCTCCTCCTATGCGTACTCAGCATCGCGCTCGGCTTTATCATGGTCCTCGGCTCTGGCTTCGCGGATGGCCGTCTGTTCGACCCTCGCGTCTTGCTGCCGCTGCTGGTCTACATCGTCTGTCTAACCGCCATGCATCTAGTCCTGGTCGCGGCCCGCTTTCATGGCGACCAGATCCTACTGGCCACGCTCGCCTTCCTGGCCGGTTTCGGGCTGCTGGCGCAGTCGCGCATGGGCAGCTTCGATCTCTCAGATCTCTCGGCCCCTGGGCTCTATCTCTTTCCCGCCGGCGTCGTGCTGATGCTGGCGGTCTGCATCGCCCTGATGCGCGGGCGCTACGAGCGGCTCGCCGCCGGCATCTGGGGCTGGGCGGGCATCTCGCTCGCGCTGGTCGCGGCGCTCTTGCTCCTCGGGCATCGGTATCGCGGCGCCGTCTATGGCGGGGGACTGATCACGCCGACCGAGATCCTCAAGGTGACCGTGGTGCTCTTCCTGGCGAGCTATATCGACCGCCATGCGAAACGGCTCGGAAACTGGGGCAAGGGCTTTCCGCGTCCGCCGCTGCGCGACCTCTTGCCCTTGGCCGGGTTCTGGCTGGCGCTCGTCGGACTGCTGCTCTTGCAGCGCGACTTGGGCATGTTCGTTGTCCTCAACGTCACGCTGCTGATCATGCTGTTCATCGGGACCGGCCGAGTGGGCTATCTGGCCCTCGGCGGACTGGCGGCAACGGGCCTGGGCTATCTGATCCTGGCGTTCTTCGCGCATGGACAACGACGCATCCAGGCGTGGCTATCACCTTTCCAGGATCCCACCGGCAACAGTTGGCAGATCCTCCAGGGCCTGTCCGGGATGTACTCGGGTGGACTCTGGGGCGAGGGATTCGGCGAGGGCAATCCCGAATACACCCCGATCGCCCAGTCGGATTTCATCTACGCCGTGATTGGAGAAGAGCTGGGCTTCGTCGGCTGCACCCTGCTGGTGATCTTCTTTCTGGTCTTCTTCAGTCGTTGCCTGGGCATCGCGGATCAGACCCGCTCCGGGTTCGGCAGACTGCTCTGCGTCGGCCTGACCAGCGTGCTTGCCACCCAGACCTTTCTGAACCTCGGTGGCGTGACCAGTTTCATCCCCTTGACCGGCATTACCCTGCCCTTCATCAGTCACGGCGGGAGCAGCCTCATCACGGGCTTCGTCAGTCTGGGTCTGATCCTGGCCGTCTCGGAGGGTGTCTCGGCCTCCCCAGCCAAGGGCGGGAACCGTGCCAAGGCACCCCGCGCGCGGGTGCCAGCGAAGGCGAAAGCGGCGGTTCTCCAGCGGCCATCCCATCAGTCCGTGACATCTTCAGGTCGAACGGACGAGCCCTAGGTCTTGCGGGTCTTCGCGCCCTTGCGGTCGCTTGTCAGCAGCCCCCGCAGCCGATAGAGAGCCTCCAGTGCATCCCTGGGGGTCAAGTCATCGGGATCCAGCGCGCGGAGTTCCCGGCAGACTGGATGCTCCGCGACAGGCTTGGGTGTTCGCGCGGGTCTTGGCGCCAGGTCGAGCGGGAACAGCGAGAGCTGCATGGCCTCGCGCTCGGCATGACGGCGGGCGGCGTCCTCCAGTTCCCGCAGCGCTCGCGGGCGCGCTGGATGACCAGCGGCGGAACCCCGGCCAGCGCGGCGACGGCCAGGCCATAGCTCTGATTCGCCGGCCCGTCGCGCAGGGCGTGCATGAAGACGATGGAGTTGCCGTGCTCGACCGCGTCCAGATGGACGTTGGCGATGCCGGGGTATTCCTCCGGCAGCGTGGTCAGCTCGAAATAATGGGTCGCGAAGAGGCTGTAGGCGCCGATCCGGGTCGCCAGTTCCACCCCGCAGGACCAGGCCAGCGAGAGCCCGTCGAAGGTGCTGGTGCCGCGTCCGACCTCGTCCATCAGCACCAGACTCTGCTCGGTGGCGTTGTTGAGGATATTGGCCGTCTCTTCCATCTCCACCATGAAGGTCGAGCGCCCGCCCGCCAGGTCGTCCGAGGCGCCGATGCGCGAGAAGATGCGGTCGATCGGGCCGATGACCGCGCGCCGGGCGGGCACGAAGCTGCCCGCATAGGCCAGCAGCACGATGAGCGCGTTCTGACGCATATAGGTCGACTTGCCGCCCATGTTGGGGCCGGTGATGACCAGCATCCGCCGCCCGCCATCCATCCGCAGCCCGTTGGCGACGAAGGGGCTGTCGATCACCCGCTCGACCACCGGATGACGACCGTCCTCGATCTCGATCAGCGGCGCCTCGGTCAGCTCGCGGACAGCACCAGTCCAGGGTCTCGGCGCGTTCGGCCAGATTGACCAGGACATCGAGCGTGGCGATGCCGCCCGCCGCTGGTCTGCAAGGGGGCGAGCGATGGCGGCGAGCTGGCCGAGCAGTTCCTCGTAGAGCGCCTTCTCGCGGGCCAGCGCGCGCTCGCGGCTGCTCAGCACCTCGTCCTCGAAGCGCTTGAGCTCGGGCGTGATGTAGCGCTCCACGCCCTTGAGGGTCTGACGGCGGACGATAGTCGGCCGGGACCTGATCGGCCTGGGCGCGGCCCAGTTCGATGTAATAGCCATGGACGCGGTTGTAGCCGACCTTGAGTCCCGGCAGGCCGGTGCGCGCGCGCTCGCGGGTCTCCAGCTCCAGCAGGAAGCGGTCGGCGTTGCTCGACAGATCGCGCAGCTCATCCAGCTCCGCATCGAAACCGCGCGCGATGACGCCGCCGTCGCGGATCAGCATCGGCGGCTGCTCGATGATGGCGCGGGTCGAGCAGATCCAGAATGGCCGGATGCTCGCCGATCTCGCCGTCGAGGCGCATCGAGCAGCGGGTCGTCCATCCCGGCCAGTTCGTCGCGCAGTCGGGGCAGCGTCGCGAGCGAGTCGCGCAGCACCGCCAGATCGCGCGGGCGCGCCGAGCCGAGCGCGACCCGCGCGAGGATGCGCTCCAGATCGCCGATGCTCGGCCAGGCTGTCGCGCAGCCGCGCGCCATTGCCTCCGGTCGATCAGGGTGCGCAGCGCGGCGTGACGCTCGCGCACCGCGAGCGCGGTCGCGCAGCGGGCGATTCAGCCAGCGCCGCAGCAGACGGCTGCCCATCGCGGTGGCGGTGCGGTCCAGGACGCCGGCGAGGGTGTGCTCCGGCGCGGCCGGTCAGGCTCTCGGTCGATCTCCAGATTGCGCCGGGTCGCGGCGTCCAGGATGAGCGCCTCGTCGCGTTGCTCCGTGGTCAGGCCGCGAACATGGGGCAGGGCGGCGAACTGGGTGTCGCGGATGTACTGGAGCAGACAGCCCGCCGCGCCGATCGCCAGCGGCATCCCGGCGCAGCCGAAGCCGTTGAGATCGCGTGAGCCGAACTGCTTGCAGAGCGCGTGCGCGCCGCTGTCGGCGTCGAAATGCCAGGCCGGACGGCGGGTGACGCCGCGCTCGATTCGCAGCTCGGTCGTGCAGCCGGCTGTCCTCGTCGAGCAGGATCTCGGCCGGCTTGAGCCGCTCCAGCTCGCTCGCCAGGGCCTCGCGCGGGCGCGATCTCCAGCACCGAGAAGCGCCCGCTCGACAGCTCCAGCGCGGCGAGCCCGAAGCCGTCCTTGCCCTCCGCGATGGCGACCAGCAGGTTCTCGCGCCGCTCCTCCAGCAGCGCCTCGTCGGTCAGCGTGCCAGGCGTGACGATGCGCGCGACCTTGCGCTCGACCGGCCCCTTGCGACTGCGCCGGATCCCCGACCTGCTCGCAGATCGACGACCGAGACGCCCTTGCGCACCAGCTTGGCCAGATAGCCCTCGGCGGCGTGGTAGGGCACGCCCGCCATCGGAATCGGCTTCCCGGCCGACTGACCGCGCTTGGTCAGGGTGATATCCAGCAACCGCGCCGCCCGCTCCGCGTCCTCGAAGAAGAGTTCGTAGAAATCGCCCATCCGATAGAAGAGCAGCATCTCGGGGTGTTCCGCCTTGATGCGCAGATACTGCTGCATCATGGGCGTGTGCTGGGAGAGGTCGATGGGCATGCAGGCTCGAACACGCGGGCGCGCGGGTGGCGAAAGGCCGTTTAGTCTAGTGCGGACGCACGCAAAAGGGCAGATTGGCGGTCGGGCGGGCGGCGCGCATGGGATGCCTCGCCGCCGAGGGTGGCGGCCTTGGCAACCCATCGGTTGCCATTCCCCCGCTGGTTGCATAACCTGAGTCCCTTTCAGTCGACTGCGAAGCGCCCTGGTTCGGTTTCTCGGGGCGCGCCGGTTCCCCCTCGAATTCGTCATCCAGAGAACAGCATGCACTACCTGAGTACCCGTGGCGGTATCGCCCCCATCGGCTTTGCGGACGCGGTCATGATGGGGCTCGCCACCGATGGCGGCCTTCTGGTGCCGGCCGAGATCCCGCGCGTCGATGCCGCGACCCTGCGCGCCTGGTCCGCGTCTGTCTTTCCAGGACCTGGCGCTTGAGGTGCTGACGCCCTTCGTCGGCGAAGACATCCCGCGCGCGGATCTGCGCGGCCTGATCGAACGGTCCTACGCGACCTTCACCCATCCGGAGGTGACGCCGGTGGTCGAGACCGGCTGGCATCCGGATCCTGGAACTCTTCCACGGCCCCACCGCCGCCTTCAAGGACGTGGCGCTCCAGTTGCTCGGCAACCTGTTCGAATACCTGCTGGCCCGCGACGGCGGCCAGCTCAACATCGTCGGCGCCACCTCGGGCGATACCGGCTCGGCGGCGATCTATGGGGTGCGCGGCAAGGAGCGCATCCAGATCTTCATCCTGCATCCCAAGGGCCGGGTCTCGCCGATCCAGGAACGCCAGATGACCACGGTGCTGGATGCCAACGTCCACAACATCGCGGTGCGCGGCACCTTCGACGACGCCCAGGGCATCGTCAAGTCGCTGTTCAACGACCTGTCCTTCAAGTCGGCCTACCGGCTGGGGGCGGTCAACTCGATCAACTGGGCGCGGATCCTGGCGCAGACGGTCTATTACTTTTATGCCTGGGGCCGGGTGAGCGGCGGCGATCCCGCGCGGCCGGTCAGTTTCTCGGTGCCGACCGGCAACTTCGGCGATGTCTTCGCCGGCTATCTCGCCAAGCGCATGGGGCTGCCGATCGAGCGGCTGGTGATCGCCACCAACCGCAACGACATCCTGACCCGCTTCGTCCAGACCGGCGTCTACGCGGTGGGCGACGCGGTCTATCAGACCCTGAGCCCGGCGATGGACATCCAGATCGCCTCGAACTTCGAGCGCTATCTCTACTACCTGCACGATGGCGACGCGGCGCAGGTCCGCGGCCTGCTCGACGAGATGCAGCAGAGCGGCCGGCTCGACGGTCGATGCCGCGCGTCATGCCCAGGTTCAGGCCGATTTCGACGCGGCGGCGGTGAGCGATCCCGAGACCCTGGATCAGATCCGCGCGACCTTCGCGGCGAGCGGTTACATCCTCTGCCCGCACACCGCGGTCGGCGTGCACGCCGCGCGCGGGATCGCCGGACTGCATCTGTCTCGCCACCGCCCACCCGGCCAAGTTCGGCGAGGCGGTGCGGAGGCCATCGGCCAGGAGGCGCCGCCGCCGCCGTCGCTGCAGGGGCTGCTGGAGAAGGAGGCGCGCTGCGTCGAACTCGACGCCACGGCCGAGGCCATCAAGGGCATCTGGAGTCGACGCTGGAGGCGCCGGCATGAGCGAGTCCGGCCGCTACATCTTCATCATGGACACCACCCTGCGCGACGGCGAGCAGACCCAGGGCGTGTCCTTTTCGCCGGACGAAAAGGTCAATCTCGCCAAGGCACTGCTGGAACTGGTGCGGGTCGATCGCATCGAGGTGGCCTCGGCGCGGGTCTCCAGCGGCGAGGCCGATGCGGTGTCGCAGATCATCGACTGGGCCGAGGGGCGCGACCTCGCGAGTCGCGTCGAGGTGCTGGGCTTCGTCGACGGCGGGCAGAGCGTGGACTGGATCCGCGGTGCCGGCGGGCGGGTCATCAATCTGCTCGCCAAGGGCAGCGAGAAGCACTGTCACGGCCAGCTCGGCAAGACCCTGGAACAGCATGTCGCCGACGTGCGCGCGACCATCGGCCACGCCCATGAGCGGGGGCTGCGCGGTCAACCTCTATCTGGAGGACTGGTCGAACGGCTATCGCGACAATCCCGGACTATGTCTATCGGTCTGGTCGAGCGGCTCGCGGATGCCGGGATCGGGCATTTCATGCTCCCGGACACCCTCGGCGTCATGACGCCGGAGCGGGTCTTCGCCGCCGTCGCGGACATGGTTCGAGCGCTTTCCCGGACTCCTGTTCGACTTCCATCCGCACAACGACTACGGGCTCGCCACCGCCAACGTGCTCGCCGCCGCCCAGGCCGGCGCCGCGGCCGTGCACTGCACCGTCAACTGTCTGGGCGAGCGCGCCGGCAACGCCTCGCTGGCCGAGGTCGCCGTCAATCTGCGCGACCAGCTCGGCTTCGAGATCGGCATCGACGAGACCCATCTGGCGCGCGTCAGCGAGCTGGTCGAATACTTCTCCGGCAAGCGCATCGCCGACAACGCGCCCATCGTCGGCGCGGATGTCTTCACCCAGACCGCCGGCATCCACGCCGACGGCGACAAGAAGGGCAGCCTCTACCACACCCGGCTCTCGCCGGAGCGTTTCGCCCGGCGGCGCAAATACGCCCTCGGCAAGCTGGCCGGCAAGGCGTCGCTGGCCAAGAACCTGGAGCGCCTCGACATCGACCTGTCGGAGGAGAATCAGCGCAAGGTCCTGAAACGCATCGTCGAGCTGGGCGACTCCAAGAAGAGCATCACCACCGAGGATCTGCCCTTCATCATCGCCGAGGTGCTCGAAAGCAAGGACTACGACCATGCCGAGCTGCTGGCCTGCACCATCTCATCGAGCCTGGATCTGGAGTCCACGGCCAGCATCAAGGTGCGCCTCGACGATCAAATCTACAACGCGACCGGCAGCGGTAACGGCGGCTTCGACGCCTTCACCAGCGCGCTGTCCAAGATCCTGAGGAAGCAGGGGCTTCGCCCTGCCGGAATTGACGACTACGAGGTGCGCATCCCCAAGGGCGGTCGCACCGATGCCCTCACCGAATGCAGCATCACCTGGCAGACCGAGCAGGGCGAGCTACGCACCCGCGGCGTCCATGCCAATCAGGTATTCGCCGCCATCGGCGCGACGGTGCGCATGCTCAACATCCTGATGCACCAGGCGTTGACGGAGCGGAAGAACGGCCTGGACGGCGCGCGCGCGGTCATGGCCGAAGGTTGAGGCGCGCCGCCTCGGACCCGGCGGCGGGTTCGCGCGCGAGGCTGTTCCGCTTGGGCGCCCTAAGGGTCTCGGCCGACACGGGATCCGTTCGTCCACCGAACCCGCCCAACGCCGGGATGTTGGGGCTTGCCAAGCCGTGGCCGAGCCTCTACCGTGCGCCGCTCCTCGGTTCACTCAATCTGGAAATCCTCATGTCCGCTGTCCCTCCCTGTCCCAAGTGCTCGGGTGAAAATACCTACTCCGATGGCTCGCTCTACATCTGCCCCGACTGCGCGCACGAGTGGTCGCTGGACGATGGGGAAGGCGGCGGTGAAGACGGCGCGGTGAGGGATGCCAACGGCACCCTGCTCACGGATGGCGATTCGGTGGTCCTGATCAAGGATCTGAAGGTCAAGGGCACCTCCACTACGCTGAAGGTGGGCACCAAGATCAAGAAGATCCGCCTGGTCGGCGGAGATCATGAGGTCGACTGCAAGACCGACGCGGGAAGCTTCATGCTCAAGGCTTGCTATTTGCGGAAGGCGTAGGCGATTCGCGACCGTGACCTTGCCCAACGCGATGGGGAGATGGGCGCGACTAGGTTGGCGTGCCTATCTTTTAGGCTACCGAAACGCGATATCGGCGGCTTGAGATCGAAAGTGGACGCGCCAACTTGCCCATCGGCAAGCGCGGGAGTGGCAGAGGTCGCCATGCTCCATGGCCGTTGGGAGCACCGGATTCCCCCAGGCGCTGTTGCTTTTTTCGTTCGGCGTACCGCTATCGCGGTCGACCGTTCGTCGCCAGCTCCGGCTGTCCCCAGGCGAAGAAGTGTCCCTTGCCGAGGGGAACCTTCTCCGCCCGATACCAACGTGTCCCAGGCGTCTCTCCGCCCAGAATGAGATCCTGCAACATCCCGGCATCGAGCCATTCAGCGCAGATCGGATAGCGCCAGGCATCCTCTGGTCATCCCGATGGTCGCGCCCTCGATGACCGGCCAGAGCGGCAAGGACTCCCAGCCCAGCCAATAGGCGGCCGCGACTCCGGGCGTTGGCGTCTCGCTCGAATCCTCCTCGACGACCGCCGCGTCGTTGACCTGCGCCGGATCCCAGCCCCAGCCCTTCAGCTTCTTGTCCGGCGCCCGATCCTCGTAGCGCCAGGGTCCGAATAAGGCTTCCTCGATCTTGGCGTTCACCCCGGCTTTCGATTTGGAGAGCGTCGCCAGCACCTTGGCCGCATTGACGATCAAGAGATGCTTCCCGGCATAGAGCCGAAGTCCAGTCTCATGGACGACTGGATCCTTGTCCTTGCCGGCCGGTTTCTGCTCGGCGAATGCCGCCAGCCAGGCATGCGGCAGTTCGGTCTTCGCCTCCGCATAGTCCTTGATCGAACGCGGATCGTCGTACCGCCGATACTCCGCCGCCTCCTTTCGTCCAGGTACCAGCGCGGCCAGGTCCGCCACCGCGTCGCCCGGATAGTCCAACTCGGGATGCGCGCCCGGCCAGCGCAGCCGTGCGCCGGGCAGCAGACGCAGGGCTCCGTAGGCGGTCATCACGGCCATGGGGTTGTTGGCGACAAGCGCGGTCAGCGTCAGCATCTTCAATCCTCCTCGGCGACCAGGGATTGCTCCTCCCCGGAGACCTGCCAGTCGGCGATCCGCAGCACCGCCTCCAGATAGGCCAGCCCCCAATAGCCGTGCGCCTGTTGCAGCTCCATCCAGGCACCGGAGGCGACCTGACGCCAGAGTTCGGGGTCGACGATGGGCAGCGAGCCTCGCCCGTGGCCGTGATGCGAGAGCACCAGATGACGCACCAGGGGATCCGCGAGGCCGACCGCGGAGGCCATCTCATGACGCCAGCCGCGCGGCAAGAGGTCGATGCCGCCGCCCGGCCCCTTGGCCAGCGGCAACCCCGGCGGCGCGCCCACCATCGCCTGCCAGCGCCGATCCGCCTTGCCATCGTCATGATGCTCGCCCGCTGTCCGCAGCGCCGCGCGCAGCTCCGGTTCCAGCCCCTCGGCGAGACGTTCGGCGCGACCGCCGACGGCCGGGCTGTGGTCCGCCAGTGGAATGGCCCGATAGCCGCGCGCCGAGGCCGCGACCCGCCGCGCGAAGACCACCACGCCCTCCTCGTAGCCCTGCACCCGGCCGGGATTGGCGAATCCGACCTCACGGGCCAGGGCGCGCCAATCCTCCGCGTCTGTCTCCTCATCCGCCAGCAAGCGTGCGATGTCTTCCGCCAGCGCCGGCACCACCCTCGGATGCAGCCGCAGGCGATCGGGCGTGTTGCCCAGATCCGGCACCGGCTCGCGGCTGTCCGGCGCCCAGCCGAAACGATCGCAGCCACCCGCCAGGTCGGGCAGGATGAGCGTGTCGCCGGGGCGGACCCGAGCCAGCTCGATGACCTCGGCGCGCTCGCCGTCCCAGCGGATCAGCGGCCAGGGCAATGTTCGCGTACCTCGGCCAGCGGCTTCCCCGTCCGCGCCCTCCAGGTCGCCGACGTCGGCCGACCAGCGCCGCAGCGCGCCGATCGGCAGCGCCAGCAGCTCGGCTTGCACGGGCGGTGCCGCCTCGACCGCATCGGTGGCGGCATCCGCGCGCCAGCACAGATAGACCTCGGGCGTGTTCCGCTGCCAGCCGTGCAGCCAGGGCGCTACGTTCGGATCCTGCCCACGGATGGAGGTCCGCGACCAGCGGTCCAGGTGCGCCGACAGCAGAACCGGGCTCTCGCCCTCGGGTTCAGCCGGCGCGCGCACCAGGGCCTGGATCCGCTCCAGCGCCGACAGACCGAAGTCCAGCGCCATCGGCTCCCGGCGCGCCGCCTGCTTCGAGCGACCCTTGCCCGTCGGCTTGGACTCGCCGTCCGTGACGCTTCGCATCCACTCCCAGGCCAGGTGATAGTCCTCGCCATAGATGGGATCCGGCTGCCGGACCGGCTTCTTGACGTTCGCCTTGGTCTGATATTCGGGGGCGTAGACAATGACCAGCGGCGACTCGCCCAGCTCGCCGAGCCGGTCCAGTCGGCCGGCCCGCTGACGCAGCGCGGAAAGCGCGGCACATTCGGTCACCAGGGCATCCAGGTCCAGATTGGCGCCGACCTCGATGGTCTGGGTCGCGACCAGAAAGAGCGGCGCCCGACCCCGCGCGCGGGAACCGACCTCCAGCCGTGGCAGATACTCACGCAGCAAGGACTCCCGATCGCCCGCGCGAATGCGACCGGTCAGCAGGACCGCCTCGCCCTCCAGCGCCAGCCGCGCATGCACCGCTCGCGCGCGATCCACCCGATTGAGGATCACCGCCACCACCGCCCGGCCAGCCGCGCGCAGGGCCAGCGCCTGAGCGACCAGGGTCTCGACCAGATCGGCCGGAGCGACCTGGAGCAGCGTCACCGGCTTGCTGGCCATGAGGCGCGGCGCGAGCACGGGATCGGCCCGATCCTCAGGCCCCAGCCCGAGCGCCTTCTCGTCGTCGAAGGTGGCGGACATCGGCAGCATCCGAAGCGGCAGCCCCAGGCTAGGGCCGCGAAGCGTCTGCACGGCCTTCAGTGTCTTCAGCAGCGGCCCGGCGAGATGCACCTCGTCGATCACCCAGAGCGCGTCGTTACCGAGCAGTCCGGCGTGGATGGAGCGGGTCAGCCGGCTGACGCCATAGCCGGCGAACAGCAGGCGCGAACCCGCCTGGTCGATGGTGGTGGTGATGACCGCCGGGCGCAGCGGATCCAGCCAGGCGTCGTCGATGGCGATCCCGCCGCGCATGCTGACCACCGCCGGTTTCAGCGGGGAGCCGGCGGCCAGTCGGTCCGCATAGAGCGCCACCTCGTCGACCACCAGGCGTCGGTCGACGACATAGACCAGGCGGCGAGGCACCGCCAGGCCCAGCTCCAACGCCCAGAGCCAGACGGCGACCACCGCCGTCTTGCCGGCCCCGGTCGGCGGCGTCAGGGCGCTCGGCCAGTCGCCGTCCGCGATCCGCCGAGCGAGCGCGGATTGCCAGGGGAAGGGGTGACGATTGGCGTGACGCTCGGCGAACCAGGAGACGAAGCCCGGCGCGTCGGGAGGTTGGGCGGGCTCCGAGAGCGCCAGATCCAGGCAAAGCTGAGGGCTGGTTTCGGCATGCCTTGAGCGGTTTCTGCGTGTCGCCATTCGGTTGATCTCACAATTCAGCCCGTGGCGAAGCCACGGGAAATACCGTACCGGTGGCCTGGGCATCTTGCCGTACGCCAGACATCCTTCAACGCAGCCCGTGGCGAAGCCACGGGAAATACGCGCCCACTTCCCGCTGTTCGGGGACATCTCGATATTCCTTCAACGCAGCCCGTGGCGAGGCCACGGGAAATACCCCCGAGCAGATACCCAATCGCGAACGGTATGGCCCTTCAACGCAGCCCGTGGCGAGGCCACGGGAAATACTGCATCGGGTTCTGGTCTGGCCGTACCTGCTCGACCTTCAACGCAGCCCGTCGAGGCCACGGGAAATACAGCCGGACGATCTGGCGACAGGGACAATCACGCCCCTTCAACGCAGCCCGTGGCGAGGCCACGGGAAATACGCCGCTACCGACACGCACGCGGCCGTCATCAGCCACCTTCAACGCAGCCCGTGGCGAAGCCACGGGAAATACATCACGCGCGACATCCTGCTCCCGATGGCCGCGCTCCTTCAACGCAGCCCGTGGCGAAGCCACGGGAAACACTCCAGCTCACCAACACCTTCACCTTCTTCTTTTTTCTTGGCAGTCCCCGCGAACCAGCCATCACCCGCCATGCGTCCCTCTGCCAAATCATCCGCCAACCACTCAATCGACTGATTCAACGTGGTTTCCATTTCGCGCGAACCTGTCGGTTTTCGGCCATCGCTCAGGGTTCGCGCAGCGGCCGGCAGAGCCCCAGCCCAAAGTGTCGTTCGCGTCCGATCAGCACGGGGCCGCGCACCGCTTGACCGAAGGTCAGGATGGCATGGGTCCAGACGCCGCCCCGGCGCGGCCGGAAGGCGGGCGACCAGGGCGAACCGGCGATGGCTGAGATACGGTGAGCGCTGACCTCCAGCGGACGCGGCAACCCGGCCGCTTCCACCGAGTCGGCAATCGCCTGCTCCAGCCGATAGCCACGGCGTGGGTGACGGTCAGGCACCAGCGGGGTGACCGTCGCCCAGACGCTGGATGGATCGGCCCAGACGGATTCGCGCAGACCCTGGGGGACGGGCGCATGCGCCGCGAGTGGCGAGAGCGGTACGCGGCGGCCGGCGAGCATCAGGTGGTCCGTTCGCATCAGCGGCAGCAGACAGTCGGCGCGTTCGTGCTCGGTGATGCGCGCCGGCAGCCAGAGCCCGACGCCGAGCACGCGCCCCCTGGCATGCGGATGGCCGACATCCGGCAGCACGGTCCAGGCGACATGCTCGCGCCGGCCGTGACCGTGCAGCAGGTCGGAGGCCGCATCCCCGGCATGGTGGAGCACGGCGGCGCGCAGGGCCTCCGCGATCTGGGGCGCGCCTTCGATACCCAGACCCTCACGCGGGCGCAGGGCGACGAGCCGTCCCCAGGGTCCGGCGGGGATCTGATCGGCCCGATCGGCATAGGGGACGGACTCGGCCGGCGGCGCGCGCAGTCCGCTATGGAAACAGCGATCCAGTTGATCGAGCCGACCGGCCGTCGGCACCCGTAACAGACAGCGGCCGAGCGGATCCGGCACCAGGTGATGCGGCAGCTCGGGAACCGCGTCCACCACCCGCGCCATCACCGGAGACTTGGCGCGGCCGAGATAGGTGAGGCCAGCGGCCAAGCGTGTCAGCGGCTCGCGCAGTTGGGCCTGACCCGGCCAGACGTAGCAGAGCGGATCGGCGATGCCGACCATGGAGGGCGCATAGGTGGCCGCCTTGCCCGACCCAAGGTGGTTGTAAGGGACAAAGTGGATGCCGCTGTCCGCCGGGGTGGCGGGGCCGTGATGGATCTCGGGCCAGACCGACTCCAGCGCGCGGACGGCGGCGACCAGGGCGGTATCGCCCGTCTCATAGGCCTCGGACACCAGCGCCTGCCAGACCCGGTCGGGGTGCGGCGGCCACTCGGGGGAACGGCCGGTCGGATCGGCCGCCAGAAAGCGGCCGTGCAGGAAATCGATACGCAGCGCCAGCATCAGCGGCTCCGCGCGATCAGGGTCTCCAGATTGGCCTTGGCGGTGAATTCGACCGGATCGGCGAACCTCAGCCCCTGGCCGTGCCGCTGTCTCGATGGCCGTATCCAGTGCCGCCTTCAGCACAGTCGCGTTCAGGTCGAGCGGCTGTTGATCGCCGCGGCCGCAGCAGGGACCAGTCGGCGGTCTCGACCACCAGCTCGCAATCGCGTCGCAGGTCGAGCCCCAGCCGCATCTCTTCGTGGATGCCATATAGACCGAGCAACGCCAGCAGCGCGCGGACAGCCTGGTCGCGCGCCTCGTCGCCGCCGAATCGGTAACGACGCAGCCGTGCGAGCGAGACGCTGCCGTGGAGCTGGATGGCGTCGACCAGGACGCCCTTGGATTTGAGGGTCGGCGGGATGTTGCCGTGATTGATGTGGGATGGATCCGCCGAAACCTCCCCGTCGCCCGCGTCTCCCTCGGTGCGATAGTCGACATCATCGACGGTTACGGATTTGCCCGACCTGGTTCCGGTCACGATGACCCCGTTGCCGTCCCGGACGATGCCGAGCGGGTCGATGCGTCCGCCCGGACGCCACAGCGGAATGGCGTTGGTCCCCGAGATCTCGACCACGACCACGGCCGGCCACTTCTGCCCACGGGCGCGCTCGTTACCGCGCAGGCTGGTGGAGTCCCAGCCGCCGAGGAGCAGCACCGCCGGGTCGAAGCGCAAGAGCGCCGAGGCATCGGCGGGGGTGGCGTCGATCAGCGTGCGGCCGATCGCGGTCTCGCGAAAGCGGGTGCCGCTCAGTTCGCTGTCGCGCAGGATGGCATCGAAGCAGCGGTGCGGCAGTTGCAGGGTCGAGAGTGTGATCTCCCCCTGTACCGAGCGGACCCGCAGCGGGTCGAGCCCCAGGCCAGCCGCGCGCCAGCGCTGCTCGATCCGGTTGGCGAAGCTGGCGGCGGCGTCGATCCCGACCCAGGGGTGGACGCCGCTCCCCTGGTCCGAGGCCAGGTTATGCGTGGGTGGATCCTTGCTTTCCTTGCCTGCATAGGTGGGCGGCAGGACATGCCGACTGCCCGAGATGGTCCCCAGCCGTGCCTGGACGCGGATGGCGGTGGCATCGGTGACGGCGTTCCGGATGGTCTCGTAGAGCTGCATAACGGTTCCCTGTTCATGGCGAGAGTCAGTTGGCCGACTCTAGCCAATCCCGGCCAGATGGCAAGTGGCGCGGGATTTCCCCGTACCCATTGACGGGCCAGCCCCGAGCGCAGGCGACGGGCTCGGGGCGAACAGAAAATCCCTGGCTTGACGGCCGTTGGGCGGCGGTTAGGCCCGTTACCCCCGATTCGCCCGCTTGCGCTCGTGCTCCTTGAGGTAACGCTTGCGCACCCGGATGGCCTTGGGCGTGATCTCGACCAGCTCGTCGTCCTCGATGAACTCCAGCGCCTGCTCCAGGGTGAAGCGGATCGGCGGGGTGAGCAGGATGTTCTCGTCCGAGCCGGCGGCGCGGATGTTGGTGAGCTGCTTGGCCTTGAGCGGGTTGACGGTGAGGTCGTTGTCGCGCGAGTGGATGCCGACGACCTGGCCTTCGTAGACCTCGTCGCCGGGCGAGACCATCATGCGGCCGCGCTCCTGGAGCGCGAAGAGCGCGTAACCCAGCGCCTTGCCGGTGCCGTTGGAGATGAGGGCGCCGTTGCGGCGGGGGGCGATGCCGCCCATGTTGGCCGGGCGATAGCGGTCGAAGACGTGATACTTGAGACCGGTGCCGGAGGTCAGTGACATGAACTCGGTCTGGAAGCCGATCAGGCCGCGCGAGGGGATCTCGTAGTCCAGCCGCACCCGGCCCTTGCCGTCCGGGACCATGTCCTTCAGCTCGCCGCGCCGCTCGCCGAGCGCCTGCATGATGGCGCCCTGCGAGGTCTCGTCCAGGTCGACCGTGAGCTGCTCGTAAGGCTCGCAGATCTGGCCGTCGATCTCGCGGAAGATGACCTCGGGACGCGAGACGGCCATCTCATAGCCCTCGCGGCGCATGTTCTCCAGCAGGATGGAGAGATGCAGCTCGCCGCGCCCGGAGACCCGGAACTTCTCGGGATCGTTGCCTTCCTCGACCCGCAGCGCGACGTTGTGGATCAGCTCGCGCTCCAGGCGGTCCTTGAGCTGGCGCGAGGTGAGATATTTGCCGTCGCGTCCGCAGAAGGGCGAGGTGTTGACCTGGAAGGTCATGGTCACGGTCGGCTCGTCGACGGTCAGCGGCGGCAGGGCGTAGGCATGATCCGGGTGACAGAAGGTGTCGGAGACATTGGGCGCCTCGACTCCGGTCAGGGCGACGATGTCGCCGGCGGAGGCCGAGGGCACCTCGTAGCGGTCCAGCCCCAGATAGCCGTAGACCAGGCCGATTTTGGCCTTGTAGCGTCGTGCCGTCGTTCTTGACGACGACGATCTGCTGATTGGGCCGCACGCTGCCGTGGCGGATGCGTCCGACCGCGATGGCGCCGACGAAGGAGCTGTAATTCAGCGTCGAGACCTGCATCTGGAAGGGCGAATCCGGGTCGACCTCGGGGGCCGGACAGTGCTGGATGATGGCCTCGAACAGCGGCGTCATGTCGCCCCCGCTGACCGTGTTCTCCAGCCCGGCATAGCCGTTGATGGCCGAGGCGTAGACGATGGGGAAATCCAACTGCTCATCGGTGGCGCCGAGCCGGTCGAACAGATCGAAGACCTGATCGATGACCCAGTCGGGACGCGCGCCGGGGCGGTCGATCTTGTTGATGACCACGATCGGACGCAGCCCGTGCTCGAACGCCTTGCTGGTGACGAAGCGCGTCTGCGGCATCGGGCCTTCCTGCGCGTCGACCAGCAGCAGCACCGAGTCGACCATCGAGAGCACGCGCTCCACCTCGCCGCCGAAGTCGGCGTGTCCGGGGGTGTCGACGATGTTGATGCGGTAGTCGTTCCAGCGGATGGCGGTGTTCTTGGAGAGGATGGTGATGCCGCGCTCCTTCTCCAGCGCGTTGGAGTCCATCACCCGCTCGACCGGACCGAAGCGGTCGCCGAGCGTGCCGGATTGCTGCAGGAGCTTGTCGACCAGTGTGGTTTTGCCATGATCGACATGGGCGATGATGGCGATGTTGCGAAGGGTTTCGATCACTGGGGAAAGCTCCGGGCGATGGCGGATGGGGATGTCGGGGGTGTGCGGCGGTCGGATCGGCTCTCGTCCAGCGCGAATTGCGTGCCTGGCAAGTCCGACCAGCGCGCAAGTATATACCCTCCCGGTCGAGTTGGATCGGCATGCGGAAGCCGCCGTCGGACCGCGCGGCGGCACGGAGCCGTTTCGCGCGACGGCGGGCGGGCCAAGACAGCCGCGCGGCTGGATGATATCGATGAGCGGAAAGCGGCCTCCCGGAGAGCCGGTCGCGGACCCAGTTGGACTTCAATCCTTCGAGTTTCGGTCTTCAATTCGTCGCAACTAAACGCCCTGGATGCATTTTTCCAAGATGCCAACAAAATCTGTGGATAACTTTGTGCACAACCGGCGAGCAAGGGCGGCGAGGGCGCGCCGTTGCTGGCCTCGAAACAGATTGCGCGATTTTTGACCGATTCAATAATGTTAAATAAAACATGCGCATACGGGCGGGCGCGGAGCGCGGTATGGGCGCCTCAGGAGTCTGGTCCAAGGCCGTGAGACGGGTCTTGACACTTGTGAACAAATCGGAATTGTGCCGAGGGAGCATCCGTGCCGCGCCGGAGCGAGAGCTGCTGTTTGCCGCCGCCCGGCGCGGCGCTCAAAAGGGTCTTTGGTTGCTCCTCTGGTTATTCAAATATGCTAATAAATCAATGCTGTTGTCCCGGACCCCAGGGGGTTGCGCTGACGCGCGAAAAGGCCCAGCATAAGTCTCAGGAGGATAGACCGTGGGTCAACCGCGGCAACTTACCCAGTTCGGCGTTCAGCGACAGTATCCACCGCCACCCCATTGGGACACAGAAGTAGAAGAGCATGACGCCTACCGATCTCCATCCCGTTCGAGACCACATCGCCTCCCGCATCATCGGCCAACAGCCCTTCATCGACAGCATGCTGGTCTGCCTGCTGAGCGACGGACACCTGCTGGTCGAGGGTATGCCGGGGCTGGCCAAGACCACCGCCGTCAAGGCGCTCGCCGAGTCCCTGGAAGGCGATTTTCACCGCATCCAGTTCACCCCCGATCTGCTGCCGTCGGACCTCATCGGCACCGACATCTACCGGCACGAGAAGGGCGAGTTCGAGTTCCGCCAAGGGCCGCTCTTCCATAACCTGCTGCTCGCCGACGAGGTCAACCGCGCGCCGGCCAAGGTGCAGTCGGCCCTGCTGGAGGCGATGGCGGAGCATCAGATTACGGTCGGTCAGAAGAGCTATCCGCTGCCCAAGCTGTTCATGGTCCTTGCGACCCAGAACCCGGTGGAGCAGGAGGGCACCTACCACCTGCCCGAGGCGCAGCTCGACCGCTTTCTGATGCAGGCGGTGGTGACCTATCCGACCCGCGACGAGGAGCTGAAGATTCTTGAGCTGGACAGCCAGCAACAGCAGCACAGCCAGGAGCTTCCCGCCAAGCGGCTGAGCCAGGCGGATCTGTTCGCGATGCGCCAGGCCGTGGCCAGCCTCTATCTCGACCCCAAGCTGCACCACTACATCGTCGATCTGGTGCAGGCGACCCGCCAGCCCAAGCTCTACGACAAGGATCTCGGCCGCTGGTGCCGCTTCGGCGCCTCCCCGCGCGCCAGTATCGCGCTCGCCCGTTGCGCCCGCGCTCGCGCCTGGCTCGACGGCGAGACCTTCGTCGCGCCGCATCACATCCAAGACGTCGCGCCCGCGATCCTGCGCCATCGACTCCTACTCACCTTCGAGGCCGAGGCAGAGGGCGTCACCACGGATGCCTTCATCAAGCGGTTGTTGAGTCTGGTGGCGATTCCTTAGCGCGATGCGGGCGTGATCTTTGGGCTTTCCCCGCGAGCCGCTGTTTTAGGGCCGTAGGCTGGGATGAACAGCGTGAATCCCAGCTATTTCCGCATCGTCATCGCTGGGTTTCGCTATCGCTCAACCCAGCCTACGAATCTTCCCTGCGTCTAGCCGCGTATGCCCATGCTTAAAGCCCTTCAGTCCGCAGTTGCCGCCCACACGGGGACATTTTCTTGCGAGGAGATTCACAAGGAAGGGAACACGAAGGTCGTGCGCTTCCGGCACCTGGGCTCACCTCCAGCCCTTACGTTAGACGTTCCGGATGTCCGGGGTCTCAAGGAGTTCTACAGCACGTATGAACACCTGACGATGTATCTGGAGGAAGACAGTGGCGATGCCGCGTACTTTCTGGCCAGTCCATCTCAGTGGCCGGAGCTGGACAGTGACTTCAGACCCTGGCTCGACGGAATCGGCGAGGACGAAGCAGCGGACTACCTGCCCGAATGGATCAACGAATGCATCGTGATTGGAGAGATTCCACGAAGTGGTAATTACCTCCTTATTCCCATCTCCGGTCCAGACGAGGGCAAGGTCTTTGAGTTTGAGCATGACGGCTTTGAGTTTCTTGAACTAGCGACCAGTCTTCCTGACTTCGTGACGCGTGCCCTCGACCTAGACGCCCGAAGACTGACGGCGATGGCGAGCCATCTTCGGTTCATCACACCCGAGGAGGGGCGCCAGTGGTGGATCAAGGAACTCCGAGACAATCGCGGCAATGTTATCCGCACTGAGGTCTAACCCCTCGCTTACGCCGGGCGCCAATGGCAGGCGACGAGGGCCGTAGGCTGGGATGAACAGCGTGAATCCCAGCAATTTACTGAGCGTCCTGTCCATTAGCCGAATCTCACCATGAAATCCGAATGAGCCTCTATCCCCGACTCGACGATCTGCTGGAGCTGCGCCACCAGGCCCACACCCTGGGCCTGCCCTCGCACCATCTGGTGAACTCGGCCTTTGCCGGGCTTTATGCCTCGGTCTTTCGGGGCGCGGGGGTGAATTTCGAGGAGGTACGGGAGTATCGCGAGGGTGATGACATTCGTTACATGGACTGGAAGGTCACGGCTCGCACCAATCGACCGCACATGAAGATCTTCCGCGAAGAGCGTGAGCGCTCCGTGGTCCTCTGTGTCGATAAAGGTCCGCACATGAGCTTCGGCACGCGCGGCACCTTCAAGTCGGTGCAGGCGGCGCGCGCGGCGGCGCTGATCGGCTGGGCGGCGACCCGGCTCAACGATCGGGTCGGCGGGCTGGTGTTCGGCGATCCCTCGACCGGGCTCCAGCACTTTCGGCCCTCGCGCGGACGCCGCGCGCTCTGGCAGGTTCTGCGGAGCCTGAGCGAGCCGGGCGCGGAAATGGACCCTTCCATCGATTGTCTGAGCGGTGCACTGCGGCGCGCGACCTCGGGTCTGCCGACCGGCTCCCTGGTGTTCGTGATCTCCGACCTCAACCGGGACGCCATGGGCCTGGAACAGGTTCTGGGCGATCTCTGCCAGCGCAACACCGTGGCCCTGGTTCCGATCGACGACCCGGCGGACTGGGCGATCCCGGCCATGGGCGTGACGACCTTCACCGGGACCGACGGTCAACTGATCGAGATCGACACCGACGACCCCGAGGCGGCCCGGCGCTACCGTCTGGCCTGGGAGGAGCGGCGCGAACGCCTTCAGGCGATGGCGCACCGGCTGCGGATCGTGCTGTTGCCGGTGCGCACCGACACGGAGATTCACCTGACCTTGATTCGTAACCTCGAACAGCGCGCGCGCTCACGGGCCGTCTGATGGATCCGCTCTTCACGCCCATCCAACCACTCCAGACGCTGCGAGATATCCGCGACATCCCGGCGATTCCCTGGTGGCCGCCCGCCCCTGGCTGGTGGTTGCTGCTGCTGGCCCTGGTCGCGCTCGTCTATGCGGTGTGGCGGTGGCGCACCCCGCTCAGTCTGCGTATCCCCATCCCTGGCATTACCCTGGGCACCTGGCGTTGGGACGCAGCGGCTGCGCTGCGCCATCTCAAGCGTCGGGCGCGCGAGGGTGGGGATGCGAAGGCGCTCGCGGGCGAGCTGTCGGAGCTGCTGCGTCGCATCGCCATGGCGCGACTCGGCCGCCCGGCCTGCGCCGGCCTGACCGGGCAAGCCTGGCTCGACTGGCTGTCGACCCATGACCCGAACGGCTTTCCCTGGCACGAGCGCGGCCGGCTGCTGCTGGTGACTCCTTATGCCCCACCCGGCGCGGGCGGTGACGACATCCGGACCTTGATCGAGGCGGCCGAGGGTTGGGTGAGCGCGCGGGAGCTCCAGTCCGGACGGCGGCGCTTCCGGTCCCGTACTCAGACGGAGGCGGCTCCGCGAGGATCGCGAGCCTTGACCGCGCAGGCCCGCCAATGACCGAACAAGGCTTTCATTTCGCCCAACCCCTCTGGTTCCTGGGACTGCTGGCGATCATCCCGGTGGCCATCTGGCTCGTCCGTAGCGCGGCGCGGGCCGCGCGCGGACCGGTTCACCGCTATGCGGATCCGCATTTGCTGCCCCATCTGACCGGAACCCGTGACCTCAAAACCACCGAGCGCTGGGGTCGCTTCCTGCGCTGGAGCCTGCTCTGGACGCTCCTGCTCACGGCGATGGCCGGCCCGCGCTGGGACTACACGGACATGCGGCTCTTCCACCCCGGCAATAATCTGCTCGTGCTAACGGACATCTCGCGCTCCATGCTGGCCGAGGATGTGAGCCCAAATCGACTCGGACGTGCCCGTCAGGAGCTGCAGGATCTGATCGTCCAGGACCGGCAGGTTCGGCTCGGGTTGATCCTGCTCGCCTCGGTCCCGCATGTGCTCTCGCCCATCACGGAGGACACCGGCAGTCTCCTCAACGCCCTGCCCGCGCTCTCGGCCGATCTGGCCAGTCCCGACTTGCAGGGCAGCCGCCTGGGGCCGGCGCTCGCCCGCGCCGAGAACCTGCTCGCGGGCCTGCCCGAGGATAGCGCCCGCGCCATCCTGCTGATTTCCGATGGGGATTTCGATGAGCCGGATCTGCCCGGCCAGGTGGCGCGACTCGCGGCCCTGGGGATCCGGATGCATGTCCTGGGGGTTGGGACGACGCAGGGTGCGACGGTGCCCGCGCCGCAAGGCGGGGTCGTGGTCGATCCCGCCGATCCCGATCGCAAGCCGGTGCGCTCCGCGCTGAACGAACCCCTATTGGAGGAACTGGCCAAGGCCGGCGGCGGACTCTATCTGCGTGCCGACTACCGCGACGCGGATACCCGCGCCATCCTGGAAGCGGCGACCGCGAGTCGATTGCCGCCAGAGGCCAGCGACGAGCGGACCCGCGTCTGGAACGAGCGCTACTGGCTGCCGCTGATCCTTTTGGCTGGACTCCTTTTGCCGCAATTCCGGGGGCTCTCGCGGCGCAGGGGCGGCGCGCGGTCGGTCAGTCAGTCTGGGGGAGGGACTCGCCCGTGAGCCGATTCCAACGCGCGATCACCAAACCAAGTCTGCTGCCAGCGCTCGTCTGGCTTTTCCTCGTCGCACCAGCTCCGGCCGGGGCGGATTGGCTCCGGACCGATGAGCAGAAGGCCTACGATGCCTATCGGGCCGGCGACTACGCAACCGCCGCCCAGTCCTTCGAGGATCCGTATCGTCAGGGCGTCGCGCTCTATCGGGCGGGTGAGTACGCGAAGGCGGAACAGTCCTTCGGTCAGGCCAAGGATGGGCCTTTTAGCGAATCCGCCCTTTACAACCTGGGCAACACACGCTTCAAGCTCGGCGATTTCACGGGCGCGGCCGATGCCTATGAGGATGTGCTCGCCACCAATCCTTCCCATGAGGACGCCGCCTACAACCTAGCCCTGACCCGCGCGCAGCTCGCACGGATAGAGCAGGAGGAATTCCGCGATAAGGCCAAGGAGGACAAGAAGCCGCAGGATCAGCGGAAGCAGGATTCCAAAGGCAAGGAGAGTCGCCAATCGCCTCAAGAAAAACAGAAGAGCGATCAGCGGGAGCAGACCAGGCAGGAACAAGAATCCTCGCAGCAGGAGGCCGCTTCCAGCCAGAAACAGGAGTCGGAGCAGCGGAAAGACTCCAGTCAGAAGCAGGAATCCGAACAACAGCAGAACGCCAGCCAAGCGCAGAAATCGGAGCAGCAGCAGAGCGCGAGCCAGAAGGAAAAGTCGCAGCAGCAACAAAAGTCCAGCCAAGAAAAAAAATCGGAGCAGCAACAAAGCTCCAGCGAGAAGAGCGAGAAGCAGGAGTCGAAACAGCAGCAGAGTTCTAGCCAGCAAGAGCAATCCAAGGAGCAGCAATCCGGCAAGCAGCAGGAGGGCAAGGAACAGCAGTCCGGAGAGGGCAAGACTGGGCAGTCGGGCGATTCTGGCTCAGAGTCTGAGGGGCAGGCAGGTGGTCAAGCCTCCGGCCGGTCTGGCGACCGGGAATCGGGGCAGACGGGGACCGAGCAGGGCGCCGAAGGTCAGGGCAGCGAGCGAGACAGCACTGAGGGTGCAGCCGGACAGAAGAAGCAGGAAGACACCGAAGGCGGTGGCTCAGAGACCCAGGAGTCCTCGAAGGCTGACGGTGAGCGTGGGAAGGAGACCGAACAGTCAGGGGGCGACAGGGAGGACTCGCTGAAGCAGGCAGCCGGGAAGCGCGAGGATCGCCAGGCGGCCGAGCGGAAAGGCGAGGCGAAGGATCAAGAGCCTCTCGCACAGGAAGGTCAGAAAGGGAAGGAAACCCGACCGGAGGGCAAGCGGGGCGGCGAGAAGTCGGACCAGCGGCGGGAAGGCAAATCCGGCGCCGAGGGTGAGGATCGCGGGGAACGGGAGTCCGATCGGCCGAAATCAGGGGAAGAGAAGGCGGCGGGCGGTGAGGAGCAGATGGATGACCTGGCTGGCGGCAAGCAAGAGCGTAAGGACGGGAAAGGCGGCTCGGGTCGCGAACCCAACGAGAAAGAGGGTGCCGGTCAGGAAAGACGCGAGAACGCGCCGCGTGGGGCGGAGCAGAGCCAAGGGGACAAGGAACGACCCGAATCCCAACCAACCGGTCGGGCCAGCGGTCGTGGTAACCGCGCGGCGACGACTCCGTCGGGCGCGCACGATGAGCGTCAGACCCGCGCCGCCGAGACATTCGATCAGCTCGGGCTCCAGCCCGGCACGGATCGAGATGCCGCGAACCGGGAAGGACAGACCTCGTCGCTGGAGGGTCGCAAGGCCATGAGTGGGCCTGGCATGGCAATCATGGAGCAGCGTCTCAAGCAGGTGCAGGGTGACCCGACCCTGCTGATACGCAATCAGTTTCAGATCGAGGAAATGCAGCAGACACAGGGCCGAACCGGACCCTGGCGGGAGACCCGGCCATGGTGATGAGTGAATGTCGCGCTGATCGTCGGCCCGTGCCGCGTCTGGTGCCGAGGGCGCTCGCCGTTGCCTTCGTTGCTTGGATGGCCGCCCTGCTGGTGGCGAGTGATGCTGCCGCGCAGCCCTATGGTTCGCCCTATTATGGTCAGCCGTACTATGGCCAGCCTTACTACAGGCTGCCTTCGGGACAATCTTACGGGCAACCGCCCGGCCAATCGCAGACGGCACGGCCCCAGACCGAGACGCCCCAATTTCGTCCGGTGCCGCCGACCAACGCCCAGGGGATTCCCCCCACCTATCAGCCCGCGCCAGCACGGATGCCCAGCCAGATGCCTTATGGGTATCCCGGCTATCAGCCCAACTGGCCATCGAATTATCCTCAAGGGCCGGTTCAGCCTGCCCAGGGCGAGCAGCCTCGGCTGAAGTGGTCGCTGGCGGTCGCCGATCCCTACCTCCAACAGCCGGTGGTCCTGAATCTAGATGTCATCAGCAGCGAGAATCTGAGCACGGCGAATCTGGAACTGCCCGCCTCTGGCGACGTGCTGATGAAGACCCTGCGAGGCCCCAATACGACAACGCGATCGGGTAAGGGGGGAGGGCGTCGCGAGATCGTCAACGGTTTCGTCCTGACGGTCGTCCCGCTGCGGGCCGGCAGCCTGGAGCTGCCACCGATCAAGGTCACCGGCAATTGGAGCGCGGGGGGCATGGAGCAACGCTACGAGGCGCGCACCGAGCGCACCATCCGTTTGCAGGTGCGGCCATCCATGACCTCGGTGCGGCCCTGGCTGCCGCTGAAGTCTCTAAGTCTGAAGTCCAGTCTGGACCGGGAGGGCGTGCTCGAACCAGGCCAGCCCGTGACCCTGACGCTGGAGATCGCGGGCGATGGAGCGACCGCCGTCGAATTGCCCAGCCTCGAAAATCAACTGAGCGGACCGGGTTTTCGCGTCTATCGCGAGCAGACGCTCACCAACACAGAGCTGTCGTCCGACGGGCGTGAGTTGCTTGCCACGCGCACCGAATACTACACGCTGGTCCCTCAGGCTGGCGGTCGCTTCAGCCTGCCCGAAATGAGCATCGCCTGGTGGAACGTGGATCAGGGCGTGCGTGAGGTCGCCCGCCTGCCGCTCAAGACGCTCGCGGTGCGTGGCGGCGGTCCATTCGGCTTTTCCGCCTCCGCGCTCGCCAGTTCCGGCTGGGTCAAGATCTGGATCCCGCTGGCTGGTGTCCTGCTGCTGGTTGCGGGTTATTGGGTCGGGGTTCTCTATCGGGGACGTCCATTCCAGGCGGGAGGCGCGCTCCTGGCCTTGGCGGGACAGGGCCTGCGCCTGGGTTACCGCGCTCTTGTCACCCGCGCTGGTCCTTATCTGGCCGGCTTGAAGCCAGCGGCGTTGCTGGCGAGCGCGCATCGACACCTCTGGCGGGCGATGCCCGCGAGCAGTCATTTCCTGCGCTGCGTGAGGCATGCGAATCGCGCCGCCAGCCCAGACGCCTGGTGCGCGCTGTTCGAGGAGGAGGCGCGCGCCTGTATGCCCTTTAAGGGCGAATTCACCCAGCCCTGGTTGACTCACCAGATCCTGACGCTGCGTCCCGGAGCCGATCGCGCGACCCTGGATCGCCTCATGGGGCAACTGGATGCCGCGCTCTACGGGGGCCGGACGATCGATTTCCCGCGCTGGAAGCGTGAACTGATGGGGCAAGTGCGGCGCGGCGCCGGAGTCATCCGCGCGCGCGAAGCTGGCGATCGCGTCCGCTGGGCCGCTCTCCCGACCCTCAATCCGTCCTAGCCTGATCAAACGCGGGCATCTTTCAATCCCGGTCCTGAACGCCGCTGAGCCAGCGGCTTGGACCGATCCAGGCCGGTTGACTGGATCCGTCGCGGGTCTCGGGAGGTCCAATGCGCTTGAAGATCCTGATCCGCCGCCATTCCGGAGATCCTGTCCACGAGCCTTTGCTCCGGAGAGATTCCAGCGAGAATGATGATGTCCGCGCCGCATCTGGCCTCGCCTTGGATGCTGTTCCGCCTGGCGCGCCGCCGCAGGTCGCGGTGGCGCCGGGTCTGTCCGGCCGGCGCGGATACCCATTTCAGTGGGAGCGCGTCGCGCGTTGGTCGGCGAATCTCCTGGGCGTGCTGGTGCTTGCGAGTAGCGCTCTCGTCGGGGTCTTGCGCTGGGTGGATCCGTCCGCCTCGGCCTTCATGCTGCGGCATGCCTTCAATGTCTGGCGTCTCGATCAGACCCCGCCCTATTACCAGCATGCCTGGATCCCCTGGGAACGCATCCCATCGAGCATCAAGCTGGCTGCGATCGCTGGCGAGGACCAACGTTTCCCGAGACATCTGGGTTTCGACCTGATCGAGATCCGCCATGCCATCAGGGACTACCGGCAGGTGGGGCGCTTGCGCGGGGCGAGCACCATCAGTCAGCAGACCGCGAAAAATCTCTTTCTGTGGCACGGCTCTGGATGGGAGCGCAAATTGGTCGAGGGATGGTTTACCCTGTTGATCGAAACCCTCTGGTCCAAGGAGCGCATCCTGGAGGTCTATCTCAACGTTGCTCAATTCAGCCCTCGGACCTATGGGATCGAAGCGACCAGTTGGCGCTATTTCGGGCACTCCGCGAGCGAACTCAGCCTGGAGGAGTCAGCGCTCCTGATCGGTGTCTTGCCCGCGCCGGGAAACTATCAACTGGACCAACCATCCGAGCGGCTCCTGCGGCGCGCGGCCAGGATCATGGATCAGACCCAGCGGCTCGGCGGGAGCCCATACCTCAAGCGGTTGTCGTCCCATCGGTCAGCGGAACCGGAAAACACCTTCGTGGCTGGCATGGAAATATCTCCAGTGAGTCCTCAACTTGACCACTGGCCGACCTTGATCCCCGGACAAGGAAAGACTCGTCGCCAACCGGAAGCCCTTGAATATCCTTGGAATGGCGGATGATGATGCAACGTCGAGGGTTCTCCACCGCATGAATACCCTGATCGAGGCCCATGACCTGGTTCGGCTCTATCCCGGCGTGCGCGCCGTGGACGGTATCGGCTTTCGGGTCGCGTCCGGTCAATGCTTCGGTCTGCTCGGGCCGAACGGGGCCGGGAAGACAACGACGCTCGAAATCCTGGAGGGCATTCAAGAGCCAACGTCCGGCACCGTGCGCTACAAGGGCCAGCCGTTGGGGCGCGACTATCGCGAAGCCGTCGGCATCCAGTTCCAGGCCACGGCCTTGCAGGACTTCCAGACCGTTGCCGAGTCGCTGGCCATGTTCGCCAGTCTCTATCGACGGACCGCCGATCGCGATGAGTTGATCCGGCTGTGTCATCTGACCGACATCCTGGATCGAGATACCCGCAAGCTCTCGGGCGGGCAGCGTCAGCGTTTGCTGCTGGCGATCGCCTTGGTCAACGAGCCGGAGCTGGTCTTTCTCGACGAGCCAACCACGGGGCTCGATCCCCAGGCGCGGCGCAACTTCTGGGGGCTGATCGAGAAGGTGCGCCGACGGGGCACCACGGTGCTGCTCACGACCCACTACATGGAAGAGGCGGAGCACCTGTGCGATCGGGTCGCGATCATCGACCAGGGCCGCATCATCGCGGAGGGCAATCCGCTGGACCTGGTGCGCGAACATTTCCCGGCCCGCGTTATCCGTCTGCCGGACTCGGCCTGGCCGATCGGCGTGCCCCTGCCGCCGGATGCCTTGCAGCGCAACGGAGAGATCGAGCTGCATGCGGGAGACGTTCCGCCGGTCCTGGCCGAGTTGGAGCGGATCGGCGCGGATCTGAGCGCCTTGCGGGTGGTGACGCCGAATCTGGAAGACCTCTTTCTGAAGCTGACCGGACACGCACTCAGGACCTGACCCATGGGCAAGCGCATCCTCGCCATCCTGATCGCCCGTAATCGTGAATTCTATCGCGATCGCGCGGGGCTGGGCTGGAACATCCTGATGCCGATCATGATGGTGCTGGCCTTCGCCTTCATCTTTCGGACCGATGGCCGAGGATCCATTCAAGGTCGGCGTGGTGACACGGGACGGAACCCTGGCCAGCGCGGACATCGCCTGTTCTGGGACTCCAGCACATCACCTTCATCCCGTTCGACGGCACCCGACGCGGCCATCACGAAGGTCGAGCGCCATCAGTTGGATCTCTTGGTCGATCTGCGCGGATCGCCGGCCTATTGGGTGAATCTCAATTCGGCCAAGGGCTATCTCGCCGAGCGTCTGCTGCTGGGCGCCTATGCGCCGCCGGCCAGGCGCGGCGCCGGAGCGCAAGACCGTGAGCGGCGAGGCACTGCGCTACGTCGACTGGGTGCTGCCCGGCGTGCTGGCGATGAACATCATGTTCTCCAGTCTCTGGGGCGTGGGCTGGGTGATCGTGCGCTATCGCAAGAACGGGGTGCTGCGGCGGCTCAAGGCCACGCCGCTGAGTCCGTGGGAGTTTCTTGACGGCGCAGGTGGTCTCGCGGCTGCTGGTGGTGCTTGGCGGCGAGCCTGATCGTCTATCTGGGCGCGGCAGCTCTTGCTGGACTTTCCGATGCGCGGCTCCTATCTGGCGCTGGCTGCTGGTCTATGTGGCCGGCGCGCTCTGTCTCATCAGTCTGGGACTGATCGTCGCGTCGCGTCTGCGCACGGAGGAGGTCGCCGACGGTCTGCTCAACCTGATCTCCTGGCCGATGCTGCTGCTGTCGGGGGTCTGGTTCTCGATGGAAGGAACGAGCGCCGCGGCGCAGACTGCTGTCGCGGCTCCTGCCGCTGACCCATCTGGTCGAGGCGCGCGCGGGCCGTCATGATCGACGGGGCCGGTGTGGTGGAGATCCTGCCGCAGATCGGGCTGCTGGCTGGTCCTGGCGCTCCTCTTTCTGAGCTCTGGCGGCCTGGATGTTTCGCTGGGAGTAGGCGCGCGCCCATCTGGTCTCGGGCGCGTGCGCTTCGCTTGACCGCCGAAGGTTGGCGGTCCTCTTTGAGGTCAGCCGTTGTGCTCGGGCATGCTCAGGACCTTGAGCTCGACCTTCGCGACCCCCTCTTGATGATGCCCAAATTCTCGGCGGCCTGCTTGGAGAGGTCGATGATGCGCCCCTTGACGAAGGGGCCGCGGTCATTGACCTTGACGACGATGCTGCGTCCGGTCCTGGTGTCCGTGACTCTGCAGTCTGGGTGCCGAGCGGCAGGGTCTTGTGGGCGGCGCTGAGGCGATTCTTGTTGTAAGTCTGACCGCTTGCGGTCTTCCGACCGTGCAGACTGTCGTGATAGTAGGATGCGATGCCCTTCTGGGCATGATCAAGGCTGTCGCGGGCCATGGCGTCGCTGGCCGAGTCGGCAGGAGTGGATGCCAGCAGCGCGGCGGAGACAAGCGTCTTCTTCATGGAGCCAACCTCTTTCTGCGAAGGCCGTATCCCGCTGGCCGAGAGGCGCGGGAGTCTTCCGGTCGTGGATTTGGGGAGGCCGCAGTCTAGGGGAAAACCCTATATGGGGTAAACCCTAATATCGTGAAATGGTCCACATTTGTGTATGCAAGCTGGTTTAAGCAATGCCTTTTGATTGGCATTTCGGTGGCGATCGCGGCTGGTTTGTCGTACACGTAAATCTGTTAATCGAGCGTCATGACAGCCGCTGGGGTCGCTAACGTCGGACACGGATCGATGAGCCTCTTGCCCCTGGGGTTGCTCCGGAGCAAGCGGACGCGCGCCTCAGATCTCGTGGCTGACCGGCTGGTCGCCCCGCCATTGGTGCCCATGACAGTTCATGTCCGACATGGCGCCGACGAGACTGGCCGGGAGGTGCTGCCAGGCGCTGATCAGGGAGACCAGCACGGAGGCCAGATAGGGGATCGACTGCACGACCAGCACAGCGGCCCAGATCCGGACGTCGAGCATGTAGGCATCCTCGCGCAGCATGACCAGCCCGGCCGCGAGCAGAAAGGCGAAGGCGAACAGCGCCTCCTCGCGGGCATCGGCCAGGGCGCGGATGACCGCCGGTGCCTCCGCCATCTTGGGTGTGCGGAAGAAGCCGAGCTTGCCGGTGACGAACCCGCCGAACATGGCGCGCGAGATGGTGTGCGAGAGCGCGAGTCCCGCCAGTCCGGCGGCAATGCTCTGGCGCAGGGTGGCGGTGACCCGGCGGCGATAGAGGAAGAAGCTCTTCGACATCTTGAAGACGAACAGGACCAGCGGCACCAGGGCGACGGTCATGTAGGGCGGCGTCACCGCGAGCGGGAACATCACCATGGCCACCGACCAGGCCGAGCGCCGCGAAGTTGAACAGCAGGTTGAAGCCGTCCGCGAACCAGGGCAGCCAGCCGGCGACGAAGTGATAGCGCTGTCCGGCGGAGAGCGCGGTCTTGCGCAGCCCCAGGAGCTCGCGCCGGTGGTGCAGGAGGATGCGCACCGCGCCATAGGCCCAGCGGTAACGCTGTTTGCTGAAAGTCGGCGAAGGTATCGGGCATCAGTCCCCGGCCATAGGTACAGGGGATATAGAGCGCCTTGTAGCCGGCCTCGAACAGACGCAGACCCAGCTCGGCGTCCTCGGTGATGCACCACTCGGCCCAGCCGTTGACCTCGTCGAGCGTCGTGCGCCGGATCATGGTCATGGTGCCGTGCTGGATGATGGCGTTGCGCTCGTTGCGCGTGACCATGCCGAGGTGGAAGAAGCCGCGATACTCGGCCATGCACATCGCCTTGAAGGCGTTCTGATCGGCGTCGCGGTAATCCTGCGGCGCCTGGACGATGGCGACCTCGGGATCCGCGAAGGCGGGCACCAGATGGCGCAGCCAGTGCGGCTGCACGATGTAATCGGCGTCGATGACGGCGACGACCTCGGCGGCGCGGGTCGGTCTCGCGCAGGGCGAAGTTGAGCGCCCCGGCCTTGTAGCCGGCGAGCGGATCGACATGGAAGAAGCGGAAGCGCTCGCCCGAGCTGCTCGCAATACGCCTGCACCGGCTGCCAGACCGTTGGGATCCTTGGTGTTGTTGTCGATCACCAGCACCTCGAAGCGCGGATAATCCAGCGCCGCGAGCCCGTCGAGGGTCTCCTTCAGCAGTTCCGGCGGCTCGTTGTAGGCCGGCACATGCACGGAGACGAACGGCAGCTGCTCGTCCGGGACCGAGCGCAACGGGAAAGGGTCGCCGCCATCGGCGCAGCCAGATCGATTCGGCCCATTCGTGTGCCTCGGCCATCAGCAGGACGATGACGCCCAACGCCGCCGATCAGCAGCAGAAGCCCCGACGATGGCGGTGGCCGGGGTCATGTACTGGCGGGTGTAGTCGTAGACGATCCAGACCGCGGCGGTCGAGATGGCATAGGTGACGAGCGCCAGGAAGCCCTTGCCCGCGCTTGGAGAGGGTTGCGCTGTCGCGATAGAGAAAGGCGAGCAGCAGCACCGCCGATGACCACCGACAGACCGGCCAGCTCGCGCCAGTGCGGGATGCGCACCACGGGTTGGCTGAAGTCGAATTTGGGCTGCGCGATTGGCGTTGTAGACGCCCCAGTAGGTCCCGGTCGCGCCCTTCGACCTTCGGCCTTCCAGGGCTGGTCGAAGGCCTCCATCACGTAATAGACGTAATCCTTCGGCCTCGGCCTGCGCGAGGAAGCGACGCAGAAAGCGCGTCTGATTGGGTCAGAGATGCCTCGGCGCCGCGGTTGCGCCGGCCGTTGCTGGGCCAGCCGACCTCGCCGATGATGATCGGCTTGTTCGGAAACGCCTTCTTGACCTCGTTGTAACGATTGATGGCGTAGTCGACCGCCTGCTCGAGCGGCACGCCTTCCCAGTAGGGCAGCAGGTGGACGGTGATGAAGTCCACATGCTCGACCAGCTTCGGGATACTTCAGCCAGACATGCCAGGGCTCGGCCGTGCTGACCGGCAGCCAGGTGATCTTGCGCGACCCGGTCCAGATAGGCCGATCAGCTCGGCGACCGTGACATCCCCGCGCAGGATGCGCCTCGTTGCCGACCATGACCCGCACGACGTTGCGATTCCCCTCGCTCAGCACCTCGCCCAGGCGCTTCAGCTCGGTCTCGTTGGCGTCGCGGTCGGTGCCGATCCAGGCGCCGAGCGTGACATTCAGGTCATAGGCGGCGGCCAGGCGGGGGATCGCGGCCAGGGTGCTCCTCGACCGTGTAGGTGCGGATCGCGTGGACGCGTCCCTTCAGCAGGGCCAGATCGGCATCGATGTCCTCGACGGACGGAAAGCGCTTCTGAGCTCGGGTCGTCGCCCGCGCGCATGGGCGAGAAGGAAAAGCCCTGGATGCGGGTCGGCCAGGTCGGCTCGTCCGTTGGGGCGATTCAGCAACCACCAGGCCGCGACCGTCAGGAGTGCGATCAGGATGGGGATGACGAAATTGATGGAACGGTTCATTGGGGCGTGCTGCCTGCTGTCGAGTCGGGATACAAAACGGCGCTGGCCGGCGTCGAGAGAGTCGGTCCGTGCCTCCCGGCCCGGCCGCGCGGCGTCATGATGGCGCGTGGAGGTGTTCGCTGTACAGCGTCTGGCTGCTGCCAGATGCGAAGGAGCGGGATCGGCGAGCGGGCGGGGTTCGAGAGGCGTTTTCTGGCGACCTCGGACTGGGCATTTACGCGCGATAAACCAAGATCCTGCCTCGGGGTGCAGCCCTTATCATGCCAAACACGACGGGGCCAGCGTTCGGGCAGCCTTGATGCGGCGGCGCACAGCAACACGACCGTCGTGGCGATAGCGAGCGCCATGCTCGAAAGGCTGAAGGACGGACGGCTGGCGACAGGGTGCAAGTCCAGCGCGGGCGAGCCGTAACCGTGCAGCGTGTGTCTGGTGGAGGAGGGGCGCTCGAGGCCGAGGGTGCAAAGCCCCTCAGGCCGATCACTATGCTCGCGCGATGCAGTGCTTCCGTCCGGGGGAACTCAAAGCGAGCCATGTGAGTGGGGCAAAATCTGGCCGGGAGTTCTTTGCGCCCAGCCAGAAAAACGCCCCGCGTTGGCGGGGCGTGGTGCTGCGATTCTAGCCAGCGTCTCCTTCCCAACCGAGTGCAGGGCTAGACCGCCGCCTGGCGGCGCCTGTCATAGCATCGCATGACGACGGCGGCGACCGATTCCAATCATGCCGAGCAATGCGGAGCCAAACAACCAGGCGGCCGCTGGGAGCGGAACCGTGCTGACGGTAACCGACTTGATCTTGAACTTGTCGGCCGACTTGTCACTGTTGCTCAGAGAGGCGAAGACACGCCAGATGTCATCAACGCTGGTCGAGGTCAGGGTGAAGGTGCTATTGCCTTTGTATTCCACGTTGGTTGCGGTGCTGTTCCACGCGCCTGAGTTATAGGAGAAGTCTCCGTCCGCGAAGACTGTCAGGACGATCTTCTCGATGGTCACGTCCTTGGAGAAGTCGAAGAGGACATAGTCGGTCCGACCGCAGCTCGCTGACGTGCAATTGTCCACATAATGCTCGTCGGTGCTCGAATTCGTGACACCGAGACCGTACCCCATGTACTGACCCAGCATGGCATTCGACGAGTTTTGGGTATTGTTGTTATAGAGGTAACCGGCGCTGACCTTGACCGTCAGGTTGCCTTCGACGCTGTTCGTCTGGGTGTAGGTCTTGGTGTTCCCATAATTACTCCCGCCGGTCGTGCTGGTCGGCGAGAGCGTCGAGAAGTCAAACGTATACGTCGCCGCGTCAGCGACGTTCCAAGCGCCAAGCGCCAGCAATATTCCTCCGGCGGTCATCAATTTACTTAACGATTTCATGTTTCTATCCCCTAAAGGCTGAGTCTCTGAGAAAATGACAGTCGGCACCCAGACACGCTGTCGGGCGATGGCCGCTCGGTGAATCTCGCCGATGGCAACCAAGGCTCGGACGAGCCACGGCTCTGCCGCTGGATAACTGATCGGTCTCTACATCCGCACGCCATACTGAAGTCGATGGTCTCGGCTTCGCCGAATGCGCTAGACCGCCTGTTTCGCATCGATCTTCCATGCAGGCTGTATGCCGTTATGCGCGGCATACACGACAACATTACCATTAGTTCCATATTTCAGCTACCTGAAGCTGGCGGGAGACAGCAGCAGAGGTCGTCACCGCGTCGGGCTTGCAGGGTCTGGCGTCACATGATCTTGACGCTATCTTGGCGTAGGTGGTGCCGGGCTTTATAAATCAGTCTTTTAAAAATACAGTCTTAAGTCCGATATGTCTCAAAGACGAGGCGCATTCGCGAGCCAGTGCATGGCCCTCGATGTCGTCCGGACGCGAGCGGTGGAAAGGGGGAGGTAACTTTCGGCACCTTTGCGGTGCTGACAGGCCTAGATCTGTGTTTTTCCACTAATCGTGTTTAAATCGCTTGCTGGCGTTTTGCGGCAGGGGTTGTGTCATTCGCCGGAGGGGGCTTCCGCGACCTCATAGCGATAGCCCACGCCATAAACGGAATGGATGAGCTCTTGGTCGGGCAGTAGCTCGGACAGTTTGCGTCTGAGCTTCTTGACGTGACTGTCGATGGTGCGGTCGGAGACGACCCGGTGATCCCGGTAGATGCGGTCCATCAGTCGGTCGCGCGAGAAGATGCGTCCGGGCGAGTCGTGGAGCGTTGCGAGCAGGGCGAATTCGACCGCCGTGAGTTCGATCTCCCGCGCGCCTGAGCGCACGCGCAGCCGGTCGGCTTGCAGCGTCAAGGGGCCGGTCGCTTCGGCTGGATCGCGCGTCGAGGTCCGCCGCAGCACCGCCTTGACTCGGGCGACCAGCTCGCGTGGACTGTAGGGCTTGCAGACATAATCATCAGCGCCCAGCTCAAGCCCGAGCAGCCGGTCGATCTCTTCGACCCGCGCCGTGGTCATGATGATGGGGATCTGGCTCTCGGCGCGGATCTCCTTGCAGATGGTCAGACCATCCTTGCCGGGAAGCATCAAGTCCAGGAGGATAAGGTCGGGATGTTCCTGGCGAACCCAGGCCACGACCCGCGACCCGTCGGACAGGTGATGCGTCCGATAGCCCGCGGCCTTCAGGTAATCCGCGACTAGGGAGGCGAGACGCTCCTCGTCCTCGACGATGAGAATGCTTGGGATATCGCGGTCGTTCGTCATGCGATTCGCTCCATGGCGTGCTTGGTCTCCTCTCAAGTCGGCAGAGTGACGCGAACCCAGAGTCCCCCGCTCGGCGCGGCGTCCGCCGTGATGGTGCCGCCGTGGGCCTCGACCACGTTCTTGGCGATGGCGAGACCGAGCCCAGCCCCGCCGGTGTGTCGGCTGCGGGAGGCGTCGACCCGATACAGTCGCTCGAAGAGCCGAGGCCGGGATGCGGCGGGCACGCCAGGGCTGGTGTCCTGGAAATCGATGACCAGACGGCCCTCGGCGCGGCTGAGTCTGACCCTCAGTCCACCGCCTGAATCCGTGTATTGCAGACTGTTGGAGATGAGGTTGCGGAAGAGTTGCGACAGACGCTGGGCATCGGCGAAGAGGATGGCCGGCTCGGGCAAGCCATCCTCGAATTCGAGCCGGAGCCCTGCATCCTGGAACCCCCGGCGGAAGGCGTCGATATCCGCAGTCAAGACCTCGGCGATGTCCGTCTCCTCCATGCGATAGCCGAGCGCGCCCATGTCGGTGGTGGAGAGTTCGTAGAGGTCGTTCACCAGACGCCCGAGCCGCATCGCATCGCCATGCAGTGCGTCGAGCGAGGCGCGGTCGAAGGGGCGCACGCCATCCTGCAGTGCCTCAAGCTCGGCGCGGAGCAGGGCGATGGGCGTTCGCAGTTCGTGGGAGATGTCCGCGACCCAGCGCCGCCGGGCCTGTTCGTTGCGTTCAAGCGCTGTGGCCAGCGCGTTGATGTCCCGTCCGAGCCGCGCGATCTCGTCGCTCCCGGAGGCTGGAACACGGGCGCTGAAATCGCCGGTCGCCAGCCGTCGGGCGGCTTCCTGAAAGCCGCGGACCGGACGGACGAGGCGCGTCGACAGCGGATAGGCGAGTGCGGCGGACAGCGCGAGCATGGCTGCGGCGATGATCCAGAGTCGGTCCCCCTGGTTCGCTCGGAAACGCATCTCGGCCGACTCGGGAACTGGCGAGCCGGGTAGCAAGGCCAACTCGCCGATCTTCCCGCCATCGATCGCGAGCGGATAGCGGCGGGTGTCGGCGAGCAGTGATTCGCGCCCGAAGAGCGTCTTGCCGTCGGCGTCCAGGAGCATCAGCCGCAGCTCCAGCGGGGCGGGACGTTCGTGTTCGTGCGGATGCTCGCCGGTTTCCCGTGGCGGCCAATCGCCCGGTTCCAGGTCTTCGGCATGCCGTAGCCACGGCGGCTGACGGTCGAAACGAGGTTGCTCAGGGCCTGGCCCAGGTCCGGAGTCATGATCGCCGATCAGGGCGAACCGCCAGAGTCGCCGGTTCTTGATGAGCGGCTCCCAGGATCCCTCGCGCCGATAGAGCTCGATCAGACGATCGGAAATGTGGCCGATTCTCTCCTGCTCGCGCTCATCGGCCAATTCGACCATGCCGCGCTGAAAAGACCACTGAATAAAGGCATGTGAGCCGACCAGCACCACGACGCAGGCGAGCAAGAGGGTGAGGAAGAGCTTGGAATGGATCGACAGCCGCATGCCTTGATGGTGGCTGGGCAGCTTGCAAGAAAGATGGATGGTCGGGGAGTGCGCAAGGCGCTCGAATCATCGCTCGTTCACGCGCTCGCCGACACGCAGCATCGCCAGCGTGACGTTGTCGACGCCGCCGCGTTCATTGGCGAGACGGATGAGCGCGTCGGCGGCCGAGTCGAGCGAGTTACCCTGAACGGCGATGAGAATCTGACGCAGCCAGTCCTCGGGGACCATGCCGGTCAGGCCATCGGTGCAGAAGATGAAGAGGTCGTCGGTGGCGATCTCGATCAGGTCGGACGCGACGCCGACGCCGGGCGAGGAGCCGAGTGCCCGCGTCAGGATGTTCTCGCCGATGCCGTAGCGCCGGGCATCCTCGCGCGAGGTGAAGAAGCCCTGATCGACGACCTCCTGAATGAAGGAATGGTCGCGCGAAAGCTGCTCCAGCGCCTCGCCGCGCAGCCGATAGACCCGCGAATCGCCGACATGGGCGATGGCCAGCCAATCCCAGCCGACGGAGCCGACGACCACGGTGCTCCCCATGCCGGCGTATTCGCTGTTTTCCTTGGACTGCCGCCAGATATTGATGTTGGCCTCTTCCACCGCGGCCTCGACGTAGAGGCGCGCCTTTTCGCTGTCCGTGCGTGGCGTGACGCGCCGTCGGAAGCGCTCCGAGATGGTATCCGTCGCGAGCCGGCTGGCGACGTGGCCAGCAATGGCCCCGCCGACGCCGTCGGCGACGACGATCAGGCCGTGTTCGGGATGGACGGCAACCGCGTCCTCGTTGCGCTGGCGCACGCGACCCTTGTCGGTACGCCAGGCAAAATCGAGCGCGAACGCGCTAACGGGCTGGCGTTCCATGGCTCCGGCTCATCGCGTTGAGGGCCCGCTGCTCAAGGGGTCAGCTCCCGACATTCCCGTTGAGCTTGGCGGCGAGATGCTTGGGATCGACATAGCCGGGGATCAGCTCGCCAGACTCGGTCACGATGGCCGGGGTGCCGCGCAAGCCGAGATCCGCGCCGATCGCCATGTGGGCATCGACCGGGTTGGCGCAGGTCTTGGCCTCGATCTGCTGTCCGGATTTCGCCTTGGTCAGCGCCTCGCTGCGGGCCGCGTTGTCTCCAGCGCACCAGACGGATACGGCCTCGTCGTAGGCCGGGCTGCTCTTGCCCGCGCGCGGGAAGAAGAGATAGCGGACGCGGATCCCCTCCTTTTCGTACTCGCCGATCTGGCTATGCAGCTTGCGGCAGTAACCGCACTCGATATCGGTGAAAACGGTCACCGTGTGCTTGGGCGTCGTTCGGCGCTGAAGATGACCATCTTGTCCTCGCCGACGCCATCGATCAGGCGCTTGCGGGCCTCGGACGAGACGCGGCTCGGTCAGGTCGTCGCGATCTGGCGAGGTCGACGATATGGCCGCTCATGAAATAGCGGCCGTCGCCCGTGACGTACATGAGCTCGGTCCCGGCCATGACCTCGTAGAGCCCGGCGATGGGAGCCGGCTGGATGTTGGTGATCTCGATGCCGGGCACGGCCTTTTCGAGCGCCTTGCGGATGGTCTGCTCGGGCGCGGCGAGGACCGTGCCGCTGGCGAGGGCGGCGGTGAGGAGGAGGAAAGCACGAACCTTCTTCATGTCGGGGAGTCCCTAGTCGCGGAAGTTGGTGAACTGTAACGGCAAGCCCCAGTCCTCGTCACGCAGCAGCGCGATGGCCTCTTGAAGGTCGTCACGTTTCTTGCCAGTAATGCGCAACTGGTCACCCTGGATCTGGGCCTGCACCTTGGCCTTGCTCGCCTTGATGGTCTTGACCATGCGCTTGGCGGTCGTCGGAATCGACACCCTGCTTGAGGTTGATCTCCTGACGGGCGGCGCTCAACGTCGACACCGGCTCCCCAGGATCGAGGCAGGCGAGGTCGACCTGACGTTTGACCAGTTTTTGCCGCAGGATATCCATCATCTGCTGGAGGTGGAATTCCTGCTCTCCGACCATCAGGATCTTGCCGTCCGCGAGCTCGAAGCTGGCGTCGATGCCCTTGAAGTCGAACCGGGTGCCGATCTCGCGGTTGGCCTGGTCGACGGCGTTGCGAACTTCCTGCAAGTCGACTTCGGAGACAACGTCGAAGGAAGGCATGGGAATCTCTCTCGGTAGGGGCGGGATCAAGCCTTTCACTATACCCGAATCGGCCGGTTTTTTTGCCGCTTCCGTCCGTCGCGACCGGGATCATCCGCGCGGATGATGGCGCGCGTGGAGCTGCTTGAGCCGCTCACGCGCGACATGGGTGTAGATCTGCGTGGTCGAAAGGTCGCTGTGCCCCAGGAGCATCTGGACGACGCGCAAATCCGCCCCATGGTTGAGCAGATGGGTGGCGAAGGCATGGCGCAGGGTATGCGGCGAGAGTGGCTTCACGACTCCGGCCTCAAGCGCGTAGCGCTTGATCAACAGCCAGAAGGTCTGGCGGGTCATGTAGTCGCTGCGGTTGGTCGGGAACAGATAATCGCTGACCCGCCCGCCCAGCAGATCCATCCGTGGTCCGCGCACATAGTCCCGAAGCCAGGAACAGGCTTCCTCGCCCAAGGGCACCAGCCGCTCCTTGCTGCCCTTGCCCATGACGCGGACCACGCCCTGGGTCAGGCTGACCTGGCTCGGGGTCAGGGTCACCAGCTCGGTGACCCGCAGACCGCTGGCGTAGAGAACCTCCAGCATGGTCCGATCACGATGTCCGCGCGCATCTTCCGTGTCGGGCGCGCGTAGCAATGCCTCCACCTCGGATTCGCTCAGACTCTTGGGCAGCGGACGGCCCAGCTTGGGCGCATCCACCCGCGCGCTGGGATCCTCGCTGATCAGTCCCCGGCGCAGCAGGTATTGGTAGAACTGACGCAGACAGGAGAGGAGACGCGCCGCCGAGCGCGGCTTGCGGCCCTGCTGGGAGAGCAGGGCGAGATAGTCCAGCAAATCCAGCCGTTCGGCCTCGGCCAGACATCTGTCTCGGTCCGCCACCAACCAGACCGCAAACGCCCTGCAGGTCGGATTGGTAGGCCGCGAGCGTGTTCCGGCTCAGACCGCGTTCCATCCAGATGACGTCGGCGAAACCCTCGATGACCGCCCGGTCGTCCATCATCCGGGAGTCCCTTCAAACGACATAGGCCGCGCCTTCGTGATCCAGCAGCCAGCGCTTCACGGCGAGCTTGCGTCCGCTGGTATCGCCAGCGAATCCACCAAGACCCTGGCTGGCGACGACACGATGACAGGGCACGACGATGGGGCAGGGGTTGGCGCGACAGGCTTGGCCGACCGCGCGCGCCGCGCTGCCGAGCTCGCGCGCGACCTCGCCATAGGTGCGTGTCCGGCCTGCGGGGATGGTCCTCAGCAAGGCCCACACCCGTTGCTGGAAGGGCGTTCCGGCGAGCGCCAGCGGGAGGTCGAGGATGGCCGTCGCCTGCTCGAAATAGTCCGCCAACTGGCGCGTGATCGCTGCGGGCGGTGCCTCGCTCTCGTCTTGGGCGTCCAGGATCCCGAAGCGCGCGTGTCCCATCGACGGACGATCCGACAAGGCTTCGGGGCTGGCTCGGTCAGTGGCCGAGGGCGCTGGATCGAGGTCCACACCCGTCAGGACGTCGCCGAGCCAATGGATGCCGATCAGGCCAATCGGAGTCTCGATCAAGGCGCTGGACATGGGCGAGTGGACCTCGACATCGTGGCGGTGAGAGGAGCTGGTGTCGCTCGGGGAGCTTCACGCTTGGTCGGAGTATAACCGCTGGCCGGCGTGGGAGCGGATCCGGAAAGCGGTGGTTCAACCTGTGGATAAGTCTGTGTGTGAAGGGTTGATCGCTGGATTCACAGGGACTCCTAGCCAAGTCGATGCTCCAGGAGGGAGTCCTTGTATGAATCATATAATCTTTTATAAACAAAGATATACGTCGATGCTTCGGGGTTGTGGCCGTGATCCGCTCGCGCCCGATATCGGCGCCACGGCGGATCGGCCTGACTGTGCACAACCATAGAGGGTGAAGATCCTCGTCTCGGCGGCAACGGGAGCCTTGATAAAGCTTATGGGGGGCTGGCGCGGATCCGAGCATCCAGCCTCAGTCAGCGACCGGCCGATATCCAAGCCGAGCGGAAAGCGTCCTGCCCGCGTCGATCAAGTCCTCGACCCACTCCAGCCTTCTCCGTGCGATGGGTGCCGATACCGAGAGACCCGCGCTGACGTTTCCGGTGCCGTCATGGATGAGCACCCCGATACAGCCGACGTCCATCTCCGCCTCCTCGTTATCCAGCGCATAGCCGCGCGCCAGCGCTTGACCGCATTCGGCGATCAGGCCCGGCAGAGTGGTGATGGTGTTGCGGGTGTAGGCGGGCAGATTGGTGCGTTGCGCATAGGCGCGCATGGCATCCTCGCCGGCCGCGCCGAGCATCAGCTTGCCGACGGCGGTGACGTGCAGGGGCGCGCGTGCGCCGATCAATTGCTGGACGTGGATCATGCGGTTCGGCGTCGCCTTCTCGATATAGACCACGGCATCGCCCTCGCGGATGGTCAGGTTCACCGACTCGCCGAAGCGGTCGCGCAGCCCCTCCATAATGGGGCGGGCGATAGCGCGCACATCGACGTTGCCATGCAGCCGCACCCCCAGTTGCAGCAGGCGCAGCCCGAGCCGGTAATGGCTGGCCGCGTCCTTCTCCACGAAACGGTTCTGGATCAGCGACGCCAGAATGCGATGCGCGGTCGAGACGTTCAGCCCCGTCTCCGCCGCCAGAATCTTGAGGCTCACGGGATCCGGGTAACGGGCGATGGCGTCCAGCAGCGCGGCAGCGCGGTCGATGACCTGGATGCGGGAGGGTGAGGCGGTGTCGTCTTGTATCATGAAAGGTAGATCGGCCCTATTTTCGCATCATGAGAACATGATGGAGTGCTCCGAGACCACTTTCATTGGATGCCGATCGCTTTTGCGCTATACTCTATTCATTCAATATCTGCGATTTTTCTATAATTTGAAACTTCAGTGAAAATAGACTGCTCAGCGACTTCTTTTCAGGTGATTGAGTCGCGTTAATGCAGCCCATGATGGCCGTTTTGAATTTTGGAAACGAGTCATAATAACGGGAATACAAGACCTCATGTTTGACATGCCGCCATAGCCGCTCAATCAAATTGAGATTCGGTGAATAGGCCGGGAGATAAATGAGTTCAACCTTGAATTGTGCGGCAAGTTCCGTGACGATGTTGCATTTTTGATAGCGGGCGTTATCCAGAAACAAGGTCACGACTTCATCGGCATGCTTCATGGCCAATTTTCGAAGCAGATCGCAGACACTCAGCGCATTGATATAGGAATCATTGGTGACGGTGACCACTTCATGGGTAATCGCATTGAGGGCGCCAAGCACATTGAATCGCTTTCGTCCCGAGGCGGAATAAACGAAGTAGCGTTGAAAACACCATAAAAAACCGAGAAAAGGTTGCAGGACAAAATGCGCGGCATCGACAAAGTACACGTGTTTGCGACCCTGCTTGGCTTCCTCTAGGTTTGGCTCTAAGTGATCGCGAATAAAGGCTTTTTGCTCTTCTCGTTTGGCATCGTCCAGCTTTCCTGGAACGCTTCCTGTTTTTTTCGGCTCAGTCCAACCGAGAGGATAAAATTGCGCACATGGGAGAGCGTGAACGAGAGCCCGGTGATGTGTTCGATCTCGACGGCCGCCTCTTTCAAGGTGCGTGGCGGATGCGCTGAGAAATGCGACACGAGCTGTGAGCGATAGGGATCGAGTTGGCTCGCGGGACAATGAAAATGGCGTTCCTGAACGCCTTGCAAGCCTTTCTCCGTATAGGTTCGAATGGTCGCTGTCACGGTATTGGGAGCCGCGTCACTCAGATCAGCGATTTCATGATGCGGCAGGCCGCGATACTTATGCCAAAGAATCGTCATCCGCTTGCGAACGATTGGATCAGGATGATGGTAGCGCTGATCTCGAATCTGAAGCTGATCTTCTGTCGAAAATTGGCAATGATACATAGCAGATCAATCCGTATGCGCTGACGACTTGGATGCAGGTGATATGAAGTAGGATGGCTTAATTAAAATTTTTCGCAACTATTTTATTCAACGAGTATAACGTGCGGGCGCGCAAGCGTGCAGCCATGGCCGCGCGAGCGCTTCGCCGAACGCCGAGGCACGTCGTGCGCCGGTCGTCGCCAAGACCGCTTTGGGCGGTTTCCTTGCCATCAGATTCCAAGACTGCCTGGTTTCAGCGACACCATGATCCAGCCGCTGGTGGACCTGAAGCCGCGCGAGATCATCGCCATCGACGGCGTTTTCCAGGATTCGGATACGCTCAAGACCAATCTGGATCTGCAATGCCGCGACGCGGGCATCAAGTTCACCTGTCTGTAGGAACACGCCATGCCGGAAATCAGCCGCTTTTTCGGAATCATCATCGCGATGTTCTACGATGAACATAACCCGCCCCATTTCCATGTGCGCTACAACGAGCACAAAGCGGAAATCGGCATCCAGACATTGTCGCTATTAGCGGGCAGGCTGCCTCCGCGTGCAACGGGGCTGGTGATGGAATGGGCCAGTCTCCACCAAGACGAATTGCTGGCAGACTGGGAGTTAGCCCGCCAGCGCGCGGAGCTCAAGCGCATCGCACCGTTGGAGTAAGGCATGTTTCTGATCGATGTGACCGCAGTCGTCCCCTTGGAGAACCGCCGGCTTAAGCTGACCTTCGCCGACGGACTCAGTGCCATCGTGGAGATGGATCGCGTGATCGGCGACTATTCCGGAGTCTTTGCGTGCTCTGATGGACGATCGCTATTTTGAGCAGGTGCGAGTCGATTCGGAATTAGGCACCATTGTTTGGCCTAATGGCGCGGATGTCTGCCCGGATGTCCTGTATTCCTTCGCCTCGGGACAGCCCATCGTCGTCAATGGCGAGCGTGTTCTGAATTGACAGACTGGCGCATGAAACTCCAATTCGACGCCTACCAGGATTTCCAGCGCGCCGCTACTCCTCGAACAAATCCGAATGGGTTCCGGCGCGCACGAAGTTGATCCGGTTGCCCGCGACCTGGTAAATCAACAGGAAGTCTCCGCCGACATGACATTCACGATGATCGGCCCAGTCACCCTTGAGCGGGTGATCGAGCCACTCGGGACCAAGCGGGGCATCGTTGGCGATGAGCAGGAGCATCACCTCCTTCAGCCGCCGCAGGTCGAAGCGCCCGGAGCGCGACAGCCGTTCCCAGTCTTTCGCGAAAGGCTTGGCGTAGTCGGATGCCCTGGGTAGAGCCGCGCGTTTAACGCTGGCCGGTCTTTTCGATGTCATCGAAGAGGGCGTCAGCGGTCTCGAAGCGGGCACGGTCCGCCTTCATCATGGCGCGCGATTCGTCGATCGCGGCACGGGTCAGGGCGTTGGGCACCTTGAGTTCCAGGGGAAATGCCTGGTCATGGGCCACGCGCTTGAGCAGAATCCGCACGGCGTCGGAGACGGACAGCCCCATGGCCGCCAGGGCCGCGCTGGCCTCGGCCTTGACGTCATCGTCGATACGAACATGCAGCATCGAGCTATGGGCCATCGCGATGTCCTCCTCAGTGGGTTGTCAGTGGTTAGTGGTTGGTCTCGCCGCTGGCCGCGACCGAAACTATGTCTCTCTCATGCGATACGATCAAGCTCAAGATGAAACTCCAGTTCGACGCCAATCAGGATTACCAGCTCGCCGCCATCCGCGCCGTGGTGGACCTGTTCAAAGGGTCAGCCGGACGCCTCGCAGACCGCCGTGACGCGGGACGACGCGCTCTCCAGCCTGAATCTCACCGAGACCGGCGTGGCGAATCACCGCGTCATCGACGAGGCGCAATGGCTGAAGAATCTGCATGCCGTGCAGACCGAGCACGGCATCGAGCCCTCGGCGGCCTGGAGCCGATGCGGCTGGACGATGGCACGCCGGTCGGCGCTTTCCCCAACTTCACGGTCGAGATGGAGACCGGCACCGGCAAGACCTACGTCTATCTGCGCACCATCCACGAGCTGGCGAAGACCTACGGCTTTCGGAAGTTCGTCATCGTGGTGCCCTCGGTGGCGATCCGCGAGGGGGTGTTGAAGAGCCTCAAGATCACCCGGGATCATTTCCAGACGCTCTACGATTACGCACGCGCCGAGTTCATGGTGTACGACTCGGCCAAGGTCAACCAGCTTCGCCACTTCGCGCTGTCGGATGCCATCCAGATCCTGGTGATCAACATCGACGCCTTCGCCAAGGACTCCAGCCCGACGGAGCGTCCGCAACCGGCCGGAAAGTCACGCAAGAAGCCGTCAAAGGGCAACGTCATCAACCAGGTGCGCGAGACCGGGATCGCGCCGATCCAGTTCATTCAGGACAGCCACCCCTTCGTGATCCTGGACGAGCCGCAGAATCTGGAGACCGATCTTCGCAAGCAGGCCATCGCCCGGCTCAATCCACTCTGCACGCTGCGTTACTCGGCCACGCATCGCAACCACTACAACCTGATCCATTCGCTCGATCCGGTGCGCGCCTATGAATTGGGGCTGGTCAAGCAGATCGGCGTGGATTCGGTGATCGCGCTCAAGGATGCCAACCAGGCGTTCGTCGAGGTCGCCGGCTTCAAGACCGGCAAGCGCAGCGTCTCGGCCCGGCTGACGATCTGGGTCAATCAGGCGCAGGGACCGGCAAAAAAGACCGTGACGGTCAAGAACGGCGACGACCTCCATGCCGCGAAGTTCTCCAACCAGCGCGAGATCTACCGCGACGGTTTCATCGTCAACGAGATCGACGCGGGCGAGGGTGTCGTCACCTTCGCCAACGATGTGCGGGTGCGTGTGGGCCAGCCGCACGGCGCGCTCACCGATGCCATCCTCCGCTTGCAGATCGAGGCGACGGTGCGCCGTCATTTCGAGAAGGCGCGACGGCTGCATCCGCTGGGCATCAAGGTGCTCTCGGTCTTCTTCATCGACCGGGTGGCCAACTATCGCGCCTACGGCGAGGACGGATCGACGGCCAAGGGCAAGTTCGCCCTCTGGTTCGAGGAAATCTACGCGCAGATCAGTGCCAGCATCCCGATTACGCTGGGTTGATGCCCCATGCGGCGGACCGGGTGCACAACGGCTACTTCTCGCAGGACAAGCGCACCGTTTCCCCGTTCGAGACCCTGACCGGCAAGAGCAACGCCGACGCGGAGGCCAGCGCCTTCGAGCTGATCATGCGCGACAAGGAGCGCCTGCTCGACCTGGCCGAACCGCTCGCCTTCATCTTCAGCCATTCCGCGCTGCGCGAGGGCTGGGACAATCCCAACGTCTTCCAGATCTGCACCCTGGCCGAGTCCAGCTCCGACATCAAGAAGCGGCAGGAGATCGGGCGCGGGCTGCGTCTGTGCGTGAACCAGGACGGCGAGCGGGTGCGCGACCGGGCGGTGAATCGGCTGACCGTGATCGCCAACGAGAGCTATGAGGACTTCGCCAACCAGCTACAGGCGGAGATGACCGAGGCCGGCGTGCGCTTCAAGCCCGAGATGGTCCAGAACGAGCGGGACAAGGTGAACGTCCAGCTCAAGAAAGGCTACGACAGCCGACCGCCGTTTTCTGGATCTGTGGAAGCGGATCCGGGCGCGCACCCGCTACCAGGTCCAATACAGCACGGCCGAGCTGACGGCCAAGGCGGCGCGACGGATCAAGGCCAAGCTGCCCGCGATCGAGCGGCCCAAGGTGGCGATCATCCGTGCCGACATGGCGATCAGCGCGTCGGGCGTGAGCGGAACGGAAACCGGCCGTCGCACCCAGACCCTGGAGGCAAAATACGTCATGCCGGATCTAGTCGGCCAGATCCAGGCCAAGACCGGGCTGGCGAAATCGACCGTGGCGCGCATCCTGCTCGACAGCGGGCGGCTCGGCGAGGCGCTCAATAACCCACAAGTCTTCGTCGACCTGACGGCGGAGATCATCAATGCGGTCAAGCGCGAGTTTCTGGTCTACGGTGACGGCTCCGAGGGCAGCGGGGTGCGATACCTGAAGCTGGAGGGCGATGTCTACGAAATGCGGCGCTTCGAGAACGACTATCTGATGGGCGTGTTCGCGTCCAATGTCGTGGCCGTTGGGAAGCAGGAGAAGACGCTCTTCTCGCACATCGTCATCGACTCCAATTCCGGTCCCGAGCGGTTGTTCGCGCAAGCCTGCGAGGACAATGACGACGTGCTCTTCTACATCAAGCTGCCGCGCTGGTTCCAGATCGAAACGCCCGTCGGGCCGTACAACCCGGATTGGGCGCTGGCCTACCGCAACGACCAAATCCTCTACTTCGTCGCCGAGACCAAGAAGACCGGCGGCGACCATGTCCAGCTCGATCTGCTGCGTCCCATCGAGGACCTGCACATCGAATGCGGCAAGCGGCATTTCAAGAACTTCGAGGAAGTCCGCTTCCGGGTCGTCAGCTCGCTGAGCGAGCTGATCGGTTAATTCCGTATCGTGAAATCGTTTCTCTATTGCGAAATTCCGGATCCCTCCCTAGATTCTCTCCAACGCAAGCGGCCCGCAGCCAAGCGGGTCCAGCATCACCGTGAGAGGGAGAGAGATCATGACGAGCGCAGCCAGCACCAGCCCCAACCAGCCTGACACCGATTTCCGCGACGGCCTTCTGCATTTCAGCGCGCCTCCGGCCGATTTCGCCGCCCTTGGTCAGACTCCGGCGATCCGCGAGGGCCAGAACGGTATCCAGGAGATCGACGAGGCCGCCGTCCGCCAGACGCAGTGGACGGCCGATGCGCTACGCTATCTGACTCTTCAGCTCTGCGCCTCCAAGCAATCCGGGCATCCCGGCGGCTTTGCCAGCTCGGCAGATGCTTATGCCTCGCTGGTGATGCTGGGTCACACCAATATCGTGACCGAGGTGGGTCATCACGCCCCCGGCTTCTATAGCGCCATGTTCCTGGATGGCTCGCTGGAGGCCATGGGCATCCGCACGGTGACCGATCTCCAGGCCCGTTTTCGCGAGCGCGACGGTCTGCTCGGCCATCTCTCGGGTGCGATTCCCGGGTCTGCTGGCCCCGGCGGGTCCGCTCGGGCAGGGTCAGCACTTCGCCATGGCGGGGGCCTATCTGAATCGCGACAAGCTCTTTCCCTGCACCATCGGGGACGGCGGTCTGGGCGAGCCCTATATCCTCTCGGCGATGAAGCACTTCCACACCGCCTATCCGGAGGTGACCAACTTCCTGCCGGTGCTGATCTGGAACGGCTACAGCCAGGAGCATCACTCCATGGTGTCGCTGATGAGCAACGAGGCCATGACGGCCTACTGGCGGGCGCATGACTTCGAGCGCGTCATCCTGATCGACGCCAAGGCGTTCGACGACGCGGGTCAGGACGGGGCCTACGTGGACAGCACCCTCTTCGGTCCCGAGGCGCGCATGGCCTTCAGCCGCGCGGTGCTGGAAGGCGTGCGCGAGGCGGCGGACGCGGCCATGGGCGGGACGCTCACCGCCGTCATCATCAAGCAGCTCAAGGGGGCCGGAGTCCATGCGAGCGGGGCCAAGTCGCACAACCTCTATCCGGGCGACACGGCGGACAAGCCGAACATCGCCGCCGCCCTGGAACGCGGCGCTCTGGCCCCGGAGATCTGGTCGCTGGTGCGGACCAACATGGCGCGCGCCGGCGGCGGCCCCGCCGGTCGCACCGTGGTGACCGAGTTCGAGCGTCCGCTCGCCGACATCGGCACGCTGCCGATGCAGGCGTTCGCCCCCGGCGAGCAGGCGGTTCCGGCCAGCGCCATGGCCAACATGGTGGCCGAGCTGGGCCGGCGCGATCCGGAGTTCGTGGTGACCAACGCCGACGGCACCGAGGCCTCGGCCATGAAGGCGATCAACGAGGCGCTCAAGATCCGCCATCCGACCGCCGATCCGCTCTACAACCAGACCCCGAGCGGTCAGGTCTACGAGCCGCTGAACGAGGACGCCTGCGCGGGCTTCGCGGCGGGGTCTGGCGCTCTTCGGCGGGCGCTCGCTCTGGCTCTCCTACGAGAGCTTCGCGATCAACGGCTGGCCGATCGTGCAGACCGTGGGTCAGGCGATGGCCGAGCTGCGCCATCGCACCCCGGCGGTGGTCTCCATGTTCACGGCCGGCGCGCTGGAGCAGGGCCGCAACGGCTGGACCCATCAGCGCCCGGAGATCGAGAACTACATCGGCGGACAGATGCGCAACGGCAACGTCTATCTGCTCTATCCGGCCGATGCCAACATGATCCAGGCGGCCTACGGCTGGGCGGTGGGGCAGTCCAACAAGTGCATCAGCCTCGTCGCCTCCAAGTCGCCGCTGCCGGTGTACACCACCCTGGAGCAGGCGAGCGAGGCGATCGAGCGCGGGGCGACCTGTCTCTATGAGTCGTCCCAGGGGGCCGGGGGGACCATCGTCTTCGCCGTGACCGGCGACATGGTGTTGCAGCCGGTGTTCGCGGCCAAGGATCGGCTGGAAGCGGACGGCTATCGGGTGCGGATCGTCGCCGTGGTCAATCCACGCCGACTCTATCGGTCCCGCGACGTCGCCTGGTCGCACAGCGCCGAGCCGGACGACCGCTTCATGGACGACGCCGAGTTCGAGGCGCTCTTCGATGGCGACGCCCTGATCGGCGTGAGCGGCGGCGGGACGGTGGCGCTGGAGCCGGTGATGCTGCGCAGTCGCGCGGCGGCGCGGGATCTCTTCGGCTGGCAGCGCGGCGAAACCACCGCGAGCGCGGGCGAGCTGATGGCCTTCAACGGCATTTCCCCCGAGACCCTGGCGGGCCGCGCGCGGGCCATGCTGGCGTAGGTGTTGGGTACGCATCGCGTACCCAACACCCGCCGTGATCGCGTTGAAGGGTACGCGATGCGTACCCTACCGAATTGGAGCGCAGAGCCTATGAACCAATCCTCCACTGCTAAGACCATCGTCATCGACGACGACCCGACCGGTTCGCAGACGGTTCATTCCTGTCTGCTGCTAACCCGCTGGGACCCGGAGACCCTGATCGAGGCGCTGACCGACGATGCGCCGCTCTTCTTCGTGCTCAGCAACACGCGGGGCATGGACGCGGGAGCGGCGGCGGAGGTGACGCGCGAGATCTGCGTCAATCTGCGCGCGGCACTGGAGACCTTGGTTGCGGAAGGACGGCCGATCCGCCCCATTGTTGTCAGTCGCTCGGATTCCACCCTGCGCGGTCACTACCCGGTCGAGACGGATGTCATCGCCGAGGAGCTTGGCCCCTTCGATGCCCACTTCCTGGTGCCGGCCTTCTTCGAGGGCGGCCGCGTCACCCGCGACGGGGTGCATTATCTGATGGTCGAGGGCACACCCGTGCCGGTCAACGAGACCGAGTTCGCGCGCGACTCCGTCTTCGGTTTCAGGAATGCGTTCCTGCCCGATTATGTGGAAGAGAAGACCGCCGGGCGCATCCGTGCCGCCCAGGTCGAGCGCTTCGGCCTGGCGGATGTGCGCGGGGACAGCGGCGCGCGGCTCGCCGAACTGACCGGCAACGTCTGCTGCGTGGTCGATGCCGAGCAACAGTCCGATCTCGATGGCTTTGCGCGGCAGGTCCTGTTGGCGGCGGCCAAGGGCAAGCGCTTCCTCTTTCGCAGCGCCGCCAGCCTGCTCACCGCCTTTGCCGCGCTGCCGCCGCAACCGGTGCCGGCCGGGGCCATGTCGGCCTATGTGGGCGGACGCCGACCGGGCGTGGTGCTGGTCGGCTCGCACGTCGCCAAGTCGAGCCGGCAGCTTGAGGCATTGATCGAGCAGACGGCGGTGGTGCCGGTCGAGATCGACCTCGATCGCCTGACGCGGGACGAGGAGAGGCTCTTTCACGACCTCATCGACCGACTGGAGACCGCTCGGCATGAGGGCCGGAGCACGGCGCTCTTCACCAGCCGGGGCGAGCGCCAGTTTCCGACCAAGGCGGAGCGGCTGGCGTTCGGCGAGCAGGTGTCCGCCTTTCTGGTCAGGATCGTCCGGAATCTGCCGCCCGAGATCGGCTTCCTGATCAGCAAGGGCGGCATCACCTCCAATGACACCCTGAGCAAGGGCCTGGCGCTGCGCACCGCGCGGGTGCTCGGGCAGATCCATCCCGGTTGCTCGGTCGTGCGCTGCCCGGCCGATCACCCGCGTTTCCCAAATCTGCCCGTGGTCATTTTTCCAGGAAATGTCGGCGGCAACGAGTCCTTGGCCGAGGTGTTCCGAATCATCAATGGATCTGATTGACCAATCACCGATTTCAATTCGTCCACCGCGTTTGTACAATCCCCGCCAATGCCGATGCTGCTACGCAGCATCGGCCCCGAGATTCACTCGCCACCGCCACATCGGCCACCCGACCGGCCGCCCAGAGGCTAACCGATGCTTCGTAAGATCCTGATCGCCAACCGCGGCGAGATTGCGGTGCGCGTCATCCGCGCCTGCGCCGAGATGGGCATCCGCTCGGCGGCCATCTATTCGGAGGCCGACCGCCACTCGCTCCACGTCAAGAAGGCCGACGAGGCCTACAGCCTGGGCAGCGATCCGCTGTCGGGCTACCTCAACGTCCACAACATCGTCAATCTGGCGGTTTCGACCGGTTGCGACGCGGTGCATCCGGGCTATGGCTTCCTGTCGGAGAATCCGGAGCTGGCGCTGGCCTGCGCGCGGCGTGGCATCACCTTCATCGGCCCGAGCGCCGAGGTCATCGCGCGCATGGGTGATAAGACCGCCGCGCGTCAGGCGATGCAGAAAGCCGGCGTGCCGGTCACGCCCGGGAGCCCCGGCAATCTGGCGAATCTCGATGAGGCACTGGCCTGCGCCGAACAGATCGGTTACCCGATCATGCTCAAGGCGACCTCCGGCGGCGGTGGGCGCGGTATCCGCCGCTGCGACGATCCCGCCGCCTTGCGCAACAACTATGAGCGCGTCATTTCCGAGGCAACCAAGGCGTTCGGTCGCGCCGAGGTGTTCCTGGAGAAGTGCGTGGTCAACCCGAAGCACATCGAGGTCCAGGTGCTCGGCGATCATCACGGCCACTGCATGCATCTGTTCGAGCGGGACTGCTCCATCCAGCGTCGCAATCAGAAGCTGATCGAGATCGCGCCCTCGCCGCAGCTCGACGACGCCCAGCGCCAGTATGTCGGCGGTCTGGCGGTGCTGGCGGCGCGCTCGGTCGGCTATACCAATGCCGGCACCGTCGAGTTCCTGCTGGACTCCGACGGGCGCTTCTATTTCATGGAGATGAACACCCGCATCCAGGTCGAGCACACCATCACCGAGACCATCACCGGGGTCGATCTGGTCGAGGAGCAGATCCGTGTCGCGGCCGGACTGCCGCTGCGTTACCGGCAGGACCAGATCAAGCGGCGCGGCTATGCCATCCAGTTCCGCGTCAATGCCGAGGATCCCAAGAACAACTTCCTGCCCAGCTTCGGGCGCATCACGCGCTATTACGCGCCCGGCGGTCCCGGCGTGCGAATCGATGGGGCTATCTATACCGGCTACAGCATCCCGCCCTACTATGATTCCATGCTGGCCAAGGTCATCGTCTGGGCGCTGGAATGGGAGGATGTCGTCAGTCGTGGGCACCGGGCGCTGCGCGATATTGGCGTCTATGGCGTCAAGACGACCATTCCCTTTTATCAAGAAATCCTGCGCCATCCCGATTTTCGCGCCGGGAGCTTCGATACCGGATTCCTCGAATCGCACCCGGAGCTGCTCAACTACTCCACCAAGCGACGCCGCGAGGATTTCGCCGCCGTGCTTGCCGCCGCGATCGCGGCCCATGCGGGCCTCTAGCTCGCGGTCGTCGCCAACCTCGCCGTTCATGTGAGAGCAGACATCATGCAATGGTCAGAGATCGTCGCCGACCCCGCGCTCAAGGATCTGCCTTACAAGATCGAAACCAATGAATACGGGCAGATCGTCATGTCGCCGCACAAACGTATCCACGCCATCTGGCAGGGCGAGATCGAATGGCGACTGCGCCACTGTCTTCCGATGGGTCGCACCGCGCCCGAGTTCGCGATCGACACCCGCCTGGGCACCAAGACGCCCGATGTCGTCTGGTATTCCAAAGACCGCGAGGCCGACCTGCTGGCCGATCAGGGCCTGGCGCCCGAGATCTGTATCGAGGTGCTCTCCGGGAGCAATACCGATCGCGAACTGGCGACCAAGCGGACGCTGTACTTCGAGGCGGGCGCCCTGGAGGTCTGGCTGTGTGACGAAACCGGCGCGTTGCGCTTCCATGCCCCGGAGGGTGAGCGGACGCATTCCGTGCTGGCGCCGGAGTTTCCGCGACAATTGACCTGACGGGTCGGCCCGTTCCACCGAGCCGACCAAGATCCGGGTATCCATTTGACCGATAGCCTCGCTTTCCGAGATCGACACCATGCCAAAGATCAACATCACCGATGTCATCCTGCGCGACGCCCATCAGTCACTGCTCGCCACGCGCATGCGCACCGAGGACATGCTGCCGATCTGTCCCAAGCTCGACGCCATCGGCTACTGGTCGCTGGAGTGCTGGGGCGGCGCCACCTTCGACGCCTGCGTGCGCTTCCTGAAGGAAGACCCCTGGGAGCGTCTGCGCAAGCTGCGCGAGGCACTGCCCAAGACCCGGCTGCAGATGCTGCTGCGGGGTCAGAACCTGCTCGGCTACCGGCATTACTCCGACGACGTGGTGCGGGCCTTCGTCAAGCGCGCCGCCGAGAACGGCATGGACGTCTTCCGCATCTTCGATGCGCTGAACGATCTGCGTAATCTCAAGACCGCGATCGAGGCGACCAAGGCCGCCGGCAAGCATGCGCAGGGCACCATCTGCTACACCGTCAGCCCGGTGCATGACGTCGCCGGCTTCGTCCAGATGGGCAGGGATCTGGCCGCGATGGGGTGCGACTCCATCGCGATCAAGGACATGGCCGGCCTGCTGACGCCCTACGTCACCGCCGATCTGGTCAAGGCGCTGAAGGACAGCGTCGATCTGCCGCTGCACCTGCACTCGCACGCCACCTCCGGTCTGGCCGACATGTGTCACCTCAAGGCGATCGAGAACGGCTGCGACACCATCGATACCGCCATCTCATCCATGGCCGGCGGCACCTCGCATCCGCCGACCGAGAGCATGGTCGCGGCGCTGCGCGGCACCCAGTACGACACCGGCCTGGATCTGGAGGCGATCCAGGAGATCGGCATGTACTTCTATCAGGTGCGCAAGAAATACCACCAGTTCGAGAGCGACTTCACCGGCGTCGATACCCGGGTCCAGGTCAATCAGGTGCCGGGCGGCATGATCTCCAATCTGGCCAACCAGTTGAAGGAGCAGAACGCACTCGACCGCATGAACGCGGTGCTGGAGGAGATCCCGCGCGTGCGCGAGGATCTCGGGCTATCCGCCGCTGGTCACGCCGACCTCGCAGATCGTCGGCACCCAGGCGGTGCTCAACGTGCTGACCGAGAAGCGCTATCAGACCATCACCAACGAGGTGAAGCTCTATCTTCAGGGGCGCTACGGGCACGCGCCGGCGCCGGTCAATCCGACCCTGCAGCAGCAGGCGATCGGCAACGAGGAGTCTGATCGACTGCCGCCCGGCGGATCTGCTGAAGCCGGAGCTGGAGCGGCTGATCGACGACATCGGCGAGCTGGCGACCTCGGAAGAAGACGTCCTGACCTACGCCATGTTCCCCGAGATCGGTCGCACCTTCCTCGAGCAGCGTGCCGCCGGCACCCTGCATCCGGAGCCGCTGGAGCCGCCGCCGAGCGCCGCTGGCCCCAGGTCCGCGCCGACCGAGTTCAACATCGCCGTGCATGGCGAGACCTACCACGTCAAGGTCACGGGCGCGGGCCATAAGGACCAGGCCGAGCGCCATTTCTACCTCGCCATCGACGGCATCCCGGAAGAAGTGCTGGTCGAGACGCTCGACGAGCTGGTGCTGACCGGCGGCGCCGAGGGCGCGGTCCAGAAGGCCATCGCCGGCAAGCGGCCCAAGCCCAGCCAGCCCGGCCATGTCACGACCTCGATGCCGGGCAATATCGTCGACGTGCTGGTCAAGGAAGGCGATACGGTCGTCGCCGGTCAGTCGGTGCTGGTCACCGAGGCCATGAAGATGGAGACCGAGATCCAGGCGCCGATCGCCGGCACCGTCACCGCGGTCTTCGTCGTCAAGGGCGACGCGGTCAATCCGGATGAGGTGTTGCTGGAGATCACGCCAGCGGCCGGCTGACCTCCGGCAATCGCCCCGCCCACGCGGCGTTCCGGCCTGCTGTTGGCCGCGATCGCCGCCGTGCTTTTCTCGGCCAAGGCGATCCTGGCCAAGCTGACGTACCGCCATGGCATCGACGCCGCGACCCTGATCGCCCTGCGCATGCTGTTCGCCCTGCCGGTGTTCGCGACGGTCGCGTTGCTGGAAACCTGGCGGGCGCGCGCACGCGGTGATCGCCTGACCCCACGGGATCGATGGAGGATCCTGCTGCTCGGACTGCTCGGCTATTACCTGTCGAGCTCCCTCGACTTTTGGGGGCTGCTATACATCAGCGCGTCGCTGGAGCGCCTGATCCTCTTCCTCAATCCCACCCTGGTGCTGCTGATCGGCATCGTTTTCCTCGGCAAGCGAGTCGTGGCCCGGCAATGGCTGGCGATGGCGGTCAGCTACGCAGGCATCCTGCTGGTGTTCTGGGAGAGTCTGCGCATCGGCGGCACCCATGTGGCGCTGGGAAGCGCGCTGGTGTTCGGCGCGGCCCTTTCCTATGCGTTTTACCTGCTGCTGTCCGCCGATCTGTTACGTCGGGTCGGCTCGCTGCGCTTGGTCGCCTACGCCATGTGCGTGTCCACGCTCGCCTGTCTGATCCAGTTTTTCCTCATCCATCCCCTGACCTTCTTGGTTCAGCCGGTCCCGGTGTACACGCTGTCTCTGATCAACGCGCTGTTCTGCACCGTGGTGCCGGTGTATCTGACCATGTTCGCGATCGCGCGGATCGGCGCGGCCAGCACGGCGCAGATCGCGATGATCGGACCGGTATCCCTCTTGTTTCTTGCGTGGTGGCTGCTCGACGAGGCGATCACGCCGCTGCAACTGATTGGCACCGTCGTGGTCCTCGCCGGAGTCTGGCTGCTGTTACGAGCGCGGCCTGTTGCAAAGGCTCCCGCAGCCGAGTAAGGCATCGAGCGAGTGCGGTACCGTTCCGTCCGGCCTGTCTATTGGCGACCGGGCCGAACTGGGCCGATCGGCTCAAAACGAGTTGATTTGGTCGGCACGGAAGCGGGTTTTTCTCGCGCTGGTCCAGCTCATCAATGGCTTGGATGTTTGGCAAGGTTGCTGCAATGGGTTAGTCACCAGAGACCTGGTTGGGTTGGACCGCAAGCCCATCCGGCGTGCTCGGAAGACCCGTTTTTCCAAGACTGACTCGGAGAGCATCATGATTCTTCTCGACTTCGAAGGCACCATCAAGGGCGACGCGCAGCAATCCGGTCACGAGGACTGGATCAACCTGACCTCGATCCAGCGCGGTGTCGGGCGCACCATCACCACCAGCGGCTCGGGCAAGGACCGCGAGACCAGCACCCCGAATTTCAGCGAGGTCTCCTGCTCCAAGGACGCCGACATCGCCTCCAACGAGCTCTTTGCCCAGGCCATCTATGGCAAGAAGATCTCCGAAAAGGCGGTCGTGCACTTCATTCAGACCGGCGGCGAGGGGGCCGATCAGGTCTACATGGAGCTCGAACTCTACGAGCCGATCGTCTCCTCCTATTCCTCCTCCAGCGGAGGCGAGCGGCCGATGGAACATTTCAGCATCAGCTTCACCAAGATCGTGCAGAAGTACACCCAGTTCGACGCGGGCGGAACCCAGACCCAGGCGACCGACAAGGGCTTCGACCTCAAGACCGGCAAGCCGACCTGAAGCCGCTGACGGGTAAGCCGATGTAGGTGACCCAAGGGGTTGCGACGGGACGCCGATCCGCTCGGCGTCTTGGTCGGACCGCCCCTTTCCCGGAGGTGGGTTTGACCGCGGAGAAGGCCGAACGGACAGGGATTCGATGCGCTTCAAGGGTTCGAGGTCCAAGGCGGTCTTCCGCTGCACCGAGAGCAACATGCAATGCACTTGATCCTGGATTGTCTACTCTGTCTGTTGTGCGTCTCCGCGGTCTTTTTGGTCCATGCGATGATCCGGCCCGCCGAGATCGCCGACACTCGACAACCATCCGACGCAGCCACCGAGGAGTACCCGTCATGCCGTCCGGTTCGCAATACAGTCAAGGCACCCGGCTAATCGGGGTAACCACCCCACTGGGCGAAGATGCCCTGTTGTTGCGGGGCATGACGGCCAACGAACGCCTCAGCTCGCTCTTCGAGTTCGAGCTGGATCTCCTCGGCGACGATGACGGGATCGCAGCGGCGAGCCTGCTGGGTCAACCCGCGACGGTGCGGCTCGCGATGCGGGACCAGAGCCAGAGATACTTCAACGGCTATGTCAGCCGCTTTGCCCAGGTCGGCTTCGAGGGTCGTCTGGCGCGCTATCAGGCGACGCTGGTGCCCTGGCTGTGGTTTCTCACCCGCACCTCGGACTGCCGTATCTTCCAGGAAATGAGAGCCCCGGAGATTGTCAAGCAGGTCTTTCGCGACGCGGGCTACACCGATTTCGATGACCGCCTGAGCGGCGACTACAGGATCTGGGAATACTGCGTCCAGTATCGCGAGACGCACTTCAACTTCGTCAGCCGACTGATGCAACAGGAGGGCATCTATTGGTATTTCACCCATGAAGACGGCAAGCACACCCTGGTGATGGCGGACGGCTACAGCTCCAATTTGCCTGTTCCGGGCTATGCGCGGATTTCGTTTCACGCGGCGGATCAGGCGGCCGAGCGGGACGAGGATTTCGTCTTCGCCTGGTCGCAAATCTCGGGGGTTCGCCCCGGCGCCTACGTCCACGACGCCTTCGATTTCAAGAAACCCAGCGCCGAGCTGCGCTCCTCCGCGGCCATGGCGGGTCGGCACGCCCACGCGGACCACGAGATCTACGACTATCCGGGGGAATACATCGCGGTCGGCGAGGGCGAACGCTATGCCGCTGTGCGGATGGAAGAGCTCCAGGCCGACCATGAAATCGTCAAGGGCGAAAGCTATGCGCGCGGCCTTGCGGTCGGCCATCTCTTCACACTGACCGACTATCCGCGCGCCGATCAGAACCGCGAATACCTGGTGATCTCGGCGGTGCATCGCTTGCAGACGGATGAGTTTCAGTCGTCCGGGGCATCGGGCACGGGGATCCTCTATCAGTGCGGCTTTACGGCCATGGATGCCCAGCAGCCTTTCAGGTCGGCGCGGATGACGCCCAAGCCGGTCGTCCAGGGTCCGCAAACGGCGATCGTGGTCGGCCCGGCCGGAGAGGAGATCTGGACCGACGAATACGGTCGGGTCAAGGTGCAGTTCCACTGGGATCGTTACGGCGAAATGAACGAGAACAGCTCCTGCTGGATCCGCGTCTCTCAGCTCTGGGCCGGAAAACAGTGGGGAGCAATGCACCTGCCCCGGATCGGCCAGGAGGTCATCGTCGACTTCCTGGAGGGCGACCCAGACCAGCCGATCGTCACCGGCCGCGTCTACAACGGCGACCTGATGCCGCCCTATGGCCTGCCGGCCAATCAGACCCAGAGCGGGATCAAGAGTCGCAGTTCCAAGGGCGGCGGGCCGGACAATTTCAACGAGATCCGCTTCGAGGACAAGAAGGGACAGGAAGAGATCCATGTCCATGCCGAGCGCAACCTGAGCACCGTCGTCGAGGCCAGCGAAAGCCGCAGCGTCGGGGGCAGTCGCTCCACCGTGATTCAAAAGGACGAGACGCTGACCATCAAGGAGGGCAACCGCACCGAGACATTGGAGAAGGGAAACGATACGCTGCGGGTGAAACTGGGCAACATCACCATCGAGGCGCCCGCCGGAACCTATAGCGTCTCGGCCCTGAATGTGGCGATCACCGGAACCACCTCGGTGAAGATCGTCTGCGGTGGCAGCTCCATCCAAATGACGCCGGCCTCCATCACCATCGCCTCGCCGACGATCGAGATCAGCGGAACCGCGCTGACGACGGTCAAGGGTGGGATGGTCAAGATCAACTGCTAGGGTTGCGACCATGAAACCCGCGTCCAGAGTCGGCGACTTCCATGTCTGCCCCATGGTCACGCCCGGGGTGCCGCCGGTTCCCCATGTGGGCGGCCCGATTCTTCCGCCCGGCGCGCCGACGGTGCTGATCGGCGGGATGCCAGGCGCCAGGGTGTCCGATATGGCCCTTTGTGTCGGTCCGCCCGACGCGGTGTCGATGGGCGCCTTCACCGTCCTGGTCGAGCGGTTGCCGGCCGCGCGCATCGGCGATCCGACCGTCCACGGCGGCGCGATGGTGGTCGGGATGCCGAACGTCCTGATCGGCGATCCGGGTCCTGGGATCAGTGTCGTCCGCCGGGGCAATATGTTCATCATCGTGGACCGGAACAACCACCGGATCTATATGGTGGGCGTCCAGGAATTTTCGGGCACGGGCGCGACCCAGGCCGTCGTCGATGCGGCGACGAACAGCATCAACAGTACCTGGAGCGGACCGACCACCTTCGAGGGTCAGCCTTACACCGTGGATTCGATGATCACCGGGCGTTTGCAGGGCCCTGGGGCCACACCCAATCCGCTGGCCAACCAGGTCAACGTGGTCCAGACCAGCGTTCCGCCCAATGTGCACAAGAACAACGATCCGGCCAATGTGAGCGGCGGACAGGGCGGTCGGACCTACCTTCACTCAAACGAAGACGATGGCGGTACGCTCACCATTCCGCACGAGTTCGGTCACACCATGGGTCTGCCGGACGAATACCGAGAGGGACCACGAAATCCCGACGGGACCCGGAGCGTCGTTCGCACCGGGCCGCCCGGTGGACTCATGGGTTATATCGATCCGGGGTCACGTCCGACCCCGGGTAACTTTGACAGTCTGATCACGGGCAATGGGCTGAATCCCTAGCGGGGAGAGGTTCTTGAACCGGCCTTTCCCGAGCGCGCATCCCAAGGGAGCCCATCGGTTGTCATTGCGGATCGCTCACGTCATTCGCGGAAGCGATCCGCCATCGTCAAGACGAGGACACTGCATGACCACCAACGACGAAAGCGCCTGTCTCGACGCACTCGACCGCGCGGCGGTGACAGGCGAACTTCGTGGACTCGAAATCGAGGTCTGGCACGGAGGCGGACAGCCGCCGCCCTATTACCGTTCGGATCAGTTCCGGCTGCAAACCCAGGGCGGACGAGACATCCAGTCGTTTGCGCGGCCGCTGTTCTACCCTGGCCACGACCCGGAAACTTTGGTCGAGCGCTTCCGGATGGATGCGGGACCGGATCTGGTCCGCTCCATGGCACATCTCATCCAAGAAGGCGGGGTCTTCTCCCACCGGTTTCCGGAGGAAGAGAATCCCGGTGGCGCCGATGCCTTTTCGACGGAGGTGATCCTGAGCTTCGAGGGGAGCGAATGCCAACGTCGCTACTTCCGTCGTGTCCCCGATGCCGTCGAGCCCCTGCTCGACGCGGTTCGGCGGCGCATTGAGCAACTCAAGTCGGGCGGTCGGCGCGGTCTCTTCGATCAGGGCCGGGAAGTTGCCGCGCCGCTCATGTCGCCCGCCAATCTCTGACCGCCCTCGACTCGCGCCGCAGGGTGAGCGATGAACGCCTGGCTCGCTGTTAGCCGATGCCAATAACCGACCGGACCCTCTTCGTCTCTCGCGGGCGATCCGCGGCTGCCCCGTCGCCTTCCGCTCAGGTCGAGTATGCGGACGATCGCGGCATGCATCGCTCGCGGCAGTTCACCGACGCGGTCATCGTCGGGCGCGATCCGGGGTGCGGGCTGCGGATCGATCACGAACTGGTTAGCCGGCAACATCTGGCGATCTATCCGGAGGCCGGGCGCTGGTGGGCGCGCGATCTGCACAGCAGCAACGGCACCCTGGTCGGCGGCCGGGCGATCGACAAACTGCCGCTGGACGGGACCGTCACGCTGGAGCTCGGCTCGGGCGGACCACACCTCAAGATCAGCACGCTCACCCCGCCGCCCGCGCCACCGCCTGCCAATTCTGCGGACCGGATATTCAAACACTACTTCGCCGAAGATCGCCCAGGCGGCGCCGGTGAGCATACCCTCTTCATTCGCCAAGCCTTCAGGGACGTCAAGCGTCGTCAGCGCAGGCTCTATCTGGGACTGATCGGTGTCGTCCTGCTCCTGCTGGCCATGGTGGGTGGGTATGCGCTCTTCCAGCATCAGCAATTGGTCGAGACAGCGCGGCTGGCCAACGACATTTTCTACGATATGAAGGAACTGGAGATTCAGATCGCCAATCTGGAGGCCGGTATCGACGCGGACGCCTCCGCCGAGATCAAGGCCCAGGTGGCCGAATCCAAGCGGCGGCTGGTGGCGATGCGCGAGCGTTACGATACCTTCGTCGAGCAGGTCCAGGCGGCGCGGCCCATTCCACTGAACACCGAAGACAAGCTGATCCTGCATGTGGCCCGACTCTTCGGCGAGACCGAGGTGGACGTCCCGGACGATTTTGCGACGGAGGTAAAGGCTTACATCCACAAGTGGCAGTCGTCGCCGCGCCTTGAGCGCGCCATTCGGCGGCTGAAGGAGAACGGGTATGCCCCCATCATCCGCCGTGCCCTGACCGAGCAGGATCTGCCGCCCCAGTTCATGTATCTGGCCCTGCAGGAGACCAATTTTCAGGCCCAGGCGGTCGGTCCGCCGACCCGCTACGGCCGCGCCAAGGGGATGTGGCAATTCATCCCGGCCACGGCCAAGCGTTATGGGCTCCAGCCCGGACCGCTCCAGCAAAGCGGCGACTACGATCCGGAGGACGAGCGACACGACGTCGCCAAGGCGACCCAGGCGGCGGCCAAATATCTGAAAGACATCTATCGGACCGATGCCCAGGCGTCCGGCCTGCTGGTCATGGCCTCCTACAACTGGGGCGAGGGCAACATCATCAAGCGCCTGCGTCAGATGCCCGAGAACCCCCGCGAGCGCAATTTCTGGCGTCTGCTGCGCCAGCAGAAGATTCCCCAGGAGACTTACGATTACGTCTTCTACATCGTCTCGGCGGCGGTGATCTGCGAGAACCCGCGCCTCTTCGGTTTCAACTTCGACAACCCGCTGGCGGCGCCATGAGGCGGCGGTCGGCGTCCTCGCTCGGCGGTTTGCTCGTCCTCTGTTGGGTTGTGGGGATGGCGGGTTGCGCGACGGGGACCGGCGGCGATCTGTCCAGCGATGGGTTCGCGGCTCGGCATGGCATGGAGCGCGGCGAGGTCGGCGGGGTCCGCTTCCAGCATCGTCTCTACGCGCGAGGCGAGTGGAAGACGGCGGCGCGGGTGCATGTCTATCTGGAAGGGGATGGGACTCCCTGGACCGCCCGACACCGCATCGCCGCCGATCCGACGCCACGGAACCCGCTCGCGCTGCGGCTGATGGCTGTGGATCCGACCTCGGCCATCTATGTCGGCCGCCCCTGTTACTTCGGACTCGCCAAGGCGGACGGTTGCTCGCCCTGGCTCTGGACCCACGGACGTTATGGCGCGGAGGTCGTCGAGAGCATGGCGCGGGCCATCGAGCAGGCTCTCCCGCCCGAGGGCGGCCGACGCATCACCTTGATTGGATACAGCGGAGGAGGGGCGCTTGCTGTTTTGATCGCGCCCCATCTGAGCGGGGTGGACGAGCTGCTGACCGTCGCCGCCAATCTGGACATCGATGACTGGAGCGACCGTCACGGCTACGACAGGCTGACCGGTTCACTCAATCCAGCGGATCAGCGACCGCTCGACGCGAGGATTCATCAGCTTCATCTGGTGGGTGGGAAAGACGATCAGGTTCCCAGGGAATCGATCTCGCGCTACCTGGTAAAGAATCCCAGCGCGAGAGTAGAGGTCTTCCCGGAATTCGATCACCGCTGCTGCTGGGTCGAGCGTTGGCCGGAGCTGCTCAGTCAACTTGGGCCATGAAGCGGATGGACGCGACGACCGCCGTGCGCTTGCACGGCGGTCGTCGCGCCTGGCGAGGCTGGTTAGAACTCCAGCCGAACCCCCACGTCGATCAGGTTATCGGACCAGTCCTGCTTGTCGAGCAAGGTGCTGTAGTTGACGTAGGACGAGACGCCGTGCGGAAAGACCGCCGAGAGCCCAATCCCGAGGCGGAAGTAGTCCCGATCCGGGTCATCCGTGAGGATGGCGAAGGTCGTGGCCGAGGGGTCTGCCGCGAAGCGGGCCGTTAGCGTGGAGGCGTCGTTGTCATACTCATGCTCCCACTCGATCTTGGCCTGGGGGACGAGAACGGCCGTTGCGGTGTTGAAGACCCGCGAGACCCGCACGCCCAGCGTCGTCGTGACCGAGGTGGCGTCGAAGCCATTCATCGCGAGGTTAAGACCGCCCGCGTTCCTTTCGCGGTAATCGTCGACATTGACACCCAGATAGCCGAGCTTGCCATAGACGCCGAGGGCGACGGGTCCCTGGTTGATGTCATAGCCCGTGCCCAGGCTGGCCCCGAACTGCGTGCCGCTGAAGGTGGCCTGGGCCTGCCGGCTGACCGCGTCGAGCGTGGAGGTGATCTGGTAATCGATGTTCCGCTTCGATTCATAGTCGTTCCAGCCGTACTCGACGATAGCGTCCACATAGGCGCGCTCGGTCAGATAGGAGGTCGCATAGGCCGCGAGATGCCAGGTCTCGGTATCCAGTCCGCCATCCTGGGTATCGAAGTTGACGTTGTTGGCCCCGTAGCCGAAGGCCGCGCCAGCGATGAATTTCTCGTTGAAGCGATAGTCCGCGCCGCCGGTGACGGCGGTTGAGTTGTAGTCGAACCCGGTCTCGTTCTTGGTCTTGTCCCGGTCACCAAAATCGAGCGTGCCATTGAGGAAGAAGCCCCAGCGACCGAGGGTGCTGTCCGCGCTGGCCCCGCCGCCAGCGGACGCCGCTTTGAGCGCGGCCAACTGACTGCCCGAGAGGTTCTGTCCACCCGTGTTCAGGGTGAAGGAACCGACATCGATCCCCTTGGATCCGGTCCTCAGCGCCGCCAGACGCGAGACGAGATTCGCCATCTGCTGGGTGCCCGTCGAGATGCCGGCGGTCTTGGCGGCATTGGCGTTTTCGTTGGTGACCTGTTGCAGGGTGTCGGGAATTCCCGCCGCGCGCGCATTGGAAATCATGTTACTGCACTGGACCAACAGGTCTTCCTGATCGGCCGTCCGTTGCGGCATGGCGGCCAGGCGCGGACAGACGGTCTCCACGGTCCGCGCGACACTGCGCTGGTTGGGCGTCAATCCCGGCAGCGATGACAGCGGGTTGGCGGAAGTCACGTTCGCCTGGACATTGATACTGACTGAGTTCCCCTGGGCGTCCGTGACGAGAATCCGGTTCACGAACGTCAGGTCCGATTGCGCGTTCGCCGGGATAGTCACCGTGTATTGGGCCGTGCCGGCGCTCGTGAGCCGCGCGGGCGCGACCGCTCCGACGATGCCTCCGCTGACACCGACGACGCTCAAAGAATAAGGCGCCGTGCCGCCGCTCACCGCGAAGCTTTTGGTGACCTGGTTGGAGCGGTCGATCTCGGAGGTTGTATTGAGCGAGATGTCCGAAGGATTGGCCGACAAGCCTGTGCCGACGGGCACGGCAACCGTGACATTGATCGTGATATCAGCTGCGTTATTGCTGCAATCGGCAACGGTCGTCGCGCCCTGGATCTTGATGGTGTCCCTGTAATCGCTCGTCGCGCCAGAGGGAATGGTATAGGTCAGCACGCCGTTGGAGAGGCTGACCGAGGCGTTGTTCGAGCTGATCGCCTGATAGGGCGTGCGGCCTCCCGAGACGGAAACGGGAATGCTGTGGACGCTGCCGGGCGCGCCCTGGATGCTGGTGCTGGTTGGCGAAGCCTTGAGCGGGTCATTGACCGTTACGAGCACGCTCTGTCGAACGGGAGTTTGCCGGGTGCAGTATCCGTCCAGGCAATTCTGGTAGCTAACGACGATGGTGTCCCTGATCGTCGAGCAGTTCTGATCGCTCGATGGAACCGTCAAGACGGCTGTTCCCACGCCGTCCGAGGAAAGGGTGGCGGTTCCGCTGCCCCCGGACCAGGCAATGCTGGTGATCTGCTCGTCACTCCCTGGTGAGACGGTGACCGTTAGCGTCCCACCGGGGGCCAGTTCGACGCTGGACGGATCCGGTGAGAAGGTCGGCGCGGCTTGGGCCGTGCTCGCGAGCGAGCCGAGAAGCAGAAGGCCGATGGCGTGAAGCCCGCGGCGAGGTCGGGTGCTCCCGCTGGTCTTGTCGAGGAATGTCTGAAATCTCATTTCACTACCCCCTAAGAGCAAGCTGATGCCTGAATCTCTAGCCTCGCGGCGCGGCGCCCACGGCACTGTCGCCATCTGTTTTTCAATGCGGAGTTTTTCATCGCAAGCCCGAGGCGATCGGCTCATGTCGGTCGATGCCGCTCAGTCGAGCCAGCAAGACGGCGATTGGTGCAAGTGTTGCGATCAGGCAACGCCAGCATCGAGAAATGCCGAGACGGAAATCTCGACCTTTTCGGGGTCGCCGTTCAATCCATTGATAAAAATGAGTTTATGAGGATAGACGTCACAATCCAACGTGATGCAAGAATGGGACATCCTTAGCTTAGACCATTCCACAGTGTTGTCTCTATTGTCAACCCGAATTCTGGCGGGCTGGGCATGAGCAACGCGATCCGGCGTCAAGGCACGCTCGGAAAGAGTCTGCTCTGGACGACACTTTCGGCGTCTTGGCCCATCATCGCGATCCCGTCGCTATACTCCTGGAAAGACGTCGATGATTCGCCGTTCATGGCGAATCATCGGCACGGCTCAGGCTATCGAGCGTCGTCCAAGCCAAGGTGACCACTGATGAATCGGGATTCCTCGCTCCGTCCGCCGACTCTGCTGCTCATAAGTCTGATTGTGGCCGCCTGCGTCGGCTGCGCGGCATCGCCCGAGTCGGGCGATGCCGGAGCTGTCGCGCCGATCGCACCCGGCCAGGGGGTGGACGATTTCGTTCTGGTCGACTGTCTGCTGCCGGGCCAGATTCGTCAGCTCGGCACCCGCATGACCTATCTCTCGGCGCGCCACATGGTCAAGTCGACCAAGTCCGATTGCGGGATCCGCGGCGGAGAGTTCGTGCTCTTCGATCGCTCGGATTACGGTAGCGCGCTGCGCACGCTGCTGCCGCAAGCGCAATCCGGGGATCCGGTCGCCCAGACCTACGTCGGGGAGATCTATGAGAAGGGCTTGGGGCTTCCCGCCCCGGACTACGCCAACGCGGCGGGCTGGTATCGCAAGGCGGCGGATCAGAATCACGGCCCGGCGCAGACCAACCTCGGATCCTTGTACGAGCGCGGCCTGGGTGTCCCGACCGACAAGGCCAAGGCACTGGACCTGTACCGCCGCGCCTCGGGGCTGACCGAGGATCGGCTGATCTTCGAGTCGACACTCAAGGCGCAGCAGGAGGCGTTCCAGCGCGAGATCGCCGTGCGCAATCGCGTGGCCGCCTCCTTGCGCGCCCAGATCAAGGCCACCTCGAGCGCGAAGCCGAGCGCTCCGAGGCCCCGTCAGACCCAAGCGGCGGTCGACCCCAGCCAGTTGCGACGGCAGGCCAGGAGCCAGAGCCTGGATGCCCAGAGCGAGGCCGATCGGGTCCAGAAGGAGCTGCATGGCATCGAGCAGATCAAGGGCAGCGATGCCGGTTCCGGCGCGTCCAGCGATTCCGGCAAGGCCGCGCAGATCGGCAAACTGGAGCTGACGCGCCGGGAGCAATATCGCTCCCTGCTCGATACCTCCCGTCAGCTTTCCCAGGTCCAGTGATGCTGTCCCGCCTTCAGTCCTTGCCGTCCTTGGCGGGACTGTCGAGCGCCAGCCGAAAGCCAATGTAGCTGTAGCGCGACTCGGGGAAGTTGCGATTGCGGTAGGCGGCGCGCACCAGCGGCGGGCCGCTGTTCCAGGCGCCGCCGCGCATCACGCGCGGTGCATCGACGGCGGCGGGGGCACACAGCCGCTCGTTGCCCGAGTAGGCGGCGTCGTACTCCGAGCAGGTCCACTCCCAGACATTGCCGAGCATGTCGAACAGGCCCCAGGGATTGGGTTTGAAGCGGCCGACCGGGGCGGCCCACTCGTCGCCATCGCCGCAGGGGAATCCGGCGTCCCATCCTTTCCCTTTGTCCGCCGCGTTGGCGTACTGACAGGCGGCGGCGTCAGCGGTGTCGCCCCAAAAACGCGCGGTCGTCGAGCCCGCGCGCGCGGCATATTCCCATTCCGCCTCGCTCGGCAGCCGAAAGCTGTGCATGGTCTCCTTGCTCAGCCAGGCGATGTACGCCTGAGTGTCGTTCCAGCTCACGCAACTGACCGGATCTTTATCGCGGGTCGCTTGATACTTGTTGGGCTTGCGCCAGTTGGCCCAGGCACGCGCCCCCCAGGCATGGGCCTTGTCGCTCTTGTCCAGGGCCTCGCAGCCGTTCATGTCGCCGACGCCCTTCTCGGCATCCGTGCGATACCCGCTGGCCTGGACGAAGCGCTTGAACTCCAGGACCGAGACCTCGAATGGCGCCAGCCTGAAATCCTCGACACAGACCTGGTGCTGACCCTCGTCTTCCTCGCGCCCCGCTTCCGTCGTCGGACTGCCCATCTGAAAGCAGCCGCCCTTGACCTCGATCATCGCTGGAAAGAACTCGCGGCGTGCCCGCAGATCCTCGTTCAGGCCGGCCAGCTTGGGATAGTCGGGCGCGATGGCGCGGAGCTCTTTGAGCGCGGCCTCGGCGTCATCGAGCCGGTAGGCGTTCAGTCGGTTGAACGCCCGATCCGCGACCTCCTTGGTCAAGCCTGCGATGCGTTCGCGTGCCTCCTGGCGGGCGGGGTCGAGGGCGAGAACCCGGCCGTAACAGTCGCGTGCGCCCAGTCACATCCCTCTGCCCGCCCTCCGTAGGCGGAAACTTGGCATCGCAGTCGCGCAGCAGATCGGCGATCTGTCGTTCCTGTTGGCTCCGGTCGAGGATGCGCTTGCGCAGTCCAGCCAACCCGGCATGGTCGGGGGCAAGCGCCAACCCCTGCTCGACGAGCCCGCGACAGCCGTCCAGGTCGCCCCGATCGAACGCCTGTTGCGCCCGCCTCAAGATCTCGTCGGCCTGGTGCTGGCGCTCCTGGGCCTGGGCGCTGGCGATCTTGTCGCGCAAGGCGGTCAATCCCGCATCCTTGGGCGCGAGCTTCAGACCCTCGGCGATGAGATCCAGTGACGGCTGGTATTCCCCTTGATCGAAATGGGCGATGGCCTCCTCGCGTAGTTGAGCGACGCGCTCATCCAGTTTCATCAGCGTCATCCGCCGCGCCTTCTCGCGCAGATCCAGGAGCCGAGGCTCGTCCGGGTAGGATCCGAGGGCGCGCTGGATGGCCTCCTCGCTCTCCGCCAACTTCCCGGACGTGATGAGCCCGTCGATCGTTTGAACCATCCCTGCGAGGCCCTGCTCCCGCTTCAGGGCCTTTGTCAGCTCGGCTTCCAGCGCCAACAGATCCGCGTCCCTCGGAGCCTGTCCAAGCGCTTGCCGTGCCAGGCGCATCGCCTCATCAAGGTCGCCCGCGCGTTGCGCCGTGCGGGCGAGCTCCAGCGCGTGGGCCGCCTGAAGGCGCCCGCGTTCCGACATCCGCTCGGCGAGCTCGGTCCTCAGGGCCAGAAAATCGGGGTGATCCGCAATCAGCTTCAGACCCTCCTCGGTCTTCTCCGCGCCGGCATCGAGCTCATTTTCAGCGAGCAGTCGACGTGCCTCGTCCAACAGATTCGCGGCCTTGATTCGCGTCTCGACCAGTGATTTCAGGGCGACGAGGCGGACGTCGTCCGGCGTGATGGCGAGTCCGAGGCGGATGATCTCCAGGCTTTGCGGGAGCTGCTTTCTCCGATAGTGATCGATCGCCAGGCGCTCGTACTGAACGACGGTCTCGGGCCGGCCGGATGGTCCAGGCGGAAGTCGGTCGAGGATCTCGATCGGCGTCGTCTCTTGCGGCACGCGCAGCGCGAGATAGACGCCAAACGCCGCGATCAGGGCCGCGCCGACCAGGACGAAGACGAGCCGATTGCCGGTTGGGGCGGTCTTGGCCGGCGGAGGCGGGGCGCTCGTGTCCCCGCGCGCCACCAGCCGGGTCGCGTCGTCGCCACCCCTGGTCGCTCCGGCCGCGCCTTCCAGCGCATCCAGGGCGCGGATGAGCTGACCGGCGCTCGCGAAACGATCTTCCGGCTTCTTGGCGATCAGCTTGTCCAGGACCGGTTGATAGACCGCCAGGGACTCCGGCAGGCGCGGGATGGGGTCGTTACAGTGCTTCATCGCGAGACTGACCACGTCGTCCGCCTCGTAGGGCAGGTGATGCGTCAGCATCTCGTAGAAGACCACGCCCAGGCTGTAGAGGTCGGCGCGCGGATCCAGCGGCTGGCCGGTGCTCTGCTCCGGGCTCATATAGCGCGGGCTGCCGATCACCATGCCGTAGCTGGTGAGCTGCATCGAATCGGGGTCGCGGGTCGTCGCCCGAGCGATGCCGAAGTCCGTGAGGACGGGGGTGCCGTCGGCACGGAAGAGGATGTTCTGCGGCTTCACATCGCGGTGGATGACGCCCCGCGCATGGGCGACCGCGAGCGCCTCGGCGATCTTTTTGGTGATGCCGATGGCGCGCGGGACCGGAAGCCCACGCTTGATCTCGTCCGCCAGGGTTCCACCCGGCAGGTATTCCATCGAGAAATAGTGGTAGCCGTCGGTCGAGTCGAAGTCGTAGATGGTGACGATCTGGGGGTGCTGGAGCTGGGCAATGATCTGCCCTTCCTTAACGAAACGGGAGGTGAAGTCGTCCCCAGCCATGGCGATGGGCTTCATCACCTTGAGGGCGACATCGCGCGTCAGGCGGTCCTGCCGGGCCAGGTAAACGGTCGCCATCCCGCCACGGCCGAGCTCGCGAATGATGGTGTAACCTGGAATCTTCACTGATGCGCGGCTTCCGGAAAGGGATGGCGTCAGGTGGGGCGCGACTCGCCGCATCCTAGCCTTGGGGAGTCCAAAACCCAAGCGGGACGGGTGCCGCAAGCGCCCGGACCCTGGTCAGCGCCAGCGGTCGACTTGTTTAATCGGGGTGAATGCGTTGCAATCTCTGCCATGCTTAGGGCGCGGCGTTGGGTCCGCCGATGAGGGCCGGAGTCTTCATCGGGGCGCCACCAGAAACGCTCGATTCTCGAGGATCCTTGTTCGGAGAGCCAACGAATGGAGCTGAACCTCCGCGTCATCAACCGCCAGGGCCAGACCTCCGAACGGCAGGTCAAGCTGAGTCTGCGCGGAGGGGGCATCACCGTCGGGCGCGGTCTGACCAACGATCTCTGTCTGGAGGATTCGGAGCGCGTCGTTTCCAGCAGCCACGCCCGCTTGGAGGCCCGCGACGGGTGCGTCTGGATCACGGATCTCAGCCGCAACGGGACCTATCTGAACGACGCCCCGGACCCGATCCCGGCGAATCAATCGGTAGCCCTCTGCAATGGCGATCGGCTCGGCATCGGTCCCTACGAGATCCTGGTGTCCCTCGGCCCGGACATTGCCTCCGCTCGGCACCTGGCGTTCGATATCCATTCCGACACCCATGGGGGCGACCTCTCCGGGCTCGCGCATGTTGGCGCGGCGACCGACATCCTGGATCTGCTCGATCCGGGCGGCGGTCGTCACGCGGGCATGGGCCTCGTCCGCGATCCGCCTCATGCGTCCAATCTGCCGGATGATCTCTTCGCCGATGCCGCCCCGCTCGACGGGCAGCTCTCCGGACCCGCGCCGGAGGCCGTCCCGCGCGGAGCGCCCCATCGCCACACCCCGGTCGAGAACGTCTTCTATCGTCCCGCCGAGCGGCAAGGGGTTCCGGAGAATTACGATCTGCTCAACGATGCCTGGGACGACCCGGGTGCCGAATCGGCGCCGACGCCCGCCGAGCCCGCGCCAGCGGCGCCCGTCGCGCTTGCCCCCCAGCCGGCGGGCGAGCGTACGGACGTGATGCCAGCTCTACAGGAATCGCTACAGGAGGCGGAGCCTGCGGTCGTCACCCCGCCGAGGCGTCCGGAGCCGCCGCGCCCCAAGGCGTTTCAGACCTCCTCATCTTCTGGGGGCGAGCTGCAAGCCTTTCTCGCCGGTCTCGGCGCGGGCGAGCCGAGCCAAGTGGAGGACTCCGAGGTCTTGCTCCGACGTTCCGGCGAGCTGCTGCGCGCGCTGGCGACCGGGCTGATCCAGACCATGATGGTGCGCGCCCAGTTCAAGAGCGAGCTGCGTCTGGGCGTGACCACCATTCGCGCCGCCGAGAACAATCCGTTCAAGTTCTCCATCGATGCGAACGATATCTTGGACCGGCTGCTGTTCCGTCCCTCGCCGGGCTTCCTGCCGCCGGTCACGGCCGCGCGCGAGGCGTTCGAGGACATCCAGGCGCACGAGATGGCGATGACCGCCGGTCTGCGGGCGGCGCTGCGCGCGCTCTTCGCCCGGTTCGAGCCCAGCGCGCTGGAGGCCCGGCTCGGGGATAAATCTGGTCTCGATCAGGTCTTGCCGATGGCTCGAAAGGCCAAATACTGGGATCTGTTCACCGCCGCTTACGATCAGGTCGCCGCCGATGCCGCCGAGGATTTCATGCAGCTCTTCGAGGACGCCTTCGCGCGGGCCTATCAGGAGCAGATCGAGCGTTTGCGGGCGGCGCGGGGAGCCCGTCGCGACTGATCCGCGCGCAGGTTGGATTTTGATCCATACTCAGGGCCATGTTCAGACACGGGAGAATGACGCCTTGGCTACCCCCACGAACAACCGCCGCCGACGGATCCTGATCGCCCTCCTGCTCGCGCCCTTCGCTGTCACCTGGGGCTGTGCCAAGAAGCCAGAGGTCAAGGAGAAGGCAGCCGAGGTTAAGCCCGAAGGGAAGGAAGAGAAGGCGCCACCGAAGCTGCGGATCCAGGTCAAGGCCGCTGGCGACGCCAACCTTGGGCCTGGCGGCAAGGGGCTGCCCGTGGTCGTTCGGGTCTATGAGCTCAAGAGCCCGGGCAGCTTCGCCACGGCGGACTTCTTTCGGCTTTACGACCACGAATCCGAGGTTCTGGGCGCCGATCTGGTCGCCCGCCATGAGGTCACGCTGGCGCCCGGCCAATCCCTGCCGATCGAACGGCCGCTCAACGCAGAGGCCGGTTATCTGGGCGTCATCGCCGCCTTCCGGGATATCGACCATAGCCACTGGCGCGAGTCGCTGCGGCTCAACCCCGAGGTCGACAACCAGGTCGCGGTCGGCGGTCGGCGCCAAGGCCGTCTCGATCCGCGCCAATTAGGAGCCGCCCGTGTCCCTGGACAACAAGGTGCTCTGGACGGAAGGTCTGTTCCTCCAGCCGCATCACTTCCAACAGCACGACCGCTACCTTGAGCGCCTGATCGGGGCGAAGTCCGGGCTTGGCGTGCCCTATCCCTGGGGGCTGCGACGTTTGCGCGTCGACGAGGAGCTGCTCGCCTTCGGCAAATTCGCTCTGGCGGAGGTCTCCGGGGTGCTCCCCGATGGGACGGCCTTCGATGCGCCGGCGAGCGATCCGCTGCCGCAGCCATTGGAGCTGGACGAGAACGTCACCGCCCAGACCCTCTATCTCGCCCTCCCGCTGCGCCAGCCGGGCGCGGCCGAGAGCGGCGGTCCGGACGAGACCGAGACCAGCCTGCGCTACCGCTCGCGCGAGCTGACGGTGCGCGACAATACCCTGGGCGGCGAGACCGAGGCGCTGCTGGAGGTCGGGCGCCTGCAACTGCGGCTCATGCTGGGTCAGCAGGCGCGGGACGGCTACGCCCACTGCGGGGTCGCGCGGGTACTCGAATGCCGCGCCGATCGCCAAGTCCAGCTCGATGCCAGCTTCATCCCGCCCTGCGTCGATTTCCAAGTCTCTCGCCGGCTCAGCGACTTCATCGAGGAGCTGACTGGGCTCATCCACCGGCAGGCCGAGTCGCGCGCCGGACGGGTGCGGGGCGTGGGTCGCGGCGGGGTCGCGGACTGGGCGGACTTCCTCCTGCTTCAGCTCCTCAACCGCGCCGAGCCGGTCACCCATCACCTGACGCAGCTTCAAGGGCTGCACCCCGAGGCGGTCTATCGGTTTCTGCTCGGGTTGGCCGGAGAGCTGGCGACCTTCGCCAGCGAGGCCAAGCGTCCGCCCGATTTCCCGATCTACCGGCACGACGACCTGGACGCCAGCTTCACGCCCCTGATCGCGCGCCTGCGCGATTACCTGAGCCGCGAATATGTCGAACGCGCCATCGCCATCCCCATCAAGGAGCGCCAGTTCGGCTTCCGCATCGCCCTGGTGGATGACAAATCCCTGCTCGCGGGCGCGCGCTTCGTGCTGTCCGCCCAGGCGAATCTGGACTCCCAGGCCCTGCGTAACCGCTTCCCCAGTCAGGTAAAGATCGGACCGGTCGATAAGATCCAAGAGCTGGTCAAACTCGCCCTGCCGGGGATCGCCTTGCGGCCGATGCCGACCGCGCCCCTGGAGATCCCCTATCACGCCGGCTTCGACTACTTCGAGCTCGACCGCGCCAGCGATTATTGGCGTCAGCTCGCGGGCGGCGGCGGCTTCGGCATGCATATCGGCGGGGACTTTCCCGAGCTGAAGCTGGAATTGTGGGCGATACGAGAATAGACCGTGAGCGAAGACGACCCCTTTGCGATCCCCGCCGACCCCGGCGCGACCGTGATCCGCCCGATCCCCGGTGGACGCCGTGCTCCGGTCGGAGCGGCACCGCCTCCGGTCGCTTCCAGCGGTCCGCCGAGCTTTCAGATCGGCGACCTGCCGGTGCATACAGACAACATACTGGTCTCCTGCGCCACCGGGCTGCTGACGATCGCGGCGCAGTTGCGCGGAACCCCCAGCCATCCGGATCCGGATGGTCTGCGTGAGGGGCTGACCCGTCAGATGCGTGAATTCGAGACCTGCGCGCGGGCCAAGGGTCTGGTGGACGCCGTGGTGCTGCCGGCCCGCTATGTCCTCTGCTCGCTGATCGACGAGTCGGTGCTGGATACCCCCTGGGGGAGTCAGAGCGTCTGGAGCAACCGGGGCCTGCTGATCAGCTTCCACAACGAGGCATGGGGCGGGGAAAAATTCTTCACCGCGCTCGATCGCTTGCTGGCCTATCCCTCCGGCAACCTGCACCTGCTGGAGCTTATGTACCTCTGCCTGGCGCTGGGCTTCGAGGGGCGCTACCGGGTCCGGGAAGGGGGGGGCGCGCAGCTCGATCGCGTGCGCGAGCAGCTCTTCCAGACCATCCGCGCTCAGCGCGGCGAGCCCGAACCCGAACTGTCGCCTCGCTGGCGCGGTATCAGTCAGCGACGCGATCCGCTCATCCACCAGTTGCCGCTCTGGGTCTTCGCCTCCATCGCCGCCGCGCTTTTGCTCGCGCTTTTCGCCTATTTCACCTTCGCCCTGAATCGCGCGTCCGACCCGGTCTATCTCTCGCTGGGGAACCTGGACAAGGGGCTACCGACGCTGACCGACCGACCGCGCACGGCCATCGCGGTCGACGCCCCGAGGGACGAGCCTTCGGGGACGCCACCCCTCACGCTACGCATCCTGCTCGCAAAGGAGATCGCGGCCGGGCAGATGGAAGTCGTCGACCGGCCCCAGGGCCAGGTGGTCATTATTCAGGGCGACGATCTCTTCCCCTCCGGTAGCGCCAGCGTCCGACCGGCTTACCTGCCGCCACTGAAACGGATCGCCGAGGCGCTGGCGCAACTGCCGGGCGCGGTGCTGGTGACCGGACACACTGACAGCGTTCCGATCAAGACCCTGCGCTTCCCGTCCAACTGGCACCTCTCGCAGGAGCGGGCGGTCCAGGTCCGCGAGCTGCTGATCCAGGTCGCCGGCACGCCCTCCCGCTTCACGGCGGAGGGCCGCGCGGACACGGAGCCTCGGGTCTCGGGTAATCCCAAGGATGCGCGCAATCGGCGGGTTGAGGTCATGCTGATGACGCCCGCGCGGCGCGTGGGCGGCGGGGCGTCGTCGATCGCGAGGCTCGGCCAATGAAATCCCTGTTGAAGTTCTTCATCTCGCGCCGTTTTCTGGCCCTGCTGGGGCTGATCGCGCTGGCGCTCCTGATCTGGTACCTGGGGCCGCTGATCGCCTATCGGCGGGGCCGAGCCACTGGCCTCGCCTTCCCGCCGCTGGATGCTGATCGGGATCCTGTTCGGGGTTTGGGGCCTCTCCCAGATCAGCTCGGCGGTGCGCGCGCGCATCCGTAATCGCAAGCTGATGGAGCAGCTCGCCGCCGGCCCCGAACCGGAGCCCGACCCGGCCAGGATGGCCTCGGAGGAGGAGTTGCAGGTTCTGCGCGAGCGCTTCGACCAGGCGCTCGCCACCCTCAAGCAGTCCGAGGGCAAGCACAAGCTCGGCGGGCGCTGGGTCTATCAACTGCCCTGGTATCTCATCATCGGCCCGCCCGGCTGCGGCAAGACGACCGCGCTCATCAACTCGGGGCTGCGCTTCCCGCTCGCCGAGCAACTGGGTCGGGACGCCATCCACGGCATCGGCGGCACCCGCAACTGCGACTGGTGGTTCACCGACGAGGCGGTGCTGATCGACACCGCCGGGCGCTATACGACCCAGGACAGCTATGAACAGGTCGACAAGGCGGCCTGGCGGAATTTTCTGGAACTGCTCAAGAAGCACCGGCCGCGCCGCCCCATCAATGGGGTATTGGTGGCCGTCAGCCTGTCCGACCTGATCCAGCAGACCCCGGAGGAACGGGGAGCGCACGCCAAGGCGATCCGCCAGCGGGTCCAGGAGCTGTGCCAGACCTTTGGCATCGCGGTGCCCGTCTATGTGCTCTTTATGAAGGCGGACCTGGTGGCCGGCTTCAACGAGTTCTTCGCCGATCTGGGCAAGGAGGGGCGCGAGCAGGTCTGGGGAACGACCTTCCCGCTCGATCAGAGCGAGGGCGCGCCGACGCCCATCGCGGCCGTCCCGAGCGAGCTGCAAGCCCTCGCCACGCGGATCGAGCAGCGCCTTCTCGCCCGCATGGAGCAGGAGCGCGAGCCGCGCAAACGGGCGCTGGTGTTCAGCTTCCCGCGCCAGTTCGGCGCGCTCGGCGAGGGTCTTGAGCGCTTCCTGAGCGACACCTTCGCCCCCTCGCGCTTCGAGATCCGGCCGCTGGTGCGCGGGGTCTATTTCACCAGCGGAACCCAGACCGGCACCCCGATCGATCGCATCCTGAGCGCCCACGCGACCAGTTTCGGGCTCGGCCGTCAGGGCATGCTGCCCTTCAGCGGGACCGGCAAGAGCTTCTTTCTCACCCGACTGCTGCGCGAGGTGATCTTCGAGGAGGCCGGGCTCGCGGGGCTGAATCCGCGGATGGAGCGCCGACGGCTCTGGCTGCGGCGCGGGGCCTACGCGGGCGTGGCCGCTATCGTGCTGGTCGCGGCGGCGGCCTGGGCGACCAGCTTCTCGCGCAACCACCTCTATATCGACACGGTGGATCAGCGCGTGGTCGAGATCGAGGCCCGGATCGACGCGCTGGCGCCCGAGGAGCGCAACCCGCTCGGGGTGCTGCCCCTGCTGGATGCCGCGCGCGCGATCCCGCGCGGCTACGCCGAGCGCAAGGATCCGGTTCCCCTGACCATGGGGCTCGGGCTCTACCAGGGCGAGAAGCTGGGCTCGCAGGCCGAGCGTGCCTATCAGCGGATCCTCAACAAGGCCCTGCTGCCGCGCATCATCCTGCGTCTGGAGGAGCAGATCCGCCAATCCGGCGGCGATCCGGACTATCTCTACGATGCGCTGCGCGTCTATCTGATGCTCGGCAGCGACGAGCACTATGACGCCCAGGCGGTGCAGCTCTGGGTGGGGCGCGATTGGCAGCGCAGCCTGCCGCGCGAGACCACGAGCGAGCAGCAGGAGTCCCTGCGCGATCATCTCGCGGCCCTGCTGGACCGGCGTCCGACGCCCCTGCCGATCGAACTGGACGGCGCCCTGATCGGCGAGGCGCGGGGCATCCTCAACCGCGCGCCGCTCGCCGAGCGCGTCTACGGCCGGCTCAAGCGCGAGGGCGTGGGCGAGGAGATCCCCGACTTCACCATCAGCGACGCGGGCGGCGATTTCGCCAAGACGGTCTTCGTTCGGCGCAGCGGCCGACCGCTCAACCAGGGCGTTCCGGCGCTCTTTACCTATGACGGCTATCACCGCGGTTTCGCGCGCCAGAGCAATCGGCTGATCGCTGCCGCCGCCGAGGATAGTTGGATCCTGGGGCCGGACGCCCGCCTGAAGCCCGGCTCCGAGGCGGCCAGGCGTCTGTTCGAGGAGGTCCGCGACCGCTATCTGCGCGACTATGTCGCCGCCTGGAGCGAGCTGCTGGAGGATCTGGATCTGGTCGCCGTGCGCGATCTTCAGCACGCCTCCGAGGTGGCGCGCATCCTCTCCGATCCGACGGATTCGCCGCTGCGACGGCTGCTGATCGCGGCCGCCCTGCAGACGGAGCTGGACCGCAAGCCGACGTCCGAGACTCCGCCCGCCCGGGGCAAGGAGGGCGGACCGGAGGGCTTTCGCGAGCGTGTCGAACGCTATTTCGGCGAGGACGCGCCGACGACCGCCACGGCCGAGGCCCCCGAAGCCTATGTCACGCGCCGCTTCGCCTGGCTGCATACCCTGGTGCGCGCGAATGCTCAGGGACAGGCGCCGATCGACGGCATCCTGACCAGTCTCGGCAAACTCCAGCTCCACCTGGCGTCTGTCGCCGCCGCCGTTAGCTCCGGGCGCGGTCAACTGGTGGCCGGCGAGACCGCCGAGATCCAGGAGGCCAAGACACTCGCGAGCCACCTCCCGGCGCCGCTCAACGGCTGGGTCGGAACTCTCGCACAGGACAGCGCCAATCTCTCCGCTGGCGGGGTGCGCGCCCAGCTCAACAACATCTGGACGGCGGAGGTGCTGCCCTTCTGCCGCGAGGCGATCAACGACCGCTATCCGTTCTCGCGGGGCAGCGACCGGGAGACCACGCTATACGACTTCGGCCGTCTCTTTGGCCCCGGCGGGCTGATCGACAGCTTCTTCAAACAGAACCTGACCCCGATCGTCGACACCGCCCGCTCGACCTGGCGCTGGCTTGACAATCACGTCGGCATTCCCGACGAGGTGCTGGCCCAGTTCCAGCGCGCGGCCGTCATTCGCGAGGCATTTTTCATGAGCGGCGGCAAGACGCCGGATGTCGAGTTTGAGATCAAACCCTTGAGCATGGATCCCCGCGTGACTCAGTTCATCCTGGACCTGGGCGGCCAGATCCTCGATTACCGTCAGGGTCCGCCGCGCTCGCAACGGCTGAAGTGGCCCGCGCCGGACAACACCGAGCGGGTGCGCCTGGCCTTCACCGACGCGACCGGGGCCGGCCCCAGCACGACCGAGGAAGGCCCCTGGGCCTGGTTCCGCGTCCTGGACCACGCCTCGCTCAGCGCGACCAGCCAACCGGAGAAATATCTGCTGACCTTCTCGCTGGCTGGACTCTCAGCGCGTTTCGAGCTGCGCGCGATCAGTGTGCGCAATCCCTTCGAGCTCGACGCCTTGCGCACCTTCAAGTGTCCGGGGCGACTGTGAGCGGCAAGGATCTCATGCCCCCAGGCTTCTACGGCAAGCTGCCGGGGCTCGGCGATTTCGTGACGCGGCGGTTGCCGGCCGAGTTCATCCAGCCTTGGGATCTATGGCTGCGCGAATCCCTGGCCAGCAGCCAGGGGCAGCTCGGCGACGCCTGGCTCGACATCTATCTGACGAGCCCTTTGTGGCGCTTCATCCTGTCTCCGGGGGTGGCCGGGCAGGGCGCTTGGGCAGGGGTTCTGATGCCGAGCGTCGATCGGGTCGGGCGCTATTTTCCGCTCACCCTGGCCGCGCCCCTGGCCCCCGGCACCGACCTCGTCGGGCTTATGAACACGACCGACTGGTTCGAGCGCGCCGAGGTTCTGGCCCTGTCCGGGCTGGAGGATACCTGGACCGTCGAGAGCTTCGATGCCCAGGCGATCGCGCTGGGGATGCCGGGCGGCGCGACCCGCGAGACCGAGGCGCGCCTGTCGCCGGGCGTGACGCTGCGACCCAATGCCTGGCGTCTTCAGATCCAATCCCCCGCCGAGCTGCGGCGCGCCAGCCAGATCCTGCTGGCGCGGGCGCTGGAGCAGATGTATTGCGCCTATAGCCTCTGGTGGTCGAACGGTTCCCAGCGGGTGGCGCCGTCATTGCTCACCTGTCAGGGTCTGCCGCCGGCGGACGGTTTCAGCGCCCTGCTCGATGGCAACTGGAACCGCAATGGCTGGTGGGAGTTTCCGGCCGGGAGCGAGGTCTGAGATGCCGAACATGGGCGGACCCAAATGACGGTGGATCCTTCACCCTTCCGTTGGACCTCGGCTGGCGCGACCGACCAGGGGCGTGTCCGCCAGGTCAACCAGGACGCCTTTCTCGACCGCCCTGATCTGGGACTCTGGGCCGTCGCCGACGGCATGGGCGGACATCGCTCGGGCGGGCTGGCGAGTCGTCTGATCGTGGAGCAGCTCGGCCTGATGGCGCGGCCAAGCCTCCTGGGCCGCGGGGTCGAGCGGGCCAGCGAGATTCTCGCGGACGTCAATCATCGCCTGGTCGAGGAGGCGGCCCTGCTGCATGGCGACATCATCGGCAGCACGGTCGTCGCGATGGTCGCCGTCGGGGATCACTGCGCCATCCTCTGGGCTGGCGACAGCCGTGCCTATCGGCTGCGAGGCGGCGAGCTGGCGCAGCTTACGCTCGACCACACCCAGGTCAGGGAGATGGTCGAGCAGGGGATGCTTAGTCCCGAGCTGGCCTCCGGACATCCCTTGTCCAATGTTCTGCTACGGGCCGTCGGGGGCGACATCGACCTTGAAGTCGACCGCCGGGTCGATGCCTTAAGGGACGGCGACCGCTATCTGCTGTGCAGCGACGGGCTGGACAAGGAGATCCCGCCCGAACGCATCGCCAGAATCCTGGCTGCGTCCGAACGGCCAGCCGAGGCCGCCCAGGCGCTCGTCCAAGCGGCGTGCGAGGCGGGCGGACGCGACAACGTCACCACCCTGGTCGTGGATTTCCACCGGGTCTGAGGCCGACGACTGAACGAAATGTCGCTATCGCCGGGCGCGGAAAAAGGCCCGCAAGACCTCACCGCAGTCATCGCCCAGCACTCCGCCGCGACAGTCGGTCCGGTGATTGAATCGCCCATCCGAGGGCAGCAAGTCGAAGACGCTGCCGCAGGCGCCGGCCTTGGGATCGATTGCGCCATAAATCACTGCGGCGACGCGGGCGTGGATGATGGCCCCGGCGCACATGACGCAGGGCTCCAGGGTCACGTAGAGAATGGAGCCGGGCAGGCGATAGTTGCCGACCCGCTGACCGGCATCGCGCAGGGCCTGGATCTCGGCATGGGCGCTGGCGTCGGAGGCGCCGATCGGGCGGTTCCAGCCCTCGCCGATGATCTCCCCATCGCGCACCAGCACGGCGCCGACCGGAACCTCGCCCGCATCGGCGGCGCGGCGCGCCAGATCGAGCGCATGCCGCATCCAGCGCGCATCCTCGGGTGCTCGTCCGTCATGTCAGCGGCACTCATGTATCTTGGACTGTCCTGCGCTTTCACCAGCTTCGCGGCATCGGGATCGTAGACGTAGCCGGTGATGCTGCCATCCTTGATGCGCGCGACGGCCTCGTCGATGACGAACAGCGGAACGAGAAACCACTCCTCGGGCTGCACGGGGTGGCCGAAGCGGTCGTTGATGGTGATGTTCAACCGCGCGGGCGCGAACAGCCTGTGGAACAGGTTTTCCATCCGGGTGCGGTTGATGCCCGCGAGCTTGTAGGTCGCCACCACTTCGACCTTCGCCAGCAGGTAGGTCGCTTCGTTCTCGGCGTTGGCGATGCGCGTCTCCACCCTGCCGCCGGTCACGCCCATCTTGTGGATGATGTCGCGGTGCTGCGCGACATAGGGATGATCGGACAGGGAGCGCAGGACGTAGATCGTGCCGCTTTCGACATCGTCGGCATCAAATTCGCCGCCGAAGGAGAGTTGCCCGCTCTCGGGCGAGGCCAGCCGCCGCGCGGCGGGGTCGTCGTAGAACGCGCGCTGGAGCGAGCGCAGCAGCAGATTGCTCTCGGTGCCGTTGGCGAAGATGAGGCGCAGGCGGCGGTCCACTTCCCCGGCGGTGGTTTTCAGCGGCTCGCCGACCTCGGCGACGTAGAGCGTGATGCCGTCGAGAACGAAAAAGTCCCCGGCCTCAATCGCGCGGCGGCCTGCCTGCGATGGGCTGGGACTGGCGCAAGCCGGTCTTGACTTCCGTCGCCACGCGCTCGAACAGTGGCTTGAACGCCTCGAAGTCCGTCGCACGGCTTGCGATCCGCGATCTCCTCGGCGGCGCGCTTGTCGGCGCTGGTGCGGACATGGCGCAGCACCCTGATGTCGTCTGCGCTCGGCTACGCCCGCCAGCTCGGCGGCCAGGTCGTCGATGTCGATGGATTCCTCCGCCGAAGCGGCAGCGGCTCGGTGCAGCGGCAAGCAAGCCCTGATGGTCCAGCGGCTCAAGCAGGGCGCGGCAGTCCGGGAGCGCGCGCAGGCGGTCGAGCCGCACGGCGTAAAGCCGCTCGAAGATGTCGCGGTCTTCGCCGTGCTGCGGCGCACGCCCGTGCTTCTCGGTGAAGCGCTGGATTTCCTCGAAGCCCGCGATGACGCGCTCCTCGCGCGGCGAGCGTCCGCCCTTCTTCTCCGGCTGGCGCGAAGTCGGCAAGCTCGGCGGCGAGTTCGTCGAGGTCGGGGTCACTCATAGCGACCCTCCGCCTTGAAGCGCATGAAGGCGGCAGCGCCTTCGGCCATGCGCCGCTCCCACGCATCCTGGCGAGTCGAGCGCCGGCAGCACGTCCGCGCTCCTTCTTGAACTGGACGGCGCGCACGGCCAGCTCCTTCGCCTCGTCCGGCGTCAGGCTCGTGCGCTTGGCCGCAGATCGCCGCCGCGACCTGCTTCAGGCTGTCCTCGCTCATGGTCTTGGCGAGGATGGCGTAGGCTTCGCCGAACGGGTTGATGCGGTCGATCAGGTCGATGTCCAGCTCGCGCACGTCCATCGCGAAACTGGCGCACGCCGTCGATCAGGGCGGTGTTGGCGCGTCCCGTCGCCCTCGCATTCGCCGCCGTCGGCTCGATGCAAGCCGCTTGGCCTGCTGCGTCAGGTTGAGGGCGGCGACGGCGTGCTGGCGCACGGCCTCCTGATCCTCGGCGTCAAGCTCGGGATACTTGTCCTTGATGATCTTGCCCATGCGAACCTGCGTCAGCTCCTCGGGCACCAGTTCCTCGTCGAACAGGCCGCGCTCGATGGTGGTCTTGTCCTGCACGAAGGCCGCGATCACTTCGTTCAGGTCTTCCTGACAGATTCGCGCCGCTTCCTTGCTCTTGGGCTCGGCCAGGCCCTTGATCTCGATCTGGAACTGGCCCGTCTGCTCGTTGAAGCCGACATTGCACTTGTTCGGGATCGTAGCCGCCTTCGCCGTAGTCGAAACCCGGCGTCGGGCCGCTGTTCGGGATTCTTCGGCTTGAACTCGAAGCGCGGGGCGAGAACCTGCTCCATCAGCAGGCTCGCCGCGATGGCCTTCAGCGTGTCGTTGACGGCCTCGGTCACGGCTTCCTCGGCCGCGTCCGGCTCGGCGATCAGGTTGGTGAAGCGCGCGCGAGTCTTGCCGGCGCGTCGCGGGTCGCGCGCCCGATGATCTGCACGATCTCGGTCAGGCTCGACGCGGTAGCCGACCGTCAGCGCGTGCTCGCACCAAATCCAGTCGAAGCCTTCCTTCGCCATGCCCAGCGCGATGATGATGTCCACATGGTCGCGGTTGTTCTTCTGCGCCGGGTCTTTCAGCGCGGCGGATACGCGGTCGCGCTTCGCGGCGTCGTCATCGACGAGATCAGCGATGCGCAGCACGCGGCCGTCGGGACGTCTTGACGAGCTGGAAGCCCGTTGCGGCGTCGATGCCTTGCCACTCGCCCAGCGCCTCGATGATGTGCTCCACCTCCCGTGATCTTGTCCTTCGTGCTTTCGCGCGAATTGACGTTGGGGATGTGGATGATCGTCTTCTCGGCGGGGTCGAGCACGTTGAGGATGTCGTCGACGTAGGAGCCGGTGTAGAAGAAGTAGCCGATGTCGAGCTGCTTGAGGTACTCGTAGCCGTTGAGCTGTTCGTAGTAGGTGTAGGTGACGGTATCGAACTTCGCCTCGTCCTGCGGGGCCAGCACGGCCTCGGCATCGCCCCGGAAGTAGGAGCCGGTCATCGCGACGATGTGCGCCTTGTCGCGCGCGATGAACTGGCCCAGGTGCTCGCCAGCTTGTTGTCGGGGTTGGCCGAAACGTGGTGGAACTCGTCGACCGCGATCAGCCGGTCGTCGAACGCCTCGACGCCGAAGCGCATCCACCGCGAAGCGGAACGTCGCGTGCGTGCAGACCAGCACCTTGTCGTCGCTTTCGAGGAACGCGCCGACCGACTTGACCTTGCCGCCGTTGTCGTTGCCGGGCGCGTTGCACAGGTTCCACTTCGGCTCGACGTGCCAGTCGGCCCAGAAGCCGTAACTTGCTCAGCGGCTCGTCGTTGAAGCTGGCGCCGATGGATTTCTCCGGCACGACGATGATCGCCTGCTTGACGCCCCTGGTTGTGCAGCTTGTTGAGCGGCCACTCGGGTGCTCCAGCTGCAGATGCGTCCCGGTCGTTCATACTCCACCGCCGGCTCTTGCTGCCGTCCGCGCAGCGCACCAATCCATTCCGTAGTCGCAATCGTCGCCTCTTCGCCCCCTATGTCATCGCGCAGCGCGTCAAATTTTCACCTGTCTTGTGCTTGTGCTCGCGATCGAACTGTGTCACCCCTGCCCTGGCGTCAGATGCGCCAACCGCACGTGTCAGATGCTTACGCTGCCAGCGTCGCTCATCAGCCAGCCGCCGACCCCGGCAGCAGCGTCTAGAGTCCCCACTGCCCACTGATGCGCTGCGACACCAGCAGCGCCTGCGCCTTGCGCCCGCGTCTCGTTACATGCACTTGTCGTCGCACGACGCCGCGTCTTTTGCTTCTAGGTCGCCTCCTGCTCGCGCTTTCATCTGCCTCCTCAGCCACCACCTGTCAGCAACTGCATGCCGCCGCGTCAGGCGAAAGCGCACATGCAAGGCCACGATCAGGGTGGCCAGCCCCGGCCCGACCAGGCGCTATTCGCTCAACGCCACCGGCGCCAGTGTGGGATCCGCGACGCACCTTCGCCGGGACGCGCGCGCGTGACGTGACCGCAAGCGCAGGCGTCTCATGATAGCGATGTTCGGTCACCTGCAACCGCAGGCCGGCGGCGCGAGATCGCCCCACACCAGATCGATCGACTGGAAGCCGGCGTAGGCGACGCTGGAGGCGTTTGCGCAGCTTTGACCGCACGCTGCGCAGACCGTGTGACGATGCTGTCGGGTCTCATGCGCCTTCAGCCCTGTGCGTCCGCCCCCGGCCCCTTCGTTCTCGAAGTCGATCTCCGCTTGATCGAGCGGCGTAGCCGAACAGGTCGTCGGCCTGCACCTTCACGCCCGTCCCGGTCGGCGGGCAGATGCTCAGCCAGTCGAGCCGCAGCGCGTTGCCGCAGGTGATCCAGTTCTCGTTGCGCAGCGGCAGGAACTCGGCCAAGCGCCAGCTTCTGCCCGCGATACAGCACGTCGCACTGGTACTCGGCGATGACCAGCGCGAGGCGCGCGATCTCCGCCGGGAAGTCGCGCAGCTCGATCCCGCGAAAGTTCGTGAGCGGGATCTCCGATCGCGCGGTCCGGCTCGCCGCGCCGCTTGTTGATCTCCGCCTCGATCGCGCGCATTTCCTTGTAGGCGATGACCAGGAAGTTGCCGGAGCCGCAGGCCGGGTCGAAGACCCTGATCTTCGCGATGCGCTTGCGCAGGTTCAGCAAGCGTGCGCGGGTTGTCGCCCGCCTCCTCCAGCTTCGCGCGCAGGTCGTCGAGGAACAGCGGGTTCAGCACCTTGAGGATGTTGGGGACGCTGGTGTAGTGCATCCCCAGCTCGCCGCGCTCCTCGTCCTCGGCGACGGCCTGGATCATCGAGCCGAAGATGTCCGGGTTGATCTTGGTCCAGTCGAGACCGCCGACGTGCAGCAGGTAGGACCGGGCGATCTTGCTGAAGCGCGGCACGTCGATGCTGCCGGAGAACAGACCGCCGTTGACGTAGGGGAAGTCGTCGGCCCAGCGGGGAATGCTTGGCGGCGGCGCGCTCCTCGCGCTTCGGTGTTCATGGCGCGGAACAGCGTGCCGATCACCTCGTGCGTGTTGGACGAGTCCCTCGCGCTCATCTGCGCGACGGTGTCGGTGAAGCGGCCCTTGCCGACGAAGATGTCGGTGTCCTCGGCGAAGAAGCAGAAGATCAGCCGCGCCATGAAGTGGTTCATGTCGTGGCGGCGCTCGGCCTTGCCCCATTCGGGGTTGTCCTTCAGGAGTTCGACGTAGAGGCGGTTCAGGCGGCTGGACTCCCACTCGATGGTGCCCGGCGGCTTGCCGGTGATGTCGTAGACCACGCGGGAGACGCCGCTCGACCTCGTTGGCGATGCGCCGGCAGACCAGATCCAGGAAGTCGTAGGGCAGGTGCGCCCAGCGGGCGGTCATGAAGTCGATGGTCTCGACCGCGCGCAGGGCGATGACGTGGGCGTAGAGGCGGTTGTCGCCGACCACGCCGACCGAGCGCACCGGCAGGAAGACGGCGAAGGCTTGCGAGACCTGGTCGTAGAGATCCGCGCGGCGCAGCTCTTCGATGAAGATGTGGTCGGCCTGGCGCAGGGTCTCGGCATAGTCCCGGCGTACCTCGCCGAGGATGCGCACGCCGAGGCCGGGGCCGGGGAAGGGGTGGCGGTAGACCATCTCGGAGGGCAGGCCCAGCTCGACGCCGATGCGGCGCACTTCGTCCTTGAACAGCTCGCGCAGCGGCTCGACCAGCCCGAGGTTCATGTCATCCGGCAGGCCGCCGACGTTGTGGTGTGACTTGATGACCTTGGCCTTGCCGGTCTTGGCGCCGGCGGACTCGATGACGTCCGGGTAGATGGTGCCCTGGCGCCAGCCACTTGACGTCCTCGATCCGGCCCGCCTCGTCGTCGAAGACCTCGATGAAGGTGTTGCCGATGATCTTGCGCTTCTGCTCGGGGTCGCTGACGCCCTGCGAGTCGGTCGAGGAAGCGGTCCTCGGCGTCGACCCGGATCACCTTCACGCCCATGTGACGGGCGAAGGTGCTCATGACCTGATCGCCCTCGCCGAGCCGCAGCAGGCCGTTGTCGACGAAGACGCAGGTGAGCTGCTCGCCGATGGCGCGGTGGAGCAGGGCGGCGACCACGCTGGAGTCGACGCCGCCGGAGAGTCCGAGCAGCACCTTGTCGGTGCCGACCTGGGCGCGGACGCGGGCGATGCTGTCCTCGATGATGTTGTCTGGCGTCCAGAGCCGTCCGCAGCCGCAGATGTCGTGGACGAAGCGCTCGATGATGCGCTGGCCCTGGCGGGTGTGGGTGACCTCGGGGTGGAACTGCACGCCGTAGAAGCGGCGCGCCTCGTCGGCGATGCCGGCGAGCGGGGCGCTGTCGGTCTCGGCGATGACCTGGAAGCCCGGCGGCAGGCGTCTCGACGCGGTCGCCGTGGCTCATCCAGACGTCCAGCAGGCCGTAGCCCTCGGGGCTGGCGTGGTCCTCGATGTCGCGCAGCAGCTGCGAATGTCCGCGCGCCCGCACCTGGGCATAGCCGTATTCGCGATGGGTCGAGGGGACGACGGCGCCGCCGAGCTGGGCGGCCATGGTCTGGAGGCCGTAGCAGATGCCAAGCACCGGCACGCCGAGGTCGAAGACCAGCGGGTCGGCGCGCGGGGTCTCGGCCTCATGCACGGACTGGGGTCCGCCGGAGAGGATGACGCCGCTGGGGCCGAAGGCGCGGATGGCGTCCGCGTCCATGTCGTAGGGGTGCAGCTCGCAGTAGACCCCCGCCTCGCGCACCCGGCGGGCGATGAGCTGGGTGTACTGGGACCCGAAGTCGAGGATGAGGATGCGGTCGGCGTGGATGTTGGGCATGGGGGAGAAGTGGACAGTTGTCAGTGGGCAGTTGTCAGTCGTGGGTGCGGCAGCAGGAGCGGCGCCCCGGAGTTAGCTCCGCAGGGCGTCGCGATAGGCGCGGATCGCCTCGTAGGTCGATGGGCGGTCGAGGAAGCTCGTCAGTAGAGCCAGGTCCAGATCCGGCAGCACCTCGCTCGCCGGGATCGGGACATAGCGCTCGCCACGCAGGGCGTAGGGCTGGATCTCGCCCTTGCGCCAGTACCAGACCTCGGCGACGCCGAGCGTGCGGTAGATGTCGAGCGTGTCGATGCGGCCCGAGGTCCAGACGACCTCGATGGCCAGGTGCGGGCGCTCGACCGCCGGGTCGCCGAAGATGTAGCACTCGTCCGGCTCCGCCCCGCGGGTGCGGTCGGCGGATTTCAGCGTCCAGGAGCCGAGGGTCGAAAAAGGGATCTCGCGCTCCAGGCAGTAGGTCTCGACCAGGCGGCCGATCACGGATTTGATCGCCTCGTGCGTCCGTGATGGGCTCATGAGCTCGACCTCTCCCTCCAGATAGGAGATGCGCGGGGCGGAGTGATCGCCGCGCATTTCCAGCAGCCGCTCGTAGTCGTCCCAGCTCACATCGTGCAGACAGACGATGTGATCCTCGGTCGGGCTGTCATTGCGCTCTCGGTACTGCGCTTGGGTGTACATGGGCGGCCTCCCGTTCTCGGGTGTACGCGAAGGGTCAGGGCATCAATTGTCGATCCGATAATTCGGCGCTTCCTTGGTGATCTGCACGTCATGCACATGGGACTCGCGCATGCCGGCGGTGCTGACGCGCACGAACTGGGGCTTGGTGCGCATCTCCTCGATCGTCGCGCAGCCAGTGTAGCCCATGCTGGAGCCCAAACCGCCGACCAGTTGATGGATGACGTTGATCAGGCTGCCCTTGTAGGGAACGCGGCCCTCGATGCCCTCGGGCACCAGCTTCTCCTTCGCGGTGTCCTCCTGGAAGTAGCGGTCGCTGGATCCTTCGTTGGCGCCCATGGCGCCCAGCGAGCCCATGCCGCGATAGGACTTGTAGGAGCGCCCCTGATAGATCTCGACCTCGCCCGGCGCCTCGTCGGTGCCGGCGAACATGCCGCCGATCATGACGCTGTGGGCGCCAGCGGCGATGACCTTGGCGACGTCGCCCGAGTAGCGCAGCCCGCCGTCGGCGATCACCGGGACTCCACTCCCTTCGAGTGCCTCGGTGACGTTGGCCACCGCCGTGATCTGGGGAACGCCGACACCCGCGACGATGCGCGTCGTGCAGATCGACCCCGGGCCGATTCCGACCTTCACCGCATCCGCGCCGGCATCCCGCAGCGCCCGCGCGGCGTCCGCCGTGGCGATATTGCCGCCGATGACCTGCAAATCAGGATAGTGCGTCTTCACCCAGCGCACGCGATCCAGCACGCCCTGCGAGTGACCATGGGCGGTGTCGACGACGATGACATCGACGCCGGCCTCGGCTAGCGCGGCGATGCGCTCCTCGGTCCCCTTGCCGACACTCACCGCAGCCCCACAGCGCAGCCGCTCGTGGGGGTCGCGTGACGCCTTGGGGAAGTCCTTGGCCTTCTGGATGTCCTTGACGGTGATGAGTCCGCGCAGCTCGAAGCGGTCGTTGACCACCAGCACCTTCTCGATGCGGTGCTTGTGCAGCAGACTCACCACGTCCTCGCGGCTGGCGCCCTCGCGCACCGTCACCAGGCGCTCCTGCGGGGTCATGATCGCCGACACCGGCGCGCTCATGCGGGTCTCGAAACGCAGATCGCGCCCGGTGACGATGCCGACGAGCTTGCCGTTCTCCGTCACCGGCACACCGGAAATGTTATTGGCGTGGGTCAGCGCCACGACTTCGCCGATGCTGATGTCAGGCGCAACCGTGATCGGATTACGGATGATGCCGCTCTCGTATTTCTTGACCGCCAGAACCTCGCGGGCCTGGCGCTCGGCACTCATATTCTTATGGATGATGCCGATGCCGCCCTCCAGGGCCATGGCGATCGCCAGTCGGGACTCGGTGACGGTATCCATGGCCGCCGAGACCAGGGGGATTCGCAGATCAATCTCGCGAGTCAGCTTGGTGTGGAGGTCGACCTCGTTCGGAAGCACCCTTGAGTGGGCGGGGACAAGGAGGACATCGTCGAAAGTGAGTGCTTCCTGGATCAGACGCATGGGAATTGGCTCCGCGGATCGGTTCCAAACAACGAGAAAGGGCCGTGGGTTGGGGCGAATGGAAGAACCCCAACGACCTCGCTCCGAAGGTGTCGGGGGCATCCCCGCCCTAACCCATGGCGCGTTAAGTAACCTTAAAGTATAGAATGACCGAGCCTTGCGGTAAACTCGTCGGATTGCGGCGACGCAGCATGCTTTTTGGGCTGCCATCCGATCGAACCCGTGCTATCAGGTCTTTCGCTCCCCGCCATGAACACGACCGCATTCAACCTCGCGCTGGATTTCTCCCGCGACATCCGCAGCGTCTCGCGCCTGGTCAGCGAGGTGCGCGCGGTCCTCGACGGTAGCTTCCCCTTGCTCTGGGTTCGCGGCGAGGTTTCCAACCTGATGCAGCCGGCCTCCGGCCACATTTACTTCACCCTCAAGGACGAAACGGCCCAGGTCCGTTGCGCCATGTTTCGCGCCAAACGGATATTGCTGGCGTTTCGACCGGAAAACGGCCAACAGGTTCTGGCACGCGCGCGTGTCACCCTCTATGAGGCGAGGGGGGATTTCCAACTCGTCGTTGAGCACCTGGAGCCGGGCGGGGAGGGCGCGCTGCGGTTGGCGTTCGAGCAGCTCAAACGCAAGCTCGCGGCCGAGGGGCTCTTCGATGAGGCGGCCAAGCGCCCTATTCCCGTCTTTCCGCGCCAGGTGGGACTCATTACGTCGCCCTCGGGCGCCGCGGTGCGGGATCTGCTCGCGGTCCTCAAGCGACGCTTCGGCGCCTTGCCCGTCATCATCTATCCCGCCCAGGTCCAGGGCGAGGCGTCCCCCGCGTCCCTGATCGCCGCGCTGGCCTTGGCCAATGCCCGCGCCGAGTGCGACGTCCTTATCCTGGCGCGCGGCGGCGGTTCGCTCGAAGACCTGAACGCCTTCAATGACGAGGCGCTCGCGCGCGCCATCCGCGCCTCCGGGATCCCGGTGGTCGCCGGCGTCGGTCACGAGAGCGACATCACCATCGCCGACCTGGTCGCCGATCGGCGCGCCGCCACACCCTCGGCCGCCGCCGAGCTGGTCGCTCCGTCGGCCGAGCATCTGCGCCAGCGCCTGCTTGCGCTCTCCGCCCGTTTGATGGGGGCCGAGCAGCGGCAGATCGAGACCAGGCGCCAACGGCTGGCCTCGGCTACCCGGCAACTACGCCTGCTGCATCCGGCGGCGCGGCTGCAACAACAGGCGCAGCGGCTGGATCGCGCGGAGCTTCGGCTGAGGACGCTGATGGCGCGACGCATCGACCAGGCTGGACGCCGGCTGCGCCCGTTGGCCGAGCGTCTGGCGATGCTCGCGCCGGAGCGGCGGATCGAGCGCGCCCGGTCGCGGCTGGAGGGGCTGGCCCAACGCTTGGCGCGTTCGCAGTCGGAGCTCCTGGCGCACCGCCGCGAGCATCTGATGCGTGCCATCGCCGGGCTGGAGGCTCGCAGTCCCTTGCAAACCCTGAGCCGGGGGTATGCAATCCTGACCAGGATACCCACGGGTGAGATCGTGCGCGATCCACGACAGATCGCGCCGGGCGAGCGGATTCATGCGCGGGTTTCCGGCGGTCTTCTCACTGCCGTGGTCGAGTCTAAACAGTCGGATTAAACCAAAAGGGCGCGACATTCGCCCAGGAAAGCGAGTCCATGAACAACGTCGACGAAAGCGATCTCTTCCGACCCTGTCATTGCGGCAGCCTGACGCTTCCCAACCGCATCGTCATGGCTCCGTTGACGCGCAGCCGGGCGGGCGTTGGGGACGTGCCAACGCCATTGATGGCGACCTACTACGCCCAGCGCGCCAGCGCCGGTCTCATCATCAGCGAGGCGTCGCAGATCTCGCCGCAAGGCAAGGGCTACATCCAGACGCCGGGCATCTATAGCGATGCCCAGATCGCCGGCTGGAAGCGAGTGACCGAGGCCGTGCATGCCGAGGGCGGCCGGATCTTCATCCAGCTCTGGCACGTCGGTCGGATCTCGCACCCCGACTTGCAGGAGGACGGCGCCCTGCCGGTCGCCCCCTCGGCGGTGCGGCCGCTTGGTCAGGTGTTCACCGGCAATGGCATGGTGGATATCGAGACACCGCGCGCGCTCGCGCTCGACGAGCTCCCGGGCATCGTCGCCGACTATCGTCGCGCGGCGCAGCATGCCCGCGCGGCCGGTTTCGATGGGGTCGAGATCCATAGCGCCAATGGTTACCTGCTGGATCAGTTCCTGCGCGATAAGACCAACCTGCGGACCGACGCCTATGGCGGCAGCATCGAAAATCGCGCCCGCCTGTTGCTGGAGGTCACGGATGCGGTGCTCGGCGTTTGGGAGAAAGACCGCGTCGGCGTGCGTCTCTCGCCGCTCTCTCCGGCCAACGACATCGACGACAGCGACCCGGAACCACTGTTCACCTACGTCGTGGAGCAACTCTCGGCGCGCGGCCTCGGCTTGCTGCACGTCGTCGAGGGCGTGACCGGCGGTCCGCGCGAGACCGGACACAGCTTCCGGCTCTCCACCCTGCGCCAGCGCTTTACCGGCATCTACATCGGCAATAACGGTTACACCCGCGAGCTGGCGCTGGCGACCCGCGCCGCCGACGCCGCCGATCTCATCGCCTTCGGCAAGCTCTTTATCGCCAACCCCGATCTGGTCGAGCGCCTGCGCCATGACGCCCCGCTCAACGAACCCGACCAGAACACCTTCTATGGCGGCGACGAGCACGGCTACACCGACTATCCCTTCCTTGGAGACGCTGCCTGAATGGCGCGGAGCCAATCGCCGAGCCGCTTGTCCAACCGCACGACGTCCACCAACCGAGATCCGCCGCGATGCTGAATTTTACCTTCCACAATCCCACCCGCATCCTCTTCGGCGCTGGACGCATCGCCGATCTCGGTCAGGAGATCCCGGCCGGCGCCAGGGTGCTGATCACCTATGGCGGCGGCAGCGTGATCAAGACCGGCACGCTGGACGAGGTCAAGCAGGCGCTGCCGGACGTTTGCCTCTTCGAGTTCGGTGGCATCGAGCCGAATCCGACCTACGAAACCCTGATGCGGGCGGTCGAACTGGCCCGCCGCGAGCGCGTCGATTTCCTGCTGGCCGTCGGCGGCGGCTCGGTGATTGATGGCACCAAGTTCATCGCCGCCGCGATCCCCTTCGCGGGCGAGCCCTGGGACATCCTGGCCAAGCACGCCCCCGTCACCGACGCCGTCCCCTTCGGCAGCGTCCTCACCCTGCCGGCCACGGGGTCGGAGATGAACAGCGGCTCGGTCGTCACCCGCGCCGCGACCCAGGACAAGCTCTTCTTCGTCAGCCCGCTGGTCTTCCCGCGCTTCTCCGTGCTGGACCCGACCAAGACCTACAGCCTGCCGCCCCGCCAGGTGGCCAACGGCGTCGTCGATGCCTTCGTGCATATCACCGAGCAATATCTCACCTACCCGGTCGGCGCCAAGGTCCAAGACCGCTTCGCCGAGGGGCTGCTGCTGACGCTCATTGAGGAAGGCCCGCGCGCGCTCGCCGAGCCCGAGAACTACGCGGTGCGCGCCAATCTCATGTGGACCGCGACCCTGGCGCTAAACGGCCTGATCGGCGCGGGCGTCCCGCAGGATTGGGCCACCCACATGCTTGGTCACGAAATCACGGCGCTGCACGGGCTGGATCATGCGCAGACGCTCGCCATCATCCTCCCGGCCATGCTCCAGGTCCGCCGCGAGGCCAAGCGCGACAAGCTCCTGCAATACGCCGAGCGGGTCTGGAATCTGCGCGAGGGCGACACCGAGGCGCGCATCGACGCCGCCATCGTCCGTACCCGCGACTTCTTCGAGTCCCTGCAAGTGCCCACACGGCTCGGCAGTTACGGCATCGGCGCCGAGGCCATCCCGGCCCTGCTCGACAAGCTCCAGGCGCATGGCATGACCGCGCTCGGCGAGCATCAGGATGTGGGGATCGCGCGCTCGCGGGAGGTTTATGAGCGGGCCTTGTGAGGCTAGGCGCGGCGGGCTGCTTCTGGGCGTATGGAGCAAGCGGTAAGGAAAGATCGCTGTGACTCATTGCACCGCGCCGAGCCACGGCGATCTCCATTCACCGATTCAGACTATGGGCATTGAGTGGGAGTAACGGTTCCTTCGGTGAAATTGAGGGGCTGAAAGTGTTCACCGTCGTAGTCTTGACCGAATAACATGAAATTGCCATCCAGTCCAGGCAGATTCAGGTTCATACTCCATGACATGGCCGACATGCCATGATTTTTTTCATCAAGCCGCGCAGAATTCATCGCGACGATCACACCATCGCCGGCTATCTCCGCACTTCCGTATACGGCTTCCGAGACAATTTCCGACTCCTCCTCGTGACTAGATACGCCGTTGACAGTGAAATGCCCACTGCCCATGTCAGTGACCGCCAGCTTCAGAGCTGCCCGGGCCACCGTTAGTATTCATATCCCAGCAATAAACCCCCAAGTAGTTCTGATGCTTCCGCATTAAAAGCGCATCCGATCATGCATGAACCGGCCAGCAACATAGAGGAAACGACATGATTAAGCTGTTTCATTCTGCATTTTTCCATGAGTATTGATGCATTTGCAGGTACATTCCAGAACCACACAGCATCAAGGCTAATGAGGTCGTGGGGCATGTGCGGTGCCATGTCTTGTGAAGTGGATCCCAATAAGTTGGCAGTTCGCTATTCTCAGGTCTCGGTGTTTATGGGCGCAGGTTGAAAAACCGCGGCGGCTTATCAAGCCGCCCCTTTATTGCTCACCGGAAACGGAAAATTAAATTTTCCTCTTTTCGACTGCGCCTGAAAGGTATAGATCGCTGCGATTCATTGCGCCGCGCCGAGCCACGGCGATCTCCATTTACCGATTCAGACTATAGGCATTGAGTGAGAATAACGGTCCCTTCGGTGAAATTGAGGGGCTCAAAGTGGTCGCCGGAGTAGTCTTGACCGAATAGCATGAACTTGCCATCCAGTCCAGGCAGATTCAGGTTCATACTCCACGACTCGGTCGACATACTATGATTTTTTTCATCAAGCTTCGCAGAATTCATGGCAACGATCACCCCATCGCCGGCTATCTCCACGCTTCCGTATACGGGTACCGAGACAATTTCCGAGTCTTCCTCGGAACTAATTACGCCGTTGACAGTGAAATGCTGATCGCCCATGTCAGTGACCGCCAGCTTTAGAGTGCCGGAGCCATCGTTAGTATTCAAATTCCAGCAATAAAGCCCCAGGTGGTTCGATGCTTCCGCATTAAAAGCGCATCCGATCATGCACGAGCCGGCCAGCAACATAGAGGAAAAGACATGATTAAACTGTTTCATCCTGCGTTTTTTCCATGATTATTTATTGAGGCATCTGCAGACTATTTCCAAATCCCCACAGCGTCAAGGCATCAGAGGTCGTGGGGTGTGTGCGGTGTCCTGTTGTGTGAAGTCGATCACAATAATTCAGCGGTTCGCTACTGCTCGCTAACAGAAGATGCATGGACAATCTGATGCCCCATCAATACAGGCTCTCGTCCTGGTACGCTATATGGGTGGCGCTCAATCCTATATGATAAGCGTGCTGCTAAAATGCTGATTATAAATGGATAAGAAGATTTCCTGTTATGCGGTTTGTGACGCTGCCGTAATATGAACAATGCGCCTAATTCTTGCTTTCTTGAGAGAGTTGTCACGCTAGAATAAGACTGTAGCTCGGCGTCAGTTTCATGCCGTGCTAAACATGTCACCGACCTCGCTGCGCTGTCTCCCACGCAGCATCTTTCATTTTCCGGGGTGGTGCCTACCGCGCCATGATCGTTAGCCCGGCAGGACCATATCGTCATGGCTCAAGACCGCCGCATCCGGCTCCTCCACACCTCCGACTGGCATCTCGGCCGTTCGCTGCATGGCCGCAAGCGCGACGCGGAGTTCGCGGCCTTCCTGGACTGGCTGGTCGAGACCATCGAGCGGGAGCGGATTGCGATCCTGCTGGTCGCGGGCGATGTGTTCGACAACAGCACCCCGAGCAACCGGGCGCAGGAGCTGTACTACGGCTTTCTCTGTCGCGTGGCGCGCTCGGCCTGCCGCCATGTCGTGATCATCGCCGGCAATCATGACTCGCCGTCCTTTCTGAATGCACCCAAGACCCTGCTGAGAGTCCTGGACGTCCATGTCATCGGCGTCGCGAGCGAGGATCCCGCCGATGAGGTGCTGGTGCTGCGCGACCGGTCGGGGGCACCGGAGCTGATCGTCTGCGCGGTGCCCTATCTGCGCGATCGCGACATCCGCCTGTCCGAGGCGGGTGAATCGCTCGACGATAAGGAGCGCAAGCTGATTGCCGGCATCCGCGACCATTACGCGCAGGTCGTGACCCTGGCCGAGCAGGCGCGGGCCGCCCTCAACCATTGGGTGCCCATCGTTGGCATGGGGCATCTCTTCACCGCCGGGGGACAGACAGTGGAGGGCGATGGGGTGCGTGAACTCTACGTCGGCTCGCTGGCGCACGTCGCGGCGGACATCTTTCCGGAGACCCTGAGCTATCTGGCGCTCGGACACCTTCATGCGCCCCAGCGCATCAAGGGCTCGGAGGTGATGCGCTACAGCGGCTCGCCGCTGGCGATGGGCTTCGGCGAGTCGGGCCAGGCGAAGAGTCTCTGCCTGGTCGACCTGGCCGAGCGCGGGACAGAGGTGACGCCGATCGAGGTGCCGGTCTTCCAGCGGCTGGAGCGGATTCGCGGCACCTGGGAGAAGATCTCGGCTCGGCTCCGCGAACTGGCCGCCGCCGAGAGCCAGGCTTGGCTGGAAGTGGTCTACGAGGACGACGAACTGATCGGCGACCTGCGCGAGCGGCTGGATGAGGCCATCGCCGGGACCGCGCTGGAGATCCTGCGGGTGCGCAATACGCGCATCGTCGAGCGGGCGCTCGGCCAGGTCCAGGCGGACGAGGGCCTCGCGGACCTCAAGGTCGAGGAGGTCTTCGCGCGCTGTCTGGCGGCGCACGCGGTCCCGGAGGACCAGCACCCGGACCTGCTGCGCGCCCACCAGGAAATCCTCCAGGTGCTGGCCGACGCCGATCCCAGGGCGGTATAGAGGGGCAGACGATGCGCATCCTGCGAGTCCGTTTCAAGAATCTCAGCTCGCTGGCTGGCGAGTGGGACATCGACCTGACCCATCCGGCCTTCGTCGCGGACGGCATCTTCGCCATCACCGGGCCGACCGGCGCGGGCAAGACGACCATCCTCGACGCCATCTGTCTCGCGCTCTACGCCAGCACTTCGCGACTCGGCAAGGTCAGCAAGGGCGCGAACGAAATCATGTCGCGTCAGACCGGCGAGTGTTTCGCCGAGGTGACCTTCGAGACCCAGTCCGGGCGCTTCCGCTGTCACTGGGGCCAGCACCGCGCCCGCCGCAAGCCGGACGGCGAGCTGCAACAGCCCAAGCACGAGATCGTCGAGGCCGACTCCGGACGGATCATCGACGCCAGCGTGCGCGGCGTGGCCGGGCGGATCGAGACCGTCACCGGGATGGACTTCGAGCGCTTCACCCGCTCCATGCTGCTCGCCCAGGGGGCCTTCGATACCTTCCTGCGCGCCGCGGCCGACGAGCGTGCACCCATCCTGGAGCAGATCACGGGGACCGAGGTCTACAGCCGCATCTCCATGGGCGTGCATGAGCGGCAGCGTGACGAGCGCAGGATGCTCGACGCGCTCGCGACCGAGCTTGCCGGGCTGTCGCTGCTGAGCGATGAGGACGAGCGCCAGATGCGGGCGGTGCTGAGCGAGCGCCAGATCGCGGACAGGGATCTCGCCGAGCGGCTCGACCGTGCCCGGCAGGCGATCGCCTGGCTCGATGGCCTGGTCAGTCTGGACCAGGAGCTGACACTGATCGCCGAGCGCTGGCGCGATCTGGGGACGCGCGAGGATGCCTTCATCCCTGAGCGCGAGCGGCTCCACCGCGCCACCCGCGCGCTGGAACTGGCGGGGGAGCACGCCGGACTGGCCGTGCGACGGGCCGATCTCGCGAGGGATCGTCAGGCGCGCGTCGAGCTTCTCACCGCGCTCCCGGCGTGCGAGCAGCGGCTGGAGCAGGCGGAGACGGCGCTGCGTCTGGCCGGCGAGGCGCTGGAGGAACATCAAGCGGCGCAGGCGCGGATGCTGCCCATCCTTCGGCAGGCGCGCGAGCTGGATCTGCGCCTGCATGAAAGGGCCGCGCCGATCCTGGCCGCGACGCGGGCGCTCGCGGAGCAGGAGGCGGCGCGCGCCGCCCTGCATGCCCGACAAACCGAGCAGCTCGACCAGCTCGACGCCAACCGCCAGGCGCGCGCGGTGCTCTTGGTCCATCTTGGCGAGACCCAGGCGGACGCCGCCCTGGTCGAGCAGCTCGCCGGTATCCGGGGACGTTTCGACGCGCTCCGCCAACTTGAGGCACAAGGCGAGGCGCAGGCGACCGAGCGGCGGGCGGCGGTCGCCCAGATCGCGGCTTCCCAGCTTGACTGGACCAGCCAGAGCGCCACGCTCGCGGGGCTGAGGGCCGATCGCGACAGCGTCGACCGGCAGCTCGACGAGCAGCGAAGCGGGCTTGATGGGCTCTTGGGGCAACGCGGGATCGAGGCATGGCGCGCTGCCCAGACCGCTGGCGAGGCCCGCAAGGTATTGCTCGAAGCGCTCGCCGAGGCGGCGGGGGCGCTCCTGGACGCGCGGCGGTCGCTGGAGGATCTGAGCGGGCAAGGCTCGGCGCTTCGCGGCGAAGGCATCCGGCTCGCCGAGCAGCTCCAGGGCGCGTCCGAACAGGCAGCCGCACGCGAGCGTGAGCAGCAGTTGCTGGAGACCCAGCTCAGGCTCGTTCACCAGATTCAGAATTTCGAGGCGGCGCGGCGACAACTCGCGGATGGCGAGCCCTGCCCACTGTGCGGCGCGACGGAGCATCCCTTCGCCGAGGGCAACCTCCCGCTCCCGGACGAGACCACCCGCGCGCTCGACCAGGCTCGGGCCGCATCCCAGCGCGCCGGTGAAGAGATCGCCGCCCTGCGCGTCCGGCAGGCCGAAACGGCGAAAGATCTGGAGCAGATCGCCCAGCGCCAATTGGAATGCGCGGAGCGAATCGCCGCCCGCGAGCGACAGATCGCCGAGCACGGCACCGCGCTTGCCCTCTCCGACACCGATCCGCGGCGACTGGTCGCGGCGCTGCCGGCGCTTTTGGTTGAAACCCAGTCCGGGCTCGATCAAGCGACCGACGTGCTCGCCCGGGCCGAGGCGCGGGAGCACGCCATCAGCGGACTGCGCGACGCGCTGGAGAAGGCGCGCGCCGCCGTTGCCCTCGCTGAGCTGGAGACCCAGGCCAGCGTCCACCGGAAGGAAGCCGCCGAGCAGGCGCTTGCGCGGCTCGATGCCGCCAGCGCGGACTTGAACGCCCGCTGCCTGGCCGCCCGGGAGACCGCCCTGCTGGAGGTCGCGCCGCACGGCGTCACCGCGCTCTCGGCCGCGACCCTCGACCCTATCCTATTGGACCTCACCGCCCGACGCGACCTGTGGCGGGTGCGCCAAAGCGAGCAGTCACGGTACGAGCAGCGCATCGGACTCCTGGAGAGCCAGACCCGACAGTGCGCCGAGACCATCGAGCAGCTCGACCGCGAGGGGCTCCAGCGGCGTGAGCAGCTCGACGCCATGCAGCGGGAGCGGGATGCCTTGGCGGGGGAGCGGCAGAGGCTCTTTGCCGATCGGCAGCCCGATCGCGAGGAGACCGCCCTCGCGGTCGCGATCGAGACCGCCCGGCGGGCCTGCGACGGCGCGCTCCAGGTCCGCGCCGAGGCGATCCAGGATCTCGATCGCCTGAAGATCCGCGTGGCGGAGCTGGCGGGATCGATCGAGACCCTCACCGAGCAGTCCGAGATCGCCGAGGCCGCCTTCGAGGCGCGGCGCGTTGCCGCTGGCTTCGTGGACGAGCAGGACTATCTCGCCGCCTGTCTGACCGAGGAGCGGCGCGCGCTGCTGACGCGGCAGGCCCAGCAGCTCACCGACGAGCGGACCGCGCTGGCCGCGCGGGAGCGGGATCTGCGGGCACGGATCGCGACCGAGCGCGAGCGCCGGCTCAGCGGCCAGACACGCGCCGAGCTCGACGAGGCGAGCGAGGGGCTTCAGCGCGAGCAGAAGACGCTCCTCCAGGAAATTGGCGGGCTGCGGCAAAGGCTGACCGACAATGAAGGGATCAGGACGAGGCAGCGGGAGCGGCTTACCGTCATCGCGGCGCAGCGGGTCGAATGCGATCGCTGGGACAGGCTACACGGACTCATCGGCTCGTCGGACGGCAAGAAGTACCGCAACTTCGCCCAGGGACTGACCTTCGACATCATGATCGGTCACGCCAACCGCCAGCTTCAGCGCATGAGCGACCGCTATCTCCTGATTCGCGACCAAGTCCAGCCGCTTGAGCTCAACGTCATCGACAAGGATCAGGCCGGCGAGATCCGCTCCGCCAAGAACCTCTCCGGCGGCGAGAGCTTCATCGTCAGTCTCGCGCTTGCCCTCGGGCTGTCCCAGATGGCCAGCCAGAACGTCCGGGTGGATTCGCTCTTCCTTGACGAAGGCTTCGGCACGCTCGACGAGGACGCCCTCGAAACCGCGCTCGAAACCCTGGCGGGACTACGTCGCGACGGCAAGCTGATCGGTGTCATCTCGCATGTCCCCGCGCTCAAGGAGCGGATCGGGACACAGATCCAGGTCACGCCGGTTCGCGGTGGCAAGAGCCAGATCCAGGGGCCGGGCTGCGCGGGAAAGGGTTAGCCCGCGATGTCCTTCCCAGGCTTCAGCGGCCGTGCAAGCGGTCCGCACGGACGGTTGTTTGCGGTCCAGTTCGATCAAGCCTGCTGAAATGCCCCGTCTCGATTGCCCCGGCGCGGCTGGGCGAGAAATGAACCCCTCGGTCGCACCCGATGGTATCTTGGAGATTCACACACTCCCATTCACCGCCAAGCCGCCATCCACGCCAACGCTCAGATGCCCAGCGGAGGCGCCGCATCACCGCATGTGTGCGCAATTGGGACAAGCTGATTGCCTCATGCCAGGCGACGCTGATTTCAGCGGCGTTCGTCACGCGAAGTGCATTGCGACAAAACAGGACCCGATTGGTCAATGACCGGCGGTTGAGTTGAGCGGGCGCGGAGCGCCGAGCGGAATACAGGAAACGACATGCCAACCCTGAACTGGATCGGCAAGGAAGCCGTCGTCAAGCACCACAAGGAGGTGCCCTTCCGTCTGCTGGAGCCCGTGCCGGAGCTGTCGTGCGGCGATGCCGACAGCGGCAATCTCATCGTCCAGGGCGACAACCTGCTTGCGCTCAAGGCCCTGCTGCCGCGCTACGCCGGCCAGGTGAAGTGCATCTATATCGATCCGCCCTACAACACCGGCAACGAGGGCTGGGTCTACAACGACAACGTCAACAGCCCCGAGATCCGCAAATGGCTCGGCGACGTGGTCGGCAAGGAAGGCGAGACGCTCGACCGGCACGACCGCTGGCTGTGCATGATGTATCCGCGGTTGGTGCTGCTGCGTCAGTTCCTGCGGCTGGGGTGAACGAGAGTGAACCCAAGCTGGGTCGGGTACGCACCGCGTGCCTTTCCCTGTGCCAACCGCCACGCAGCTCGGTGAGCTCGCTAGGCTTGGGTCAGGAACGAACCCCAGCGCCACAATGGTAGATGCTGGGATTCACCTTGTTCATCCCAGCCTGTGACGAGATCCAAACAGCCTACGGTGGAGCTGCTCCCTATGTCCCCGCCACCGCCAAGCGCGAGCGCGATCGTCGCCGATTGGCAGGCCGGGCATCCGATCCCCGACATCTGCCAGCGTTATCGTGTTGGGCGCGCCACCGTCTACTGGCTGATCGGCCAGCGGGAGTCCGCATCGGTGGGGAAAACGGCCACGAGGTGAGAGGCAGGCCACATTCCGAGGGGTCGCGCCATGGCTAAAATGAGCGTGTACGCATCAACGCAACGGGAGATCACAATGGGATTTCGATTACGCCAATAGATCAAGATTGCCCCAGGGTTGAAGCTCAATCTTAGCCGTCGAGGCATCAGTAGCCTGTCCATCGGTGGGCGTGGCTTGACCGCCAATGTTGGCGGAAAACGGGGGGCGATGCTGACCGCTAGTGTTCCTGGTACGGGGATCTCGTACAGTGAACGGATCGGGTCAGGGGAGGTGCGGAAAGCAGCTTCGAGCGCTGGCGGTGTTGTCGGCGCCCTTTTCATCATCGCCCTCGTCGTGTGGCTGCTGTCCATTGGCGCGGCACAGGCGAGCGGGCTTTACAAATGCACCGATGCGGCCACCGGCAAGGTGACATTCTCCCAGGTGCAATGCGCGGCAGATGCCGCGCCGGTCGAGGTCAACGTCCGCCAGCCAACGCCGGAACAGGTCAGGCAAGCGCAGGATCTCGCAGACGCGAACAATCGTTACATCGAAGAAGGCATTCAGCGCCGTCGCGAGGCCCGCGCGGAAGCGGATCGACAGCAGGCGATCGCGGATGTTCAAGCCCAGCACGCGGCCGAACGACGTGCGATTGCCAGGCGCCGTTCAACCGCCAACAACAACGTTGCCGGCGCAGCCCTCGAAGGGGCACTGGCCACGGATGCCGCCGCCGCCGATGCGCGATATCAGGCCGATCTCAACCGCCTGATAGGACATTGACGCCAAGGCTGGGGTGATCGAGAGATGAACACCATCTGGGTAGGGTATGCACCGCGTGCCTTCTTTGTGCCAGCGGACCACGCAGTTCGGTGAACTCGGTAGGCTTGGGGAACGAACCCCAGCTCTAAAATGGCGGATGCTGGGATTCACTCTCGTTCATCCCAGCCTACTGCACTGCACTGTCGCTGCCGGCCATGGAAGCGCGAAGCGCGAGGCCGGTAGTCCCGGGTAGGCGTAGGGCGCGGGCGGATCACCGCAGTGGCGAAGGGGCCTTGTCCCGAGCCGCGTAGGTGATCTGCAAGCGCCTCCGAGACGCCGTCAAGTCATTCGTCGTAGGGCCGTGCGTAGCCCGCGCGCGCCCGGTGGCGCACCGCGAGGCGCAGCGGCGGCCCGGAGCGGGACGAACCCGGGCGTAGCAAGTTGTCGCCATTGCGCGAGTCCCGGCGGCGAGGGATCGACCCGCCGGGTATCACGAGCGCTAACGCGACACTCCGGTCTTCCCCTATTCCGAGCGGGATCAAAAGGTCGCTTGGATCAATGCGGCCATCACGCACCTGATGGACGAGCGAGGCTTGGCACTGGACGAACTGGCTTACCGCAAATTTCGGCTGCGCGGCGCGCTGGAACGCAAGCTGGCTGCTGGGCTGGTCATGGCCAAGCAGCTTGTTTTCGATGATCTGTTCCAGGATGAAAACCGGTTCGAGGTCCGCGACGAGCATGCCATCGTCTTGAAGCAGGGACGCTACGCCTACGATTTCCCCTACACGGGTCTGCTGCCGCTCAAGCGCCATTTCTTTCCGGTCATCGGCAACCTCAAGGGACGCGGCGAGGAGTTCGACTGCGCCGAATTCATCGCCAATCAGCTCGATGGGGTCGACTGGTGGGTGAGGAACGTCGAGAAAAAGCCGACATCCTTCTGGCTGCAAACGGCTTCCGACAGGTTCTATCCAGACTTTGTCATACGCCTGACCACGGGCTTGACCTTGGCGGTGGAATATAAAGGGGCGCATCTTGCGGACGGTCGCGATAGCCGTGAGAAACGGCGCATCGGTGAGCTGTGGGCCAGACGCAGCGGCGGGCGGTGTGCGTTCGCCTGGGTGGAAGGCCGTGACTGGCGGGCGATCCGAGATGTACTCCCATGACTGAACCCGTCGGCGGATTTTCCAGCAGGATCCGCGATAAATATCAGTATTCGATGAAACACTGAAAAAGACAGAATATCTGAGCGTGATTTGGGGTTAAACTTCGGCCCAAGTTGTTGTTCATACCTTGGGGGTTCCCATGCTGCTGCGCCATTCGCATACCTCGCCCTATGTCCGTAAGGTGACCGTGCTGCTGCACGAGACCGGCCTGATCGATCAGGTCAGGATCGAGCCGATCGACGGCTGGTCGGAGCCGGATCTGCTGACCTGCGAGAATCCGCTGTCCATGGTTCCCACGCTGGTGCTGGATGATGGCCAGACGATGTTCGACAGCCCGCTGATCTGCGAGTACCTCGATCGTTGCCACGTCGGGCGGCGCATGATCCCGCCCACCGGTGAGATACACTGGCGGGTGCTGCGCGAGCAGGCGCTGGCCGATGGCATCCTCGATTGTGCCATCCTGATCTTCATCGAAAACAACAAGCGACCGGAGGCGATGCGTTGGGACTGGTGGGTCGATCTCAAGCTGCGCGCCATCCTGCGCGCGCTCGACGAACTTGAGCGGCAGGCCGCCGGGATCGATGACCGTGTCGATCTCGGGACCATTGCGATCGCCGTCGCGCTCGGCTATCTCGACCTGCGAGGGGCCGTCGGGGAGTGGCGCGAATCCCACCCGACGCTTGCCGCCTGGTATGAGACCTTTCGCCAGCGCCCCTCGATGCTCGCGACAGCGCCGCGCGGTTGATGGCCTCGCGGATGCCGCGTTAAAGGAAATCATCCGGCCGAGCGGTTGGGGTAAGACCCGCGTGGCCATGCCGATGAATGCCCGCTTTCCGCCTACTCCACGACCACGTCCTTCACCAGGGTAGTGTCCGCGACCCATCGCGGCGACTCTCTGATTTTTCCAGCGATTCCACATCCTGCGTCGCTATCGGCCGGTGCCGGTGGCAGAATGGCGGGCAAGACTCGCGCGAGCGCGCGCGGAAACCGGCGTCGCCGGTCCTCGACCATCCGTTCCAGTACCACGCACGGAGATCAGTATGCGCACAACCGGATTGCTGCGAACCAAGCCGATCAACGCCGATCACGTCGCGGAGCCAGGGGGTTTGAGGCGGGTTCTCGGACCCTTGGATCTGACCCTGCTCGGAATCGGGGCCATCATCGGCGCGGGTATCTTCGTGCTGACCGGGATCGCCGCCGCGACCCAGGCGGGACCGGCGATCATCCTCTCCTATGCCATCGCCGGAACGGCGTGCGCCTTCAGCGCCCTGGCCTATGCCGAGCTGGCCGCGGCCGTCGGCGGGTGCGGCAGTGCCTACGGTTATAGCTACGCCGGACTCGGCGAGCTGGTCGCCTGGATCATCGGCTGGGATCTGATCCTGGAATACGGCGTGGCGACCTCGGCCGTCGCCATCGGCTGGTCGAGCTATGTCGACAACGCGCTGGCGGCGGCGGGACTCGGGATCCCGGCCTATCTGCGCATGGGTCCGTCGGAGGGCGGGCTGCTGAATCTGCCGGCGTCGCTGATCGTCGTCGCGTTGGCGGTGCTCCTGAGCTTCGGGGTGCGGGAGAGCGCCCGATTCAACAACGTCATGGTGCTGGTCAAACTGATCGCGATCACGATCTTCATTGCGGTGGCGGTCTCTCACGTCCAACCGGCCAACTGGAGCCCGTTCATGCCCTTCGGCTGGAGCGGGGTGATGGGTGGCGCGGCGCTCATCTTTTTTGCCTACGTGGGGTTCGACGCCGTGTCGACCGCCGCCGAGGAGGCGCGCAATCCCCAACGGGATCTGCCGATCGGGATCCTCGTCTCATTGGCCGTCTGCACGGTGATCTACATGATCGTTGCCGGTCTGCTCACGGGCGTGGTGGCCTATCCGACCCTCAATGTGGGCTCGCCCGTGGCCGACGTGATGCTGCGCTTGGGTTATCCCTGGGTCGCGGCGGTGGTCGCGGCTGGGGCCATCGCCGGACTGACGACGGTGATGCTGGTGCTCTATTACGGTCTGACTCGGGTCTTTCTCGCCATGTCGCGCGATGGTCTGCTGCCGCCCGTTTTCGCCCGCGTCAATCAGCGTACCCATACGCCGATCCGTGTGATTCTGCTGGCGGGCGCGATCATGGCCGTCATCGCTGGGCTGACGCCGATCGGCGAGGTGGCCGAACTGGTCAACATCGGGACCCTGGCTGCTTTCTTTCTGGTCTGTGTCGGCGTGGTCAGTCTGCGCTATACGCATCCCGACCTGCCGCGCCCGTTCAAGACCCCGTTCTCGCCCGTCGTGCCGCTGCTGGGGGCGGCTGCCTGTCTGTTTCTGATGTTGAATCTGCCGCTGGTCACTTGGCTGCGCTTCGTGCTCTGGCTGCTGCTCGGGCTGGCGATCTATTTCCTGTACTCGCGCCATCGTAGTCTGCTGGCGATCGCGGAAGCCTGATCCCGGCGATCGGCCCTGGTGTCTTGTATTCGGCGGGATGCCCCACAGTCATTTGGAGTCCAACCCGGTTCGAGGTCCTTGACGGATGTTGCATGAATTCATCGATTGGATACTGGTGACGGTCAACGGCTGGGGCTATGCCGGGATCTTCATCCTGATGGCGCTCGAATCCACCGTCCTGCCGATTCCGAGCGAGCTGGTGCTGATCCCGGCCGGTTATCTGGCTTATCAGGGCGAGATGAACGTGGTCCTGATCTTTTTCGCCTCGACGGGTGGCAGTCTGGCGGGCGCCTTCGTCAATTACGGATTCGCGCTGCTGGTCGGGCGGCCATTCCTTGAGCGTTACGGGCGTTACTTCTTCGTGCGTCCCGCGCTGCTGCATCGAACCGATGCCTTTTTCGAGCGGCATGGCGCGATCTCGACCTTTACCGGACGCCTCATCCCTGGGATCCGCCATCTGATCTCGTTGCCGGCGGGGCTGTGCCGGATGAAGGTCACGGCATTCGCGCTCTATACCAGCATCGGTGCCGCGCTCTGGTCTGCCGTCCTGATCGCGATGGGCTATTTCATCGGAGGCAACGAGCAACTGATTCATGACAACCTGCCGCTGGTCACGCTGGCAGTCGTCGTCTTTGTCCTCCTGCTTCTTGGCGGCTACACGCTGTGGCAACGACGCCAGCTCGTCTAGCCGCCGGACTGGATCCGCCCATGCCACCGACGATGCCAGACGCCAGGCATCCTCGGCGGCCGTGGAGTCCGGGAATGGCGGCGCTGCTGGCCTGGCGCAACCTGGCACACGACCGCTCGCGGTTCCTCGTCACCATGATCGGGATCGTCTTCGCCGTGGTGTTGATCGCGATGGAGTTGGGACTCTTCCAGGGCTTCTCGTCGAGCACCACGACCATCATCCGCCATACCCGCGCGGACCTCTGGATCATGGCCAAGGGCACCCGCAATTTCGAGATCACGGTACCGATCAAGGAGCGCGAACTCTACGCCGCCCGCTCGGTGTCGGGGGTGGCGAAGGCCGAGGGACTCATCATCCAGTTCGTCCCCTGGAAGAAGCCGATGGGTGGCGACGAGAGCGTCCTTCTGGTCGGCGTCGACCTCAATACAGGTATGGCCGGACCCTGGAACCTGGTCGAGGGCGATCCGGAGGCGTTGCGCCGACCCGATGCCATCGTCATCGACCGCCTGTTCGCCGAGAAGCTCGGCGTGACTGGTGTCGGGGACAGTGTCGAGATCAACCGCCACCGCGCGCGGGTGACTGGGCTGACCTCGGGCATCCGCTCCTTCACGACCTCGCCCTGGGTCTTTACCTCGGTGCGCACCGCGCAGGCGATGAGCGGATTCGACGCCGGTGAATGGAACTACGTGCTGGTCACCCTGGCGCCAGGCGCCGATCCGCTCCAGGTCCGCGATGCCTTGCGGGCCGCGCTGCCGCGCGCGGACGTCTATCGCGTCGATGAGCTCGCCGCCATGACCCGAGACTACTGGATGTTTACCACGGGCGCCGGGGCGTCGGTCCTGGTGTCGGCTCTGCTCGGCGTGGTGGTGGGCGTCGTGATCGTCGCCCAGGTCCTCTATGCCACCACCGTCGACCATCTGACCGAGTTCGGCACCTTGCGCGCCATGGGCGCTCCGAGCGGTTTCATCTACCGGGTGATCCTCGGCCAGGCGCTGATCAGCGCGGTCATCGGACATCTGGTGGGCATCGCGATCGCGCTGGGTTTTGCCAAGGCCAGCGCGGCCGGAACCGTGCTGGTCGAAATTCCGCCCGGGCTCGCCATCGGACTCTTCGGCGTCACCCTGGTCATGTGCCTGGGTGCCGCGCTGGTCTCCATCCGTAAAGCCATGACCATCGACCCGGCGATGGTCTTTCAACGGTGAACCCATGACACCAGCGGTGCTGGTCGAGCGGGTTTCCCTGATCTACGGCCGGGGCGAGACCGCTGTCCGCGCCCTTGACGAGGTCGAGATGCGCGTCCTTCCGGGTGAATTGCTGGCCTTGATGGGGCCGTCCGGCAGCGGTAAGACGACCCTGTTGATGGTGCTCGGTGGCCTGCTGCGCCCGACCAGCGGCGAGGTCTGGGTGCGCGGGCGTTCCCTCGCCGGCCTGTCGGAGCGGGAGCGCGCGCGACTGCGCCTCGCGCTCATGGGCTTTGTGTTCCAGAGCTACAATTTGTTTCCGGCCCTGACCGCGCTTGAGAACGTCCAGCTTGCGCTCGAACTCAAGGGTCGACCCTTGACCGAGGCGGCGGATCTGCTGAGCCAGGTTGGGCTGTCCGCCCGCCTTAATGGCTTTCCCTCGCAACTCTCCGGGGGCGAGAAACAGCGCGTTGCCATCGCCCGCGCGCTGGCGGGGAATCCGGGGATCCTGCTGGCGGACGAGCCCACCGCCGCGCTCGACACCAAGCACGGCATGACCGTGGTCGAGCTGCTTCGCGAGATTGCCCATGAACAGGGACGGGCCGTGGTCATGGTGACGCATGACCCACGGGTGACCCAGATGGCCGACCGGATTGTGACGATCGCTGATGGGAGGATCTCTTGATGAGACGCCTGGTGCTTGTCGTGTTGCTGTTCTTGGCGCTGGGCGCTGGGCTATGGATGGTCTTGGGTGGCAAGGGCGCGGAGGATCGCGGTAGCGGTTCCCGCTCTGTCCGCGACGCCGGACAGCCGATCGCCGTGCCGCGCACGCGGGTCGCCGCCCTCGGGCGGGTCGAACCCGGCTCGGAGGAAATGCAGGTGGCGGCGGCCATGACCGGCCGGCTGGCGAGCGTGCCGGTGGAGGAGGGCGAGGCCATCGCGCAGGGCCAGATTCTCGCCACGCTGGAGAACGCCGACCACGCCGCCCGGGTGCGCAGCGCCGAGGCGGCGCTGGCGGTCGCGCGCGCGAGTCTGGATCGTCTGGTCAATGGCGCTCGCCCGGCCGAGCGTGATCAGGCCAAGGCCGAGGTGCACGAGGCGGAAGCCGTGCTGGCGCTGGCCATGCTGGAGCTGGAACGTCAACAGGGTCTGGCCAAACGCGACTTGGGCAGCCGCCAGGATCTGGATCGTGCGCGCAGCGAGCAGGCGATCGCGGTCGCGCGGCTGGCGCGCTCCCGCGACCAGCTTGAGGTGATCGACAGCCCGCCCCGGACGGACGAGCGAGCGCGAGCCGAGGCGGAGGTTGCACTGGCGGAGGCCCATCTTGCCGAGGCGCGGGCCGTGTTCGAAAAATCCTTTGTACGTAGTCCGGTGGACGGGATCGTCCTGCGCAAGCTCCGGCATGCCGGGGAGCAGGTCACCGAAATGGGCGACACCCCCATCGTCATCGTCGGCGATACCAGGTTGCTGCGGGTGCGGGCGGAGATCGACGAGGCCGACATCGCCTTGGTCCGCCTGGGGCAAGCGGCCTATGTCGAGGCCGACGCCTACGGCACCCGACGATTTCCAGGCAAAGTGACCCGGATCGGCAGCCTCATGGGTCGCAAGGCACTCCGCAACGAACAGCCCGCCGAGCGGCTCGATACCCGCGTGCTTGAAGTCCTGATTGACCTCGCCCCCGGCAGCGGCTTGCCGGTCGGGCTGCGGGTGGATACCTATTTGGAGCTGTTGGGCGATGGATCCAAAACCTAAGCTGCTGGCGACCGTGCCGGTCTTGTCACTCGACGTGGACGAATTCAGGCGCTCGCCGGGGCTCCGCGTCGAGAATTGGCGCAACGGCTAACCATCTCCCCAGCCCGCGATGCGCGCCAGCGCGGCTTGGATCACGCCGCTGTTTAGTCCCCTCCCCGACCTTTGCGGTAAGTTTTCAACGTGCTGTCCATCCTCTCCATTACCGCCCCCATCTTTCTCTTGATTGCGCTCGGTTTCGCCGCCGTGCGGGCGGGTTGGATCCCGCGCGAGGGCACGCTGGCCATGGGCCGCTATGTGCTCTTCTTCGCCCTGCCGGCGTTACTGTTCAATGCCCTGGCCAAGCGTCCCTTGGACGAAATCATCGTTCCGTCCTTCCTGCTGGTCTATGTGGCGGGCTCGCTGCTGGCCTTTGCGATCGGGCTGGGCGTGGCCACGGCGGTGCGTCGTTCGTCCGCGCTGGACAATGCCTTTTTCGGCATGGGGATCTCCATGTCCAATAGCGGCTACATCGGCTATGCCTTGGTCGGGCAGATCCTGGGGGCCAAGGCGCTGATCGCCGTGGCGATGGCGATCCTGACTGAGATCCTGGTGATCCTGCCGCTGACCTTGACCCTGGCGGAGCTGCATAGCCACCGGGGCCGTCACGGGCTGTGGCTGACCCTGGGCAAGGTACTCTGGCAGGTCGCCAGGAATCCGATCCTGCCGGCGATCGCGGCGGGGCTGCTGTGTGCCGGACTCGGCGTGCATCCACCCGCCGTGCTCGGGCGCACGATCGACCTCTTGGCCGGCTCCGCGGCACCGGTCGCGCTGTTTGCGATCGGCGGGACGCTGGCCGGCCAGCGGTTGCATGAGGGAATCAAGGCCGCCCTCCTGATCGCCGCCGGCAAGCTGTTGATTCATCCGGCGGCGGTCCTCCTGATGCTGGCCGTGGTCCCGGCCTTCGATCCCAGGCTCACGCAGGCGGCGGTGATCCTGGCCGGGCTGCCCATGGTCACCATTTTTCCCCTGCTCGCTCACCGCTATGGGGAGGGCGAGCTCTGTGCTTCCGCCTTGCTCGTCACGACCATCCTCTCCTTCTTCACCCTGAATGTCGGGCTTTGGGCGTTCGGGATCGGGCTGGCGGATTAGCGATGGAGCGATCGTTTCGGCGTCATGCGAGCGCGTCTATCGACATGATCCGCCGGGAGATCGAAACGGACTTGGGGATTTCCTGACAGACTGCCCGAAGCCAGACACTGGCGGTCAGCCCGGTCCTGTAGCGCGAACTTCACGGTTACCATGCGCGCACTCATCATTCCCAATGCTTCCGACATCCAGGACATCTCATGGCCCTCAAGGCAACCGTCTTCAAGGCGCAGGTTCAGATCAGCGACCTCGACCGTCATTACTATGCGAGCCATACGCTCACCCTCGCGCGTCACCCCTCGGAGACCGACGCGCGGATGATGGTGCGGCTGCTCGCCTTCTGTCTGTTCGCTGATCCGCAACTGAGCTTCACCAAGGGGCTATCGACCGATGAGGAGCCAGACCTGTGGCAGCACAGCCTGAGCGGCGAGATCGAACGCTGGATCGAACTCGGACAGCCGGATGAGCGCCGTCTGCGCCAAGCGTGCGGACGCGCCCGGGAGGTAGTGGTGATCGGCTACGCGGGCCGGGCCACGGATCTCTGGTGGGGGCAGAACGCCGCGGGCCTGCAACGTCTGAGTAACCTGCGGGTGCTGAATGTGGATCCCGATGAGGTTCAGGCGCTGACCGGGTTGGTGGAGCGGAGCATGGACCTGCAATGCACCCTCGACGGCGGTCAAATGTGGATCGGCAACGGTCGCGCGACGGTCGAGCTGACCCCATCCGTCCGTCAGGCCGGCGGCAATCAGTGAACTCCGATTCCCCGGGAGCGCGACCGCGCCACTCGACCTGGAGCGATTGACCAGGCTTGGCCTGGTCGCGATCGGCCGCGCCTTCCGGGCACGGGTTTGCCTCGCGGAGATCGGCTGGTATCGGGATCTGGACGACCGTCCGGTCACCTCGGATTGAGGCGCCCACGCCCCCAGCTTCATAGAGCGACGTCGTTGGCTGGATTCAGATCGGGAGATATTTCCATGCACATCGCTCTTTTTGGCGCGACCGGCGGCACCGGCCGGCAGATCCTCGACCAGGCCCTGGCACAGGGTCATGAGGTGACGGCACTGACGCGCGATTCCGCGAAGCTTGCCCCGAGGCGTGGACTCACGCCGGTTGTGGGAGACGTGCTGGATTCGGTAGCCGTCGCCAACTGTGTCAGGGGTGCCGAGGCCGTCATCTGCGCGCTCGGGTCACATGGGGGCAAGGACCCGATCGAGGCGCGCGGGACGGAGCGGATCCTGGCGGCGATGCGCGACAGCGGCGCGCGCCGGCTGGTGGTGGTGAGCTCGCTGGGTGTCGGTGATAGCCGCGCGCAGATCCACTGGCTGTTGCGGGTCATCATGGACCTGACGCTAAAGCGCATCCTGGCAGCCAAGGCGGCGCAGGAACGGCTGGTCCAGGCGAGCGGACTGGACTGGATTATCGTGCGCCCTGGTGGTCTGACCGATGGACCCCGCACCGGTGCCTACCGGTTCGGGCTCGACCGCGCGCTCGCGGGCGGGCGGATCAGTCGCGCCGATGTGGCGGAATTCGTGCTCCGGCAACTGACCGACGACCGCTTTTTGCATCAGACACCAGCGGTTGTCTGAGGGACCGGCCGATGAGGCGGCGTCAGCTGGTCAGTCATCGCTCAGCGGCCGGTTTTCGTTGGTTGGGCAACGCCTTGAGGTGTCCGCGCACACCTTATCCACAGGGGCGACCACAGGTGTTGGGGATAAGGGCGGGGTGGCGGGGATCGGCCGGCGCAGGTCGCCTCTCTCCGTCACGCTCAGCGAGCGGGTACTCGGCTTCGAAACGCCGGAGGCGCACCATCAACCGTTCGACGTCCTCCAGGGTGGTCTCCGGATGCATGAAGACGAGGCGCAGATAGCGCCGCTCCCGGTACTGGGTCGAGGTGAGATAGAAGTCGCCCTCGGCGAGGATCTGGCGGCGCAGCTCCAGTTGGCGCGCATCCGGTCCGGGGAGGCGGAAGCAGAGGATGTTCGATTCTGGGGCCACGGGGATCTCGATACCCTCGAATCCACTCAGCGCGGTATAGGCTTGCGCGGCAAGCCGATACTGCCGCTCGACATGGCCGGCCAGTCCGGCCTCCCCGAGGGCGGCGAGCACCAGGTAGAACTTGAGTCCCAGGCCGCTTTTGGTGCACTCGACGGCGCGCGGCAGGAAATCGAATCCCGGCTGCTCCTTGTCGTGGAAGAGGTAGCTCGCCTCCTGGCTGAAGGCACGATCCAGGGTGCGGTGATCGCGCACCAGGAGCGCCGCGCAGACGGCGGAGGTGCGCAGCATCTTGTGGGCGTCCCAGGTGAGCGAGTCGGCCAGCTCCACGCCGTCGAGTAGGTGACGGTACTCGGGCGAGAGTAGCGCGGAGGCACCATGAGCGCCGTCGACATGAAACCAGATGCCGTGCGCACGGCAGAATTCGCCCAGTGGCCGCAACCGATCATGGACGCCGACGGCGGTGCTACAGGCATTGGCGACCAGGGCCAGGGGCGTGCGGCCATCCGCGAGCAAGCGGTCGAGCGTCGCGGGCAAGGCGTCCGGGTCCATGGCGCCGCGCGCATCCGTCGGGATCTGATAGATGTTGCGCGTCCCCAGTCCCAGGATGCCGACCGCGCGCTCGATGCTGTAATGATTGTTGCCAGGCGCGAGCAGCGCGAGGTCGTCGCCGTAGCCCTTGTGCCAGGCATCCGGGCGAACCGCCGTGCGCGCCGCGATCAGGGCGGTCAGGTTGGCGAGCGAGCCGCCGTGGGTCAGCACACCGCCGCCATGGCCCGCCTCGCCTAGCCGCTCCAGTTCCAGCGGCGCCGGTGTCCAACCAATCTTTCCGAGCATCCAGTTGATGACGAAATATTCGATGGCGGCCGCGCCCGGCCCCATCTCGTAGATGGCCATGGGATTGTTGGTCAGCCCATCGATCAGTGCCCCGAGGGCGGCTGCATGGTGCGGGACGGCGACCTGATGGCCCAGATAGCCCGGATGATGCAGATTGATGATGGTCCCGAGATAACGCGCCATGAAGTCGCGCAGTAACTCGCCCTCAAGCCCGCCCTGGCGCGCGAAGTGATCGAGCCGCAGTTCCTCGACCAGGGCGGCCAATGGGCGCTGCGCGAGCACCGGCGTCTCGCGGGCGCGTGCCCGCGAGACCTGGCGGTCTAGGGTGGTGGCGACGATGTCGAGGTCCGAGAGAAAGGTCATGGGCGGTCGATCCGGATCAGGGGGTGTATGACGGCTCCGATGGTAACCGCCCATTCGACACGCCGAGAACAGCGCATCGACCGCCTTGCAACACTCGCGGGCGGCGCGGGAAAGGATGCCGAAACTCAAGCCAGATCGAAGCGATCGGCATTCATGACCTTGGTCCAGGCGGCCACGAAGTCCCGGACGAACTTCTCCTGGTTGTCGTCCTGCGCATAGACCTCGGCATAGGCGCGCAGGATGGAGTTGGACCCGAAGACCAGATCGACCCGGGTCGCCGTCCATTTGACCGCGTCCGTCTTGCGGTCACGGATCTCGTAGAGGTTGTTGCCCACCGGCACCCAGTTGTAGGCCATGTCCGTCAGATTGACGAAGAAGTCGTTCGTCAGCGCGCCTTCGCGATCCGTGAGCACGCCGTGCTTGGGTGCCGCCGTGGTTGGTGCCCAGGACGCGCAGGCCGCCGACCAGCGCCGTCATCTCATGGGCGGTCAGGCCCATCAGCTGCGTGCGGTCGAGCATCAGCTCCTCGGCGCTGACGACGTAGTCCTTCTTGAGCCAGTTGCGATAGCCGTCGTGGATGGGCTCCAGCGGCTCGAACGACTCGGCGTCCGTCATCGCCTCGGTGGCATCGCCGCGACCGGGCGCGAAGGGAACGCTGATGTCGAAACCGGCCGCCTTGGCCGCCTGCTCGATGCCGACATTGCCGGCCAGGACGATGACATCGGCGAGGCTGGCGCCCGATCTCGGCCGCGATGCCTTCGAGCACGCCCAGAACCTTGGCCAGACGCGCGGGCTCGTTGCCCTCCCAGTCCTTCTGCGGGGCCAGACGGATGCGCGCGCCATTGGCGCCGCCGCGCATGTCCGAGCCACGGAAGGTGCGGGCGCTGTCCCAGGCGGTGGCGACCATGTCGCTGACGCTCAGACCGCTGGCGGCGATCCTGGCCTTGACGGCATCGACGTCGTAATCGGTGCGGCCGGCGGGCACCGGATCCTGCCAGATCAGGTCTTCCTGCGGGCACGTCGGGGCCGATGTAGCGCGCCTTCGGCCCCATGTCGCGATGCGTCAGCTTGAACCAGGCGCGCGCGAAGACCTCGGAGAAGTAGGCGGGATCCTTGTGGAACCGCTCGGAGATCTGCCGATACGCCGGGTCCATCTTCATGGCCATGTCGGCATCGGTCATGATCGGGTTGTAGCGGATCGAGGGATCCTCGACATCGACCGGCTTGTCTTCCTCCTTGATGTCGACCGGCTCCCATTGCCAGGCGCCGGCCGGGCTCTTCTTCAGCTCCCACTCATGGTTGAGCAGCATGGCGAAGTAGCCGTTGTCCCACTGGGTGGGGTGGGTCGTCCAGGCGCCTTCGAGGCCGCTGGACACCGTGTCGCGGCCGATGCCGCGACTGGTGTGGTTGATCCAGCCCAGGCCCTGCTCCTCGACATCGGCCCCTTCGGGCTTCGGCCCCAGCAGGCCGGCATCGCCATTGCCGTGGCACTTGCCCACCGTATGGCCGCCGGCGGTCAGGGCGACGGTTTCCTCGTCGTTCATCGCCATGCGCGCGAAGGTCACGCGCACGTCCTGCGCCGTGCGCAGCGGATCGGGCTTGCCGTCGACGCCCTCGGGGTTGACGTAGATCAGACCCATCATCACGGCGGCCAGCGGGTTCTCCAGATCCCGCTCGCCGGAGTAACGGCTGTTGGGATTGTCGCTGGGCGCCAGCCATTCCTTCTCCGAGCCCCAGTAGATGTCCTTTTCCGGATGCCAGATGTCCTCGCGGCCGAAGGCGAAACCGAAGGTCTTCAGCCCCATGGATTCATAGGCGACCGTGCCGGCGAGAACGATGAGGTCGGCCCAACTGAGGCTGTTGCCGTATTTTCTCTTGACGGGCCAAAGCAGACGGCGTGCCTTGTCCAGATTGACGTTGTCGGGCCAGCTATTGAGCGGCGCAAAGCGCTGATTGCCGGTGCCGGCGCCACCGCGGCCGTCGGCGATGCGGTAGGTGCCCGCCGCGTGCCAGGCCATCCGGATCATCAGACCGCCGTAATGGCCCCAGTCCGCCGGCCACCAGTCCTGGCTGTCGGTCATCAGGGCGTGCAGGTCTTTCTTGAGCGCGTCGACGTCGAGTGTCTTGACCGCTTCACGGTAGTTGAAGCCCTCGCCCATCGGATTGGTCTTGGTGTCGTGCTGATGCAGGATGTCGAGGTTCAGCGCCTTCGGCCACCAGTCCATGTTCGATGCTCCAGCGGCCGTCATTCCCGCCGTGCATCACCGGGCATTTGCCAGCAGTCGTCATCGTATTCTTGTCCATCTCGATCTCCGCTCGTGGCTTCATTGACTGAAGTTCGTTTGTTTTGGGTGCTCGTCGACTACGAACTAAGAATAGGAACAGCGAGCGGCGGGGGCTAATCGTTTGCTCGTATCCTGATGATCGTGTATTTCGATCATTATTCGCTAAATGATCGTCAAAATCGGAAATTAGCGCGCCCCCTAACAGGCCGCATGCACCCATGGTTGCTGGCGCGTGGCCTGCCTCTAGCATCAATCGAACAGCGTCGACAACAGCAACTGGCGGGCGGACTGGCGCTTGCGCTCGCGTCTCAAACCAGCGGCTGAACTGGTCTGGGTGAAAACCGGGCTCCAGCAGCGTGCTGGGCATGGTTGGGATGGAGACGTGCGCGGCGAAGCGCTCCAGCAGTGGGGTCGGCAGGGCGGTCAGGGGCAGCCCACAGGGGCCATGCGTCCCGCGCGGGCAGCCGATGATGAGCGCGAGGAGGCTTTCGAGATCCCAGGGCTTTCCGCGTTCACTTCATGCGAACTTGAAAGCCCGGTGCAGTCTTCATCTTCTTGACTCCGCGCATTTGAGTCGACGAACGGTATGTTAGCTTGGTCACGCTCACGCCGTGTGCGCAGTGGGCGTCGACGCTCTTGAATACATTGGGACTGTTTTTCGCGGACAAATTCGCTCCAGGGGAATCATAGTGAAAGAATCGATGCGGGATGATCGGGGATTGAACAGCGTCGCCAGGGCCAGGGGCGTGGTCGACGAGGCCGGCGAGCGGGTGACCGCCGCCCGCCGGGATTTTCTGAGACTGTTCGGATACGGGGCCGCGGGTCTCATGATGGGCGGGATGACAATCGGCGCGGACGGGGTGCCGCGGCTCTTGTCCGACGCAGAGGCCAAGCCCAAGAAGAAGAGCCCCTACGCGAAAAGCTTCGATTTTTCCAAGAAGCTGCTCTATATGAACATCGGCACAACCGGCGCCTCGCCAACGCGGGTGGTGCAGTCCTTCGGCAAGGACTACGCGGATATTGCCAGCAATCCAACCGGCTATTTCTTCGGCCAGCAGGTGATGCGCAATAGCATCGCTCCGGGATTCGGCTGTGACCCTTATGAGCTAGTGCTGAGCTTCAACACCACGGACGGCCTCTGGCGCATCGTCATGGGTATCCCTTTCCAGCAGGGTGACGAGATCATCACGACCAACATGGAGGAAGATGCCGGCATTTCCGCCGTAAACATGTTGGTGGATCGTTTTGGCGTCATCAAGAAGACCGTCAATCTGCCCACCAGCGATGCATACAGCGATCTGGAAGTGCTGGCGCGGTTCGAGGCCCAGCGGACGGCGCGGACAAAGGCGATCCTCTTCTCCTCGCCCATCTACCTGACGGGAGCGCGATTGCCAGCGAAGGATCTCTGCCTCTGGGCGGCCGATCATGGCATCCTCTCCATCGTGGATGGCGCCCATCTGCCGGGCATGGTCGCACTGGATCTGCATGACATGGGCTGCGACTTCTTCTCGGGCGCGGGACACAAGTGGCAGTGCGGACCGGGTCAGACCGGTTTCCTCTACATCCGCAATGGCTTGGATTCCGAAAGCCGGGTGGTGCAGCGTCCGACCAGCGACTATGCCCCCTTCGGGATGGACTCGCCGACCGTCGACATCGCGGTTCCGGGTTATAGCAACACCAATCCACTGCCGACCTACTATCCGACCAACACCCTGATCTACGGCTCAACGGACATTCTTGCGAAGGGTGTGCGCAATCCGGACCACAATATCGCCGCCGTGCTCCAGCTCATCGGTAACGGCAGCCGCCCCTCCCAGAACGCGCTCACCGAATGCTGCGCCATGTGGGATGCCTGGGGCCGGGAGGCGATCGAGGACTACATCGTCTCGCTCGCGCAGTACCTGCGATCGCGGATCTTCGACATCTGGGGAGAATACGCCCTCGCCGTGCCTTATACCGAGACGGCCGAGGCCGTCGCGCGCACTGGCTTGACGTCTTTCAACCCCTTCTCGCCTGGGAGCGACTACAATGCGGAGCTGACCCCAGGCGAAGCGAGCGCCCAGAAGAAGGCATCCAGCGATGCCGTGACGACCCTGAAATCGGACTACCAGATTGTGGTCCGAAACAACTCGGTACCCCATGCGCTTCGCGGCGATCCGACTCAAAACGCCGCACCCGGCACCTACTCCTCGCCGCTGCGCATCTCGACCCACCTGTTTCATTCGGCTGACGATGTGGACCGTGTGATCGATGCCTTGATGGAGGTGACGCCACCGACGGCCTGATGCGGGCAAGCTGTGGTTGACCGGCCCGGCGGTTGGACGGACCGCCAGGGCCTGACGCTTCGGCTCGCTCCCTTGCGCTGGCGGCGTCAGGATGATTCCGCGATTGCCTCGCTCGGGACTGGGGTTCGGTTCCGTAGGAGTTGCGCGTCGTGCATGGCATTGAAGCAGAACAGCGATTTCTCGGCGGCCGCTTGATTGATGGTGTCCTGGCTCAGGATACGCATAGGCCGGGTCTCGATCCAGGCTGCAAAAGCCTGAGGGTCAAGTATGGTCGCCGTCAATTTCCGGCTTGAACGCCATGCTGGGCGCCCCTCGCCTCACCTCCTCGGTGCGTCCGCCCTTGTTGTCGCCGGCCGAGAAATTCCGCCGCTTATCCTCATCGAGGCTTGATGGCACGCAAAAAAGCTCCGGTCGCCTAGCGGCGACCGGAGCTTTTGTTTTACCCGTCAGCGACTGATCCTGGGTATCGGGTTCAGGACCGTCCGGGGTTTACTTGAACAGCTTGGACTTGTCGACGATGTCGACATGGGCGCGCTTGAAGCAGTTCCAGGTCTTGCTGTCCTTGTCATAGACCGAGTTGACGAAGCACTTCCAGTTCTTCTCGTCGACGAAGTTGTAATCCATCCGATAGTAGAAGCCGGGGTAGCGGCTCTCCTCGCGGAATTGGATGTGCTTCATGTGCGCTTCGGCGGTCAGGATGCGATGGTAGTTCTCCCAGGCGCGCAGCAGCTCGTGGAGATCCTTCGCCCGCATCTTGAGCGCGTCTTCCTTGAGCATCTCCAGCTTCATCTCCGCCACTTCCATCATCTTGGCGTTGGTCTGGTACATGGTCGAAACACCGGCCACGTACTCGTCCATGATCTTCTGCAAGCGGAACTGGAGCATCTTCGGCGTGATGTAGTGCGGGTTCACGTCGATGGCGGTGCTGTAGTCCTTGTTCTCCAGGAAGTTACGCACCGGGCGGTAGATCGCGTCGACCAGATCGGCGACCGAATCGGCCAGCTCCGGCTTGTGGTCCTTGTTGTCCATGCAGAACTTGACCATGGCCTTGGCCGCGAGCCGTCCCTCGGCGTGCGAGCCGGAGGAGAACTTGTGACCGGAGGCACCGACACCGTCAGCCGCCGTGAACAGACCCTTGACGGTGGTCATGGAGCGGTAGCCCCAGTTCCAGCCGGAGGGCAGGTGGCTGGGGATCTTGCCGGCGTCGGCGTGATCCTCGGAGGTCGGCGCGCCGACATCTTCCGGTCCCGAGACCCAGATGCCGCAGCAGCCGGAGTGCGAGCCGAGCAGGTAGGGCTCGGTCGGCATCAGCTCGGAGTTCTTCTTCTCCGGCTCGATGTTCTCACCGGCCCAGACGCCGGCCTGACCGATGCACATGTCGAGGAAGTCTTCCCACGCCTCGGCCTCAAGGTGCTTGATCTCCTTGGGGGTCATGGTCTCGGCGAGCTTGCCGAGCGCGGCGACCGTGTCCATGTAGATCGGGCCGCGGCCCTCGCGCATCTCCTTCATCATCAGGTGGTTGCGCAGGCAGGAGGCCGGAACGGCGGCCTGGCCGTAGGGCGGATAGTCGTTCAACAGCTCCTTGTTGGTGTCCATGTAGACGTCGCCGAAGGCGTTGACGGCCTTGGCCTTGAAGAGCAGGAACCAGGCGCCGACCGGGCCGTAACCGTCCTTGAAGCGGGCGGGCACGAAGCGGTTTTCCATCATGGTCAGCTCGGCGCCGGCCTCGGCGGCCATGGCGTAGGTGCGGCCGGCGTTCCACACCGGGTACCAGGCACGGCCGGTGCCTTCACCGACGGAGCGCGGACGGAAGATGTTGACGCAGCCGCCGGCGACCAGCAGGCACGCCTTGAACTTGTAGACGTGGACCTTGTGCTCGCGCACCGAGAAGCCGATGGCGCCGGCGATGCGGTTCTTGTCGTTCTTGTCGTTGACCAGCTTGACGATGAAGACGCGCTCCTGGATGCGGTCGGTGCCCAGCGCCTTCTTCGCGGCCTCGGCGACGATCCACTTGTAGGACTCGCCGTTGATCATGATCTGCCACTTGCCGGAGCGCACCGGCTTGCCGCCCTCGACCAGGGGCTTGCCCTCGTCGCCGGGCTGCTTCCAGATCGGCAGACCCCACTCCTCGAACAGATGCACGGAGTCGTCGACGTGACGGCCCAGGTCGTAGGCCAGGTCGTCGCGGGTGATGCCCATGAGGTCGTTGGAGACCATGCGGGCGTAGTCCGCCGGGTCCTGCTCGCCCAGATAGGTGTTGATGGCGGACAGACCCTGGGCCACGGCGCCGGAGCGGTCCATGGCGGCCTTGTCGACCAGCTTGACCTTGAGGTCAAAGCCTTGCTTCTTTGCCTGATCGAGCCAGGGGCCGATCTCGTAGGCCGCGCCGCAGGCGCCCATGCCGCCGCCGATGATGAGGATGTCGACTTCTTCCTCGACGATTTCGGGTTTGCCGAATTCTCCAGCCATTGCTTCTACCTCAGTGTGATCGTGATGATTACTTGCGGATCAGTTCAGCCGGGTTACCCGGTTTCTGAACGCCGCCCAGGGTGAAGAAGCCGGCCTCGCCGATCTTGGCGATGTCGGCCGGTGGGCTTGGAGCCGTAGGGATCGATCGAGCCTTCCGGGGTGGTGCGGATGGGGAACTTGAAGCGCTTCATGTTGCCGTTGCGGAACTTGATGGTCCACATGATGGAATCGGTGCCGCGCAGGGGTTGAACCGAGGCACCCATCGGCACCACATCGGCGTAATGAGCGGCACTTCGATCGCCTGCTGAGGGCAGATCTTGACGCAGGAATAGCACTCCCAGCACTGCTCGGGCTCCTGATTGAATGCCTTCATGGCATGTCCGGTCTCGGAGCCGTCCTGGTCCAGCTTCATCAGGTCGTGAGGGCAGATGTACATGCAAGCGGTCTTGTCTTGACCCTTGCAGCCGTCGCACTTGTCGGTACGGACAAACGTTGGCATGGTGCTCGATCTCCTAACGGTTCGCTGCGGTGGATGCCGCCTGATTCGCGATGAAGCGGGTGGCGGCTCTCGGCTCCCGGGGATTATTCCCGCGAGGGCTCGGATTTTGACTTCGCTTCCATGCCCGAAGTGACCGGCTCGTGTGACCGCGCGCTATCGACCTGACCGAGTTCGCGCAGAGGATGCTGATGTCATGAGCAGGTAGTGTGGGACAGGGAGCCTATTGGCTGGCTCGCCCAAGGTCAAAACAGTATTTCAGGCTGCTTTGATAAAATCGCTTTATTACAGAATTCTGATACCGTTGGCTATCGAAATCTTTGAGCACAAGAGGCACAGGGTAGATGAATCGCGCAGCAATCTGGTTGACCGTGGGAGCCATGGGCGGTCTGCTGACCGTTTCACTCGGCGCCTTCGGCGCACACGGGCTCAAGGGTCGCGTTGACGCCGGTCTCCTGACCAACTGGCAAACGGCGGCCGACTATCTCGGGCTGCATGCGATGGCGATCCTTGCCTGCGGTCTGGTTCTGCTTCAGCGGCCAGACGCGGGGCTCGTCAGCGTGGCGGCCTGGGCCTTTCTGATCGGGGCCTGCCTGTTCAGCGGCAGCCTGTTCGCGATGACGCTGACGGGGATGCGGCAGCTCGGGATGATCACGCCGGTTGGCGGTGTGTCCCTCATCGTCGGCTGGGCGCTGCTTGCGCTGGGCGCCGCGCGTCTCGCCCCGACAGCCGGCTGATCCTTCGGATGCGGATCCCCAGGATCCACGTCGCCTGCGCTTTGCGTCTGGGGGCCGAGATCGCGCTCCCGCCGGCTCAGTCCCGCCACGTTAGTCAGGTCCTCCGACTCGCGCGCGAGGATCTCCTGGTGCTCTTCAATGGCGACGGGCACGACTATCCGGCCCGACTGCTTGAAACCACCCGCGACCGGACGCGCGCGGTGATCGAGGCTTGCGGCGAGCTGGAGCCCGCCCCGTCGCTGGATATCCACCTCGCGCTCGGCGTCTCCAAGGGAGAGCGGATGGACTTTGCGCTACAGAAAGCGGTCGAGCTGGGGGTCGGACGGCTCACGCCGCTTTTCACCGCGCGCGGTCAAGTCAAGCTCGAAGGACCACGCTTGGAGAAGCGGTTGGAGCATTGGCGGGGCGTCATCGTCGCCGCCTGCGAGCAGTCCGGGCGCCGACGCCTTCCGGTCCTGGATCCGGTCGAAGCCTTGGATCAGTGGCTCGCGTCGCGGACGGTGGGCGGGTTGCTGTTGGACCCGCAAGCCCCGTTGGCCTTGGCCAGTCTGCCAGCGCCGGAGGCGGGGGTGAGGTTGCTGGTCGGACCCGAGGGTGGACTCAGCGATCACGAGCGAGCCCTGGCGGGGCGCCACGGCTTTCGCGGCGTGCGTCTCGGCCCCAGGATCCTAAGGACCGAGACCGCGCCGCTCGCCGCGATCGCGGTGATACAGGCGCTCTGGGGCGACTTCAGGGGCAGATTGATCAGGCGTGGCGCTCCGCCAGCAGCGAGTTGATCTCGTTCAGCAGATCGAACTCCTGATAGGGCTTGCCGAGGTAGCGATTCACGCCGAGCTGCATCGCGTAATCCCGATGCTTGGCGCCGGTACGCGAGGTGATCATGATGATCGGCAGATTCCTCAGCCGCTCGGACCGCCGGATGTGGCGCGTCAGCTCGTAACCGTCCATGCGCGGCATCTCGATATCCAGCAGGATCAGGTCCGGGATGCGCTCGTCGAGCAGCGTCAGGGCCTCGACACCATCCTTCGCGGTCAGCACCTCCAGGTTCTGGCGCCGCAACAGCCGGCTGGTGACCCGGCGCACGGTGAGCGAGTCGTCGACCACCATGACGCAGGTCGCGACGCTGGTCGGTTCCGGCGCGGTGGTGGCGACCGGTTTATAGTCCCGCACGGCGCCGGAGCGCAGCAGGGCCAGCGCGTCGAGGATGAGCGCGACGCGGCCGTCCGGCAGAATGGTGCCGCCGCTCAGCCAGCGCACGCCCGTGAGCTGCGAGCCCAACGGCTTGACCAGAATGCGCTGGCTCTCGATCAGGTTGTCGACATGCAAGGCTACCCGCTGATCGCCGATCCGCGCGAGCAGGAGCGGCATCCAGCGTCGCTCGCCCAGCTCGGGCTCCTGACCTGGCTCCAGCACGCTCCCCAGATACACGACCTTGTAGTGATGCCCGCGCGTCGAATAGGTCCTGGCTTCGTCGCCGTAGATGGCCATCAGCTCGTCGCGGGTGACCCGGGCCGCGCCCTCGACCGTGCTGTGCGGCACGGCGTAGATGTTTTCGCCGACCGAGACCAGGAAGGCATCGATAATCGCGAGCGTCAGCGGCAAACGGATGGTGAAACGGGCGCCCCTGCCCGGCACCGACTCCAGACTGATGGTGCCGTTGGCGGTCTTGATCTCGGAGGCGACCACGTCGAGTCCGACGCCGCGCCCCGAGATCTGGGTGACCTTGCCGGAGGTCGTGAAACCGGGCTCCAGAATGAATTGCAGCAGCGCCTCATCCGGCAGCTTGGCCTCGGGCGCCATCAGTCCGCGCGCGATCGCCTGCTTGCGGATCGCCTCCAGATCCAGGCCCTTGCCGTCGTCGCTCAGGCTGATGACGGCGTCGTTGCCCTCGCGACGCAATGCCAGTGTCACCATGCCGGTCGCCGGCTTGCCCTTCGCGACCCGTGTTTTGGTATCTTCCAGACCATGATCGACGGCATTGCGCAGCAGGTGTTCGAGCGGCGCGACCAGGCGATCCAGGATGGTGCGATCCAGCTCGACCTCGGGACCGATGACTTCCAGTCGGGCCGATTTGCCCAGACTGTCGGCGGTCTGCCGGACCAAGCGGTGCAGACGCGGCACCACCTGCACGAAGGGCACCAGCCGGGTACGCAGCAGGCCGTCCTGCAGATCGTCGGCGAGGCGCGCCTGCTGGGTCAGCAGGTCGGTGAACTCGCGCTGATAGCCGCCCAGCATCTCCTTGACGCTGACCAGGTCGTTGACGGTCTCGGCCAGACTGCCCGAGAGCTGATGGAGTCGGGAGAAGCGATCGATCTCAAGCGGATCGAACTGGCTGTCGTACACCGAGGCGTCGCCGCTGCGCTCGATGCCGGTGCAGGATCTGCGTCTGGGTTTCGATCTCCAGCGAGCGGAGCTGCTCGCGCAGACGCACGACGGTCTGGTCGAGCTCGCCCAAACCGAAGCCGAGCTGACCGTTGCGCTGGGTCAGTCGGCCGCGATAGATGCTGATCTCGCCTGCATGGTTGACCAGGCGATTCAGCAAATCGGACCTGACGCGGATCTGTGGCGTGACCGAGACGGCTGCGGCGCCCTCGCGTCCGCCCGCTTGCTCGGCCAACGCCTCCTGGGCGAACAGTCCCGCCAAGCTGACGACCGGTTCCGGCGCGGCGGGACGCATCACTGCAACATCCGGCTCGACTTCCCGCCCAAGCGGTTCCGCGTGGGGCGAGCGTGAGAGCTCCTCGACCAGCTTGGTCATGCGTGGAATCGGCACCCCTTGCTCCAGGGCGTCGACCTGGACCGAGAGCGTATCCACCGCGCGCTGGGCCAGCTCCAGGGTCGTGTCGTTGACCACGCCCTGCTCATCGCCAACCGCCTTCAGCCGGGTCTCCAGCGCGTGGCTCAGGTCGCCGATCGCCGACAGACCGGTGAGTCGCGCGCTGCCCTTGAGCGTATGCAGCAGGCGATTGATGCTGTCCAGGCCGGAGGTATCCTGGGGTGCGAGCTGCCACTCGCGGAAATGGCGATCCAGGTTGTCGAGCAGATCGCGCGCATCTTCCAGGAAAAGCGTCGCCAGTTCGGGATCCGGAGCGGCCTGCGCGTCCACGAGCTCCGCAACGACGGGCGGAGGTGGCGCAGACGCGGAGACCGGCGGCGGTTCCCGTTCCGTTTCCCGCGCTGGCGGCTGGGCAGCCTCCTCGGCGGCCTCCTCGATCTCCAGTTGCGCGGGGAATTCGAGGTCGAGCGACGCCTCCTCGGCGATCTCCAGTGAGACGGAGGTCGACTCCTCTTCCGGCTGGGCCTCCGGCTTCGCCGCCTCGCTGGCCGGCTCGACGGCGGGAGGAATGAGCCGCTCGATCTCGGCAAAGACCTCCGTCAAGGCGCTTGCGCCCGCGCCCGCGGCGGGCAATTCATCGATCCGCGCCTCGACCGCCTCGACCGCGCGTCTGACGAGCGCGAGCGGTTCACCCGCCAGCGCCTCGTTCCTGACCAGAAACGGCTTGATGCACAGCTCAAGTCCCTTGGTCACCCGGGCAATCGAATCGATGCCGGCCATGCGGGCGCTGCCCGTCAGGGTGTGGAGGGCGCGCTGCGGTGCCTCGTCGACCTGGCCGTCGCCGGCATCGACGCGTCTCAGGAAGGCGCGCAGCTCCGCAAGGTGCTCGCGGGTCTCGGTCTGAAAGATGCGCAGCAATTCCTCATCGGCCAGGAACAGACTGTCATGATCGGTGACCTGAGCGGCTCCAGGTGTCGCGGACGCGACCGCTGGGGCAGTGCCGGTGGAATCCGGGATGGCCTCCGAATCGGGCGCGATCTGGACCACGCCGCGCAACTGATTGGCGCGCGTGACGTGCGGCTCGATATCGAACAGGCGCCCCTCGGCCTCGGCGTCGACCAAATCCGGCAGCACCCGGACCGCCTCGGCGATGCACGCCAGGACATCCTCGGAGGGGAATGCCTTGCTCTCGATGAGCCGATTGAGCAGGAACTCGATCGCCTGGGCGAAGTCGCCCATCTGCAGGGCGCCGACCAGTCGGCCGCTCCCCTTCAGGGTGTGGAAGCTGCGTCGGAGCGTGGACAGGGCTGCGGCGTCGTAGGGATTGGACTCCCAGCGCGCGAACTGGGCCTGGGCCACCTCGGTTTCTTCCCGTGCCTCCTCAAGGAAGATGTCGAGGAACTCGGTCTCCACGTCGTCGTCGGAGTCCTCCGCGTGCTGATGCGTCGCCGCTGGCCGTTCGGCCGCGCGAGCCGTCTCCGCCTCGGCCACGTCGGCGTCTTCCGCTGGCGCGTTCAGATCGCCGATCTCGGCATAGAGGGCCGAGATCGATTCCCCGGCGCGATCGACCAGCCTGTCCCCCAGCGGCATGGCATCCTGGAGATGGCCGATATACAGCTCTAGCCCGGCAACCGCGTCGGCGAGGTGTTCGAGCTGGGCCTCCGTCGGAAGGCGTCTGAGACGAACATAGCCCCGTTGAACGAGGCTGCCGATCGACTCGGCCAGATCGGCGGCCGGATTTTCGCCAAGGATGCGCAGGGCTCCCGCGACGCTCAGGAGGTAACCCTCGATCGGCGCGAGTGCCTCTGGCGTGCCCGGTTCGGCTTGCCAGTTGGAGATCAAATCCTTGATCCGCAACAGCTCGTAGCCGGCCTCGCGCAGCGTGGCGGAGGTCAGCTCCGATAGGTCCATGTCGGGGGCGATGATCTGCTCGGCGCTGGTCGTGCGGTGACCGGCGTAGGCGAGAAGGACGGCCTCGATGCCCAGCAGCTCCATGGCGTAGGATTCGAGCCGGCCGATATCGCGCTGGATGTCCTCGATCTCCAGTGCGCCAAAATTATCGGCTAGGGCGCGCATCCGCGAGGGCAGGTTGCCGACCTCGACCTCGTCGAGGCCTCCGGCGAGCCGGCGCAGGGTGCCGCCGAAGGCGTCGATCGACGCCTTGGACGCCTGCTCGCCGTGGGTGATGTGGTCGAACTCTTCCTTGAGGCCGGCGAACTCGCTCAACACCTTGATTGCGAGCTCGGCAATCGCCTCGTCGCTTTCGAGGCTCGCCGCTGCCGCGGGCGCTGACGCAACCCCCGACCCTTGTTGTCCGTATTTCGCCCGCAGCTCGCCGATGATGGGCGCGTCGATCCCGCACTCGCCGAACAGGCCGAGGAGCTGCTCGATCAAGGTCGCGCCGTCGACTTCCGGCCACTGGGGCGGCCGCTGCGTCAGGGGCTTTTGCACCCAGTCGAGGTGCCCCATCAGGGTGCGTGTCCGCGCTCCGGTCTCGAGCCGGCCGTCGCGGATGCGACTCGGAGAAGACCTCGGCGAGGCGGAAGAGATCGGCGAGCAGCCCTTCCTTCAGATAGTCCTGGAGCTGATGGAAAAGCTGGCTCAGTTGCAGCAGGCCCTGGTTGTCGGGGTCGCCGCGATACCACTCGACCAGATGCCGATGGAATTGCGGCCGCACCTGGCGCATGACCTCGGCCAGGATATCCAGCTCCTCCGGCATCCATTGGGAGTCACCATCGCGGCCGACGGCGGCGAAGGTCAGGAGCTCGGAGTGGGTGAGCGGCAGCTTGCTGCAAGCCGAGCGCACCTCGTTGATGATCGTCCAGAGACTCAGTGGCGGCTCGTCGAATCCGGCATCCAGACGGTCCAGGTGATTGGTCAACTGGCCAAGGGCCCGGCCCATGACCGCCATCACCTCACGCGCCTGACCGCCATCGCCGTCGGCGATCCGCTCCGCCAACCGTCGCATCTCTTCGAGCAGGCGCGCGGGCGTCGTCAGTTGCAACGCCAAAAGGACGCCGTGCACCTGCTCCAAGGCCGTGACGGCGGGCGCCAGTTCCGTCTCCGCGTCGAATGCGCCACCGGCCTCGACCAAGTCGCGGACCGGACGCAGGGTTGCGCCAATCTCGCTCTTGACCCATTTAAGGCCGCCAACCAGCTTCTTTTCTGCCATTGGCCCGCTACTCGTGGTGAGCCTGTCCGTTACTCAGGGAGCCGGAAACCGGCCACTGACTTTTGCAATTCGCTGGCTAGATTGGCTAGGACATCAACCGAATCCGCGGCTCTTCGTGTGCCATCGTTGTTCTCCTCGGTGATGGCACGAATCGCCTGCACCGTATCGTTGATCTCCGCGGACTGGCGCGACTGCCGTTGCGAGGAATCGGCGATCCGCTTGGTGAGCTCCGCGATATAGGCCGAGACGTTCTCGATCTCGCGCAGGGCGTCGCCCGCGTTCTCGGCCAGATTGGCGCCCTCGACCACGCCGGCGGTGCTGGCCTCCATGGAGCTGACCGCCTCGTTGGTGTCGGCCTGGATGGTGCGCACCAGCACCTCGATCTGCTTGGTGGCGTTGCGCGAACGCTCGGCCAGGCGCTGCACCTCGTCGGCGACCACGGCAAAACCGCGACCGGCCTCGCCGGCCATCGCGGCCTGCATGGCAGCGTTCAGGGCCAGGATGTTGGTCTGGTCGGCGATGTCGTCGATCAGCTCGACGATCTCTCCGATCTCCTGGGAGCTTTCGCCGAGCCGCTTGATACGCTTGGAGGTCTCCTGAATCTGCTCGCGGATCGCGTCCATGCCCTGGATGGTATCGCGCACCGTCTGGGCGCCGCGACTGGCGACCTCGACCGAGCGCGAGGCGACTTCGGCCGACTCGCCCGCGTTGCGGGCGACTTCGTCGATCTGAACCGTGAGCGACTGCACCGCCGCCGACGCCTGGGTGATCTGCAGCGACTGCACGCTGCTGGCGTCGGCGAGACGCGACGCGATCGACCCGACTGTCCTGGGCCGAGCTGGAGACCTTGGAAGAGGTCTCGTTGATGGTCGCGACCAGCCCCCGCAGCGCCTCGATGGCGTAATTGAAGGCATCGGCGATGGCCCCCGTCTTGTCTTCGGTGACGGTCGCCTCGACCGTCAGATCGCCGTCGGCGAGATCGCCCAGCTCATCGAGGAGCCGCAGGATCGCGCGCTCGTCGCGCTCGGTCTGCGACTTGTAGGCAATTTCCCGGCGCTTTGACTCACGCAACGAGTAGAGCACGAGGGCCGCCAGACTCAAGAGCGCCAAGACCGCGAACAGGAGGACCGTGCCGGCGCCGATCGGCATCCCGGCGAGCATGAACTGACGCCCGGCCTCGCGGTAGTTGGTCAGTAGCGATTCCAGGGCGGCTTCGATCCCGGCTCCGGCGGTCTGCATCGGCGGCAGTTGGCCGATCGCGGCCTGCAGGGCTTTCATCGGTTGGTCCATGCCCTTCGCTGCGTTGCCGAGCGACGCGAACAGGCGCGCGGTCTCCTCCAGGGCTGGGCGAGAACCGCCAGCCGCCTCCGATCGATTCCGCGCCTGGCTGACGAGGCCCGAGAGCGCCTCGCCGAAGGCCTTCCGGCTGTCCTCAAAAGCGGCCAGGGGCTGTTCGCCACTGGCGCCGTCCGTCATGAACTGGTCCAGGGCTGTTGCCATTCGCTCCAGTCGGGAGAGCTGCAGTCCGGCGTCGAGCGCCTGAGCCGGCGGCGCGCCCTCGGACACCATGCGCTTGGCGGCCGCCGCCATGGCCTCGCGCACCTTGGGTAGGGCGCCCTGGACATCCTGAAGTACCCGGCGCGCTGCGAGAAGCTGATCTTGAGCGCCGAGGATCCGGTCGACGCCCGGATTCAAGGCGCTCCATGATTGGCCGATGCGCGCGAGGTCGGCGCGCAATTGCACCGACGCCACCTGCCCGATGCCCCCGTCGATACCCTTGGTCAGCTCGTCGAGGCCGGTCTGAAAGCGGGCGCGCTCCTGGCGCAGACGCTCGAGGGCGGCCGGGTCGCCCTTGGCGCCATCCTGAGCGGAGTGAGCCAACTGTTGAACCAGTGCCTTCTGTCCGGCGGCGGCGACCGATTGCCGAGCATTCTGTTCGTCGAGCTTGGCGAGCTTGAGATAGCTGAATAAGGCCAATGCCGCGAAGGCCAACGCGATGAGCGTCAGCGGGGCCGTGGTTGCCATCCGAGAGCCGCCCGCGGCGGTTTTGCCAAAAATCATATTGAAACGCTTCGCCATCTGGTGCGGACTCCCGATGCCTCTATTTGTAACTCTGATTCTGTTTGTTGAATGTGAAGGCGCCCGGCATTTCGATCGCTCGGTCGTCCCGTGTGCGTCAAAAACTTGGGGTGCCGCAGCGCGCCGGCACGACGGTGCCAGGAGCGTCCGTGCTCAGGTATTGGCCGCATTGAAGAGCGGGTCAGCCAGCATGCGGCCCAGTCGAATCACCGGTAACGCGGTTCCGTCGAGCAGATAGGCTGCATCGACGTAGGGCCGGCAGGGGCCGAGCTCGTCCGATACCTCGTCGACGCGATCACCGTTTTGGATGTAGCGCATGCCGATCGCCTCGGAGACGACCAAGCCGCAGGGCAAATCTTCCTGCCGGACGACCAGCACGCGCTCGCGACCGCGGATCGCGTCGCGACGCCGGTCGGCACTCGCCTCGGGTAGGCGTCTCCTGATTCGCGGCTGCCCGCCCTCGATCAAGGAGGCGAAGTCGTAGATGGGGAGCAGGGTGCCGCGATTGTTCGCCACTCCAAGCAGCCAGGGTTTGGTGCCGGGCACGCGGGTGATCTCCCAGGGTAGCTCCAGCACCTCGGCCATCTGCTCAAGGGGCGTCAGAAAATACTGCGTCTTGACGCGAAACAGCACCGCCGCCCAGCTATCTGGCGGCGTGGCATCGTCCGGCAGCCCGGCAATCCGGGCGCGGCAACGGGCGTCGAGCTTGCGGATCAGCTCATGCAGGTCGGTTCGGGATTGGTTGATTCTCGGCATGGCAATCAGGCATCCAATGCGGCGCGGATCCGTTCGAGCAAAATCTGGCGATCGATGGGCTTGGTCAGGTAATCGCTGGCGCCCTGACGCAGACCCCAGGTGCGGTCCGTCTGCAAGTCCTTGGTCGTGACCATGATGATGGGAATTGCCGCTGTCTCGGCGTCGCGGCGCAGGATCCGGGTGGCCTGGTAGCCGTTGAGCACGGGCATGATCACATCCATCAGGATGACATCCGGGTGCAGGCTGCGCGCGGCGGCGACGCCTTCCTCGCCATTCGTGGCGGTCTCGACCCGATAGCCGGCCTTCAGCAGCGTGTGCGAAAGGATGCGCGTCTCCGTCGGCGAATCGTCGACGATGAGCACGGTCGCATTCGGCTCGGGCTGCGTTGCGGCCGCGCTGAGATCCCGGGGCTGCGGTTCTGGGTTTTTGCGAAAAAAGCGTTTCATGGCGTGCTGTGGGGCTCGGCAGCGTATGGTCCTTGGCGACTCGCCGTACAGTTATCGAAACACATGACCGAAGGCGGCACTCCCTGTCGTTGGCGTGCGACGGCACTCAAGGTTTGGGTGAACCTCAGGTTGGCGCCGGGCGAAGGTTGGCGCGCACCGCTCCGAGCAGTTCCTCTCCAGTGAAGGGCTTGGGAAGGTAGAGCTGCGCACCCACCAGGCGGCCCTTGGCGCGGTCGAAAAGACCGTCCTTGCTCGACAGCATCACCACTGGTGTGTGCTTCAGCGTTGGATTGCTCTTGATGAGGGCGCAGGTGTGATAGCCGTCGAGCCGCGGCATCATGATGTCCACGAAGACGAGATCAGGCTTGAAACTGACGATCTTTCCCAGCGCCTCGAATCCGTCCTCCGCCAGACACACCTCGCACCCGGCCTTATTCAGCAAGCTCTCCGCGCTACGGCGAATGGTCTTGCTGTCGTCGATGACCAGGATCCTGGTGCCGTGCAAATCAAGATTATCCTTCATGATCCGTCACTAAAAAGCGGCACCCTGCCGCGGCGAGTGGGAGGACGGTTATTCATGGCCGTGAGTTGTACCATGATCGGCTCGGTACGGCGTAGCGAACGGCGTCACCTTTCTGGAAACTGGGTGGCATACGATCAATTCTGGTCTTCCCTGCTCGGGGGCATTCCTGATACCTGGAATGCGAAGGATCCTAGAAGCATGCGCTAGTCTATGCAAGCCAGAAAACACGCTACACGTCCCCTCGTCAGTTGAGAGTCCCACGCCCATGTCCGTTCAGATTGGCTTCGTGATGGATCCCATCGGCTCCATCAAGATCAAGAAAGACAGTACCTTTGCCATGATGCTCGCCGCCCAGCGGCGCGGCTGGCGACTCTGGTACATGGAGGTCGGCGACATCCACCTGAGCGACGGCCGCGCCCTGGCCAGGATGCGCGCAGTCGAGGTCACCGACGACCCTAGCGGCTGGTTTCGCTTCGTGGACGAGACGCTGTGCCCGCTCGACCAGCTCGATGTCGTGCTGATGCGCAAGGATCCGCCCTTCGACATGGAGTACATCTACACGACCTATCTCCTGGAGCAGGCCCAGGCGGCGGGGTGCCTGGTCGTGAACCATCCGCGCAGCCTTCGCGACGCCAACGAGAAGGTGTTCACGGCCGCCTTCCCCCACTGCGCGCCGCCAACGCTGATCACGCGCCGCGCGGGCGATATTCGCGACTTCCATCTCCGACATGGCGACATCATCCTTAAGCCGTTGCACGGCATGGGCGGCGCGTCGGTGTTCCGGGTGCGGCGTGATGATCCCAATCTGAGCGTCATCATCGAGACGCTGACCCAGCATGGCCACTGCTTCTGCATGGCTCAACGCTTCATCCCGGAGATCCGCGACGGCGACAAGCGGATCCTGATGGTCGACGGGGAGCCGATACCCTACTGTCTGGCCCGCATCCCGGCGCCCGGGGAGACGCGCGGCAACCTGGCCGCTGGCGCCTCCGCGGAAGCTCGCCCGCTCACGGCGCGCGATCGCTGGATCGCCGAACAGGTAGGCCCCGAGCTGCGGGCGCGCGGCATCCTCTTCGCGGGGCTGGACGTCATCGGCGACTTTCTCACCGAGATCAATGTCACCAGCCCGACCTGCATCCGCGAACTGGACGCCGCCTTCGGGCTGGATATCGCTGGTGACCTGATGGATTGCATCGCGGCCCGGCTGAGCAGGCGCGGGGAGGTCCATGCCTGATCGCCCACGCGCAAGATCGGGTGCCGTTCCCGGCGGCTTCTGTTAGCCTGCACGCCGTCTCAGCGCTGCGATTCTTGCCGGATCATGAGCGGATCTCGCGGCGAGATCCGCGAACCTTGCCATCATTGAGGAGCGGCCCCATGCGGTTTTCGTCGTCCCCCTCGACCGGCTCCGGGCATCGGCGGCTGCTCTGCGCCTTGCTGGCGGTGCCGCTTCTGCTTGCGGCGTGCCGGGAGAAGACGCCCGTCATCCTGACCCGGTTCGACGCCTTCGGCGCACAGGTGGATGTCAACCTGGTGGGCGTGAGCCAAGACCAGGCCAAGCAGGCGTCGGCCATCATCGAGCAGGACTTCGCCTACCTGGAGCGCGACTGGAGCACTGCGGGATCCGGTCCCATGCAGCGCGTGAACCGGCTGCTGGCGAGCGGCGAGCCCTTCGTGGCGCCGCCGTCCATCCTGCCGCTGGTGGGTCTCGGAAAGTCCTTCGAGGTGCGCAGCGACGGACTCTACAACCCCGCCATCGGTCGCCTCATCCGCCTTTGGGGATTCGCCGATGGCCCGCCGGGTAACCATCCGCCGCCGACGGCCGAGCAGATCGCGCGCCTGGTCGCGGCCGCTCCGAGCATGCGGCAGGTCAACAGCGATGGGCTCATGCTCGTTGGCAAGAATCCTTCCCTGGGCCTGGATTTCAACGCCATCGCCAAGGGCTACGCCGTCGACCTCGCGATGCTGCACCTGAAGGATCTGGGCATCCATAACGCGCTCATCCAAGCCGGCGGCGCGCTGCGCGCCATCGGCGAGCGCAGCGGCCAGCCCTGGCGCATCCCCATTCGCCGCGCGAGCGGCTCGGGCGTCTTCGCCATCCTCTCCATTCGCGGCGATGAGAGCATCGTGACCACGGCGGAGTACGACCGCAACTTCATTTTCAAGGGCAAGCTCTACCATTCCGTGATCGATCCGCGCACCGGTTGGCCGGCCAACCGGACCCGCTGCGTCACCATCCTCCACAACGACGCGACGACAGCGGCGGCGGCGGCCACGGCGCTGTTCGTTGCCGGACCCGAGGAATGGCAGCGGATCGCCGCGCGCATGGGGATCCGCGCGGCGCTGCTGATCGATACCGAGGGGCGCGTCCACATGACTCAGGCCATGGCGGATCGTATCGAGCTGGTCGATCGCCAGCAGGAGATCGAGATCGCCGATCCCGCGAACCGCCCATCGTCGCCCCCGCGCGCGGCACTGCGATGACGACGGCGGACGTTGCTCCGCTGGAGCTTCCCCGCCTGCTGACCGTCGATGCGAGCGACACCTCGACACGCACCTTCGTGGCCGCGCTCTGGGGTGCCGCGTTGCTTCATGTGACGCTCATCCTTGTTATTTCCTTTGTTCCGCCCGCGCCCAAGCCACCCCCGGAAACGGCCCTGGAGGTATTACTCCTGAAGGAAAGCGGGCCATCCGCGCCGCATCCCGAGCCGGACGCCGCGCTGGCGCAGCGCACCCAAGCGGGCGAGTCGGCCAGCGGCGACGCGCTAGTCTCCACCTTCTCCGAGCCCGAGTCTGCGCCCGAGCAGGAAGCGGAGAAGGATCAGGCCGAGGAGGCCCCCGTACCCGAACCGAAGCGGCGCGAGAAGGTTGCCAAGGCGAAAACCCCGCACCCCGAGATCCCTCCGAGCAAGGATCCGCTCGCGCGTCGCGACGCCATGACGCTTCGGCCCCCGGCACCCCAGACCGCTCCCATCCTCAGCGCCAAGTCGAATTCCAAACCGCTGCCCTTGAGCGACCCTCTGGAAGATCGGCAAACCAGTGTCGACACCGCGCGGATCCTGAGCAGTCGCGGGCTGGAGATCGCCCGGCTCACCGCCGATCTGGAGGAGCGGTCATCGGCCTACGCCAAGCGGGTGCGACGCAAGTCCATCAGCGCCAGCACCCGGGAATTCCGCTACGCGAGCTATCTCAGCGCCTGGGCCCACAAGGTCGAGCGCATCGGTAACCTCAACTATCCGCAAGCGGCGAAGGATAAGCGCATGTACGGCAGTCTTATCCTGCATGTCTCCGTCAAGTCCGATGGCAGCGTCGAGCGAATCCGCGTGGTGCGCTCCTCCGGGTTCGACCTGCTGGATCAGGCCGCCATCCAGATTGTCGAGCTCGCCGCCCCCTTCTCCCCCTTTCCGGCGGACATCGCCGCCGAGACGGATGTACTCGACATCATCCGCACCTGGCAATTCATGCGTGGCGATGTGCTGGGCTGGGAGCGTTAGGCGCGCGTTCGATCCGCGCTGGATCCGTCCGGCGGCGGGAATCGAGCTGAGACAAGGGCGCGGATCAGCCGTATCATCGCGCCATCGGCCGAAGGTCCGATTCGCGGGCTCGGTCGCGGATTCGTCCCAGGTCTCGGCGCGCCGCGCTTGCCACCCGCTGACCCGATCGGGATACTAGCAGCCATGCTCTTCAGTACCTCACTGACCAACCACTTTCTGATCGCGATGCCGGGTCTCCAGGATCCCAATTTCGCGCGCACGGTCACCTATATCTGCGAGCACACCGATCAGGGCGCCATGGGCATCGTGATCAACCGCCCGCTGGACGTCACCCTTGGCGAGCTGTTTTCCCAACTGGATATCACCAGCCAGCAGCCCGGTGTGGGCGCCACACCCGTCTATCAGGGCGGGCCGGTGCAGACCGACCGCGGATTTGTCCTCCACACCGCCGGTCCAGCTTACGACTCCACGCTTAACATCACGCCGGACATCAGCGTGACAACGTCCCGTGACGTCCTGGAGGCCATCGCCAACGGCGAGGGACCGGAACAGACATTGATCGCCCTGGGCTATGCCGGTTGGGGCGGCGGCCAGCTTGAGCAGGAAATGAGCGCCAACGCCTGGCTCAATGGCCCGGCGAGCAACGACATCATCTTTCGCATGGACCCCAGCGCGCGCTGGATGGCGGCGGCGCAGTTGCTGGGCGTGGACCTGAACCTGCTCAGTGGCGAAGCTGGTCACGCCTAAGCCCGCGCCCACCAGCGGAAGGATCTGATGGCGACCCTGCTGGGCTTCGACTTCGGTACGCGCAAAATCGGTATCGCCGTGGGCCAGACCATCACACGTTCGGCCTCCCCCCTGGTCACTTTGCGCAATCGCGACGACAAGCCGGACTGGTCGCGTATCGAGTCGCTCATCCGCGAGTGGCAGCCGAGCGCGCTGGTCGTGGGACTCCCCTTCAACATGGACGACACGGAAGTGGACTGGTCGCCGCGCGTGCATCGCTTCGCGCGACAACTGCACGGTCGCTATGGGCTGACCGTCCACCTCATCGACGAGCGCCTCACCTCGATCGAGGCCAACCGACAGCTCGCGGCACGCGATCGCAAGCCCCCAACCCTGGAAGCCGTGGACGCGCTCGCGGCGGCCCTCATCCTGGAAACCTGGCTCTGTGAGCAAGACTGACATTTGGCGGAACGCGGCCGAGATCGCCGAGGCCATCACCCGCATGGCCACCGACCTGAAGGCACTGATGGCGCGACGCGACATCCGCAATCCGCTGATGATCGGCATCCATACCGGCGGGGTTTGGGTCGGGGATCGGCTGCACGAACATCTCGGCCTGACCGAGCCGATGGGGCATCTCGATATCTCCTTCTATCGCGACGACTTCACCCGCATCGGGATGCACCCACAGGTGCGTCCCTCTTCTCTGCCTGTCGGGATCGATGACCGCCATCTGATCCTGGTGGACGATGTCCTGCAAAGCGGGCGCACCATTCGCGCCGCGCTCAATGTCCTCTTCGACTATGGTCGGCCGGCATCCGTGGTCTTGGCCGTGCTGGCGGAACGCGACGGGCGCGAGCTTCCCATCGCCCCGGATGTCGTCGGCCTGCAAGCCTGCCTCGGGCGCGACGAGCAGATCAAACTGACTGGTCCCGCGCCTCTACTGCTGTTGCACGGCAAGGCGGCGCGCAAGAGCGGAGGCGCGAGCGGGCTCGGGGAGGCCGCGCCAGATCCAGCCGCGGCTCATCCGCGATGACTCCAGCCCATCAAGGAATATGGGGCCAAGGACCCTCGCGAGACCAACGATGACGACACCGAATCCTCAGCTCGACGCCCAGGGCAATCTCAAGCACTTCCTGACGACCGATGGCCTGAGCCGCGCGCTTCTGGTCGAGATCCTGGACCAGGCCGAGGGCTTCCTGACGGTCTCCCAGCAGGCCGTGAAGAAGGTTCCGCTCTGCCGTGGCAAGGTCATCGCCAATCTCTTTTTCGAGAACAGCACCCGCACCCGCACGACCTTCGAGCTCGCCGCCAAGCGGCTCTCGGCCGATGTGCTGAACCTCAATATCTCGACCTCCGCGACCGCCAAGGGCGAAAGCCTGCTGGACACCCTGCGCAACCTGGAGGCGATGCACGTCGACATGTTCGTGGTGCGCCACGCGACCAGCGGCACCGCGCATTTCATGGCCGCGCACGCGGATCCCCATGTGAGCATCGTCAATGCCGGCGACGGACGCCATGCGCATCCGACCCAAGCGATGCTCGACATGTTCACCATCCGCCGTCACAAAGCGGATTTCGCCCAACTGCGCGTAGCCATCGTCGGGGACATCCTGCACTCACGGGTGGCGCGTTCCCAGATCCTGGCCCTCAAGACGTTGGGCGTGCCAGACGTGCGGGTGATCGCGCCGCGCACGCTCCTGCCGACTCGGGTCGAGGATGCCTTCGGGGTCACGGCCTATCACGATCTGCGCGAAGGGGTGCGCGACGCCGATGTGGTCATCATGCTGCGGATCCAGCGCGAGCGCATGAGCAGCGCACTCCTGCCCAGCGAGCATGAATATTTCCAATTGTTCGGACTCACCGAGGAACGGCTGTCCACCGCCCGGCCGGATGCCATCGTGATGCATCCGGGGCCGATCAACCGGGGTGTCGAGATGGATTCCCAGGTCGCCGACGGACCCCGTTCGGTCATTCTTGAACAGGTTAGCAATGGCATCGCGGTCCGCATGGCCGTCATGTCCATGTGCCTCGGCACCCAGAACCTGAACCACCAGAGTCAAGGAGAGATGCATCATGGCTGACGCGCCACGCATCAGCATCCGCCATGGGCGTTTGATCGATCCCGCGAGCGGTCATGACGGCCAGGCCGACCTGCATCTCGCCGATGGCCGGGTACTTGCCATCGGTGCCGCCCCCGACGGCTTCCGGCCGGATCGCACGCTCGATGCCCACGGGCAGGTGGTCTGTCCGGGCTTCGTCGATCTGTGCGCGCGCCTGCGCGAGCCGGGTCACGAGCAGAAGGCGACCATCGCCAGCGAGACCCGCGCGGCGGCGGCGGCGGGCGTCACGACGCTCTGCTGTCCTCCCGACACCCTGCCCGTGATCGACACCCCCGCCGTCGCGCGACTCGTGCGGCAGATCGCCGCGCGCCAGGGGCTCGCTCGCGTCCTGCCGATCGGGGCCATCACCCAGGGGCTGGACGGCCGCACCATCACCGAAATGGCGGCGCTCAAGCAGGCCGGCTGCCCGGCCTTGAGCCAGGGCGAGCGGCCGATCCGCGACACCCAGGTCCAGCGCCGGGCGCTGGAGTACGCAGCGACCTTCGGGCTGACCGTCTTTCTGCTCCCACTCGACCCGGACCTGAGCCACGGCGGTTGCGCCCACGAGGGGGTGATCAGCACGCGGCTGGGCCTTCCGGGCATCCCGGAGGCGGCGGAAACAGTGGCGGTGGCGCGCGATCTCGCCTTGGCGGAGCAGACCGGGGCGCGCATCCACTTTCGTGGGCTCTCCACGGCACGGGGCGTCACCATGCTGGCGGAGGCGCGCAGCCGAGGCGTGCGGGCCAGCGGGGACGTCAGCATGCATCAGCTCTTTCTCACCGAGGAACATCTGGCTGGATTCGACGCGAATTACCACCTGATTCCTCCCTTGCGAACCTCGGCGGATCGCGAAACGCTGCGCGCCGCCTTAGCCGAGGCTGTGCTCGGCGCCATCTGCTCCGATCATCAGCCGCACGACGCGGACGCTAAGCTCGCCCCCTTCCCGGAGACCGCGCCTGGAATTTCGGCCTTGGAGACCCTGCTCCCGCTTGCGCTGCGCCTGGTCGCCGAGGACGTGCTGGACCTCATGGGGGCGATCGAGCGCCTCACGATCGGGCCGGCGAGGATCCTTGGACGGGATCTAGGGCGGATCGCCCCGGGCGAGTCGGCTGATCTCTGTATCTTCGACCCTGATGCCGTCTGGATCCCGGCCCCGGAGACCCTGATCAGCCAGGGCCACAACACGCCATTCATGGGTCAGGAGATGCGCGGGCGGGTGACCTCGACGCTCCTCGGCGGGCGGGTCGTGTTCGAGCGGTCGCGAGGGCTGTCCAGGGACAGGTTGTGACTGCCTCCGGCGACAGCCAAGCGGGCTTTCCTCGGTCGTTGCCTTCCAAGGAAGTGATTTCATGCCACTTCCTTTTCTTCCAGTTGAGGGTCGATCCTATCGTTCAGGCGTCTTGGGCGGCGGAGATGCAACCGTGCGTGCAGGCGCTCGCGATCGTGGAACGCCTCAATGCGAGCGAGGGCCATCGTGGTCATCGCCTCCCGGGGTGGTGAAACCCTCCCCGAATATCCGTCCAAGCTCGGAGCGGTTGCCCCCACTTTCGGTTGGAGCGCTATCCCGAAATCTGCCCCTGCGGCCTGCCGGGCACCGCATGGCGTAACCGGCGAGGTTCTTCCGAGGTCTGGCTAGCCTGCCGCAGGCGGCATGGTGCAAGGGGCCGGTGATGGCTTGCGTTAGAAAAAGACCACGGCGATGCGCGTCGGTGAAGAAGAAGCGGTTCAAGGGCACGACGATGAAGATTCGCGTCGAGAAGCCTTATTCGGCGGCATGGGAGATCCGGGCGCAGAATCATGCGGTCGCTCGATCCTTTGCCGCATGCCACGGTTCTTTGCCGACTTCCGGTATCGGATTGGTCACTGACTGCTGGGTAGTTGTGGGTATTGCGTTGCGAGTATGCGAAGCCTGCATCGGCGCCCTGGCAAGGGGGGGCGGCTTTGGCTGACGTGCTTGATGACAGACTGACGTGATCTTGACCGGATGCACTCCGAAACCGGACCGGAAGAATCTGGCCATGCCTCCGCACTGTATACGCCAAGAGCTCAAAAAACATGAAAATCAGCGATTTGGCGCGTTCAAGTGGTGGTGCGAAGTGGCCGTTATTGGGGCGTATTGCAGAGTAGTGGACTCAAAATGGACTCAGAAGGCTTTTTAAGAAATCCGTCAACCCGGCGTCTTGGTGCATTTCCGCAGTCTGCGGAAATGCCTCAAGCCAACAGCAGAACCTTCGGTTGCATGGGGAGCACCCCGCGCGCGTGGAGTCAAAGCCGAACCTGAGATAGGTTCAGACCGCTATTCCAGCGACAGAACCAATCGCTTACCCAGCACCCGCGCGGCGCGATCAAGTTGCTTGAGGCTCGGCCAGTGGTGGGGATCCTCCAACCGTTGCGCGGCGGCCCATGAGGTTTCCAACGCGCGCGCCAGCTCGGACAGGGGCCGCTCGCCACGCGCGGCGCGCAACAGCATCGCCGATTGCACGGCTGCACTTGGCGCGGCACATGGGCGCCCATCATCCGCCGATGGCTCCGGCACCCGCTCGCCTCGCTCAAGACGGTAGCCAAGGATGCCGGTCAAGACCTCGGCCGCATTGAAGGCCGCTTCTTCCAGGGTCGCGCCCTCGGTAAACGCCTCCTCAAGGTCGACGAACTGGACGAAAAAGCCGCCGCCCTCTTGAGGTACGGCGGTATAGGGATAGGTCAGTTTCATTTCAGCTTAACCCCACTCTGGCGCTGGATGGCGGCGAGCAAGCCTGGTCCGAGGTCTTTCTTGCCATGGACCGGCACGGGAACGGATCTCGGCATGCCCTCTTTCTCCATGATGTGATGACTTCCCTCAAGGCGTGCCAGCGTCCACCCTGCCGCTTCAAGTTTGGCGATGACTTGCTTTCCATTCATGCTTGGAAATATATCACAAAAGATACAGCAGACCTTGAGGATGCTTCATCAAGCCAGCGGCGGATCCTTCTGTTGCATGGGAAGCAAGCGTTAGCCCGCGCCACCAGTGGGACGCGGGCACGCTGGGGTATCACGGAAATCGTGATACCTACGGGTCGCCATCGCGCGCGGTGCTGGTCAGGTCTCGCTCGACCAGCGCCGCAGCGTGCGGGTCATCGCTCCGGGCGGCGGGGATTTTCCGAAATGCTCCAGCAGCGCGCGGCGAATCTCGATCGGGCGCTTTCCCGCTCGCCACATGGAGACCGCTAGGAGTCGGGCGGCCGATGAATAGCCGCGCGGCGCCTCGTCGGTTGGTAAAGGGCAATTTTGCCCTTTACCAACTGTGTACTGATTTACCCCAGGCAGATTTCCCCTTCTCGTGGCTTGAGCAATTTCCGCAGTCTGGGGTTGTAAGCCCAAACCCTCGAAAATTCCGTCAGCCCATATCTGACCCTGAGGGGATTGCTCCAGGCTAGAAGCTGCGCGCGAAATGGCTCGCTCAATCGTGCCAGAAGTTCTTGAAGCGGTCTGACGCCAACTCGGTGTAGCGGGTGGTGTGCTGGATGTTGCGGTGGCCGAGGTAATGCTGAATGGCCCGGGTGTCCTGACCGTCGTTCGCCAGCTTGTAGCCAGTGGCATGGCGTAGCATGTGGGGGTGGACCGGAAACGCGAGGCGGGCGTGGCGGCCCGCCCGCCCCACGATCTTGCGGACGGCATCGGTCATCAAGGGTGCTTTGCGCTCACTGACGAACACATAGGCCGTCTCTGGGTAGTCCCGCTGTAATCGGCGCAGGGCACGCAGCCCCGGTCCGCGCAAGGGATGGACGGACGCGAGGCCGTGCTTCAGCCGGGTGACATGCAGCAACCCTTGTTGAAGATCGACCTGCTCCCACCGCAAGCTGACCAGCTCAGACACGCGTAGGCCGTGGCGGTAGGCGAGCAGGATCAAAGCCGCGTCGCGCGCGCCATGACGACCGATGCTGGCCGCCGCTGCCATCAGCGCCTCGACCTCCTTTTCGGACAGATACTCCCGGCTGCGGTAGGCGGCATTGGCGCGGCGCACCGGAACTTTCCGATTTTCGATGGTTGGCAGGGGACGCTCGGGCGGCCCGGAGCCTGCGCGGTTGCTCATGTCGACATCCGCTTCTTTCCGTTTATCGATCATAATCTGGAAAGTTCTCCGGACTGGGACACTCCACAGCGATGGCGAGGCAGGACAAGCGACTGACCATCCTGTCGGAGGCCGAGCAGTTTGCCCTGTACGGTTTGCCGGACTTCGATGACGCGCAGCAGTTGGACTATCTGTCCTTGTCCGAAGCGGAGCTGGCCCTGGCCAGCCGGCGCCCGACCCCCACGGCCCAAGCCTACTGCGTCTTGCAGATCGGCTACTTCAAGGCCAAGCACGCCTTCTTTCGCTTCACCTGGGACGAGGTGCAGGAGGATTGCGCGTTCGTCCTGACGCGCTATTTCAACGACCAGGTGGTCGAGCTCACCCCCATCACGAAGCATGAGCATTACACGCAGCGCACCCTGATCGCGGAGCTGTTCGCGTATCGGCTCTGGTCGGCCGAGCTCCGCGTGCCCCTTGCGCAACAGCTCGCCCAGATGGTCCGCCGGGATGCTACCCCCGGATTCCTCGTTGCCGAGCTCATCACCTCGCTCAACGCGCAGCGCATCGTGCGGCCCGGCTATACGACGTTGCAGACACTGATCAGTGAGGCGTTGTCCGCCGAGCGTCGGCGCCTGGGCGACCTGCTCGCCGAGGGGCTGGACACCGCCGCTCGGGAGGCGCTGAGTCAGCTCCTGGTGCGCGACGACACCCTCTCGGAGCTGGCCGCCCTCAAGCAAGACGCCAAGGACTTTGGCTGGCGGCAGATGGCCCAGGAGCGTGAGAAGCGCACCCGCCTGGAGCCCCTCTACCGGATCGCCAAGACCTGGCTGCCCCAGCTCGCGGTCTCGCAGCAGAATCTGCACTATTACGCGAGTCTGGCGCACTTCTACACGGTCTACGACCTGCGCCGCCTCAAGCCCGAGCAGACCGATCTGTACCTGCTGTGCTACGCCTGGCAGCGCTATCGGCAGCTCACCGACAATCTCGTCGACGCCTTGGGCTACCACATGAAGCAGCTCGAAGAGGACAGCAAGACGCGGGCGAGCACGCAGTTCCTCAACGAGCAGGCACGGCACGCGCAGGAAACCCCGCAGGTCGGCCGCGTTCTCTTGCTCTATGTCGACGAGACGGTGTCCGACACCACCCCCTTCGGCGAAGTGCGCCAACGCGCGTTCAAGATCCTGCCCAAGGAGGCGCTGCAAAGCGTCGGCCAGCGCCTCAGCGTCAAGCCCAGGCGCAAGCTGGCCGTGCGCTGGCAGGTGATCGATGGACTGGCCGCCCGCATGCGCCGTCAGCTGCGACCACTCTACGGCGCGCTCGAGTTTTCCAGTGCCGTGCCGGAAAACCCGTGGCTCGCAGCGCTCGCCTGGCTCAAGGCGGTGCTCGCCAACCAACAGCGCCTCTCCCAGCGCCCGCTCGCCGAATGCCCGCCGGCCACTCTGCCCAAGCGCCTACGCCCTTACTTGCTGACATTCGACACCGACGGGAACCCCACCGGCGTGCACGCCGACCGCTACGAGTTCTGGCTGTACCGACAGCTCAGAAAGCGCCTCAAGGCAGGCGAGATCTACCTCGACGACAGCCTGCAGCACCGCCGCTTCAGCGATGAGCTGGTCTCCCTGGAGGCGCAGGCGGACGTCCTCCGCCAGATGAACATCCCCTGGCTGCGAAAGCCGATCCACACCCAGCTCAAGACGCTCACAGGCGAACTGAAGACGCAGTGGCGGGCGTTCGACCGCGAGCTGCGCCAGGGCAAGCTCAAGCATCTCGACTATGACCGCGCGACCAAGACGCTGACCTGGCGTCGGCCCAAGGCTGAACCGGGGGCGGCACGCCAGGATGGGCTGTATGAGCAGTTGGCGTTCTGCGATATCGCCGATGTCTTCCGCTTCGTCAACCGCGAATGCCAGTTTCTCTCGGTGCTGACGCCCCTACAGCCGCGCTATGCCAAGCAAGACGCCGACGCCGATAGCCTGATGGCGGTCATCCTGGCCCAGGCGATGAACCACGGCCATGTCGTGATGGCGAAGACGAGCGACATTCCCTATCACGTGCTGGAGGCCACCTATCAGCAGTACCTGCGCCAGGCCTCGCTGCAGGCGGCCAACGACCGGATCAGCAATGCCATCGCCGACTTGCCCATCTTCCCGCACTACGGGTTGGACCTCGACACGCTCTACGGCGCGGTCGACGGGCAGAAATTCGCCGTGGCGCGCCCGACGGTCAAGGCGCGGCACTCGCGCAAGTATTTCGGCCGCGGCAAGGGCGTCGTCGCCTACACCCTGCTGTGCAACCATGTGCCGCTGCAGAGCTGGCTGATCGGCGCGCACGAGCTTGAAGCCCACCACGTGTTCGATCTCTGGTACCGCAACACCTCCGAGATCATGCCGACCGTGATCACCGGCGACATGCACAGCATCAACAAGGCTGAACTTCGCCATCCTGCACTGGTTCGGGCCACGCTTCGAGCCGCGCTTCACCGATCTGCAGGCGCAGCTGAAGCACCTCTACTGTGCCGACGATCCGGCGCTCTACGAGAAATACCTGATCGGCCCCGTCGGGCAGATCGACCTGGAGACCATCGTGGACGAGAAAGCCAACATCGACCGGATCGTCGCCACGCTGGGCCTCAAGGAAATGACCCAGGGCACGCTGATCCGCAAGCTGTGCACCTATACTCTATTTGTCAAGTCCCGCGAGATTGTAGACTCGCTTTTTGAAGCGTTCTGGGCATTTCTGTTGCCAGCGTTTGAGCGCTTGAATCGACGAGACGTGTCCCAGCGCCTTTTGTGGGATCTGATGATTGTATAACCGCACATAGCCGGTGAGGGTGTCCGCTAGGTTCTGTGCGGAATCGAAGCGGGTGGTGGCGAGCACGTCGGCGATGCGCCCATTGAAGCGTTCCACCATGCCATTGGTCTGCGGGTGGCGGGGAGCAATAAGCCGGTGCTCGATGCCATGACGGGCACAATCCTGGTCGAAGAGATGGCGCCCGGTCGGCGCTCGCTCGCCCGTGGCGCAGAAGCGATCCGTGAATTCCTGGCCGTTATCGGTCAGGATCTTCTCGATGGTGAACGGGACTTTCTCGACCAGGCGCTGGAGGAAGTCGCGGGCGTTGGTGGCGGTTTTCTCGGGTAGGATTTCAACGTAGACCCAACGCGAGGCGCGATCGATCGCGACGAACAGAGACTGATGCGCCGCCTCCTCGGGCCTCTGCGGCAGGTCTTTGACATCAATGTGGACGAACCCTGGCGCGTCGTCCTTGAAGGTCTTGGCCGGTTTGACCTCGCCTTCGGGTGGCGGGATCAGGGCACTGAGGTTGGAGACGCCGTGGCGCCGTAGACAGCGATCCAGGCCCGAACGCGAGACCTCGGGGTGGATGAACTCCCGGGTGATCGCCAGCAGATCGTCCAGCGGCAGCAGCAGGGGCTGGCGCAGCGCCACCACCACCTGCTCCTGCACCGGGCTCAGGGTGGCGTGAAGCCGGTGCGGACGGTGCGAGGCATCCTGAACGGTGTCGCGCCGACGCCAGTTGCGCACGGTGGCGCGATTCAAATGGTAGTCGCGCGCCAGTTCGCGCTCCGATTTCGTCGAGGCGCGCAACTCTTGACGAATGGCGGGTGTGGTGCGCGCGTGGCGATGCACGTTCAGCTTCATCGTCAGGTGTCCCGTCAGGTCGGTGAAGGCGTCGTCAGCAGGGGACGCTTGGTCGCTCTCAGCTCATCGCAGAGTGTGCGCAGCACCTCGCGGGCCTGGAACAAAGGGTAGCTTCTGAGCGGTACATAATCACACGGGTCTTGACAGTGCCGAGATTGCAGCAAGCCATGAACCAGCCCGTGTGCTGGCTGCCCGCTACAGCGTCACCGAGCAAACCGTGTACAAGTGGAAGAAGCGCGACTGCGTGCAAGACCGCTCGCACACGGCGCATCGCCTGCAAACGCAGCTCACGCCCGCGCAAGAGACTGTGGTCGTGCAGCTGCGTAAAACGTTGCTGCTGCCGCTGGACGACTTGCTGGCCGTCACTCGTGAATTGATCTGCGACAACGTCTCGCGCTCAGGGCTGGACAGGTGCCTGCGTCGCCATGGTGTGGGCAATCTGCACGCATTGACGCCAGCGCCGCCTGCGCAACAGCACAAGGCTTTCAAAAGCGATGTGCCCGGCTATCTGCACATGGATGCGAAGTACCTGCCGCAGATGCAAGATGAAGCCAAGCGCCGCTACCTGTTCGTGGCCATCGACCGCGCGACGCATTGGGTGTTGGTGCGCATCTTGGCCGATCAGACAGCCGCCAGCGCCAGGGCTTTCTTGAAGGCCCTGCATCAGGCCTGTCCGATCAAAATCACCACGCTGCTGACCGATAACGGCAAGGAATTCACCGATCGCCTGTTTGCCAGCCGTGAGCGTGAGCCCAGCGGCCACCATGCGTTTGATCAGCTCTGTGAGCAGTTGGGCATCGAGCATCGGCTGACCAAGCCCAGGACACCCAGAACCAATGGCATGGTTGAACGCTTCAATGGCCGCATTGCCGATGTCTTGAAGACCCCGCGCTTTAACAGTGCCGAGGATTTGGAGCACACGCTGATACGCTACGTTGCCTTGTACAACCACCAACTGCCGCAGTCAGCGCTGCAAAGTAAAACACCGATGCAAGCCATGAAGCACTGGTATCAGAGTCATCCTGAGCTGTTCAGTAAGCGGCCATATGATCATCCGGGATGCGACATTTAGAAGCTGGAAAACCGAGGGCACCTCACTTGAGCCTCGTCGAGAACGAGTGTCCCTGCCAGCCTTAGAGCCCGCTGGGATGAAGGCCATCGGCGGCGGTAGGCACAGGCGACGCTGCTATTGACGAAATTCCCGCGCTGAGAGATGATGGGAGCTTATGAAGGCAGTTAGGTGCATTCAATCGTCGGCAAAAACTAATATGCACTACAAGCGCCCGTAGCTCAGCTGGATAGAGTACCTGGCTACGAACCAGGTGGTCGGGAGTTCGAATCTCTCCGGGCGCGCCAAACAAAACAAGCGGTTAGCTGAGAAATTGGCTAGCCGCTTTTCTTTTGCGCGGGATAAAGCGGTTTTGTAGTCGCGTCCGTAGTCGCGTGCGACTTCCGCATCGATGTCCGGCCCACGTCTGGACAACCGATCCGTCATCGATGGCGCATCCGATTGTTCGCCCGATGGGGTCTCTTCCAACGTCCCGCGGCTCATGAAGGGGATTCCAAACGCAATCCGGCCACTCCGCTTCGCCATCCTTCAATCACGGCGTCGCGCATCTCCGGATGGTTCAGGAACCGCTCGCAGGCGTCGATCACCGCCACCAGATCCTGCTTGTCCTTTCCCCGCAGCGCACACTCCCAGACAATGAGGATCCGCCAGCCGGCCGTACTCAGGGCGCTCAGCACGCGGCTGTCACGCGCGCGATTCTCCCGGAGCTTGTTCTCCCAGAACTCGCGGCGGGTGGCCGGGATGGCGGACAGATGACAGCCATGCGCATGCCAGAAACAGCCATGAATCATGATCAGCGCCCGTCGTCCGGGAAAGACGATGTCGGGTCGGCCGGGCAGTTTGCGATCATGCAGGCGGTAGCGGTAGCCTCGGGCAAAGAGGGCGCGACGAATCAGGATCTCCGGCTTGGTGTCGCGCGAGCGGATGCGTGACATACAGCGCGAGCGCTGCTCCGGCGTCAGCACATCTCCGGACTTCCCCGGCCCACCTCCCGCGCTCATCCCTGCCCGAGCGCGGAGGCGGCGACCAGAATCCGATTGATCCGCGCCAGTTCGCGGCGACGGCGTTCCGAGGGTTTCACGCTCTGGAAATCTGGCCCCAGCAGGCAGAACAGCAGCGCCTTGAACAGGGGCACATCGTTCGTGGATGGCGACAGCCCGGCCAGAATGCTGTCCCGATGCTGCCGGTTCAGCAGCAGGCGGCCGTTCGCCTGATCCAGACGGAAAACCTCCTGCCGGTCGAACGTCTCCCAGTGCAGGTCGATCGACCGGGTTTCACCTGGGCTTTCTGATGCGGACGCGAACTGGCGAGCGACCGAATCCGGCAGGCCAGCGCCAGGTACCGGTGTCCGGCGTATGAACGCCTTCGCATCCCTGGACCGATAGACCTTTTGGGCGGTCTGTCGATAGGTCTCGAAAGAAACACCGTCGCGATCCGAGGCATCGGCGGCGGCCTCGACGAATCCCGGCGGCACGATCACGCATGACTTCTGCACATTGAGACTGAAACTGTCATCGAAGGATGGCGGCAGATCGATCCGGACCCGGGCCAGCGATCCGTGCGGCTCGGCTTCGTTCTGTATCAGGCCATTCCAGCCGCCCGCCTGGATCAGGCGGTTATTGCGATAGAAATAGAAACCCTGACGCGCCGCCGCCCGGTTGCCGAGCCGGTATTCAGGCTGATCGCTGTTGGGCGGCCAGATGTGACCGTCGAGCGGGATCTCACCGACACCGGCGAGCCGCATCATAAAGGTTCGCGGATAGCCTTCGAGGGACGGCTCCGCGTACCCGAACGGGTCAAGCGCGGGCACGGTTGAACGGATGTGATGTTCCGGCTCCCCCTGTTCCTGCTGGTCGATCTGGATGCGCAGCGCACCCTGATGGATGAAGCGATGAAAGTGCAGGCCAAGATGCAGCTCCAGTCGCCGGTGCAGCGCGTTGAGGGTGTAGCGCAGCCCCCGGCCCGAGACAGGCAGCTTGTCGATGTCGTCCCACAGCACCAGGGTTCCCGATGTCCGCAGGTCGATCGGCGACCAGGGCGCACCGATCAGCGCGGCGGCCTGAGGCTCTTCAAAGGTGTCGCAGTCCCAGTGACGCCGAATCCCCTCCAGCGTCCAGCGCCGACCGACCGTCAGACCGCCCCGCCGCGACACCACGGTCAGCTTGCGGGCATGGCTGAACGAGGAGAGCTTGAGTCCCAGTCCGAACTTGCCGAGCGAGGTGTGATCGACGCGCTCGGCGGAACCGAAGCGCATGGCATTGCGCAGTTGATCCGCATCCATGCCGTCCCCGTCGTCGACCACCGCCAGCCCGGCAATGCGCTCGCCGCTCCACAGAAACCGGATCAGCACATTGGCAGCGCCGGCGCTCAGGGCGTTATCGATCAGGTCGGCAAGCGCCTGTCGAGGCTGTAGCCGACTTGCCTGAGCGCAACAATCAGGCGGCTTGGATCGGGGCGATCGGCTCGGAAGCCCCGAGCGGCTAATCACTGTATCCTGACCAATGTTCGGTGCCAGACCGTTGGTGAATAGCGGCCGGCGTTTTGCATGCACACTGATGGTAACCGCTGTAATAGGCACTGCCGGCCTATCGCTTCGGCGCAGGCTGGCCGATCTGTCTCAAAAGTGGCCGGCGGTCCCGGGCGAACCAAACGCACAGCAAGACACGAAAGCGAACAGTTGTATCTGGAAGCCGATGCCATGCCCGCTACTACGACCACAAGCTGTTGGACACTGCGGGTAACGAAGCGTCCGACAATCGGAGGCTAGGTTGACGTCAGCCTAGCACGCGCTGCAAGGACGCCAGTCTATGACTCAACCCGATTGCGGACCGGTCGCGAGGTGACCACAGATGGCGGATACTCCAATACTTGGCCCCGAGAACACGGTCGCGCATGGCGACCCGGGCGACGAAACCGCCAATCGTTATCGCTTTCAGTGGACTTGGGCGGCGGTCGTGTGCTGCATGCTCATGGACGACACGCAAGATGTTGAAGAGGTGTTCTGCGAGCACCACGAGGATGTTTTGCTCAAGCACCAGGATGGATCATTCACTGGGCACCAGGTAAAGACACGTCGAGGAGACCAGCCGCTGTGGAAGGCGAAGGACGAAGACATGCTCGCGACATGCGTCCGGTTCGCTAAGCTGGAATCCGACCACCCAAGAAGGTTTCGGCGTTTCTGCTTCTTGACGAATCATCCGCTCCATTCGGAACGCAACGGACAAGATATTCGCCACGTACTACAGTCGATCAAGGACGCGGCGACAGTTGCGGACCTCCAATCGAACGTCGCCTTATGGTTCAGACAAGTCGCTGAGGCTGCCGACGTGACGGAGGCGATTGCATTTGCCGCAATGTCGAAGACCGAAGCCAAAGCAGATCTACCGAAGCTCCATGATGCAGTCATGCGCCTAATTGATACCATCGCCCAATGCTGGGCTCCGGCGATTGACTGCTCATACGATGCGGTGAGGCGAGCGGCCCAAGCATTGATTGACGAATGCAGCAGGGCCTCTTCGCTGGGTCATGAGCAGCTTCTCCCAGCGTATGTAATTGCAATCGTCAATGACGATTCTGATATGGCGGCACGGATTAACGGTAAGCGCATGACACTCACTCGTGTTCAAAGCATCCTTGAACATGGCCGCGATTCCTTCGCCACGTTGGCTGGCGATCCCGCCCGCTATATTGGGCCCGGAGAAGGGAGTACCGAGCTACTACACAAGAAGCTGGATGCAGGGGGATTCTCGGTGGTGTCGAGGAACTCTGCGGAGGATCTGCGCGATAAAGCCGACTACCTCGGAATTGTATGGACCAAGAAGTACGGATATGACAAGGGGCTCGAACGCTACGGCCACGTCTGCTCAGTCGTGTTGAGCGACGCTGGACGATCATTCGACGCCACCCAAACCGAGACCGACGATTTCGGACCAGCAATGAGGGAAGACCTGCGTCGCCGATTTCGCGAGAGACGGACAGCTAGCTATCAACTCTATGACTGCACCGACGATCACCTTGAAGGTATTGCCTTCTCGCTGACCGCTCAGTGTAAAGTCGTCTGGAGCCACGCCCGACCATGGGAGTCGCAGTGATGGATCTGGTCGAAACGATTGCGGAGCTCGACAATCAACCGGATTTGCACGCTGCTCGTCTCCTTGTGCTCATCGCAGCCTTCTCAGATATGGGGCAACGAGACACAGTGGAGGGACTCACAAAGCTCGCCAAGCTCGATTTTCTTCTCCGTTACCCAGTTATGCTCGAGCGTGCCCTGGCCGCCAAGGGCCGCTCTACGCGCGATGTACAGCTTGCGGATCATGAGCGACTTAGTGTCGAGTCCCAGATGGTGCGCTATAGATTCGGGCCTTGGGATCACCGATATCGCGAGTTCCTCAATATCCTTATCGGCAAGGGGCTCGTCACGGTGAGCGTGGAGGGACGCAAGGTCGTGATTGCGCTCACAGAACGCGGGCGGACACTGGCGTCGGAGTTGAGCGCGACTCCAGACTTTCAGGACTACGCGAAGCGTTCAGCCCTGTTGAAGCGCCATTTTGACGTAAAAGCAACGGTGCTGATGCGGTTCATCTATGAAACCTTCCCTGAAGTCGTGTCGCTTCGGTCTAATGAGAGAATCCCAACATGAATATCCGGCTGACTCATCTCGTGGTCAGAACCCGGCAGACGACCGAGCATATTCGCTTCTCGGAGGCCGTCACCTTCCTGTACGGTCCCGTTGGTACGGGTAAATCGACCGTCGCGCGCCTCATTGACTTCTGCTTCGGCGGCGACCTGGAGCGAACGCCAGCGATTCAGCAGGCGTTCGTCTCGACCGTCCTTGGGGCGAGACTCGGTGAGTACGAGTGCACGCTTGAACGTGGGGCTGAAGACAATCTCGCGGTTCGCGTCACATGGAGTCGTGGAAAAGACGATTTCGGGTCAGTCAATGCGCCACTGTCCGCAGGTGAGATGCCGCTGCTGTATGCAGAGGTCTACAACCTCAGCGATCTCTTGTTCCATCTGTGCAGCGTAGAGCCCATCAAGGTTCTCAAGCGGAGTCGAGATCCAGACTCTCCAATGATCAGGCTCAGCTTCCGAGACATCTGGCGGTACTGCTATCTGGACCAGACTCACTTGGATTCGTCGTTCTTTCGCCTAGATGATCCAATCCGAGGTCGGAAAAGCCAAGATGCGATGCGGTTCTTCACGGGTTTGCATTCGGAGCGCTTGAGTCAGTTGCAGGCGGACCTTTACCGTACAATTGCGGGTCAGCACGGCGCCCGGGAAGCGGTTGTGCAGATCCGTCGCTTTATGGCTCGGTTCGATCTCGGCTCTGAGTCGGAGCTCACAGACCAGATTGGGGCACGTGAACGCGAACTGCAAGTTGCTGAAGAACGGAAGCGGACGCTCGAAACAAACCGTGAGGCCAGTATTCATCCAACCGACGAGTTGAGGAGCAGAGCTGCGCGACCTGAGCCGAATTGTCTCCGATTTACGAGAAGCCATCATTGCATCTCAGAGCATGCTCGCCGAACAAGAAGCACTTCGTGCCGAGCTGATTACTGCGAAAGTGAAGGCTGGTCGGGCTGAACAAGCGGGTCGAGTTCTCGACAGTGTCGATTACTCACGTTGCCCCCAGTGTGGCTCTGACATATCGAAGCGTCCGTCCGCTGTCGAACAGTGCCGTCTTTGTGGCACACCTTCGACAGCCACAGAGGCTCGTCCAGGCTTCGACACTGAGGCAGTTCGGCGAGAACTCAATGATCGCATTGACCAGATCTCAGACTCAATGAACCGGAGGAAGCAAGCGCTGGAGCGGTCCGAGCGAGAATTCCAGAGAGCCGAAAGCGCAAAGCGGCTGCTAGATCGCCAGCTAGCGGACGGACTGCGACGCTACGACTCAGCATTTGTTGAGAGCATTCGCGAGGTCGACCGCGAGATTGCGACACTTGGGGAGCGTCTTCGGTCGCTTGCCCAACTCCAGGAGATGCCTCGGGCGATCAATGAACTGGAGGAAAAGGCAGGCGCATCGCAGGGACGTATCGATCAGCTGCGCTCGATGATCGAGAACGAGCGACATCGATTTCGCTTTGCTGACGAGAACGCCCGTGCAATTGCAAAGAAGTTCAAGGCGATCATGCTTGACGTGGGCTTCCCCGGTGTCTCAGACGAAGACGATGTGGTGCTGGACCCGCGTAACTGGAAGCCCATCGTCGTCCATTCTGAACAGAAGTGGGGCTTCTGGGAAACTGGCAGCGGTGGCAAGAAAACGCTGTTCAATGTTTGCTATGCATTAGCCGTTCACGAGGTGGCCCGAGAACGCGGAATGCCTGTTCCAAACATCTTGATCATTGACAGTCCAACGAAGAACATCAGCGACGACGAGAACCCTGAACTGGTGCAGTCACTGTATCGAGAGATATACCGGCTCGCGGCTGCTGGAAACGGCGCAGGGACGCAGTTCTTGCTAATTGATTCGGATCTTGTTGAACCCGAAGCTGAACTCGCAGGCTTTTCGCAAAAGCGGATGGCCGGCGAACCGGACGCACCAAGCCTGATCTCATACTATGTTGGGCCATGACGGATTGCGTACTCTCAGAGGCACACAAGCAGCGGGTTCATCCATACCATAACGCGATCTACGGCAAGAGCGCTTTTTGGCAACACGCGTAACGAACGGCATGCGGATCCTAGGTGCTGGCTATCCGGGGTTTTCTCGGTACCAAAGGTCCAGGCCAATCTGACCGCTCACCGCGTGTCCCGGTCGCACGCAGTCCCTTCGGTACCGACAGCTCATGACCGACTGAACGGTTTCCATACACTCACGCCACCCGCCGAAACCCCTCGAACCGTTCAGCCAGATAGTCCCGATTCGGCCGATCCCTCTCATGGCGCGGAAGCCGGATCTGTTGACCGTGTAATCCCTTGATCCCCGCCTCCAACGTCGGCCCATCGTGCTGCCCGAGCACGGACTCGGCGATGACGATCCGCCCGTCCGGATCGATGCCCAACAGATTTCGGTCGTAAGCGGTGTGGTGCAGGATCGAGAGACAGAGGCCGTTGGTGATATCCGGCTGTCCGCGCTCGTCGCGGTCCGGGATGATGTGGGCGGCTTGCAGCAGTTCCGGGACTGGCAAGCCGGAAACCGAACAGCGCCGGTCGTAGGCGGACAGGACCAGTTCGCGGAATTCGGCCTGATGCAGACGGACCTTCGCCTCGATGGTGCTGTAGCGGCGTTCGATGGGTGACGCTGGCTCGCGCGCGTCGGCCGGTTGCGTCGACTCATAGTGGCCGGCGGTCTCGCGCACTTCGGAGGGCTGGGCCAGCTCGAATTGGCTGCCGATCGCGACGGTACAGAACAGACGGCGCGGATTCCATTCCATCAGATAGCTGGGGTAGAGGATCTGATAGAGACCCGGCACCAGCGCGTAGAAGTAGATCAAGGGCGACTCATCCTCGAACGCCTCGCGCAGACAGGTGTTGTCACGGTTGCCGGGATCGTCGCCCTGAAACGCATAGGAAAAATAGCCATCGCCGACGAGCGCGTCATCATAGCGGGCGGTGCGGCCTTTCCGGGGTTTGGTGGTCTTGATGCTGAGGACGCCGCGCGTCATCTGTCTCGGTCGATGAATGCCGCGCGCCTTGCCGGCGAGATACACCCGCTCGCCGTCGAGCTCGAAACCCTCCTGAATCGCCTCCCAGGCAACGGCTCCGCCGTAATCGTGCATGAGCCGCGCACAGCGGGCAAAGGCCGCCAGACGAATCTCGTGGTCGCTAACAGCCAATCGAATCGGCTCCTTTTCTTGACGCTGGGCGGATCAATGTCGAAAGCGGCGCGGACGGCCTCCTGAACACGGAACACCGGCCAGCCACAGCCATCCGCGGGAGCAGGTTCAACGCCATCCGTTTGCCTCATACGCCAGTACCGCCGGCTCATCTCCTTCTTGCCAATACACGCGCAAGCCTCCTTGACTGAGGGGCATCCATTATGCCGCTTGCGTCCCGGACAAACCGACTCATAGCTTGACCGTCATCACGTTTTAGGAATGAGACGCACAATGTCCGTCCCCGCCGAATGGCTCTCCGAGATCATGACCGATCAGGGGTTGATCGAGACGGATCGCCTCGCCGAGGTGCGGCCTATCACCAAGACCGAACTTGGCCAGGGCGACCGGGCTGTCACGTGACGCGGTCTCCAAGCGCGATCGGCGCGAGGCGCGTCGGACCCAGACGCGGCGGCGCGATACGGTGGAGATCATCCATCGGGTCACGGGCTGGACCGGCTCGACCGGACGCGCCTTCGCCTGGTTTCGTTCCCAGCCGCTCCCCTCGTTCGGCGACCGGACCGCCGAGGATCTGGTCAAGGTTGGGCCGCGCGCAGGCCGTGAAGGATTATCTGTCGCGGATCGCGGATCGCGGAGGGCGGATCGCGGAGGGCGGCTACGCGTGACGGACGTACCGCCAACGCGGCCTTTCGTCGGCTTAGTCTATCGCGCCCACCATCCCCGCTGGGCCTTCGCGCCGGCCTCCGGAGAGGGGGCCGCACGGCACGGCGGTCGCTTCAATCCGCGAGGAACCCCGGCCCTCTATACCTCGCTCGACCCCAGGACCGCCTGGATGGAGGCCCAGCAGGGTCTGCCGTTCAAGGCACAGCCCATGACCCTGGTCGGCTATCGCATAGGCTGCGAGCGGATCGTCGACCTCACCGATCCCGCCGTACTCGCCACCTGCGCCATTGAGGCCGCTACACTGGCTTGCCCCGGGACTGGCCTCACGCGGCCAGACGCCGCCGAGCTGGACGCTCGCGGAGCGCTTGATCGCGTCCGGCGGTCAGGGCGCCCTGGTGCCCAGCTTTGCCCCCGGCACGACGCCGGCTGAACGCAACCTCGTGCTCTGGCGCTGGTCCGACACCCCGCCCTGTCAGGTTCTGGTCATCGATGATTTCGGGCGTCTGCCGAAGGATGACGTCTCCTGGGTTTGAACGCTCGGATCTCCATGACCCTCGATCGATCATTCCCGCCCAGGGGTCGTGCGAGGTTGTCGGCTCCTCGCGCGGGCAAGCTTGGCGGGGCGTCCGCCACGACCTGCCCGTGCGCGATCCGGACGCCGGCGACTGGCTTCGGACAGCGGCGACGTCCAGGGGCCGCGCAGATGCGGCTCCCAGTCCGGCCAATGACCCAGCACCGCGGCCAGGGCGCGGGCGGTGCGGCAGTAGTCGTAGCGCGAGGCGGATGCCAAGTCCGGCGGTGCCGTGCTCCAGGGCATAGCGCAGATGTTTGGCGCGATACTGATAGGGTTCGTCCGACCCCGAAGCGCTCAGCGATCAGACGGCTGAAGTCGTTCGCGCGGCGGATGTGCCGCGGCGACACCGCTTCGGGTGCCCGGCTGGGCACGGCGCAGTAGAGATCTCGATTCTGCACTCAGCGTCCTCCGATGTAGGCGGACACGACCTCCGATCGCCCATGTCCGAGTTCTTGGGCGATACCGCGGTACGCGCCGTCTCGTCGCTGGCGCGCGCTCCGCCGCCTGGGGCGTTGTCCGGACACCACCGGGCGCCGGCTCGCCCGGTCAGCGCCGCGATAGCGCTCGCAGGCGTAGGCCGCGCGGGCGTCGTGATAGCCGGGAATGCCGTGGGCGTGGAGGATGGCGCGCGCGACGATTCAATTCCGAGTCACGCTGGCGATCGCGACCTGGGCGTAGGTTTCGTGCGGGGCGATCAGATTCCGGGAGCCTGCCGGGCGTGCCGCCATGGCGCGCCCGAGAGTCTCGCGCTGTAGCGCGCCGACCGGTATCCAGCGCGGGGCGTCGCGGCCGCCCTTGGTGCCCTCCTGCACGTTGATCCGCCCGATAGCGCTCCGCTTCCCGCTGCCAGCGATCCAGATCCGCCTTCACCGCTTCTTCCCGGCGCACCCCGAAATTCCGCGCCAACTCCAGCACCGCCGCCGCCCTGGGCATGCCTGCCGCTCTCAAGGCGGCCGTCGCCTGAGCGACGCGCTCGCGGTCGAGCGCGCCGGGCGCGACGGTGCGCACTTGCGAGCGTTGGCCGACGACTGCGGACGGCGACACGCGAATCCGGTCGTCGCCCCGCAACGCGGCGAGCGTGACATTCACCGTCGAGATCAGATTCTGGCCGTACTGAATGCCGATCGTCCTGGGCCTGGACGCGCGCGGCGACGTGCTGCGGCATAGCGTTCGGCGGTCGCCTGTTGATCCACCTTGGACAGGTCTTTGATGCCCTCTCCCTTGGCCCACTGCGCGAACTGATTCCAGCGGTCGCCATGCGCCGCGACCGATCCGTAATGACCGTCGGCGTAATAGGCGCGCAGGGCCTCACGCCCCGCATAATCGAGGTTCTTGCCGAATCCGAAATTCCTGGCGCTGGCGTATTTCCCCATCCTGATGCCTGTTCCGTTCTTGATCCTCGAAGACGATCCGCACGATCCCGCTGACGCTGGTAAGTGATGACCTTGAAGCCCAAGGCTAGGCGTGCGGTTGGCCGTTTAATGTCATGCCGGACATCGAGACCGTTGCGCCAACAGGCGGAGGTGGTCTGGACCTCTGTCGCTCTCACCCGGTCGCTGTGAGCGGGGGACCGTTGCGCCGCCTGGCGGCTGGGCGCGGTGGAGCGTGGCGATTGAGGAGTCGTCGGCGAAGGCGGTGCAGACAGGCCAGGGATGCCTCCCCTGGTGGCCCCGAGGGGCCGCCTGCGAGCGTTCGCGAGTTTTGGTGCGGGGTTTTGGTGTGGTGCGATGGCCGCTGAAGCCAGATGCCGCAAGGCTTCAGCGTCGGCGGTCTTTGTGGCCAAAGACCGCCGGTCAGATTTGATCGCGCGCGTCGATGGGCGTTGCCGGCCGCCATTGGCGAAGGCTGACGGTCGTCTGGGATGGGTAGTCAGGGGACCGAAGCGGGTGCCGGAATCGACACAGCGCGTCTGGCGATCGGTCTCTTCGGAGAAGCGAAAGGCGATCCGAATGGAGGCGTCGATGATGAAGGCGAAGGTCAGGCAGGCACACGACGCCTACGAAACTCCCGGCAGCTTGGCCGGGATCAAGCGAAGTCCAGCTTCGCGATAGGCGCCCCAGTCAGGACGCGGGTGGTGCGCGGGATCTTGATGGATCGCCCCCGCTGGCGATGAGAACCGATCGAGGCGTTCGCGGCGATCCGCTCGGCGTCGTCGGGTAGAGCAACATGGCTGATCCTAGACGATTCGCTGGCTCAGTCAAGTCTGTCGAGCGGTCGGGTCGGTCCTTCGTCGCGCGACTCCAAGACAACCCCGGAGATCGTCTTCCGGCCGGGGCTTGAGTCTTCGACCCAGGCGCTGTCCGCGGCCTGTCCGAGAGGCGTCCGCGAGATGACCAATGCGTGTCCGGGACGTCCAAACCCCGTCCGGTCGCGTCCGATGCCTGTCCGAGGACTGTCCAACAGGGATCTTGCGCCCGCGATGGATTTCGCATTTCGTAGCGAACGAAGGACCACTGCGGCTTCAAGGGGGAGACATGGCGGGCGAGCGGGGCGATTCGGGCGATTCTTCAACACCGACAGGGAATTGCTCACGGGCGACCGGGGGCGATTCAGGGCGACCGGAGGCGACTTTCCCCGCTGTGCGTCAAGTTGCCCGTGCCGGAATCGCCCCGAATCGCCCTCCACTCGCCACGCGTCCAGGCCTCGCCAACCCGCGCCATCACTGGATGGTCGCCCAAATCGCCCGGATCGCCGGCCCCAGCGACGGATAGGGCAACCCCTGGTTGAGCGATCAGCCGAGCGGCCACCAGATCCATGCTGTTCATGCATTGGCCTCGTGAACAGGCTCCGGGAGCCTGATCACGCCCCATTCCACCCCCTCGCGATAGACGAGTCCGACCTGCTCCAGGGTGGCGAGCGCGGTATCGCGCCGGGCGCGCATGCGCAGCGCCTTGGGGCCAATGTGCAGCATGGCGGTTTCATGGGCACGGGCGCGTGGCTGTTCCAGCAGCCAGGCATAGAGCTTCAGCGCGCCCTGCCGGGCGTCGAGGACATCGCGCTCGCCGAAGACGCCACGCCAGGTCTCCAGGGCATAGCTGGCGAGCGCGATTCCCTGGCGCAAAGGCTCGACCTCCAGGTGGCTTGCCTGGTGGCAACCAAAGACCGTCAGCACCCCGGCAATGCGGAAGGCCTGCTCGGTGATACGCACCGCGAAGGGCTTGATGTCGCGCAGCCTGGCCCCGCGCCCCTTGGCCAGTTGCTCCATCCGCTCGAAGAAGTCCCCCGCCAGGGCCAGCGTCTCGGGGGTGGGCTCCAGGATCGGGAGTCCACCGCAGTCCTCCCGGAGCGGCTGATCCAGCAGCGGTTGGCAGGCCCGCCAGTAGTCGCCGACCACCGGATCCTGATCGGCCCGCCAGCGCCGGGCGAGTCGCGGAGCCGAGGGCTCCGGCCAGGCGAGCAGGAAGCGCGGCCAGAAGCCGATGCTCGCGAGCATGCGGATCCATCAGGGTCTCCTGGGCCGCTTCCGGTTGCAGCATCCAGTGCAGCGAAAGCCGGCGGTCGTACAACTGGATGCGCCCCGCCGTGCCCCGCGAGACCGAGACCTCGCCATCGTCCCAGAGGCCGTTGAAGGTGGCGGCGGTCTTGGCCCGGTTGTCGCGGTTCATCCCGTAGCCGGACAGCAGCGCGGCGGCCTCGGCGGTGAAGACGCCTTGCGAAGGGACGCCCGTGGAGGAAACCTCGGCGCAGCCCCTCGACCGTGCCGTCACGGGCGATGCGGTAGGGCTCGCGGGGCGGCGTGGCCGCTAACCGCCCCGAAGTCGCCTGGGCCAGGGCCGCCAGCTCGGCCTGATAGGCCAGGGTCTCGGTGCGTTGCCGGGCCTGGACCGCCGCCTGGGCGACGCTGTCGACGGCGGATTTTCCGTCGCCGGATTCGCCGATCGTCAGCAGATAGAGCGACAGCGGTTTGACCGACTCGAGGGTGCGGACATTCGCGATCGACTGGGTCAGCAGCGCGGCGGTCGCCAGGAGCGCCTGTCCGGCCAGCGCCGGGCGGACCTGGAGCCCCGCGACCAGGGCGTGGCAGGTCTCGGCCAAGGGTCCGAGGGCGTCGATGGGGTAGTCGACGAAGAGACGGCTGTCCGGCGCGAGCGCCTGCTGGGCCTGGCGGCGCAAGGCCGCCTTGTCGAGCGTGGCGGGTTCTTCCGCCGACGCGGCCCCGACGGTCGCGCGCCCTGTCCTGGCGCCCATCGGCGGCCCCGAACCGTCCTCAGGCGGTCTGGATCGGGTATCCAGGCCCAGTTCGCGGGCCGCCGCCCGCACGGCGGCGGTCAGGTCGCCCTGATGCGCCAGGAGGCGAAAGACACTGAAGGCATCATGCGCCCGACCATCGTTCAGGGGATCCTCGGCATGGGAGGAAAAGACGCGCTCCGGGCTGGTCTCCGGCAACAACCGGACACCGGGCATCCGCGAGGTGCTGGCCGGGTGCAGCCAGCGCTGGCCGCCCCTGGGGAGATAACCGTGTTGGACCAGAAGGGTCTCCGATGGGATGCGCGGCGTTGAAGGCGTCGATCACGGCCCTGACTGGCGTCCCACGCGGGCCGGGCGCGCCGGCCGCGCCGGCGACCGCGATCGCGCCTGGCCTCGGCCAGAAACGTCACCACCGGCAGCGGTTCCCCGGCGAAGACCCGATGGCGGAAGGCACTCCACCGCTCCGCCGGACAGCGTGGCAGGTAATACAGCCGCGCCGGCTCCAGGCAGTGGGCTGTCCAGGCAGTCCTGATTCCCAATAGCGCGGCGACGTACCGCCCCAGTGGTCGCAGCTCGTCACTGGCCAGCGGGCGACTCCAGCGCCAACACCAGCCGATAGCGCGGATGCGCCTGATCGGTTGGCTGGATGCTGGAATCGAGGTGCGAGTAGGAGGTATGCAGGATCGCGCGCCACCCCGCCAGATCGAGTTCGGTCGCCATCGTCTCGACCGCCGGCGGCTCGGGGCCGATCACCTGTTTGCCGCCGGTCGCGGGATCGAGCCGGGTACGAGCCTCCACATCCAGGACCAGGGCCGAGACCGACTGAACGCGCTGCGCAGTGCGGGGTCCGGGCGCGATCTCGGCCGGCAGCCAGGCCGGCCCGTCCTTGGGACCGACCTGGACCGTGCCAAGCCGTCGCGCGCAGCGCCGACCAGCGCAGGTGCAGGGCTTGCGCGATGGGTTGATTCGCCGCGCGGAGAAAGGACACCGCGAGCGATACCTCTGGGCTTTCAGAGAGCGACTCGGGCGTTTCAGGAACGGGGGCCTGAAACGCCAGGCCGGCGCTCGGAGGCTCGGATTCGAACGGTTGGGATCCTGGTGTCATCAATCAGTCTCCAGCACACAGGGCCGTGGACGTGGGCAGGGCACTCCGACCATCCTCAGTCCGGTTGTCCGCGTGGAGCGGCGGCGCGCGCGGCCTGCCATTGCTCGATCTCCTCGGCATCCCAGACCACGGTGCGTAAACCGAGACGAATGGGCGCGGGCATCAGTCCCCGCGCCACCCATCGGCGCAGCGTCGAGCGATGGACGGACGAGTTGGGTGGCGAGTGTTCGCTCGCGGAGATAACGACGGGGCGGCGCTGACGGTCTGCATTGTGATCGTCTCCGTTTCAGACGCTAACGTTCGGTGGTAGTATGCTGGCCGAATCCTCGTCAAGACCACCAGCCGACAAAAGTAACCGTTTGCTACAATAACAGACGAAATGAAAAACGCAATGCCACCCGACGCGATCACCGTGACGCCGAACTGCTCGATAGTCCTGAAGGACGGATTTGGGCTGCGCTCCGATGCCCAGGTCGCGGATTTTCTCGGCATCACCCGCACGACCATCCATAGCGTGCGCCACGGCAAGGCGCGACTGGGGATCATGCAGCGGCTGAAGATCCTGGATCACATCGGCTTTCTGCACAGTCGCCAATGGCTGGAAAGCCTCCTGCCCGAGCAACTGAGTGAGCGCATACGCCGTTCCAGCCATGCACTCGGCCGCAGCGTCAGGCCAAGGCCCGGCAGCGCATGGAGCGCCCCCTGAGCGTGGAGGGTGAACTGCTCGACCTGGTCCAGGATGCCTGTGGGCTCAGAACGGATACCGAACTGGCGGACTTCCTCGGCGTGGCCAGGAATACCATTTCCAACGTGCGGGCGGGTCGGGCCAGTCTGGGGCCGCGCCCGCGACTGCGGATTCTCAATCAGTTCGCGCCCTTCGATACCGAGCGGGTCGAGGCGGTGCTGGACTCGACCGACGCCCTGGTCGCGGCCGTGCGGGAATGGATGGCCCGAAACAATGCCGATCAGGGGCGAGCTCAGACGCCCGGGAAGGGCGTGTCCCGGTGATGGTTGCCTGAGGTGTCAAGGGTACTCAGGATGCGTTGCGGGATTCCAAGTCGTCCCAACGCCCTGGCCCACGAATCGCGGACAAGCGTGATGCATGGACAGGAAGCCTTGCATGCCGGTCTCATTGCGTCTAACTTCTCGCACCATCCATGAAACATGGACACGAGATATCCATGGACACACGGGCATCATCGGATCTGGAACTGATCGAGGAGGCGGTGGCGCAACTCGCTCGGTTCGACATCACGGCGAACCTCGACGCCCTTGAGCGGCTGGACCGCGCGGACGCCCGCTTGCGCCTGCACTGGAGCGGCGGCACGGCGCTGTACCGCGTCGCAGCGAAACGCGGCTTGCGACCAGCGACGCTTGGAGCGGTCGCGCTGCGGCTCAAGGAACTCGGCCCCGACACCCTGCTGGTCACCGATCATGTGTCCCCGCCCTTGGCCGAGCGACTGCGAGACCTCGGCATCCAATTCATCGACAGCGCCGGCAACGCCTTCCTGACCCATCCTGCCTTGCTGATTTGGGTCAAGGGCGAGCGTCCGCCGGAACGCCTTCACCCATCGGCTCCCAGTCGGGCGTTCAAGGCCAGCGGGCTGCGCGTGTTGTTCGCCTTGCTATCGGTACCGGGATTGGTGAGCCAGCCCTATCGCGCCATTGCCGAGCAAGCCGGCGTCGCGCACGGCACGGTGGGCTGGGTGATGGCCGAGTTGCCCCGGCTCGGTTTCCTCGCCGAGATCGGCGGTCAGCGCCGGCTCCTCCAACCCGAGCGTCTGCGGCGCCAATGGGTGGAGGCGTATGCCCGGACCCTGAGGCCAAAACTGCGGTTGCGCACCTTCCAGGCCCCAACGATCCGTTGGTGGCCAGAATTCGATTTCGCGCAGTACGGACTGGTCCTCGGCGGAGAGGCCGCCGCCGCGAGAATCACCGGCCTCATCGAGCCGCAAAGGGTGACGCTCTACGGGACCAAGGCGGCGTCATTGCAGTTCATGACCAAGCAACCCATGCGACCGGCCGCCGACGGCAATGTCGAGATCCTCAGCAAGTTCTGGGGTTTCGAGTCGGCCCCACCGGAGTTGGCTCCACCGTTGCTGATCTACGCCGATCTCCTGGCGACCGGCGACGCGCGCTGTCTCGAAGCGGCCCAGGCGATGGAGGGACGACTGCTTGATCGATTTGCAGGATAAGGAGGATCTGCGTGCCCTCGGCGACCTCGTCCGAGACCTCCGCGACCACTCCGCCGGGGCCGATTTCATGCTGATCGGCGCGGCGGCAAGGGATCTGTTGCTCCAGCACCATCACGGCGTCGAGCCCCTGCGCAAGACAACCGATGTGGATTTCGCCTTCGCCTTCGCCCTGTCCGATTGGCCGGCCTACATCGCCTTGACCAAGCGGCTGATCGACACCGGAGGCTTCAAGCCGGACGAGCGGACGCAACACCGTCTCCGCCATCGGATTGGAACCCTGGTCGACCTCCTGCCGTTCGGCGGTGTCGAGTCGCCCGAGGCCCAGATCGTCTGGCCGCCACCGGGCGACACCCTGATGTCCGTGATCGGCTATGCCGAAGCCAACGCGGCCACGGAGAGCGTCATCCTGCCGGGGGCGGTGCCGCTTGCTGTCATCACGATCCCCATGTTCGCGCTACTCAAGCTGTTCGCGTGGGACGATCGTCATTGGGCGCAGCCGCGCAAAGATGCCAGCGATCTGTTGTTCGTGCTCGACCACGCATTTCGGGTGGCTGGCCTGGAACGCTTGCACGACGTCGCGCCGGAACTGTTCGATCTGGATGACTTCGATCCCGACCTGGCGGGCGCCTGGTTGATCGGATGTCAGGCGCGCACGGTCATCGATCGGCACAGTCAACGTGCTCGGGCGATCGTCACCAGGGCCAGCATGATCGTCGCGCGCGAAACCGATCCGAACGGCCCGCTCGGTTTGATCGGAGAGGTCGAGGCGAGGGATCCGGAACGGGCGAGACGCACACTGGGCGCCTTCGGCAACGGGCTGACACGCGTTCGAGCACTTTGATCCCTTGATCAGGTCACCAAGTCCGGCGAGCGGCGCTTGCTTGCGGTTTGGTTCAGGTCAACGCGCTCCTCCTCCGTTGACGGCGCTAGAAGACGGCGCAACTCGTGTTCCCAACCCTCCAGCGCGCGCCGCTTCTCGGGGAGTCCGTCATAGAGGTTGTAATGTGTCTCCTCGATATCGTTCACCGCCCGGTTCTGCAGGAGAAAACGCACGCTGGGCTGGATCCCGATGCGCGCCCAATGGGTCGTACAGGTTCGACGCAGATCCCGGGGCGTGAAGGAGTCCAGTCCATGGCGGGCGCCTATACGATCGATGGCTTGCGTGATCGTGCGGAAGGGCATCTCCCGCTCAGGCGTCCCGTCCGCTGGCCGTGAATGCGGAAAGACCAGAAGACCGAGCCGGGGGATGGTCCTCAGCACATCCGTGATCATCGGGGTCAGAGGAAGCAGATGCGGACGCTTCGTCTTGGTCTGTTCCCGCGAAAACGACCAGGTCGCCTCGTCGAAATCCAGTTGATCCCAGCGCGTGCGCAGGATCTCCTGGAGCCGCTGGCCGGTGAGCAGCATGAGTCGGATCGCCCCGATCGTCATGGGACTCAGGCGCTCGACATCCTGATCCAAGGCGAACCAGAGTCCCTGGATTTCTTCTTTGGACAGGACGCGGCTGCACGGTGTCATCCCGGAGTCCGGCTTCTTCACCGCCGCCACGGGATTGCTGGTCAGCGGGAACAGCAGGCCGTCGATCTCCTCTTCGCCCATCGCGTACGCGAACGCCGCATGCAGGTAGACATACAACATGGAGACCACGCGCTGCGCGCCGCGTTTTCGGGCGCTGGCCAAGACGGCTCGGATATCGGTGGCCTCGATCTCCGTCACCCGTTTACCTTTCAGGATCGGACGCGCGTCTTTCTGCAAGAGCCGATCGATCTCGCCGCGCGTTGTCGCGTTGTCGACCGAGGCAAGATAGAGCCGCACCAGATCCTCGTACGTTGCGGTGGCCCGCGCCTGCCGTGCCTGCTGCTCCTGGACCTTGCGCTCGGCGATCTCGGCCGTGCGCCGTCGCTCCAGATCCGCCTTGGGATCGATCCCCTGATCCACCAGATTGCGGATCTCGCGGCAGCGCTCCCGGGCCTGCGCCAACGACAGGCCGGGGTAGATCCCCAAGCGATAGAAATGCCCGCGTTGACCGCCGAAGCTGTACTCGACGTAGAAGGTCTTGGCGCCGGCCGCCGACACCTGCACCCCGAATCCACGCAGACTCGGATCGGTCGACCTGTCACGCATCCGGTAGGGTTTTCCGGTGGCGACGAGGTTCTTGATCTGGCGATCCGTCAGCATGTCGAAATCCCCCAAGAACGGCCCCTGACGGGTGCCGAAGGTCCATTTTTGTAGTCGCGTCTGTAGTCGCGTAAAACCTGCGCTTCAGTGCAACCGGATGCGACAGCATGCGCCGGCGATTTTACAGATACTTGTTTATTATAGCTTTATATAGTGGAAAGAAACAGCATGAAACGGTAAAAAACCCTATCTAACCTGACTTCGAATCAGGTGGTCGGAGGTTCAAA
>CAWFSC010000007.1:0-225569 GCA_963818415.1 uncultured Gammaproteobacteria bacterium | reverse complement strand
AGCAGTGCCGCTGCACTTTGCAGTGGTCCGGTGATTGCCTCCCAGGTTAACGGCGGGATTTGCAGGAAAGCCTCCGCGTCCGCAGCCGTTCCGGGCAATATCGGTTTCAAATAGCCGATCAAGATTCGGAATAGGTTGATGCCGACCGAACAGATGGCCTGCAACTCGGCGTCTTGACCCTCCTGCTTGGCGACCACCCACGGCGCCTTCTCATCAATGTATTTGTTTGCGCGGTCAGCTAGGGCCATGATTTCCCTGACTGCTCGACTGAACTCGCGCTTTTCGTAGGCGCTGGCTATGGAATCCCCAGTCTGGATGAAGTCCAACACTAGCTGGGGCTCGGCCAGCGTCTCGGACAGACGTCCATTGAAGCGCTTCGTGATGAACCCCGCGCAGCGGCTGGCGATATTGACCACCTTGCCGACCAGGTCCGCGTTCACCCGGTGCAGTGAAGTCCTCCAGGTTGAGGTCGATGTCGTCGACATTGGGCCCTAGCTTGGCGGCGAAGTAGTAGCGCAGATACTCCGGATTGAGGTGATCCAGATAGGTGCGTGCCTTGATGAAGGTGCCGCGCGACTTGGACATCTTCTGCCCGTCCACGGTGAGGAATCCGTGGGCGAAGATGGCGCTCGGCACGCGGAATCCGGCCCCATGAAGCGTGGCCGGGAAGAAGAGTGCGTGGAAATAGATGATGTCCTTGCCGATGAAGTGATACAGCTCGGCGGTGGAGTCCTTGCCCCAAAAATGGTCGAAGTCGAGCCCCTCGGTCTTGTCGCAGAGGTTCTGGAAGCTCGCCATGTAGCCGATCGGCGCATCCAGCCAGACATAGAAGAATTTGCCCGGATGATCGGGGATCTCGAAGCCGAAATAGGGCGCGTCGCGCGAGATGTCCCATTCCTGGAGACCGGCCGCGAACCATTCGTCGAGCTTGTTGGCGACCTCCTTTTGCAGACTGCCGCCACGGGTCCAGTCCCGCAGCATCGCCTCGAAATCGCCCAGCTTGAAGAAATAGTGATCCGACTCGCGCTGCTCCGGTACCGCGCCGGAGACCGCCGAGCGGGCGTTCTTCAACTCGGCTGGCGAATAGCTGGCCCCGCAGACCTCGCAGTTGTCACCGTACTGATCCGCCGCGCCGCACTTGGGGCATTCGCCTTTGATGAAGCGGTCCGGGAGAAACATCTGCTCGACCGGATCATAGGCTTGCGTGATGGTGCGTTTCGCGATGTGCCCGGCATCGCGGTTGCGCTCGTAGATCAATGAGGCGTAATGCTGGTTCTCGGGCGAGTGGGTCGAGTGATAGTTGTCGAAGGCGACCCGGAACTCGGCGAAATCGGCCTGATGCTCCTCGGCGACCCGCGCGATCAGCGCCTCGGGCGCGATGCCCTCCTGGCGGGCGCGCAGCATGATGGGCGTGCCATGGGCGTCGTCGGCGCAGACGTACCAGCAGTTGTGCCCGCGCATCTTCTGGAAGCGCGCCCAGATGTCGGCCTGGATGTACTCGACCAGGTGCCCGATGTGGATGGGGCCGTTGGCGTAGGGGAGGGCGCTGGTGATGAGGATGTCGCGGGGGCTGCTCATGGGATACTCGGATGCTTTCGGCCAAATGATGGAAGTATCTCATGGGGGGTACCTGAGCGGCCACGCGGCCGCTGACATCGTCAGGGCGAGCGCATATATGTGATTTTGAGCAGTCAGTTACGGCACTATTGAGAGACTCCCTGTTAGGAATCTCTGATGTCCGCCAGTTTCCTTGAGCATTTCGCCCCACTTCAAGACCCAAGGGTGGAGCGAAATCAGCGCCATGCCCTGCTTGATATCGTGTTGCTGGTCGTCTGCGCGGTGGCCAGCGGAGCTGGTGGCTGGGAAACCATTGAGGAGTTTGGTCGCGAGAAGCTCGAGTGGTTGCGCAAGTTCGCAGCGTTCGCCAACGGCGTCCCCTCGCACGAGCGCATCGCCAACGTTGTCTCACGCCTGACTCCGAACGGGTTTGGCGAGTGCTTTCGCCGCTGGACGCACTCGACGGCAAGAGCGCTCGCGGCTCGCGGGATCGGCGCCGATCCGCGAGGCATGGAGAGCGAAGCGAAGCCGAGTGGCCCCCGGTCGGTGTGGGCGCGGGCGCCGCGCCGCAGTGGCGAAGGGGCGCAGACCCGAAGGCGCAGAGGGGATCTGCAGAGCGCCGCCCACACACCGTTGAGTCATCTATGGTCCGCCGCGCGATGCAAGAGGAACCCACTGTTCAGGTGAAGGAAATCGTTGCGGTCATCGATCCGGCATCTTGGTCAAGTGCCGTTGCCGGCCCTCGTGCCCGGATGGAATCCGCGTGCCTCCCCGTCCTCATCCTTCGCTCAGTCTCGGCAAACGCCGGCTCACGACTCAAACAGGCTCTCGGGAAGGCAGGACAGGCCTTTCATGCCATCACAGTGACGTTCACTCTTCGCAACGGGTGCGGCTTTAGGCTCGGTTTCTCACATGAGCGTCGTGCGGTGGTTTCGGGACGTGGCCGGCCTTGGTCGAGATCAGCCGTTCGCGAACGCCCCCATGGCGGAATCATCGGGCTTGCCGCGTGTCATCACCGCATCAGCGATCCGAGCGATCTTGTTGGCCATGGCGACGACCGCGACGTTGGTGTGACGCCGGGTCTTGAGCCTCGCGGCCCAACGGCTGACGGGGTCTTCCTGGCGCTCGACCCCGCGTCAGACGGCCCGTGCCCCATGCATGAGGAGGTTGCGCCGATCAACATCCCCTCGCGTGCTCATGCCGAGCAGGCGTTCGCGTCCGCCGGTGGAAGGCGGTCGTGGGAGCAGACCGATCCAGGCCGCCAGTGCGCGGCCGTTGCTGAACACCTGCGGGTTCTCGCCAACGGCGGCGAGCAGGGCCGTGGCCCCCTGGGCGCCCAGGCTCGGGATCGTCATCAACCGCTGAGCCGTCGTCTCGCGCTGGGCCATGGCTTGGATCTGTGCATCATCCTGTTTGAGGCGCTCATCCAGGTGGCGCAGCGCTTCAAGCAATCGATTCAGCTCCGCGCGAACGCGCTCACTCAAGCCAGTCTTGGCGTCCTCGAGCATCGCGGGAACACGCCGCATCACGGCCGCGCCCCCTTGGGGGATCTCGACGCCTCGGCATCCACTGCGTCGTTCTGGTTCGATTTCACGTACGGTTTGACGAACTGCGGGGCCATCAGGCGCACCTCGTGACCGACGTCGCGAAACACCCGCGCCCCATGGTGGGCGCTGCCGCACGCGTCCATCGCCACCCGACAGGCCGGGCGATTGGCCATGAACGCCGTCCATTTCCCGCGGGTCACCTTCGTGCTGAACACCTGGCGTGCGTGCGCATCCACGCCGTACGCATGCACGCGGTTCTTGGCCAGGTCGAGGCCCATCGTGACAACTGGCTCTTTGCGACACGCTGCCATTGGTCTGGCTCCGCGACCTCGGTTGACGAGGCTTCAACGACATCGCTGATGGTGCCCACTCTGGGCTCGTGAAAGGAGTGGGACGAACCGGGGCCAAAAGGCTGTCACGTCGCGAGGGCGTGGGGGCGACTGGGAGTCCCGACACGCATCCTGAGCGACGTTGACACTCCGGGGGATCGTAAAAATCGTCGGCGATGCGGAGCTTGAGATCGCCCTTGTACACCCGCCCCGGCGATCCTCGCAGATGGACCCGCAAGGCAGCCGCGAGATTGAGCGCAATCTCCTCGTGACGGTCGCTGGCACCGGTCATCGCATACAGATATAGTCAATTAATACGATCTCCAGACAATCCTATTGAGCTGCCGCATATTGAGTTTCTGGAAGATGAAAAAACGATATGATACGCTCCGCACGGTCCTTCAAAGACTCTAAAACGCCATGTAGGCGCTCTTTCAAATCACGCTTATTTTTAATCGACTTTCGACCAAGCTGTTTGTCTTTAATTTCCTCCCAAGCATGCTCATCCGGATTGAGTTCGGGACTGTAGGTCGGAAGATAAAAAAGACGGATTTTTTGGCGATGATGCCAGACAAATTCACGAACTTTTTTTGAACAGTGAAAAGGGGCGCGATCAACAACCAAAAAAAGCGGGCGGGTTCGATCCTTGATGAGATTCTTAAGAAAATCAATAAACTCGTCCGAATTAATACGTTGCTCGGTGACGTGATAGTCAAACGCCCCTTGGGCAGTGACAACAGAGAGGATATTGATGCGGCCACGCTGACCAGTCACATAAACATCGGGTCTGACGCCACGCTCACCCCAGGTTTTTCCCGAATGGTCGCGTAGATCAACAGCGGCCTCATCCTCAAAGCCAATATCCGCTCCAAGCTTATTCGCAAAAACTTGAATTTTAGGGAATTTATCTTTAACGAAGTGCTCGACATCTGCCGGTTCTTGCTCGCGAGCAATGTAGTTTGGCCTTTGATTGGTTAAACCGAGTTGATGTAAGTGATGATTGACTGTCGCGCCGATCACAGCCACACCATACCGCTCCGAAAGCAACTCCGCTAACAGATCGCAGGTCCACAGTGCCGTGTCGTAACCGAAATCCTCAGGGGTTGAATCAAGAATGGTCTGCTTCATCCACGCATCCATCTCTTCGGTCACAACGGGCGAGGTACCCGGCGCTTTCTTGGTGTCAAGACCCGCATAGCCATCTTTCTGATAACGCTTCAGCCAATCATAAATAACGCTTCGACTGAAACCTAAAATCTTAATGACGTCTTCTGGGCTGTAATGATTTTCCTCAACCGCATGAACCGCGATTTTTCGAAGATAACTCATCACCTCGTCAGGGATTAAACGCGCATCAGAGAGCCAGTTCGGTTTCATGACAAGCCTCATCATCTAATGGTCGTATACCAATATAGACACCTCAACATGTTTTTTGTTCCAGTAAACGTCTGGATGATTAATACGATGACTATAACCGTCTACCAGTTCGTGGCGCGCCTCTTGATCCCGCTCGAACGCCAGATAGGCTTCAGGTCTCATTCGGGGCAATGATTCCGGCTGTGCGTGCATGCCTGGGTCGCCTCGGAGTCGGTTCAGCGTTCTTGCATGGATGATTTTGGCCTGCGCCCATGGCTCAACGTCGCCGATCGGTGTCGCCATACGCCCGCTGCATGCGGGTGGTCTTCTCGGCGCGAACCCCGGTCTGGGTCGCGAGGATCGCCTCGCTCAACGCCTGCCGGCGGGCGGACGCCAAAGTGGCGATGGTCGCCTCCTGCCTGCGTACCTCTCGCAGTCGCCTGATGTCCACCTCGGCGAAGGGTGTTTGCTCACCGAGCTGGATGATCTCGTTCACCAGCACCTGACGGCGCTTTTGGATACGCGCCACCATGTCCCATTCGTCTCCCAGCGCAGCCTGCTTCATCTGATCCGTCGCTGCGATCAGATCCCCGATCAGTTCCGCAAGGTTTGGCATCGACAATCTCCCATGATCCGAGACGTCGCGACGCGGCCTTCATTCGCCGCACGCACGTAGAGGGCACCCAAGCAAGCGTTCAGTATGGCGCCAAAATCGTTTGGATTGGAGATCGCGGTGCCTCATCCTGGCTACGCACAGTCGGGGCGGATCGGCGATAATGGCTGTCGCCATCCGATCCGAGGAGCGATGACCATGCCTCAAGCCGCTACGAGAACCGGCCATTTCAGTTACGGCGACTATTGCCAATGGCCCGACGATGAACGCTGGGAACTCATCGACGGTGAAGCCTTCGCCATGGCGCCCGCGCCGACGCGCCTGCACCAGGAATTCGTGGTTGAGCTGACCCGACAGATCCCAAACTCGCCTCAGGGCCATTGTCGCGTCTACGTTGCCCCCTTTGATGTGCGTCTTCCCAGGGGCGAGGAGGCCGACGCGCGTGTCGACACCGTCGTCCAGCCGGATGTTGCCGTCATCTGCGATCCCGCCAAGCTCGATGACAGAGGCTGTCGTGGCGCGCCGGACTGGATCGTCGAAATCCTCTCGCCCGCCAGCGCCGCCCATGACCAGATCCGCAAGCGCCTGCTCTATGAGCGCCACGGCGTGCGGGAATACTGGCTGCTCCATCCGGTGGACCGGGTGCTGACCATTTACCGTCTCGGTGACCATGGTCGCTTCGGTCCGCCGGACGTCGTGGAATTGGAGGGTACGACCGCCGTCGCCGCCATTGCTGGCCTTGCAATCCAATGGCCCCAATTGGCGTAGGCCAGTAGTCCTGCCGGGCGATGATGCCCAGGGCATCATCGCGATGGGTTTAGGGGAGGCTGATGGGGGGCGGCGGTTGCCAGCCAGGGGCGCGATGTTCGGCGACGATGGTGGTGTAGATCCCGCCCCGGACATTGAAATCGGCGGTCAGCCGCATGAAGCGGGGCTGGGTCGTTTCTACCAAGTCATTCAGGATGCGGTTGGTGACGGCCTCGTGGAAGCCTCCCTCGTCGCGATAGGACCAGACGTAGGTCTTGAGCGATTTCAGCTCGACGCAGTGCCGGTCGGGTACATATTCCAGGGTCAGCTCGGCGAAATCCGGCTGGCCTGTCTTGGGACAAAGGCAAGTGAACTCGGGTACCCGGATGCGAATGGTGTAATCGCGCTCTGGCCGCGGATTGGGAAAGATTTCGAGCGCTTTACTTGGAAGGCTTGGCATCGTCTGCGTTTCCTGGGGATTGAGGTCGGTGCTAGTTCAGTTCTTCCAGGCACTGCGCCAGCGAGACCCGCCAATCCGGCATCGCAAGCCCGAAGGTCTCCTGAAAGCGTCGATTGTCCAGCACTGAATACATTGGCCGCTTGGCCGGTGCCTGATATTCGGACGAGGGGATGGGTAACAGGGTGGAACCCTTGCCGCTCGCCGCCAGGATGGCGCTGGCGAAGCCATGCCAGCTCACCTCGCCCGTCCCGGTGAGATGATAGAGACCGCCGACCTGATTCAGATCCAGCTCGCCCCGAAGCACGCGGTAAAGCACCTGGGCCGTGGTCTCGGCCAGCATCCGGCTCCAGGTCGGCGAGCCGATCTGGTCATTGACCACCCGCAGTTCGTCCCGCTCTCGGAAGAGGCGCCGCATGGTGAGCAGGAAGTTGGCCCCCCGGGCGCCGTAAACCCAACTGGTGCGGAAGATCAGCGCCTTGGCGCCGGACTCCAGCAAGGCGCGTTCGCCGCCGAGCTTGGTTTCACCGTAGACGTTGACTGGGTCCGGTACGTCGTCCTCGGTATAGAGGCGGCCCAACGTTCCGGAAAAGACGAAGTCGGTCGAGTAGTGAATGATCGGCGTGCCAGCCTTGGCCAGCAGGGCACCCATCTCGCCGACCGCGTCGGCATTGATCCGCCGGGCCGTCTCGCGATCGGTCTCGGCCTTGTCGACGGCCGTGTAGGCGGCGGCGTTGATCACGGCATCGGGCTTGGTGTCCTGGATCAGACGGGCCAGCGCTCCAGCGTCCATGAGGTCGATGGTCGGGCCATACTCGCCCTCGAGCGAGGCAGAGACCACGTCGCCAAGGCAGGCGAGCGTGCGGCGCAGTTCCCAGCCCACCTGGCCGTTGGCGCCGATCAGCAGGAGTCGTGGCCGGGTGACGGCCTGGGTATCGTGTGTCATGCGTAATCCTCGAAGCCGGGGAGACGATCCGACGGGATATCCTTGAGACAGGCGGCATCCATGTCCTTGCGCGACAACTCGGGCGCCCCGTCCAGGGGCCAGTCGATGCCGATCTCGGGGTCATCCCAACGGACGCTGAATTCAGTGTCCGGACTGTAGTAGTCCGTGTTCTTGTAGACGAAGAGGGCGCTCTCGCTGGTGACCAGGAAACCATGGGCAAAGCCTGGCGGAACCCAGAACTGCCGCTTGTTCTCGCCGGAGAGTGTCACGCCCACCCATTGACCGAAATGGGGCGATCCGCGCCGAATATCGACGGCGACGTCGAACACCTCACCCGCCAGCACCTGCACCAGCTTGCCCTGTGCATGCGGGTGCTGGACGTGCAGCCCGCGCAGCACGCCCTTGCGGGAAAAGGACTGATTGTCCTGCACCATGGGCGCCGGGATGCCCAGCTCGGCGTACTGGCTGGCGCGATAGGTTTCCAGAAAATAACCGCGCTCGTCGCCCCAGACCCTGGGCTCGATGATGAGCGCGCCGGGAATCGCGGTCTCGATGACCTTCATACCCGCCCCCGTTGCAGCAGACCCAGAAGATACCCGCCATAACCGCTCTTGCGCAGTTCCTCGCCCATGACGCGCAACTGGCCGTCGTCGATCCAGCCGTTGAAATAGGCGATCTCTTCCGGGCAGCAGATCTTGAGCCCCTGGCGTTTCTCGATGGTCTCGATGAACTGACCGGCCTGCATCAGCGATTCATGGGTTCCGGTATCGAGCCAGGCGGTGCCGCGTCCGATGCGGGTCAGCGCCAGCTCGCCGCGCTGGAGATAACAATTGTTGAGATCCGTGATTTCGAGTTCGCCGCGCGGGGAGGGCTTCAGCGTCTCGGCCAGCTCGCATGCCTTGCCGTCGTAGAAATAGATGCCGGTCACCGCCCAGTTGGACTTCGGATTCGAGGGCTTCTCTTCCAGATTCACCACCTGGCCGCTGGCATCGAACTCAGCCACGCCGTAACGCTGCGGATCAGAGACGTAATAGCCGAAGACGGTCGCACCCTGTTCCCGCGCGCTCGCGGCCTTGAGCTGCTCGACCAGACCGTGACCGTAAAAGATGTTATCGCCGAGGACGAGACAGGACGGCGAATCCCCGACGAATGACTTGCCGATCAGGAAGGCTTGCGCCAGTCCGCCCGGATGGGGCTGCTCGGCATAGCTCAGGGAAAGGCCCCACCGCGAGCCATCGCCGAGCAATGACTCGAACATCGGCAGATCCTGCGGGGTGGAGATGATCAGGATCTCGCGAATCCCCGCCAGCATGAGCGTGGACAGGGGGTAATAGATCATCGGCTTGTCGTAGACGGGCAAGAGCTGCTTGCTAATGGTGCGTGTCAACGGGTAGAGCCGGGTGCCGGATCCGCCGGCCAAGATGATGCCTTTACGATTCATGCTCATGTTCCCTCAGGACGCGATGCCGCCAAGGCGCTCACCGCGATAGCTGCCGTCCATCACCCGCTGGCACCAGGCTGGGTTGTCCAGATACCAGGCGACGGTGCGTCGCATCCCGGTCTCGAAGGTCTCCACCGGCTCCCAGCCCAACTCGCGCTTGAGCTTGCTGGCGTCGATCGCGTAGCGGCGGTCGTGTCCGGGGCGGTCGGGGACGAAGCGCTTCAGCCCAAGGTGCGGGCGATGCGGCGAGTCGGGCAGCAGCTCGTCGAGCAGCGCGCACAGCGTATCCACGACCTGGAGGTTGGTTCGCTCGCTGTTGCCGCCGACGTTGTAGACCTCGCCCGGCCGGCCCGCCTCCAGCACCCGCCAGATGGCCTTGCAGTGATCCATGACATAGAGCCAGTCGCGGATGTTGCCGCCGTCCCCATAGATCGGCAGCGGTTCGCCGCGCTGCGCCTTGAGGATCATCAGCGGGATCAGCTTTTCGGGGAACTGATAGGGGCCATAGTTGTTGGAGCAGTTGGTCGTTAGCACCGGCAGCCCGTAGGTGTGGAACCACGCCCGGACCAGATGATCGGACGCCGCCTTGGAGGCCGAATAGGGCGAGTTCGGCGCATAGGCCGTGGTCTCGGTGAAGAGCCCGGTCGGCCCCAGCGAGCCATAGACCTCGTCGGTCGAGACGTGCAGGAAGCGAAACCCTGCCTTGGCCGCCTCGCCGAGCTCGGACCAATAGGCCCGAGCCTGATCGAGCAGATTGAAGGTGCCGACCACATTGGTCTGGATGAACTCGCCCGGCCCGTCGATCGAGCGGTCGACATGGCTCTCGGCGGCGAAGTTGACCACCGCGTCGACCTCATACTCCCGCAGCAGACGGCTCAACAGCTCGGGATCGGCGATATCTCCCTGGACGAAGAGATGGCGCGGGTTGCCGCTCAGATCCGCCAGCGTATCCAGGTTGCCGGCGTAGGTCAGCCGGTCCAGATTGACCACGCGGACCTCGGTCGCATCTAGGACGTGATGAACGAAGTTGCCGCCAATGAAGCCGGCGCCGCCGGTGACGAGCAAGGTACGCATGGGGTCCGCTCCCTGGAGGACGTTTAGAATGGGATGTCGTCGTCGAAGTCGGCGGAGCCGCCGAAACCGCCTGGATCCATGCCGCCCTGATTGCCCGTGTCGCGGGCTGGGGCGCGGCTACCGCCACGCGAAGGTGGCGGCGAGGCCGGGGCGTCATCGAAGGGTACCGAGGATCCGCCGCCCTGACGGCCATCGAGCATCTGCATGGTGCCGTTGATGTCGACCACGATTTCGGTCGAATAGTGGTCCTGGCCGTCCTTCTGATATTTCCGGGTGCGCAGTTTGCCTTCGACGTAGATCTTCGAGCCCTTGTGCAGATACTGTTTGACGATCTCCGCAATCTTCCCGAAGAAAACCACGCGATGCCATTCGGTGCGCTCTTGCTTTTCTCCGGTCTGTTTGTCTTTCCAGGTCTCGCTAGTCGCGATGCTCACGTTTGCCACGGCATCGCCGCTCGGCATGTAGCGCACCTCGGGTTCGGCTCCGAGATTACCGATCAGGATCACCTTATTGACGCCCGCCATACCTTCCTCCCGCTCCGCGTCTCGCGCGAGCGATTGTTGTCTCGTAAAAAATCAAGCGGTCAGCCGAGGCATTTCGCCTCAGGCACTGGCCGAAAAGGTCTGCAATCTTGCCCAATCGAGCTGGCGACTGTCCACCTTGAGGTAGGCCACGCCTTCGTCCAGCGCGATCACCGCCTCTCTCACCCCAGGCACGTCCAGCAGGCGTTGTTCGAGGCCAGATGCGTCGTCCGCGGCCGGGCCACCCAGCGAGAGCACATGCCGCGTCAGGTTCTCGGGGATGGTCATGGTGGTGACGAGGGCGATCCAGATCAGGGTGTTCGCGGCACCGATCAGATAGACCGCGTCGGGTCCGAAATGCTGGTGCGCCCAGCCACCGAGCAGGCCGCCGAGAAAGGCGCCGATGAATTGGGCGCTGGAAAAGACCCCCATCGCCGTTCCCCGCGCGCCGGCGCGCGCCGCCTTCGAGACCAGCGAGGGCAGCAGCGCCTCCATCAGATTGAAGATGGCGAAGACCACGACCAGCAACGCGCCCAGCACCCAGAGCGAGTGATGGAAGAGGTGGAAGCCGAGCATGGCCGTGCCCAGGGCGATCACCGCGCCGAAGAGAACCGGCCTGACCTTGCCCATGCGCTCGGCCAGCACGATGAAGGGCAGGGTGGCTACGATCGCGAGCAGTACCACGGGCAGGTAGAGCATCCAGTGATCCACCCGCGCCAGCCCGGCCGACTCGACCGAGAGCGGCAACACCACGAAGAGGCTCACCATGGTCAGATGCAGCATGAAGATCGCGAGATCGAGCCGCGCCAGGGTCGGATTCACCACCACGCTCGCGAGCTGGTCCAGTACCGGCTGCGCGTCGCGATGGACGCTGGAGTGCTCCGGGGTCGGTACCACGAAGGCCAGAACCAGCATGGCGGCGGCGGCCAGTCCGGCGGTCAGCCAGAAGATGCCGGAGATCCCGACCCAGCGCGCCAGCGGCGGTCCGATGACCAGCGCGACGGCGAAGGAGAGGGCGACGCTGATGCCGATCGCCGCCATGCCCTTGGTGCGCACCTCGTCGCGGGTCAGATCCGCGGCCATGGCGATGGTGACCGCGGCGATCGCCCCGCCGCCCTGGAGCGCGCGGCCGATGATGATCCAATGGATACCGTCCGCCAGCGCGGCCACCAGGCTGCCGAACAGGAAGAGGGTCAGACCGCCGTAGATCACCGGCTTGCGTCCGATGCGGTCGGACAGCAGCCCAAGCGGGATCTGGAAGATGGCCTGGGTCAGGCCATAGGCGCCGATCGCCAGCCCCACCAGCAGGGGCGTCGCGCCGGGCAGATCCCGCGCATAGAGCGCGAACACCGGCAGCACCATGAAGAGACCCAGCATGCGGGTCGAGAAAATGGCCGCGAGGCCAGCGGCGGCGCGGCGCTCGGTCGCGTTGAGCGGCACGCGAGGGATCTCCGGGACTGGACTGGTTGATGTCTTCACGGGCAACTGACTTTGCTTCTTGGCGGCGAGGCTTCGCATAATAGCAGTTTGGCCCAGCCGGAAGCAGGCGCCGATCCCCGCGCCATCCCGCCCGCAACGCCGGGAAATGCCCCGCCCTCCGCAACCAGCACCCTGGCAGACCCCATGGACACCATCCGCATCCGCGGTGCGCGCACCCACAACCTGAAGAACGTCGACCTCGACCTGCCGCGCGACCGGCTGATCGTCATCACCGGCCTGTCCGGCTCCGGCAAGTCCTCGCTCGCCTTCGACACCATCTATGCCGAGGGCCAGCGGCGCTACGTCGAGTCGCTCTCGGCCTATGCCCGGCAGTTCCTCTCGGTGATGGAGAAGCCGGACGTGGACCACATCGAGGGTCTGTCGCCGGCGATCTCGATCGAGCAGAAGACGACCTCGCACAACCCGCGCTCCACCGTCGGCACCATCACCGAGATCTACGACTACCTGCGCCTGCTGTTCGCGCGCGTCGGTGCAGCCGCGCTGCCCGGACCATGGCGAGCCGCTGGAGGCCCAGACCGTCAGCCAGATGGTCGATCAGGTGCTGGCCCTGCCGGAGGGCGACGCAAGCTGATGCTGCTGGCCCCGGTCGTCTCCGCGACGCAAGGGCGAGCACCTGCGCCTGCTCGCGGAACTGCACGCCCAGGGTTTCGTGCGCGCCCGTATCGATGGGGCACTCTGTCGAGCTCGACGACCCGCCGGAGCTGGACTCAAAAAGAAGCACGACATCGAAGTCGTGATCGATCGCTTCGGGGTGCGCGCCGACCTGGCGCTGCGTCTGGCCGAATCCTTCGAGACCGCGCTCATCTCTCCGGCGGCCTCGCCCGCGTCGGCTGGCTCGACGAGGCCGAGCGGCCCGAGCTGACCTTCTCGGCCCGGTTCGCCTGCCCGTCTGCGGCTACAGCATCGCCGGAGCTGGAGCCGCGCATCTTCTCCTTCAACAACCCCGCCGGCGCCTGCCCGACCTGCGATGGGCTCGGCATCGAGCAGTTCTTCGACCCCGCCAAGGTCGTGGTCATCCGGAGCTGTGCGCTGGCCGGCGGCGCGATCCGCGGCTGGGACCGGCGCAACGCCTACTACTTCCAGATGCTCCGCGCGCTCGGCGAGCATTACGGCTTCGACGCGGAGACCCCCTGGCTGGAGCTGACCGAGCAGGTCCGCTCCGTCATCCTCTACGGCAGCGGCAAGGAGAAGCTCAAGCTCAAACTGCCGCACGAAAACGGCAGCGCCAAGGCGCAGCCCTTCGAGGGCATCGTCCGCAATATGGAGCGACGCTACCGCGAGACCGAGTCCAGCACGGTGCGCGAGGAGCTGGCGCGCTATCTCTCGCACCAGCCCTGTCCGGCCTGCCAGGGCTCGCGGCTCAACGAGGCGGCGCGCCATGTCTTCGTCGGCGAGCACAACCTGCCCGCCGTCTCCGGCATGCCGGTGGGCGAGTCGCTGCGTTATTTCGAAACCCTGGAGCTGCCCGGCAAGCGCGGCGAGATCGGCTCCAAGATCACCAAAGAAATCGCCACCCGGCTGCGCTTCCTGGTCGACGTCGGGCTCGACTATCTGACCCTGGAGCGCAGCGCCGAAACCCTTTCCGGCGGCGAGGCCCAGCGCATCCGGCTCGCCAGTCAGATCGGCGCCGGACTGGTCGGGGTCATGTACATCCTGGATGAGCCCTCGATCGGACTGCACCAGCGCGACAACGCCCGGCTGCTCAAGACCCTGACCCATCTGCGCGACATCGGCAACACCGTGATCGTGGTCGAGCACGACGAGGAGGCGATCCGCGCCGCCGATCTGGTGGTGGACATCGGCCCCGGCGCGGGGGTCCACGGCGGCGAGATCGTCGCCCAGGGCAGCGCCGAGCAGATCGCCGCCGAGGCCCGCTCGCTGACCGGGCAGTACCTCTGCGGCGCGCGGCGCATCGCCATCCCGAGCGAGCGCCGGCCCAACGACCCCGCGCGCCAGTTGCGCATCCTCGGCGCCCAGGGCAACAACCTGCGCGCGGTCGACGCCTCCATCCCGGTCGGCACCTTCTGCTGCATCACCGGCGTCTCCGGCTCCGGCAAATCGACCCTCATCAACGACACGCTCCATCCGGTCATCGCGCGGCATCTCAATGGGTCCAGCTTGCAACCGGCCAAGCACGCCGCCGATCGAGGGCCTGGAACACTTCGACAAGGTGGTCGACATCGACCAGAGCCCCATCGGTCGCACCCCGCGCTCCAACCCGGCGACCTACACCGGGCTCTTCAACCTGGTGCGCGACCTCTTCGCCAACGTCCCCGAGGCCCGCTCGCGCGGCTACAGCTCCGGGCGCTTCAGCTTCAACGTCAAGGGCGGACGCTGCGAGGCGTGCAAAGGGGACGGCTTATCCGGGTGGAGATGCACTTCCTGCCGGACATCTACGTGCAGTGTGACACCTGCAAGGGCCGCCGCTACAACCGCGAGACCCTGGAGATCCGCTACAAGGGCAAGACCATCGACGAGGTGCTCAACCTCACCGTGGAAGATGCACTGAGCTTCTTCGCCCCCGTGCCGGTCATCCACCGCAAGCTCCAGACCCTGATGGACGTCGGCCTGTCCTACGTCACCCTCGGCCAGAGCGCCACCACCCTCTCCGGCGGCGAGGCCCAGCGCGTCAAGCTCAGCCGCGAGTTGTCCAAACGCGACACCGGCCGCACCCTCTACATCCTCGACGAGCCCACCACCGGCCTGCACTTCCACGACGTCAAGCACCTGCTCGACGTGCTCCACCGCTTCCGCGACCAGGGCAACACCGTCGTCGTCATCGAGCACAACCTTGATGTCATCAAGACGGCGGATTGGATCATCGACTTAGGGCCGGAAGGGGGCGACAAGGGGGGTGAGATCATCGGGGTCGGGACGCCGGAGGAGATCGCGGCCAATGCGCGGTCGCATACGGGGCGGTTTCTGGGGCCGTTATTAGAGCGCGGCTGGTAGCGTTTCGATGGACTGACGCGGGACGGAGGATTCAACCCGTCCCGCGCGGTCTGGTTAGCGCGCTCGGGTGATCTGACCGAATACCCCAAGCAGAGGGACGAGAACCAGGCCGCTGAGTAGGATGCGGTGACGATAGGAACCGCATCAATCGCGAACGATGCGGTTCGCTTCGCTCACCGCATCCTACGTGCTGGTTCGCGGCCAGCGTCAGCCAGGACACGGCATCGGCCGGTCGATTGGACGCGAGAAACATCAGCGCCAGGTCGCACTGCGCCTGCGCGTCGCCGCCATCGGCCGCCACAATGGCCGCTTGATCCTCCGGTTCCAATGGAATGCAGGACAGCGGCAAGACGTCGTCTAGGCGGACCCGCGTCCTTTCCCCTGAGTCGCCGGTACGCGCGGGGTTCGCGGCTCCGTCCTTAACGCAATGCCTCGACCTGCTCAATGCTCAGGCCCGTCGCCTGGGCGATCTGCCGGTCGGTGAGCACGCCCAACTGGATCAGGTTGCGGGCGGATTCCTGACGGCCTTTCTGCAATCCGATCTGCTCGCCTTCCTCGCGGCCTTCCTCACGGCCCTCCTCACGGCCCTCCTCACGTGCCTCCTTCAGCAGTGACACCTCATCATGCAGCGCCCGTTCGCGCACGAACGCCAAGCGGCGCGCCTCTTCGTCGGCGCTCAACTCGCGCACCCGATTCATCGCCCGCTGGATCGGGGCATGCTCAATCTCAGACATCGTCTGCTCCTCCCGCCAATGCTCGAAGAACGTCACCCAATCCGCCAGCGGACCCGCGTCCGGGTGCAGGCGATCCGCCTTCTTCAATTCGATCAGACTCAGTTGCAGCAGGTTCCCGAGGGTGACGCCGGGCTGACGCGCGTCGCGCATCTCAAAGCGCCACAACGCCTGCGCACAGTGTTCGGGGGTGTCGCTGAAGAGGTCGAAATCCAGCAGGTGAATGCCGACCGCCGCGCGCAGGGTCTCGTAGTCCTCGCCCTGTCCGAGCTGCTGACTCAGCATCCGCGCCAGATAGTAAAGCGCCCGCTGACCCCAGGCCCCGTAGCGGCGAACCTGGATCTCGACATTGTAGGCGTGTCCCGCCGCGTCGTGCGCCAGCACGTCGAGGATGATGTACTTCCCGCTCAGCTCCTCGGCGTTGATGCCCGGATTGAGGATCTCCACCGCGCGGATCTCGGGCAGATCCGGGCGCAGGTCGTTGATCAGGCACACCAGCAACTCCGGATCCTCGCCGAACACGCGTTTGAAGACGTAGTCGTTCTTGGGGTTGAGCAGATCCTCGGATGGCATGACGGGCATGGGCGTAGAGGGTCACGGGCCGGGTTCACGAGTCATCACGGTAGCATGACGGCCAAGGCGCGTTAAAGATGGGGAAGGTCTCAGCGTGCCACCCAGGCCAATGGGGCCGGTCATGCACGCCCTTCTTGCGGAAGTGCGGATGACGGGCGCGGCCGGCAAAGAAGTGTTTGAACGCATCGCCCCCTTCGGCCCCGGCTCTTGCTCAAATCCGTTAATGTACTAAAATCCAGATTCCTTACTTCATTACCCCGAGAGAGCCATGCTCGCAAAGCGCACGAGCAAAAACCAGGTCACTTTACCTAAAGCCATTGTGCAGAGGGTCGGCGAAACCGATTATTACGACGTCACCACCGAAAACGGAAAGATCATCCTCACCCCCGTTCACCTTCAACAAGCCGATGCGGTGCGCAGCAAGCTGGACGAGCTCGGCATCACGCAAGAGGATGTCGGCGACGCCATCGCTTGGGCGCGAAAACATCCATGAGCCGACCGCGTGTCGTTCTCGATACCAACTGCCTGGTGTCCGCCTTGATCTTTTCGCGAGGACGATTCGCCTGGCTGCGGGACGCTTGGCAGGCAAAACGGTTTATCGCTTTAGCCAGTCGCGACACTGTCAGCGAGCTCCTTCGCGTCCTGAACTATCCAAAGTTCAAGCTCAACCGCAACGAGCAAGAAATCTTGCTGGCAGAATTTCTGCCTTACGTGGAAACCGTCCAGATCGAAACAGCGCCCGAGGGCTTGCCGGACATTCGCGACGCTGACGACGTCATGTTTCTAGTGCTGGCCGCAGTTGGCCATGCCGATGCACTCGTCAGCGGAGACCGCGACATTCTGGCGGTCAAGCCCCAGTTTCACATCCCCATCCTGACGGTCGCCGAGTTCGCTGATTGGCTATCCGCAGCAGAATGATGCGCTTCAGGCACTCATCAATCTTGTCACGGAATTGCAGAAGATGTGGTCTGGCGTCTCCACTCTTCCGGTCACGTGAATGTGCGATGGGAGACCTGACCCCACCGTGTTGATCCTCGGTCGTCGGGCACCGATGACAGGGTGCCGCATGGCCTGATGTTCGTGCAAAGCATCCCAGACCACATGTCCGAAACGTCGCGCGACGGTTCACAGTTCACCCGGCCAGGTCAAACCGCGACGATATCCATCGCCTGCAACGTCCTCGCCCGCTTCGCCATCTTCTCGTCGAAGGTCGCGAAATGCAGAGCCTTTCCGCTGCTGGCAAGATGCAGGGCATCGGCGAAGTCCATCCCCTGATCATGCCAGTCGAGCGCGACGGCAACGTCGCCCGGATCTTCCACCGCGACTTGTTTGAGTCCGATCACGTTGCGCAGGGCGTGGCTGATGACCTCGCGGGAGAGCTGGTAGGAAAATCGCAACACCCATTCGGTTTCCAGCAACACCGTCTTGGCGATAAAAATGCGCTCGCGCTCGAACAGCGCCACCGCCCGACGCGTTTGATCCAGATCGTCATCGGTGACGATCCGAACGATTACGTTAGTATCGACCGCGAACATGTTTTTCGCTCACGCCTTGGGCGATGGCCGCTTCCATCTCATCCAGCGACTTGACCGGGCCTCGGTAACCGGTGCAACCGATCACCTCACTGAGTTCGGTGGTGGCGAAGCGTTTTTTCGGCCGCAACAGAACCCCTTCAGGTCGGTCCTCGATCTCGAATTCGGTGCCCACTGCCCAATGGTGGGCGTCGCGAACCGATTTAGGCAGGATGACTTGTCCCTTGCTGGAAAGGCGAGTGGTTTCCATGACGAATCTCTCGGTAAGACCAGGTAAGAAAAGATTCTAATCTGAACCGGGGGAATCTGAAACCCGTCAGGCATCTGATTTGAATTGATGATCAGGAGGGGGCCTCATCGCGTGTCGAACCGTCGAAGCCTGTCATAAGCCGGTCGAATGGGGTGATCGGCTCGACACCGGCTCACGCAGGATCGGCCGTCTCCCGCATGACCTTCAACAGCACCTGCCGTTCGACCTCATCCAGCGCCGCGTCGAGGGCCGTCGGATCCCGCGCCGCCAGTCGCTGCTGCCCGGCGGGGCTTTGCAAATACCGCGTCACGGCTTGCGCGAGGGGATGCCCCTTGGTGGCGGCGTGACTCAGCCACATCAGCCCGGCCTCCGCGTCACGGGCCACGCCCGCGCCGGACAGATAAGCGCGTCCCAGGTAGCACATGGCGTCGGGATGGAACTGCTTCGCGGCCAGCGTGAACCAGGGCACGGCATCAGCCGGTCGATTGGACGCGAGAAAGATCAGCGCCAGGTCGCATTGCGCCTGCGCGTCGCCGCCATCTGCCGCCACAATCACGGCCTGATCCTCCGGTTCCAACGGAATGCAGGACAGCGGCAAGACGTCGTCCAGGCGGACCCGCGTCTTTTCACCTGGCTCATGTGCGCCGAGGGCGGACAGGCGGCCATCGCCAATGCGTCGCCACAGGGTGCGTCGGCTCAAGCCGGTGATGGCGATCGCGGTGTTCAGGCAGATCGACGGCATGGGGAGAGTCTCTCGCGGGGTTGGGTGAAAGCCGGGTGAAGGCGCATCAGGCGTTCAGTTTACCGCAACCTCTGTGTGCCATTTTGCGCGTTGGCACAAGGAGGGGTGTGCCATTGGCTGAATGTGGCACGGCGGGGGGTGTGCCAATCGCAAATGCCGAAGCCTTTCGAGGCGCGAAGGGGGCCTGTCATCCCAGTAATGGCAAAGGTTCACAAACGCCGGGGCTGGTGACCGAATGCTTGGCATGCAACCTGCTGAATGTCGGACACGGGAGACACCAGCGGCGCGGTGGGAAGCATCAGGCCGCATCAGCCTCCTCGTTAAGCCGGTTTCATTGTTTCACTCAACGGAGATAGGTATGAAAAAGTATCAACAAGGCTTTACGTTGATCGAACTCATGATCGTTGTGGCGATCATTGGTATTTTGGCGGCGATTGCGGTTCCGGCGTATCAGGATTATATTATTCGGTCTAAGGTCTCGGAGTTGGTAGTGGCCGCCGATGCCTGCAAGGCATCGGTGTCCGAGTACGCCCAATCGCAAAACTCACTGCCAGCAGACATTTCCACCGCCGGCTGCTCCAACAACACAACCAAATACATCACGAGCGTGGGTGTAGCTAACGGCGTCGTGACGGTATTGGGAACAACAGCACTTGGAGGCTCCATCGCCGTCACAGACGGTGTCAAGCTGACTCCCACCTTCGCGACCGGCAAGCCCGTCAAATGGGCCTGTGCAAAAGCTGGTGCCATGCCACTCAAGTATCTTCCAGCCAACTGCCGCAATTAGCGAGGATGGGTAGAGCGGCCATGGTCTAAGACTGATGGTTGGCACGGATGCCGATTGGCCGCGAAACCATCGCCCACTGCGCCAGCGCATGATCGACCCCCTCTGGCTCCCACGCTCTAGCGTGGGAGCCATTTCGACGCTCCCTCTGGCTCCCACGCTCCAGCGTGGGAGCAAGTTGCGCCGCTCCAGCGTCGCGTCACCGATACGCACCGCTAGAGCGGCGCAGCGGCCCCCCCCGCTGGAGCGTGGGAACGAGCCATCTATCCCGTGACGTTGGCGCGGACGCCGACCGGTCGTGAACCCCATCGTTCTTCTGGCTCCACCGTTGCTGCATCATGTCGCATGCTCGGCCCTGGCGACACGCATGGCCAAAGCGGTGAGACGGCATTTCCGCTCGATTCGGATAACTTCGTCGCGATGACAATTCGACTGAATCAATCTGACCGCTCACTTTCGATGCCTGTCACCGCTGTCTCGACCGCACCTCATCTCAGCGAGCGCCAACAATGAAAACAAGCCATATGCATTGGAATGTCCGCGAATACTTGAAGGACAGCCATTTAATCAATACCTTCGGCCTGGCTGCAATCATGGCGCTCTGCATTGGCGCCTATATTAATGGGCTTTTTGGTGGCTTCCAGTTCGACGACTACCCCAACATCGTCAACAACAACCTGCTTCAAGCAGTGGATGGCAGCCAATATCATTGGTGGCTGGCCGCACTGTCGTCCGACTCAGGAATTCTGAGGCGCCCGATTAGTATGCTATCGTTCGCCGCCAATATCTATTGGCTCGGCATGAATCCCGTTGCCTTCAAAATTATCAATCTCGTCATTCATCTGCTGAATGCCGCGCTCATTTACCGCTTGAGTCTTTGGCTACTTCCCTATTTGCGCTCATCACAGGCCGCATCGGCCACTGCCGAGCGCACCAAGACCGTCGCCTTGCTTGTCACCGCGCTCTGGATGCTGCATCCGTTACATGTCAGTAACGTGCTCTATATCGTGCAACGCATGAATTTGCTTGCGACGCTCTTCATACTGATCGGGCTCTATTGCTATGTTGCAGGCCGTCGGCGCAGCATGGAAAGCAAAGGCGGGTTGCTTTTGGCGTTTTCCGGACTCGCAGTCTTTGGGCTCCTTGCAACTTTCTGTAAAGAAAACGGTGTGCTGGCGGTGCTTTATGCCTTTGTCATTGAAGTGGTCTGTTTTCGTTTCCGTGGCGCTGACCCCGGAACAAGAAAATCGGTTGTCACCTTTTTCCTGTTGATTCTTGCGCTTCCGCTCACGCTGTTTTTCATCTATCTACTCATTCAACCCGAATGGCTGGCCAACGGCTATTCCGGCCGGGGTTACACGCTTGCGCAACGGCTTCTGACCGAACCGCGCGTTTTGATGCATTACTTGCAGTGGATCTTGATTCCGTTGCCCTCGCAGATGGGGCTCTATCATGATGACATCCCGTTATCGACTGGACTCTTTTCGCCAATCAGCACGATCGTATCGATCTCTGTGCTTGTGGCCGCGATGCTGCTTGCCTGGAAGGTCCGGAACCGGGCGCCTGCCGTCACATTCGCCGTGGCATGGTTTCTCGCGGGTCATGCGCTGGAGTCGACCCTTCTGCCTTTGGAGATTGTCTTCGAGCATCGCAACTACTTGCCCATGGCTGGCCTGCTATTGGGGATGATTGCGGCGGCTGGGCAGATGGTCGAAGAGCGAGCTTATAAGGTTTCTTGGATAGTCTTGGTCGTGCCTGTCGTCATTGTTTCTGGGCTTACAGCCGACAGAAGCCACGACTGGGGCGACCCCATACGGCTGGCAAGAGTCACGGCGAACAATCATCCAGACTCGCCGCGCAGCCTCTACGACGCTGGTCGGGCCATCATTATTTCTGCTGAAGCGGCGGGCATATTGGATGATTCCTCACGCGAAAAGGCATTACCTTACTTCCAGCGTGCGATGACATTGGATAAGATCTATGTATTCCCGGCAACAAGCGCCATGATCACGGGCTACCACGGAAAAGAGATTCCAAAGTCCGCCATTGACGATCTAGAATTTCGCTTAAGAAAGATGCCTTTGTTTCAAGCTACGCCTTTCTTGATGCTTTTAACGAGCATTGGCAACGGAACGGTATTGGTGGTCCCGGAAGATGTTGAGCGACTTGTGACTGCCGCAATGGAGAACCCGAGCGCGAACCAAGCCGCGCGCGCTATGATTCTTAATAACTATGGCCGCTATCTGTTCGTCGTCCGGCATGATGCGCAAAGTGCTGTGAGCCTGACACTGGCTGCGGCGGAAATGGCGCCTGGAAATCCTTTCTTTCAAGTCAACCTGGTCAGATTGGCCTTAGCTCTCGGTCAACCCGATATCGCAGCGATACATCTTAAGCAGGCAGAGGATTGGAATGTTGCCGGCATCTACACGAAGGACATAGAAGCTCTGCGCCTTCAAATCGATGAACAGAAAGGAAAGGAAGGAAAAGCCAGGTAGGACGGCTAGAACCACCACGGTATGACGCCTAAAATTGGCTTGGACACCGACTAGCCGTGAAACCCACCTCTGGCTCCCACGCTCCAGCGTGGGAGCAAGCCCGCGACGCTCCAGCGTCGCGTCACCGATACGCACCGCCAGAGCGGTGCAACGGCATTCCCACGCCGGAGCGTGGGAACGAGCTAAAATTGGCACGGCCGCCGATTGGCCCTCATGCGGAACGGGTTTCACCGTCCCGCATGTTTCTAGCGGTAAGGCCGCGACGTTCGAACCGTTGTGGACGAGGCGAATGCCCCGTCCGGCAGGGGAAAATCGATCCCATGGAGCACGCTCCACCTGAAGCGAGGCAAAAAAATACGTTCTACCGGGGACGTGCAGACAGCGATAACGAGACATGATAACGCGACGTTGTGCGATGACGTTTCGAATGTCAGCTAACGTAGGGTACTGGGTAGAGTCCGCGAAAGGGGTGAGCGAGAGCGAACCCCATCATTCATCATCATCGCCACTAAGCCACCCTGGAGCAACCCATGCAACGCTACGAAAGCGATATCCTCGCTTGGGCCAACGAGCAGGCCAGCCTCTTGCGGACTGGACGTTTCGACCTCTTGGACATCAGGCATATCGCCGAGGAGATCGAGGACGTGGGAAAGAGCGAACAGCGTGAACTCGCGAGTCGGATGGCCGTGCTGCTGACGCATTTGCTGAAGTGGAAATATCAGTCCGAACGGCGCGGTCGCAGTTGGCAACGCACGATTCGCGCCCAGCGTCAGTCGATCGCGCTGCGTCTTAAGCGGACCCCGAGCCTCAAGTCCATGCTGAAGGATCCCGATTGGTGGGAAGAGATCTGGGCGGATGCCATTGCCGCCACCACCACGGAGACCGGACTGGACAGCTTCCCGGAAAGCTGCCCCTGGACGCAAGACGATATTCTCTTGCCGGACTGGCTACCTGAATCGCCGTGATCGGTGGATACGCCATCCAAGCGGGACGGGGTACTCACCGCCCCGCAGGGGTTGACATGGGCGCCAGATCTTCATCCTCAAAAAAGCTGCCAGCTTCCAGCAGCCAGTGATTGGGAATCGCAAACGTGGACACTGAGTGAGACCTGCCGAGGCTCATCCATTGGGTGAAGGCTGCAAAAAGCGAGAACCGCCGCAACACAGCGGCTAGAGGCTGATCGCTGGCGGCTCTTTTTAGGTTCATTTATCGCTGTTGCAAGCACCAATGATGGCATATATGCTATCGCCATGATTCCGGTCGTGATTGATACCAATGTGTTTGTTGCCGGTCTGCGTTCCGCTGGTGGCGCATCGCGCGCGGTCTTGCGGCGGGCGCTGACCGGGTCTTTCCAGCCCTTGTTTGGTCAGGCGCTGTGGTTTGAATATCAGGATTTGCTGGGACGCCAGGTCTGGGGTGGAACCACGACACCTGCCGAGCGATTGCAGGTGTTGTCGGCGCTGGCGAAACAAGGGCGATGGGTGAAGGTGTATTACGGTTGGCGTCCCAATTTGCCTGATGAAGCGGACAATCACTTGATCGAGCTGGCATTGGCGGGGAATGCCGCAGCGATCATCACGCACAATGTGCGTGATATTCAACGCGGCGAATTGCGACTTGGTGATCTGCGTATCTTGACTCCCGTGCAAAGTCTGGAGGAATGGCGATGAGCACTTTAACCATCCGATTGCCCGATGACACGAGTGAGCGGCTCAAAGCCTTGGCACGTCGCCGTGGTTTAAGTCTCAACAAGCTCGTGGAAGAGTTGAGCGCACAGGCGCTGGCGTCGTGGGATACCGAAAACCATTTCCGCACCCTGGCCGCGACCGGTGATGTTCAGCAAGCGTTGGCCATCTTGGACCAGCTCGATGCCGAACAGGCGGATGGCGGAACTGAGAAGCTGTCTGGAAAATAAGAACTCCAAGCGAGACGGGGTATTCACCCCGTCCCGCACGTTTTGGCGGCAAGGCGGCGAGATTCACACCGTTCCGGACTGGGCGAATGCCTCGTCCGGCTTGAAGCTTTTACGATCCGCACCGCTGAATCGGTGCAACGGCTTGCCCACGCGGAAGAGACTGGGCAAGAATCCTTCATAGACTGGGTTGAGGAACGAAACCCAGCATTGGTCGCTGCGTCAGCGGCTGCAATGCTGGGATTCGCAAGCTCATCCCAGCCTACGAAAAACCGCCATTGGATGGTTGAAGCGAATTCTTGCCCAGTTTCGGACGCGCGTGACGCGGCTCTCCCTGGAGGTGTTCTTGACCACTGATGACCGCCTAGAGACCGATGCTCCGGCAGTGTCTGTTTCGATCATCCTTCCCGCCAAAAACGAGTCCGCCGGTCTGGGCGCATTGCTGTCGCGTATCCGTCAATGTCTGCCGGATGCCGAATTGGTGTTGGTCGATGACGGCTCAACCGACGCGACTCCTGAAATCGCCCGGGATCATGGCGTCCGCGTCATCTCCCATCCCTATAGCCTGGGCAATGGCGCGGCCGTTAAGGCCGGTGCGCGGGCCGCAACCGGGGAGGTGCTGGTGTTCATGGACGCCGACGGGCAGCACGATCCGGCGGATATCCCGCGCCTGCTGGACATACTGAAGTCCGGCTACGATATGGTGGTCGGCGCTCGCGGCAGAGGCTCACAAGCGAACCTGGGGCGCGGCCTGGCCAATGCCTTTTACAACCGCTTCGCGTCCCTGATGACCGGACACCAGATCGACGACCTCACCTCCGGTTTTCGGGCGGTGCATGCCGAACGCTTCCGGCGCTTCCTCTATTTGCTGCCCAACGGCTTCTCCTATCCCACAACGATTACCATGGCCTTCTTCCGCTCCGGCTATCCGGTCGGCTACCTGCCCATCACGGCCAGCCGGCGCACCGGGGAGAGCCAGAGCCATATCCGTCCCTTGCGTGATGGGGTGCGTTTTTTGCTAATCATGTTCAAGGTCGCCACGCTCTATTCGCCATTGAAGCTGTTTTTTCCAGTGAGCGCCCTGTTCTTAGTCACCGGGCTGGGCTACTACCTCTATACCTTCCTCAGCTTCGGCCGGTTCACGAACATGACAACCCTGCTTTTCACTGCCGCCGTGGTGATCTTTATGATGGGCTTGATCTCGGAGCAGATTACGGCCCTGAATTATCGCGATGGGGATGAGTGATCCAGTCGATATGAGCAGTCATTGCGCGGCGGAAAATCCGGACGACTACGACAGCCCCTGGAAAGACGTGCTCGAACACGCCCTCCCGGAGTTTATGGCCTTCTATTTCCCCGCCGCGCATGCCCAGATCGATTGGCGCTGTGAGCATGCTTTTCTCAACACCGAGTTACGCCAGGTCGTGCAGGATGCCGGACTCGGCAAACGCCACGCCGATGTCCTGGTGCGGGTAACCCTTCTTAGCGGCGTGGAGCAATGGGTCTATATCCATCTCGAAGTTCAGGGCCAGCGCGAGGCCGCGTTCGCTCAGCGGATGTTCGTTTACAACTATCGGCTCTATGACCGTTACGCCTGTCCGGTTGCCAGTTTTGCGCTCTTGTCGGACGATGACCCTGGCTGGAGGCCAGATCACTTTGGATTCGAGGTGCTTGGATGCCGGCATCAACTCCAGTTTCCAGTCGTCAAGCTGCTCGAATTCGCCGCGCAACTGGACCAGTTGGAAACCGACCCGAACCCCTTTGCGCTGGTGACCGCCGCCCACCTCTATACGCGCCAGACCCGCCGGGATCCACAAGCACGTTATGGCTTCAAACAGCGGTTGGTACGCTTGCTCTATCGACGCCACTGGGACAAACAGCGCATCCTCGACCTGTTCGCGATCCTCGACTGGCTGATGCGACTGCCCAAAGCCCTTGAGCAGCAACTGTGGCAAGAGATTCAACTGATGGAAGAGGAAACGCAAATGCGCTACGTGACCAGTGTCGAACGGTTCGGGATCGAGCGAGGAATGCAGCAAGGCTTGGAGCAGGGATTGGAGCAAGGATTGGAGCAAGGCCGGCAGGAGGGTCGGCAGGAGGGTCGGCAGGAAGGTGAAATCTCCCTGCTTGAGCGGCTGCTCGTCAAACGCTTTGGCCCGTTGCCGCCGGCGACCAGCGCGCGCCTGGCGCAGGCCAATACCGGACAACTGGAACGCTGGGGCGAACGTCTCCTGGATGCGCCGACACTCGATGCGGTCTTTGATGAGCATTGAGCAGCGCGGTGAGTCAGAGCATTCCAGCCCCAAACGCCTGCGCTATCCGCTCCGCTAGACACGGCTTAAGCGATGTCGCAACACCACGGAGTCAAACGGCCATGACGAATCTTGCCCGCGTCCAATCCCTCTCCGTCGATGACTATCTGGCCAGCGAGGATGGCGCCGACATCCGTCACGAATATATCGACGGTCAGCTCTATGCCATGACCGGCGCCAGTGATCGGCACGGCCTCATCACGCTCAATCTCGCCAGCTACCTGCGCCCACTCCTGCGCGGCACACCCTGCCAGCTCTTCGCCAACGACATGAAGGTCCGGTTGCGCATCAATGAATCAGGACATCTTCTACTATCCCGACCTGCTCCTGAGCTGCGATCCGAATGATCGCGCGACCTACTGTCGCACTCAGCCCTGCCTGCTCGTCGAAGTCTTGTCCGACTCCACCGCGCGCATCGACCGGCGCGAGAAATTTTGGGCCTACCAGACGATCCCCAGCCTGCGCGAATACCTGCTGATCTCGCAGAGCGCGCAGGAGGTCGAGATCTACCGCCGCACTCGGGGCTGGGCACCGGAGACCGTCACCGAAGGCAGCGTTCGGCTCGATTGTCTGGATGTCGAGTTGCCGCTGGAGATGATGTATGAGGATGTGCTGGCACCATGATCGAGCGGATCACCAACTCGGATCCGTTGCACGCCGATAGTGGTGTGGCGCAGCCCCGCATCTGGCTCGATTTTCGTCTCAAGCGCCTACTCTATCCGCTCCGCCAGACACCTTTGCACCCGCAATGGCTGGTCTATCTCGGCGAGACAAGCGTCAAGCAGGCCACCGCCACGCAGGTACAGGGCCGGGTACTGGATATTGGCTGCGGCGATGGCTGGCTGGCGGACGCACTGACCGAGGAGGTGGATTACGTCGGGTTCGATTATCCGGTCACGGTCGACAAAGGCTATCGCGGTCATGCCTCCGTGCTGGGTAGCGCGGATGCTCTCCCATTCGTCGAAGGCGCATTCGACACCGTGGCGATGCTGGATGTACTGGAGCATCTGGCACACCCTTCCGTCGCTGTTGGCGAGGCGCATCGTGTGCTTCGTCCGGGTGGTCGTCTGATCGTTCACGTGCCCTTCATGTACCCCTTACATGATGTCCCCCATGATTTTCAGCGCTGGACTCGGATGGGACTGGAGTTGCTTGTCGAGTCCAGTGGGTTCGAAATCCGTGAATGCGGCCCTACCGGCGAGCCACTGGCGACGGCCGCCGCCATGCAAAGTATCGGCTTGGCACGCGCAGTTCTCGATGTGATGGTCCGCAAGACCTGGTCGATTCTGCTGCTTCCCCTGCTGGTATTAGGCATACCCGTCACCAACCTGATCGGCTGGGCGTTGTCTCGTCTGCTGCCTGATAACGACTTCATGCCGCTTGGTTACCGGATCGTCGCGGAGAAACCCGCATGAAGCGTCTTCTCATGGTGACCACCTCTTATCCGGACCACAGCGAGGGGGCCGCCGCAGCCGGCAGCTTTGTCGCCGACTTCGCGGCTGAGTTGGTCAGACAGGACGTGGCGGTGACCCTGATTGCACCCGCCAATGTAGCGACGTTCGCCGATGAGCAAGGCGTGCAGGTTCATCGCTTTGCGGTGCCGCATCTACCCCTCTCGACCCTCAATCCCGCCCGCCCGACGCACTGGAGCAGTATTGCGCGCACCCTGCTGGCGGGACAGAAAGCCGTCAATGAAGCCTGCGCCAACCAAGCGTTCGACCACATCCTCGCCCTCTGGGCTTTGCCAAGTGGGGAATGGGCGCGACGCGCCTCACAGCGGTTTGGCATTCCATACAGCACCTGGGCGCTCGGAAGCGATATCTGGTCGCTTGGGCGCATCCCGCTCGTGCGACAGTTACTCGCCCACGTTCTGCGAACGGCACGGATCCGCTTTGCGGACGGTTATCAGCTTGGCCGTGATGTCACCCAGATTTCCGGGAAAGCCTGCGTTTTTCTGCCCAGCACCCGAATCCTGCCCGCGCGACCGCGCCAGCGGCCGGTCGCTAGCGAGCCACCCTATCGCCTGGGGTTTCTGGGACGCTGGCACCAGAATAAGGGCATAGACCTGTTGCTGGATGCGCTTGCCTTGCTGGAAGCGCAAGACTGGGCACGTATCGAGTCGATCCGCATTGCTGGCGGTGGCCCTTTGCAGGCCGATGTGACCCGCTTGGTCGGTGCGCTTCAGCAAGCCGGTCGACCCATTGAATTGAGCGGTTATCTGGATCGGGAGGCAGCGACCGATTTTCTGCAATCGATCGATTATCTGATCATCCCCTCCCGCATCGAAAGCATCCCAGTCGTTTTTTCCGACGCCATGCAGGTCGGGACGCCGGTGATTGCAAGTCCGGTGGGCGATCTGCCGCAACTGCTGGATGAACATGACTGCGGTCTCACACTGGAAGCCGTCAATGCCAAAGCCTTTGCGAGTGGCATCCGTCAAGCCCTCGCCATTGGTGCGGCAAGTTTCCTCGAAGGAACCGCTCGCGCCTCGGGGCAGTTTGAGGTAAGTCATGCCGTTCGAACCTTGAAACGGCATCTGAGCTTCGATTGATGGCATCGACCTCATCCGAACCGGCCGCACACCCCATGGAACCTCGCTGGGGTAGCGAAGACCGACCACGAAAGGCAGAGGCAATCTGGCAAACGTTGCAGCATTTTTGCGGCCCCGACATCAGCCAGGGAGCCTGGCTAGACATAGGCTGCGGAAGTGGGGGTATTGCCGCGACATTGGCCCCGCGCGTTCGACTGATGACCGGTCTCGACCCGGAGCCCTGGACACGTTGGGCAACCTGGATGGACGCCAACCCAAATCTGAAATTCTTGCAGGGCAGCTATGACAGCTCACCCGCAAGGGTGCAGCCCGAGTCGATCGATGTCGTGATCTGCAACCAGGTCTACGAGCATGTACCTGACCCCGTTGCCTTGATCACCTTCATCCACCGCAGCCTCAAACCCGGAGGCGTCTGCTATTTTGCCGGCCCGAATCTGCTGTTTCCTGTCGAGCCGCATGTGTTTTGGCCATTTGTGCATTGGTTGCCGCGCAAATTTGCTCTGGGTCTGATGCGTGCCTTAGGTTCTAAGCGAGTTGATAATCTCGACGCTAACTCAGTGCATTATTGGAAACTTAAAAAATGGTTGACACATGGCTTTAAGGTGCAAAATGGGGTTCCAGTTATTATTCGAGCGATTCTTGCTGAACGCGACTTGGTTCGACTCAGTATTTTTATCCAGCATTTACCTTTATGGTTAATTGATTTTCTAACGCCCTTTTCACCTGGCTTTGCATTTGTTTTGGAAAAGCATGAGAGTAGCTATTGATCTACCGGGAAAGATCTACCTGGAAAAATTGATAAATTAATCGAACGAACTACAGTTTCTACTGCTATTTATTATTATCTACCTAAACTAAAAATCAGTTCGCTAGAGGTATGAAAATGCGTTTGAAAAAAGGGCTTTTTATGCTGCTTGAGCTATTATTGAGAATTGCCGTTAACCCTTATTTGCGTGCCGATTTGCTGAAGGTTTTTGGCGCTAAAATAGGGAGAAACACCAGGGTTTACGAGGTCTGTTTTTTCAATCTTGAGAATGGGTTTGGGAATTTTGTAGTTTGTGACGATGTTCACATCGGAGTTGGATGCCGCTTGGATCTCCAGGGGAAAATTACAATTGCGCGCGGAGCAACACTTTCGCCTGGCGTGACCATATTGACGCACGCGGATCCTGGTAGTAATCAGCACTCCCCTCTTTGCAAGAATTATCCACCGATTGTAGATGATGTTGAAATCGGCGAGTATTCTTGGATAGGGGCCAATACAACAATTTTAGCAGGAACTTCAATCGGACATAAAGCAGTGGTCGGCGCATGCAGCTTGGTGAGAGGAAACGTGCAATCTGAAAGCTTGTATTTCGGCATTCCAGCCAAGAGAATTAAGGCGCTTATATTTGATTGACTTGTTATTCATTTTCACAAAGCAAAGAAATGGGTTTGCTATTCTTTATCGTGTGATAATTTTGATCAGGAACGCGCCTGAAACATCGATCATGATTATCCATAGCCTGGCAAAGACGGCGATTGCAGAAAGTAGTTGAAATGATACGTCGCTCTCGATGGTCCTGGCTAATAAAATAAAAACAAACTCCCTAACGCCAATCCCGCCCGGACTGATGACCGCTAGTATACCTACAACCCATGCCACACCAAGGTACCCCACGTAATTTAGCCCAATTTTCGGGGCAATGCCAAATGCAGAGTACAGCATCAATGTGTAGGAAAAGACGTACGCAATGCCGAGTAGGATGCCTGCCAGAGCGGTTTCTATCAGTGGCGACATGGGGCTGCAAACACAAATGTTATCTTTTGTTTTCTTTAGCTTCCGCAAGGGATGGGAAAGTATTACAAATACTCGGCATGAACGCATAACGAAAACATACCCTAATATCGCAAGTAAAAATGATAGCGTCGCCAATTCTGGTTGTGTTTTTACAGCGAGTAGTCCAAATGAGATTCCGCTTATCAGCGCGATCGGCGCCAGGGTTAAATCTATATTTGAAAAAATAACCGCAGTTGTAGCAGTCGGTTTTTTTATATGCGTTACTTGATACCAAAATCCCCAGATTTTTCCTGGAATGTATTTTGTTATTTGAGAATAAAAGAACATTTTATTTGCAAAGCGCAAATCGGCAGAAACTCCATATTTCTTAAGAAGGATTAAATACATGTAGCCAATCGTGAAATTGCCCAACAGAGCCATGCCAACGGACATTGTAAGAAGCGTCCAGTTCATTTTAGGCAAAAGATCTAATAGCTCACCTCGACTTTTCCATATTAATAAAGCAACAAAGCCAAGCCCAATAACAAGCAGTAAAGATCGAACTGCGCGGCTGGCTGATATGTTCAAGGTTTCCCCTGTTTCAGAATGTTCTGTATGTTTGCGATAATGCGTTCGATGTGATCGTCAGCAAGTTTAGCCGACAACGGTAAACTTAACGTCTGACGCCCAATCTTCATGGCATGAGGAAACTCATCCGGTCGCCAGCTAAAGCGCTGCTGATAAAAAGGATGTTCGGGCAGGCTCAGATAATGAACACCCACGCCGATACCGGCTTCGGCCATACGATCGAGAAAGGCATCCCGGCTGATTCCGCAGCGCGTCTCATCGATGAGGATGGTATAGAGATGATGGGCATGGCGAGTATCTGGTGCCGGTTCCGCGGGGCGCTGAATCCGCAGGTCGGAAAAGGCTGTCTGGTATTCCTGCCAGATCTCATGGCGGCGCAGCCAGTTTTGCTCGACTCTTGCAAGCTGGTGAATCCCGATCGCCGCCTGAATATCCATCATGTTGTATTTGAAGCCGCACTCGACGACCTGGTAATGCTTGTAGCCGCTGTCGCCGAAGCGATTCCAGGCGTCCTTGCTCATGCCGTGAAGGGCCAGCATCTTCACGCGAGCGATATCCGCCTCTTCGCGGGCGAGGACCATCCCGCCTTCGCCAGTCACGACGTTCTTGGTGACATAGAAGCTGAAGCATCCGAAATCGCCGAAGGTCCCGACGGCTTTCCGTGATAGTGCGTTTCGATGGCGTGGGCGCAGTCCTCGATCACCCGCAGTCCGTGGTGCTCGGCAATCGCCATGATGGCGTCCATCTCGCAGGGTCGCCCGGCGAAATGGACCGGCAGGATGGCCCGGGTACGCGGAGTGATCGCGGCTTCGATGGCGTCTGGGTCGATATTCATCGTGACCGGATCGACATCCGCCAGCACCGGCGTGGCGCCAGCATGGATGATGGCATTCACCGTCGCGCAGAAGGTCAGCGGCGTGGTGATGACTTCATCGCCGGGTCCGATGCCAGAGGCGATCATGCTCACATGCAGGGCGGCGGTGCAGGAGTTGACGGCGGCGGCATGGGTCGCCGTGGTGCCTTTGTAGTCGGCAAACGCCTGTTCAAAGGCCGCTACCCGGGGTCCGGTACCAAGCCAGCCGGATTCAAGGGTGGCGACAACCTCGTCGATTTCCTCGCGTTGAATGTGCGGGGAACCGAAAACGATGAATGGCTGGCTCATGCGTTGGATCCGGCAATGGGGTTATTAACCAGGGTCAGTATACTGATTTGGCGGGAACTGGCCTGTTTTCGATCGGCTAATGTGCGCTGCTTCAAAGAAAGCAGGCCGACACGTAAGTTTGTGGCGTTTTCCGCCTTGGTCGGTTGGCATTGGCGAAACCGGCTGTCCGACGCCGTTTTCTATCCGCCCCGAGCGCGGGTTGAGGCTACTACGTAGGAATCCGCTAGATCGCTTGCTGACTCCGCCCGTGCTTGATTGGTTTGCGCCAGATTACGCGCCAGGGCTGTCGAAGATCGAGCCCAGGCTTTGTTTCAGTGCAGGACTTCGTCGAGACTCTGGGCATTAAGGATGCGTTCCGACCAGTGCAGCAGGGTGTCGGCGTCGGCGGTCTCGACCTTCTGGCGGATCTCGGGCGAGATGGTGCCGAAACGGGCCGAGAGCTGGCGCAGCAGAATCCGGACTTCACCTTGCTGCAATCCCTTGCGCGACCCCCTGCTGAACCCCTTGGGCGATGAAGCGTTCCGCGAATCCACTCATGAGATCGGCCTCTTGTGCGTAGCGTTGTCGATAGAGTTGCTGCTCAATTGTCATCGAGCGCGGCATAAATGTCGATGAAATCCAGATACTTGATCCGCCGCTCCGGATCCGGTTCCAGGGTGATCAGTCCGCGCACCGCTTGGGCGTAGACCGCGATTTTCTCGTCCGGCGCGTAGGTCATGTTGGGAAGATTCAGGCGCGCGACCAGGTTGGAACTCCCCAGATAATCGCGGGCGCGCAGCTTGGACAGGGGGCAGGCGAGATAGTGGAAGTTCAGGTAGCAGGCGGCATCACCGCCGAGGCGCAGTTGCGTGGGGAATTGGCCGGGTTGCAGAAAGATCACCACCGGAACGAGGCGGGCAATGCCGAGCAGTTCGGATAGGTCGAGGCAATAGTGGGCGAGACGGTGGATCGAGAAGCGGCTCGGTTGGGTGTCTTCCTCGATCACGAAGACCACGGCCTCGCGCCGCCCATCGGGCCACTCGACCAGCAAGGGGGTGTCGAGCTCGCGGAAGCGCTCACCGAGACGCTCCTTGAGTTGCTCCTGACGGATCGGCAGGATGCGCGCGCCGCGATCGATGGCGGCGGCCTCGGCGGCTGCGGCGAACTGGATGGCCTCGCGCGGGTAGTCGAGGATGAGATTCTTGAAGTTCTGATCGTGGCTCACGGGGCTTCCTGCTGGAGCAAGGGGCTCAAGTGCGACAGAGTCTCGATTTTGGAGACCGGATAGTGAACGGGATGAGCGCTGATCGCGATGCCGGCGCGAGACCAGCGCCTCTCCCCTCATCCCATCTCCCCGGTGGGGAGGGGGATTGAATTCGCCCCGCACATTTCTGGCGGTAAGGCGGTGACATTCAAACCGTCTCGAACGGGGAGAATGCCGCGTTCGGCTGGAACATCTGCGAACCTTGCGGCGGCTTGGCGTTCAGTCGGACGCCGGGCCGATCAGGGCGACCAGACTCGCGGCATCGAAGATGTCATCAAGCCAGGCGTCCAATTGCTCGATCGAGGCCGCGTCGATACGCGGCTCCACCCAGTCTGGCAGAGGTCCGAATCGCCGCGTCAATTGTCGCTTCAGGGCGCTGGCCTTGCCTTCCGCCTTGCCCTTGACCTCACCCTCGGCCTTGCCTTCGCCTCGCCCTCGGCAAAGATCGATTGATAGGCTCGCGTCTCTTGAATGGGGGTCACCAGATTCAACATCGCCCAGATCTCCTTCGCGGTGAGACCGCGAAATCGCTCGAAAAACCAAAATTCCAACACCTGCGCCAACACGTCACGCGCCGCGGGTTCAAGTGGCGCCGTTTGGACCGTGCGCCACAACCCGGGGGCACGCGCCCGCAACTCATCGTCATCCTCGATCAGCAAGGGCGCAAAGACCGCCACGTAGGGGTTGTCTGGCTCGCGCTCCATCCACTCGGGCAAAACGCGATCAAGGAAGACAGCCAGGGTCAATGACTGCGCGACACCCGCTCGGCTGGGATAGCGCGGCGCATCCCGCGCGCGGAGGAAAACCCCAATGCCAACGACATCACACTCGGGATGCTGCTCGCCATAGAGCCCAATCTTGGTCAGAAGGTTATACCAGGTCTTCGGCACCGCCTGCCCCTGGAATTCGACCAGATAGACCGGACCTGCGTGCCCCTCGGGTTCGAAGATGCCATCCAGCCGCCGCTCCAGACCCTTGATCGTGAGCGAGGAAAAGCGATAGTCCCGATGAGCCGCTGTCCTCCGGTCAGCACCCGGAAGGCTTCCGCGCCCGCAGACAGGAACAGATAAATCGGGTGGTCGGTTTTCATCGCCCGTTGCCAGTGGTTTTGGTTAGATCCGTGACGCAAGACACACCGTGCCATGCTTCAGACGATAGTTTACTCCGCTGCCGGGGCAGATGGCCTGTCCCTCTCCGGTCAGAGGCAACGCCAACCGCTCGCCATGCGCACTCATCCAGCCAATCTTCCGTGCCGGAATGCCGACCATGAGGGCATAGGGCTTGACGTCTTTGGTTCGCCGTGGCGCTTGGGTTAGTGGCGGTAGCTGGGATCGAGGTTACCGGGGCGGGCATGGCTCGAGGACTTCGCGGTCAGTTGGGAACGCTGTTCAGTCGAGGCCGTGCGTCGGACTCGGATCATTGATAGAATTTGTCCAATTCGTACATTTTGGACTGTCAACAATGCTCACCTTCACGGCCAGCGAGGCGAAACAGGGGCTGGCGAGAGTCATCGAGGCCGCCGCGAGGGAGCCTGTTGTGATCCAGCGTCAGAAGCGCGATGTCGCGGTGGTGCTGTCGATGCAGGAATACGAGCGTCTGGTCCGGTTTAACGTCACCGAGTTCCAACGCTTCTGCGATCGGGTGGGCCACTCAGCGCAAGCGGCCGGCCTTGACGAGGCAACGCTTGCCAAACTCCTTGCCGATGAGTGAACAGGCACGCTGGGTGCTGGATACGAATGTCCTGATCGGCCGCCTGCTCTGCCCGACCGGAGTCGCCGCAAAGGCTGTGGATCATGCGCTGGCGCGTGGTGTGCTGCTGGTCTCCGAAGCGACCCTGGAAGAACTGGTCAGGATTTTGAACCGCCCGAAGTTTGATGCTTATGTCACGGCCGAAGATCGGCGGCGTTTCGTGGAGTTGCTCGGCGGCGTGGCGCGGATCGTCCCCATCGTGCGTGTCATCCGTGCCTGTCGCGATCCGAAGGATGATCAACTCCTGGATGTCGCGCTGAACGGCGAGGCGACGGCCGTCATCAGCGGCGACCTGGATCTGCTGGTTATGGATCCCTTTCATGGTGTCAGGATCGTCAATCCAAGCGTCTTTCTGACGTGGCCATGAGTTCGAACATGCGCCGGTTTTTTCCGTCTCCAAACGACAGCGCTTGCATGATCCATTGACGGGACAGCGTATGAATAGCCGGCGGAAATCACCTCTCTGCATTGATCTGGATGGCACGCTCATCCATTCATATCTCTTGATCGAATCGCTGCTCGTCCTTCTGAAGCGCAACCCTTTTTTTCTATTTGCGCTGCCTTTCTGGTTGCTCAAGGGCAAAGCCTATCTGTCAAGACCCGTGTGATTATATACCGCGTCGCAGCCATGCGCTATTCTTGGCCCGCGAGGCGCTTCGGACACTGCGCGATGACCTGACGACGCGCCCGCACCCCCTGCCGACGACGCCATCACCGACCTGACGGGGCACCTGAGCATGAATCTGACCCTGCATCTCAACGCCAGCACCACACCCGCCATTCGTGCAGGAGTTACGCTAATCCACGAAATCGGATCGTGAACTGGCGCTTGAATACAACCTGAAGCGCGCCACCGTGCGTAAATGGCGTCGGCGCGAAACCGGTCAGGACGCCTCGCACCGTCCGCATCGGCTTCACGCCACCCTGAGTCCGGTGCAGGAGCAGGTGGTGGTGGCGTTACGTCAGACCCTGCTGCTGGCCCTGGGCTTTTTGCTGGCGGCGTGGTTGCCGCTGTGGCTAGCGGCGTCGCTGGGGTTCTATTACCTCTTGACGCTGGCTTATTCCGTGAGTTTGAAACGACTGGTGCTGGTCGACGTGTTGGCATTGGCTGGGCTCTATACCTTGCGGATCGTCGCGGGTGGGGCCGCGACCGAAATTCCGCTGTCGTCCTGGCTGTTGGCCTTCTCAATGTTTCTATTTCTGAGCCTGGCGCTGGCGAAGCGCTACTCCGAACTGCTGCTCTGTCGCGATCAGGCCCGTGACTCGGCCGCAGGGCGCGGCTACCGGACCACGGATCTGGAAACGCTCGGGCAGTTCGGGATCGCCAGCGAGCAGGCTATGCCCGGAAGGTTTTCGATTTCCAACCAGCGCTGTTGGCGCTTGTAGCCCTCCTCCGCGCCCCACCTGCGGTGATAGAGCGCCTTGAACAGGCGTGCGGGCAGGCGCTCCTCCTCAAGGATCGAAGTGGCCAGCACCGCGGTCTCGCCCTCGGGCAAGCGCACCCGCACCAGGCGCACGCGGATGGGATCGGTGGGGAGGTCTTGGCTGCGGCAATCACGCGCCTGATCGCGCGAGGGCGTCAAGGTGATGATGGTGCTGTCGGCATTGCCGTCCCAGAAGGGCTCGGCGGCGCTGAAGCTGTCACGGGTGAGGCGCAGACAGAAGTCCACGCCGCGCGCGGCGTGCATCGCCATCCGCCAGAAGGCGGGGTAGCCGCGGTCGTAGAGGAGCAGATCCTCGGGCCGCGCGGCCTCGAGATGAGCGATCGCCAGCTCGCGCTCGCTGACGCAGTCGGCGGCCAACGGCAGATCGACGACCAGCGCGTGGCCGAGATCATCGAGCATCGAGGCGCGCGCCAGCATCGGACCGCTGGGCTGGGCGCCGAAAGAGCGCTCGAGCGCGGGACTGTTGGGCAGGCGCAGCGTCGTGCCGTCGACGGCAAAGAGCCGAAAGCCGTGCCACAGTGGTGTCGCCCACCCAGCGCGGAAGGTGTCGATGGCCTGGCGGTTCAAGGCCGGGAAGATCTCCGCCGAGAGGCGTTGGCGGGCCTTGCAGAGGGCCGAGACGGTGGGCGTGGTCGAGGCCAGCGGTTGCTCTTCGAGCGTCGCGAAGAAGCCTTGAATCTCCTGCTCGGTGCTGCCCTTGCGCAGATTCAGCAGGAGGGTGACGAGGCGGTGGAAAGGAAGGTCGCGTGTGCGGGTGAAGGCCTTCTCGCGAACGGCGAAAGCGCTTGATCCACTCAGGCGAGAACAACGCCTGCTTGAGCTGGTCGTACACGTAAAGAAATACACCCCAGCGATTGTGCCTCTGCGGTGTTGAGACTGATATCGTTGCGACGCTTCATCGACGGGCTCCTGTGCGGTCTCGGTGAAGATGCCTTATTTTATCAGAATCAGATCTGTTAGATGCTAAGTCAATGACATTGGAAACAGCCGTTCGACGCTGTCCGGTCACGCCAGAAATCCGTATCGCTCGTCAAACCGTTTCGCTTGATGATCCTTGGCATCGACCACCATGGCATGGATGCCAATCGTGGCGCTCGCGCTGAGGGTGCGTTTGACCGCATCGGACAGCAGCAGGCGACCGATGCCCTGGCGTCCGCACCTATGCGGTCAAGTTGGACCACTGGACCGACGATACCCGCATCTTGCTCAACCTGGGCGACGCTGATGACCGCCGCCGCAACCTAGGGGCCGACGTCGCGGCGCATGCTCAAGGCCGCCCGATCAGGACATAGATCGTGCTGTCGCCCGTTCCCGAGAGCCCGAGCCCGAGGTAGGCGGGGCCGATCCAGGTATCGGAGCCGAAGAAGATGCTGCCGCCGTAGCGGGTGGCCTCCGGGCTCAGGAGCACATTTTGGCCGGTCGCGGTGTTGTGGATGATGCCGTCGGAGAGCCAGCCGGCCTCCAGCGAGGCGCCCAGATAGAGCCCGCGTCCGATGGGCGGCGGCAGGGAGGCGATCTGGCGGTAGTAGGCGAGTGCCCCGAAGGCCATGTCGTTGCCGCGGAACTGCTCGTTGGCATAGCCGGAGAGCTTGAGGAAGCCGCCGAGGGGGAACTGGTCGTAGTAGGGCATCCGGTCGCCGAAGCTGCTCCCGGCCTTCAGATTCAAGGCAATGGTGTTGGGGCCGAAGCTGCGGGCGGTGGAGGCATTGAGCAGGGCGCGGGTGTACTGCACGTCCGATCCCATTGCTTCCAGCGGACTCAGCGCCTCCAGCGCGACGCGGATGCCCTTGCGCGGTGCTCCGGCGCTGTCGAGGGTGTCGTAGACGATCCGCCCGCGCACCCCTGAATCGGTGATCCTGTCTTCGGGCAACGCGGGTGAGCCGGTGTCCAGCGAGACCTCCGTCTGGCCCAGGTAGGGGCCTAACCGCAACTCGACCCCACGGAGCGTGGTGCCAAAGTCCGCGCCGATCCGCGTGCGCGTCGTGTCGTAGCGCGCCACCCGCTGATCCTCCTGAAAGACGCTGTCGGGGCTCAGGTTCAGGTCCAGGTAGGGGGCGACGAAGGCCGCCCGATCGAGACTCAAGGGCTGGTAGAACTCGGTATGGAGATTCGGGGCATTGCCCAGTGTCAGCTCGGTCCCCCACTCGGCCCCGAGCCGGTTGACCCAGGTCTGATCATAGGTGGCTTTCAGACCGAAGCGGCTGTCGCCCTTGTTATCAGTCAAGAGGCCGAGCCCGAAACTCAAATAGCCCGGACCCCATTCTTTCTCCACGGCGTCGACGATGAGCAGGTCGCCGCTGTCTTGCTGGGGCTCGAAGCGGTAGCTGATCCGCTCGAAGTCGCCGTGTCCGTAGACCTGCTGAATCTCGTCGTCCAGCCGGGCGCGGTCCAGCGGCTTGCCTCTCTGGTGCTCGACCAGATCATCGAAGATCTCGGGATTGACCCGCTGCAGACCCTCGATCCGCACCTCCGCGACGCGCTGAACCGGGTGCCCGGGACCGAAACGCTCGCGCTTCCAGGCGGCGTATTCGGCCTCGCTCAGGCTGTAGCGGACGAGCTGGGGGGCCGCCTTGCGCGCGGCGGCCACACCGGTTGCGATGGCGTCCGCGGCGCGGGCGAAATCGCTGGCGGTGATGTCGCCGAGGTCCGGGACGATGAGCACATCGCGCTTGGGATCGATCTGCTTGAGCGAGACCTGGACGTTCTGCTCGGTCAGGATGGCGATCATCTGCCCGGTGACGCCCAGGATGGTGCCGAGCTGCTCGCGCGGCAGATAGCCGGAGCCCAGATTGACGGCGATGATCACGTCCACGCCCATCCGGCGGGCGACGTCGATGGGCAGGTTGCGGACCAGTCCGCCGTCCACGTAGAGATGGTCGTCCCACTCCATGGGCGCGAACAACCCAGGCACCGACATGCTCGCGCGCATGGCCACCGGCAGCGGACCACGGTCGAAGACCGCCATCTCGCCATTCTCAAGGTTGGTCGCCACGGCGCGGAAGGGGATCGGCAGGGCGTCGAAGTTAGGAGCCGTTTCCGCGCCCTTGACTAGATCGTTGAAGAACAACTGGACCTTCTGACCGGAAATGGCGCCCTTGGGCAGGCGGAATTTGCGGTCGCGCACCCCGATGGAGAAATTCCAGGTCGGGTTGATGGACGCCTCCTTGCGCCGGGCGGGCCAGTTCTTGCGCGGCGGTTCATCGTCGAAGAGGTCGTCCCAATTGACCTGGGTGACCCGCCGCTCCAGTTCTTCCGGCGACAATCCGGCCGCGTAGCCGCCGCCCACCAGCGAGCCCATGCTGGTCCCCGTCAGGACATCGATGGGGATGCGTAGCTCCTCCAGCACCTTGAGCACGCCAATGTGGGCCGAGCCGCGTGCCCCGCCACCGCTCAGGACCAGGCCGATGCGCGGATGGCGTGGGAGGTCGGTGCCGGCGGCGGCCAGCCCTGGCGCGGGAACCGCCACGAGCAGGGCGGCGAGCGCGGAGATGATCAGGGCGGGTAGGTGCCGTCTCATGTGAGCCTCGTCTGAATCCAGCGGTTGGAGGGCGTCGGCGCGACGGGCCCGGTTGAAGGTTGATCACCCTCGGGCGAGGATCCGTGGCAGCAGGTCGGAACGGGCGTGAGTGTAGCGTCCGACCGGCGTCGCGACGAGGCGTTTTCAGTCGTCGGGATCGAGGCGCACGCTCGCCTGTCGCACGCCGCGACCATGGAGACTGCCGACCTCGAGGATCAGGCCGCTCCAGCGAATCCGATCGCCCACGCGCGGCGGTCGGCCCAGCTCGCTCAGGATGAGGCCGGAGACGCTGTCGACCTCCGGGTGCATCAGCTCCGGCCGTCCGATGACGCTCCCGAGCCGGTCCAGGCGGACCGTCCCCTGGACCTGAAAGCGGCCATGTCCGACCGGCAGCACGTCGGGGATGTCATCCGCGCCTTCCTCGATATCGCCGACCACCTCGGCGCAGATGTCCTCGATGGTCAGGATACCGGCGGTGCCGCCGTGCTCGTCCATCACCACGACCATCTGATTGCGCGTCTGCTCCATGGCGGTCAGGACATTGTCGAGCGTGGCCGTCTCCGGCAGGTAGGCGGTCTTGCGCAAGACCACCGGGATGAGTCCGCGACCTTCGCGCAGCAGGCCGAGCAGATCCTTGATGTGGACGGTGCCGAGGATGTGATCGAGGTCGCCAGCGTAGACCGGGTAGCGGGTGTGCCGATCCCGTTTCAGGATCTCGCGCAAGACGGCATCGGTGGCATCCGAGGGGATGCCACGGGTCAGCACCCTGGGCACCATGGCCTGCTCCGCCGTGATCTCGCTGAAGTCGGCGATCTCGCGAAAGAGACGACCGCTCTCCGCGCTGAGCAGACCGCCCTGCTCGCTCTCGCGGGCGACTGATTCCAGCTCATCGGAGTCCAGATAGTGCTGGGTGCTGCGGGCACGTGTGACGCCGACCAGCAGCAGCAGCCGGTTTCCCGTCAGATTGAGCGCGCGCACCAGGGGGTAGAGCACCAGGCCGATCATCAGCATCGGCGGGGTCACCCACAAGGCGACCCGCGCCGCCTGGTTAAGCGCCAGCGCCTTGGGGATCATCTCGCCGAAGACGATATGCAGATAGGTGATGGCCGTGATCGCCAGGACGGCGGCCAGGCCATGGGCCGTCACCTGCGCGCCCAGCCCGGCGAATCCGGCCGCGAGCAGCCACTGCTCGAAATAGACCGCGAGCGCGTGCTCGCCGTACATCCCCAGGCCCAGACTGGCGAAGGTGATGCCGATCTGCGCGGTGGCGACGTAGCCATCGAGCCGCGCCGGGTCGTCGAGCAGGGTGATGATCCGCCGGGCGAGCGGGTCGCCGCCCTCCGCCCGCGCGGCCATGGCCGCGCGCGGGGTTCCGATGATGGCGAACTCGGCCGCGACGAAGAGGCCATTGAGCGCGACCAGGGTCAGGACGATCAGCAGGACGATCAAGAACTCAAGCATCCGGTTCTCCCGCCGGGGTGTCGATGACCGACACCAGCACCGAATCGATGGCCGCGCCATCCATGCTCTCGATCTCGAAGACGAGACCGGCCGCCGTGAGACAGCATCCGCCCTCCGGGATCGCATCGAGCCGCTCCAGCAGCCAGCCGGCCAGGGTTTCCGCCCGGCTCGGATCCCAGGCGGGACCGCCGAGGGAGCGCGCCCAGTCGATCGCTTCATCGAGCGGCAGCCGCCCCGGCAGCCGCCAGCGGCCGTCGGGCAACGCGGTCGGTCCCAGCCCCGCGTTGGATTTGAACTCATCTGAGAGTTCGCCCAGCAGCTCGCGGATGATGTCCTCGAGACTGATGAGCCCCTCCACATCGCCGTACTCATTGACCAGCAGCGCGATGCGGGCGCGGCGGTCACGCAGTTGCCCGAGCGCGCGGTCGATGGTCAGGGTGCTCGGCAGCGCCAGCAGGGGACGCACCAAGGGTTGCAGACTGGTGAGTTCATCGCCGGCCGCGATCGCAACCGCGACATCCTTCACATGGATATAGCCGAGCACTTCATCGATCCCGCCCTGGTGCACGACAAGCCGGGTGTAGGGCGAGTCATCGATCTGCTCCAGCAATTGCTCCAGTGGCGCGTTCAGGTCGAGGCCGACGATCTGGCGTCGCGGCGCCATAAGCTGGCGCGCCCGGTGCTGGCCCAACTGGAGCGCGTCGCGCAGGCGTTCGCTCGCCTTGTGCTCCAGCAATCCGCCATCACGGCTCTCGCGGATCAGCAGATCGATCTCGTCGGGCGCATGCACATGCCGGTGGCTGGCCTCGGTCGCGACACCGAACCGTCGCAGCACCAGATTGCCGCTCCCGTTGAGCAGGCTGATGAAGGGCGCGTAGATGACGAGCGACCACCGCAGTGGCAGGTAGGTGAGCAAGGCGGTGTCGAGCGGATATTGCAGTGCGAGCGTTTTGGGGATCAGCTCACCGAAGACGACCTGGATCGAGGAGAGGACAAGGAGCGTGATGGTGGCTGACAGGGAGTAGGCCGCGAGCGGCTCCATCCCGGCGTGCGTCGTGAGGATGTCGCCCAGCGCCAGACCGATCGTCGCCTGTCCGTAAGCGCCGAGCATCAGGCTAGAGAGGGTGATCCCGATCTGGCAGGCGGAGATGTAGCGATCCAGGCGCGCGGGATCGTGCAGGATCGGCAACATCGCAACGGCCATGCGGTGACCTTGCGCGGCAAGCTGCTCGACGCGCGTGGCCCGGACGCCGACGATCGCGAATTCGGCGGCGACGTAGAGTGCGTTGATGAGGATCAGGACGCCGACGACGACGAGGATCCAGCTCATCGTTGGTGCAACCTGGCCTTGGGACGACGCTGATCCGCGATCCGCGCGGCCGGCGATCGCGGCCTGCTCGGATTGTCGGCATCCTCGGCGGCTGACTCCGTCGTCTCGGACAGGGTGCTCACAATGTTCATAGAGGTCGAGTATGCCAGAGAAGGCACGGGGTTTTTGAAAACGGCGGTCGCTGCCGCCTCATTCGGCGCAAGGCGATCGCCCCAAGGCTGAACGGATCGGCGGTTGCGGTCGTCAGATCAAGCAATGATAATTCCAAAAATTTTGTCGTCCAACGCGCGGCGGCACGGAAGTTACGGGGCGAATCGCTGTATGAAGATTGGAATTCCCTTGGAGACGCGCCTGGGAGAGACGCGCGTCGCCTCCACGCCGGATGTGGTGAAGAAGCTGGTCGGAAAAGGATTCGGCATCCTGGTTGAGCGCGGTGCTGGCGTGCGCGCCGGCTATCCGGACACGGAGTTCGAGCTGGCCGGCGCGCAACTGACCGACCGTGCCGGCGCCTATGATGTCGATCTGCTGCTGAAGGTTCGGCGCCCCGACGCGGCGGATGTCGAGGCCATGCGGCCCGGTGGGATCTTCATCGGACTGCTGGAGAGCTGCGGCGAGGATGCCGATCCTCTCGGCCATGCTGGCGAAGGGGATCCGCGTGCTCGGGATGGAGCGCATGCCGCGCACCTCGCGCGCCCAGTCGATGGATGCGCTCTCCTCGCAGAGCAACCTCGCCGGCTATCGCGCGACCCTGGAGGCGGCGGCGCGCTATGGCCGCTTCTTCCCCATGATGATGACCTCGGCGGGCTCGGCCAAGCCGGCGCGGGTGGTGGTGCTGGGCGCCGGGCGTCGCCGGCTTGCAGGCGATCGCGACCGCGCGCCGCCTGGGCGCCGATGTCCATGCCTACGACGTGCGGCCCGAGACCCGCGAGCAGATCCTCTCGCTCGGCGCCAAGCCGATCGTGCTGGATCTCGGCGAGAGCGGAGCCGGGGAGGGCGGTTATGCCAAGGAACTGTCCGACGAGGCCAAGGCCCGTCAGCAGGCCGCGCTGAGCTGACGAACTCGCCAAGGCGCATGTCATCATCACCACCGCGCTCATTCCCTGCCGTCCGGCCCCCGTGCTGGTGACCGAGGAGGTCGTCGCGCGCATGCGTCCGGGTTCGGTCATCGTCGATCTGGCGGCGGCCAGCGGCGGCAACTGCCCGCTGACCGTGGCGGACGAGATCGTCGAGCGGCATGGCGTGACCATCGTCGGCGTTGACCAATTTCCCCGCCCTGGTGCCGGCGGACGCGAGCGCCTTCTATGCGCGCAACCTGCTCAATCTGATCGAGATCATGGTCCAGCCGGGCGCGGCCGGACCGGACCTCAAGGATCTCGCCGAGGACGACATCACGGCGGCCATGCTGGTCGCAGCGTAGGGTACGCATCGCGTACCTTTCTTTAGATCGGCAAGGTACGCGATGCGTACCCTACTTTCCCAGGAGTCACACACATGCCCGAGGCACTCGACCCCTCGATCGTTGCCCTTTATGTCTTCGTCCTCGCCTGCTTCATCGGCTACTGGGTGGTGTGGGGCGTCACGCCCTCGCTGCACACGCCGCTGGTGGCCCTGACCAATGCCATCTCCGGCATCGTCCTGGTCGGCGCGCTGCTGGTCGCGGGCGATCCGCACGCGGGCATCCTGGTCCAGTTCATCGGTTTCATCGCGGTGCTGCTGGCCTCGATCAATGTCTTCGGCGGCTTTCTGGTGACCCACCGCATGCTCTCCATGTTCAAGAAGAAAAAGTAAGGACGGCCATCGATGGACTTCACAGTCAACCACCAGGCGCTGGCCTATCTCGTCTCGGCCATCCTCTTCATCCTGGGTCTCAAGGGACTGACGCATCCGGCGACGGCGCGTCGCGGCAACCTCTACGGCATGCTCGGCATGCTGATCGCCGATCGGCGCGACCCTGCTGGGGCGCGAGGTCCAGTCCTACGGCTTCATCATCGCCGGCATCGCCGGGGGCGCGGTGATCGGCACCATCGTCGCGATGCGCATCCAGATGACCGCCATGCCGCAGTTGGTCGCGGCGCTGCACAGCTTCGTGGGTCTGGCGGCAGTGCTGGTCGGCATCGGCACCTTCCTGCACAAGCGCGACGCCGACCTGCTCAACGCCGTCCTGATGGGCGAGATCTCGGCCGGCGTGGTCATCGGCGCCATCACCTTCACCGGCTCCATCATCGCCTTCGGCAAGCTGCAAGGGTCTGCTCAGCGGCGCGCCGGTCAAGTTCGCCGGGCAACATCTGCTCAACGCGCTGATCGCCCTGGCGACCGTCGCGCTCGCGGTGCATTTCGCGATGACCGGGCAGTCTGCTGTCGCTGCTCGCCATGACCCTGCTCGCACTGGTCATCGGCGTGACCCTCATCATCCCGATCGGCGGCGCGGACATGCCGGTCGTCATCTCCATGCTCAACAGCTACTCGGGCTGGGCGGCGGCGGCGACCGGCTTCACCCTGCACAACAACCTGCTGATCATCGTCGGCGCGCTGGTCGGCTGCTCGGGCGCGATCCTCTCCTTCATCATGTGCAAGGCGATGAACCGCTCGATCATCAACGTCGTCTTCGGCGGCTTCGGCTCGGACAGCGGGTCGGGCGACAGCGCCGGCGCGCAGGCGGCGGAGAAGGGCGTGAAATCGGCGGCGGTCGAGGATGCCGTCTATTGGATGGAAGACGCCAACCGGGTCATCATCGTCCCCGGTTACGGCATGGCGGTTGCGCAAGCCCAGCATTCGCTGAAGGAAATGATGGAGCTGCTGGAAGCGCGCGGCGTCGAGGTCAAGTTCGCCATCCATCCGGTCGCCGGGCGCATGCCGGGACACATGAACGTGCTGCTCGCGGAGGCGGATATTCCCTACGACCGCGTGCTGGAGATGGACGAGATCAATCCCGACTTCCCGAGCACGGACGTGGTGCTGGTCGTCGGCGCCAACGACGTCGTCAACCCGGCGGCCAAGGAGGACAAGACCAGCCCCATCTACGGCATGCCGATCCTGGAAGCCGGACGCGCGCGCCAGGTCTATTTCCTCAAGCGCTCCATGCGTCCGGGTTACTCGGGCGTCGATAACCTGCTCTTCTATCAGGACAACACCTCGCTGGTCTTCGGCGATGCCAAGGACACCATCGATGGGATGAACGCCGCGCTCAAGGGGAGCGGACACTGATACACTCGGCGCCCATTGGACCGGGTCAGGTCGTCGATCGGCGAGTACCGCGATGAGCAATATGAGTCAGGACAGCGTGAACAAGACCGTCATCCTCCTGATGACGGTCGGGATCTCGGCGCTCTTCCTCACCATGATCCAGCCGTTTCTGATGGCGCTCTTTCTCGCCGGGCTCTTCAGCGCCCTGGCGCGTCCGCTGTATTTGCGCCTGCGGACGCTGCTTGGTTGCAACTCCCCTCTGGCTTCTCTCCTGACTCTGCTCGTGATGGCGGTGGTCGTACTGATCCCGACGGTCATGCTGATCGGAGTGCTGGTCGGGCAGGCGCTCGATGTCAGCCAGTTGATCTCGGTCATGGTCAAGGGCGTGATCGAGGATCCCGCCAAGTTCATGGCCTATCTGCGCCACTTCCCCTTCTATGACCAGGTGATGCTCCACCGGGATCTGATCCTCCAGCAGGCCGGTCAGGGGGCGACCCTGGTCAGCAAGCTGCTGGTGGACTGGGTCTCGTCCGTCACCCTGAAGACCGTCAACTTCGTCTTCATGGCCTTCGTGCTGCTCTACAGCATGTTCTTCCTCCTGATGGACGGGCCGAGGCTGATCGAGAAGATCCTCTACTACCTGCCGCTCAAGACCGAGCGAAGAGCGGCTGATGCTCGACAAGTTCACCTCGGTGACGCGCGCGACACTCAAGGGCTCGCTCCTCATCGGGCTGTTGCAGGGGACGCTGGCGGGCATCGCATTCGCGGTCGCGGGCATTCACAACGCGGTCTTCTGGGGGACGATGATGGCGATCCTGTCGGTGATCCCCAACATCGGCGCGGCGCTCGTCTGGGTTCCGGCCGTGATCATTCTCATTGCCCAGGGAAATGTGACGACGGGCGTGGCCCTGGGTCTCTTCTGCGGCCTGATCGTCGGGAGCCTGGACAACCTCCTGCGTCCCATGCTGGTGGGCAAGGACACCAAGATGCACGAGCTGATGATCTTCTTCAGCACGCTGGGGGGCATCTTCATGTTTGGGCTCGCCGGGCTCTTCATCGGCCCCGTCATCGGCTCGCTCCTCATCTCCCTCTGGGAGATCTATGGGGTCGAATTCGCCGATGTCCTCCCGGACGTGGATGTGGTCCTGCTCGATCTCCGCCACGGGGGGCGGTGCGCGGATATCGACGACCCCACCGCGCCGGTCGGTGCCGACGACGACCCTTCCTAGCGTCGCGGCGCGCGATCGGGGATTCTGTTTCGATCATCTCGCGGGATCCGCGCTGACATCGCCGGGAGGACGGGGAATGGGTGTGGAGATCGAGCGCAAATTCCTGGTCGCGCGGGAGACCTGGCGGGCCAGCGTGGAGGGCGAGACGCGCATCCTGCAGGGTTATCTCGCCGAGGGTCAGCGCTCCACGGTACGGGCGCGGATTCGCGGCGACGCGGCCTATCTGACCATCAAGGGTGCGACTAGCGGGATCTCTCGGCTGGAATTCGAGTACCCGATTCCGGTCGCCGATGCCGAGATCCTGCTGCGCGAGCTGGCTGTCTCACCCCTGATCGAGAAGGTCCGCTACCGGGTGCGTTGCGGCCATCATGTTTGGGATCTGGATGTCTTCTCCGGCGCGAACGCCGGACTGGTGCTGGCCGAGATCGAGCTGGACGCCGAGAACGCGGCCTTCGAGCGGCCTGACTGGGTGGGCGAGGAGGTTTCCGTCGATCCCCGTTACTTCAACGTCAACCTCGCCCGGCATCCCTACAGCCGTTGGTGATTGGATGCACCGAGCGCTCATCGCACTGGCGCTGACGCTCCTGTCGGCCGCCTGCGATCGGGGGACACCAAGCGACGGCGTGCTCCGATTCGGCCTGGCCGATCCGCCGCGCAACCTGGACCCGCGCTTCGCCACCGACGCCACCTCCGAGCGGGTCAATCGGCTGCTTTACCGCCACCTGGTCGAACTCGACGCCCAGGGTCTTCCGATTCCTGGCATCGCCACCTGGGACCGGGTCACGCCAACCCACTACCGCCTGCATCTGGGCGAGTCCGGCCGCGACTTCAGCGACGGCAGCCGGCTGACCTCGGCCGACGTGGCGGCGACCTATGGGTACATCCTGGATGCGGCGCATGCCTCTCCCCATCGCGCCCAGTTGGGTCCGATCCAGTCGATCGCGACGCCAGACCCTGACACCATCGATTTCAATCTGAGCGCGCCGGATCCGCTGTTCCCCGCCTATCTGGCCGAGGGGATTCTGCCGGCCGTCGTGATTGCCTCGGGGCGCCAACTCACCACCCAGCCGCTTGGCAGCGGCGCCTTTCGGATGCTCGACTGGCCCGAGCCTGGCCGGTTGCGTCTGGAGCGCCGTCGGGATGGCTTGATCCTGGAGCTGATCGCGGTCAAGGATCCGAATGTACGGGTCATGAAGCTGCTGCGGGGCGAGATCGGGATGCTCCAGAACGACCTCTCCCCCGAGCTGGTCGACTTCCTGGCCGCGCGGCGAGCGATCCGCGTGGAGACCCGGCCGGGCGGTAATTTCTCCTATCTGGGCTTCAATCTGGAGGATCCGATCGCGGGCGATCCCAAGGTGCGCCTGGCATTCGCCCACGCGCTGGATCGCGAGACGCTTCTGCGCTACCTGTACCGCGACCGGGCGCGCACGGCCGAGTCCATCTTTCCGCCCGACCACTGGGCCGGACACCCTGACCTCAAGCCCCATCGCCATGACCCGGAGCTGGCCCGCGCGCTTCTCCGCTCGCTCGGTTACGGACCCGACAAGCCGCTGGCGCTGACCATGAAGACCTCCAGCGATCCCTTCCGGATCCGCCTGGCGACCGCCATGCAGGCGCAACTCGCCGCCGTCGGGATCCGTCTCACCATTCGCAGCTACGACTGGGGAACCTTCTTCGGCGACGTCAAGGACGGACGTTTCCAGCTCTATGGTCTGACCTGGGTCGGCATCCATACCCCGGACATCTTCCGCTATGCCTTCCACAGCGCCGCCATCCCGCCGACCGGCGCGAACCGGGGGCGTTACCGCAACCCCGAGGCGGACCGTCTGATCGAGGTCGCCGCGCAAGCGCCGGATCTGCCAAGCCAGGCCCGGGTCTACCGCGAGTTGGCGTCCCTGCTGCATGCCGAACTACCGTACCTGCCGCTGTGGTACGAGGATCAGATCCTGGCGACCCGGTCCGAGGTCAGGGGTTATCGACTCGCGCCCGATGGGAACTACGATGGGTTGGACGCAGTCTGGCTGAGCCGGGATGTACCGACCCAAGCCGGCCCGCCATAGGCTAAGATCGCCTGGAAACGAGCCTTTCAGTCCGAGGACAGACCCATGAGCGAGCTTTCCCTGCAAGGTTTCCTGGCCGAATGCGAGCGCGAGCAGCTTCATCGCCTGCAGTCCATCCAGCCTTGGGGTTGTCTGCTGGGCGGCCGGATCGGCGATCCGGTCATTCGCTTCGCGAGCGCCAATCTCGATGAGTGGATCGGGCAGGCGGCGGAAGCCGCCTTGGGCCAGCCATTGACGACCCTGTTGCCGGGGTTTCCGCCGCCCACGGAGATCTCCGACCTCTCCGATACCCAAGATGCCTGGATGCAGCCCGCCGCCAACAAGCGTCTGTACCCGGAGCTGTTTCAGGCCGCGCGCGGCCCGCTCGACGGTCTGCTGTCCTGCAACGCCAGCAATTGGCTGCTGGAGCTGGAGACATCCCTGCCCGCGTCGCAGCGCAACGACGCCTACCGTCCGGTGCCCCATCGGCTCTATCGGATGCCTTACTCGGAGCACGATTGGACGACGCATTGCCAATATCTGGCCGATGAGTTGCGCGTGGCCAGCGGTTACGAGCGGGTCATGATCTACCGCTTTCGCGCGGACGATTGCGGCGAGGTCATCAGCGAGAGTCTGGTCGAGGGTCTTCCGCCTTATCTCGGCCTGCGCTATCCGGCCTCGGATATTCCGCAAATCGCGCGCAACCTCTATCGCCTCAATTCACACCGCCAGATACCGGATATCCAGGCGTTACCCGTGCCGATCCTGGTTCGCGACGACGCCATCGCCGACCTGACCCTGTCCGACCTGCGGGCGGTCTCGCCGGTGCATCTGCAATACCTCAAGAACATGGGCGTCACGGCCTCGCTCTCGTTCTCGATTCTGGTCTCCGGGGAGTTGTGGGGGCTCGTGGCCTGTCATCATCGGATTCCGCGCGATCTGCCGCTGCCGGTGCGCGCACGCTGCGCCGAGATGGTCTCGGTTTTCACCCTCGCCATCGCCGGCTATCAGAGCACCCGCCGCCTGGCTGAAGTGAACGAGAGCGATCAGGAGATTGCCGCCCTGCTGGAGGCCCTGCGTCAGGCCGACGCCGGTCGGGAATTCGTCATCGATCCGGGCATTGGTCATGGGCCTGCCCTCGGCGAGACACTGGGGGATGCCCTTCTGTCCCTGGTCGGCGCCACGGGCGCCGCGCTCGTCGACGCGCGCTCGATCGTGGCGTTTGGCCTGACCCCAGAGATTGCGACCATCAGGGCCATGGCCGATTGGCTCCGCGAGACGGTCAGGGCGCCGATCTTCGCCACCGATCGGCTCTCCGAGCACTTTCCCGAGGCGGCGTCCCTATCCGACCGCGCCAGCGGTCTTCTCGCCGTGCGCATCCCGATCTTCAGCGACGAGGGCGAGCGTTGCTTCTTCTGGTGGCGTCCCGAACAACCGCAAAGCGTCCATTGGGCGGGGGACCCGCGCAAGAGCGCCCTGTTCGACGAGCAGCACCAACACCTGACGCCGCGCTCTTCCTTCGAGCGCTGGGTCGAAACCACGGCTTGCCGTTCCGAGCCCTGGACCGATGCCGCCATGCTGCGCGCCAAGAAATTCCGCAGTCTGGTGCTGCGCGATGTCAATGCCGAGATCCTGCGTCGCTGAGGTCATGTTGGGGCCGCGTTGGGGCCGTTGCGGATTGTGACGAAGGCCGCAGGCGGGTTCACAAACCCAGCGGAAATATCCATGTATATTTCGTGCCTGTTGCTGTCCCGAGCCTGTCGAGCCAAGGTTTATCGATCATGACGCGCCGCTCTCCGCCCAATCCTGGCATGGACTCAGTCCCCGACCTGCGGCATGGCGCGGCGGGGGAGGTCGGCCGCGCGCGGGAAAAGCGCGGGGCTGGAGGAGCGGCAGCCGCTCCTGGCCATGATGGTGTGAGCCCCACGCGGGCCTATGTCGCCTACTTTCTGATCCTGACCGTTCTGGCGGGTCTGCTGCTCGGCTATTTCCTGGTCTACACGCGCCAGCAAACCGAGCTGGCGGTGAATGCGGCCTGCGCGAACGAGGCCCACGTCATCACCAGTCAGGTCGTCTCCACGTTGCGCCGGATCGACGCCACGACCGCGCTGATCGCCGACGAATTCCGCGCCGATCTCGCGACCGCCACCTCCGCCGCCGATCGGCAGGCGAGCATCGAGGGCGAGCTGCTGGCATTGAGCCGGAATTTTCCCGAAGTGTCGGGCTATTTCATCTTCGATGCCGAGGGCGCGCTGCGGTTTTCCAGTGTTTCCGGCGACGGCCCCAAAGCATCGCCGACCGGGCCTATTTCCTGGCCAGCCGGAAGGCGCCCAAGCCGAACCTGCTGTTTTCCGAGACCCTCGCGGATCAACACGGCGGACAGTCGATGGTGGCGGCACATCGCGCAGTGCTGGGCGATGCCGGCGAATTCCTCGGCCTGATCGTCGCCCCCATCCGCCTGCCCTATCTCTCCCAGCTCTTCTCGGATATCCAGGTTGGCGCGCACGGCATGGTGGCCATCCGTCGCAGCGACGATGCCCGGCTGGTCGTGCGCTGGCCGAACATCGCGTCGGAGATCAACAAGGCGGCCGACAAGACGCCGCCCTATCTGCGGATCAAGGCAGGGGAGCGGCAGGGCGTGATCCGCTACATCGGCAAGGCCGATGGCGTCGACCGCATCTTCGCATACCACAAGGTCGGCGATTTTCCCTTCTACGTGCTGGTTGGACGCGCCGCCGCAGAGCAATTCAGCGCCTGGTGGAACACCGCGATCATTTCGACGGCGCTCACCGTCTCGGGCCTGCTGCTGACCGGATTCTTTTTCATGCGGGTCCGTCAGGGCGAGACAACCCTGCTCAAGAGCGAACAGCGTTTCCGCGACCTGGCCTTCACCCTCGGCGACTGGATCTGGGAAGTCGATCGCGAGGGGCGCTACACCTATGCCTCGGAACAGGTCGAGACCGTTCTGGGCTATCCGCCGCGCGCCCTGCTGGGTCGCACGCCCTTCGATTTCATGCCGGCGGACGAGGTGGCGCGCGTCGGCGCCATTTTTCAGGCGCTGACGGCACGCAGCGAGCCTTTTCGGGATCTGGAAAATATTTGCATCCACCAGGATGGAACGCAGCGGGTTCTGCTGACCAAGGCATCCCGGTCCTGTCCAAGACCGGCGAGCTCCTTGGCTACCGCGGCTCCGACAAGGACATCACCGAGCAGAAGCGGCTGGCCGACGAGCTGGCCCGTTATCAGCATCAGCTTGAGGACATGGTGAGCCGCCGCACCGCCGAGCTGGAGGCCGCCAACCAGCGCCTGCGCAACAGCGACATCCGTCTCACCGCCATGTTCGAGTTGAGCCAGCGCGCGGCCGACCTGAGCCTGGACGAACTGCTCCAGTGCGGGATCGATGAGGCCGCGCGCTTGACCGGGAGCGAGATCGGTTACCTGCACATGGTCAATGAGGATCAGGAAACCCTGCGGATGGTCGCCTGGTCGCGGGGCACGCTGCGGTTTTGCACGGCGGTCCATGACGCGCACTACCCGATCAGCCGGGCCGGGCTCTGGGCCGACAGCTTGCGCACGCTGGGCGCGGTGATTCATAACGACTATCAGGGACTCGGGAATCGCCACGGCTATCCGGAAGGCCACGCCCATCTGATCCGGCATCTCGGGATTCCGGTCATCGACGGCGGCAAGGCGCGCATCCTCATGGGCGTCGGCAACAAGCCGCTGGACTATGACGAGACCGACGCGCGCGAGCTGCAGTTGGTCGGCGATGACCTGTGGCGGATCTTCACGCGCCGGCGCGCCGAGCTTGAGCTGGCCGAGGCCAAGCAGGCCGCGGATGCCGCCAACAGCGCCAAGAGTCTGTTCCTCGCCAACATGAGCCACGAAATCCGCACGCCCCTGAACGGCGTGCTCGGGCTCGCCCAAATCGGCCAACGCGCGAGCGCGGACGCGAGCAATCCCAGGAATACTTCGCCCGTATCCTCGACTCGGGCAAGTTGCTGCTCGGCATCATCAACGACATCCTCGACTTCTCCAAGATCGAGGCCGGCAAGCTGGCGGTCGAATCCGTGCCCTTCGCCCCGCGCGCTCTGGTCGAGGACGCCCTCGCCGTGATCGCCGAGCGTGCCGCCGCCAAGGGCTTGGCCGTCAAATCCCGCATCGATGCCAGTCTTCCCGAAGCCTGTCTGGGCGACCCGACCCGGCTCACCCAGATCCTGCTCAATTTCCTCTCGAACGCGGTCAAGTTCACCGACAGTGGCGTCATCACCCTGGAAGCGCACCGGCGTGGCGAAACCTTGGTCCTGGCCGTCACGGATACCGGCATCGGCATGACGCCCGAACAGATCGGCCGTCTTTTCATCCCCTTCGAGCAGGCAGACTCCAGCACCACCCGCAAATACGGCGGCACGGGCCTCGGCCTGTCGATCAGCCAACGCCTGGCGGTACTGATGGGGGGCGAGATTCGGGTCGAGAGCATGCCGGGTAGCGGCTCCCGCTTCGAGATCGGATTAGCGTGCGTCGTGGCCGAGGCTCCGGTGGAAACCGCTCGGTTCTCTCAGCACTCGCCAGAGTCCTGGATGCGGCTGACCGGCACACGCATCCTCGCGGCCGAGGACAATGAGGCGAATCAATTGGTGCTGAGCGAGATGCTGACAGGCGAAGGGGCGACCCTCACCCTGGTCGGCGACGGCCGGCGGGCGGTCGAGGCGGTCGAACGTCAGCCCGGTGCGTTCGACCTGGTCCTGATGGACGTGCAGATGCCGGAGATGGACGGACTGGAGGCTACGCGGCGCATCGTCGCGCTGGCGCCGGACCTGCCAGTCGTCGGCCAGACGGCGCACGCGCTCGTCGCGGAGCGCGAGAAATGCCGGCTTGCCGGCATGATCGATACCCTCACCAAACCGCTCGACCATGAAGAGCTGGTGGCCATGGTTCTGCGCCGGCGTGCCCCGCGCGGCGGGGATGCGATCGACGCGCTAGCGCCTTCCGCGGCGAGTGGCGTGCTGGCGCTGCGGCGGGCGCACCAGGGCCGCCGCCTCCTGCTCGCCGAGGATGACGAGATCAATCAGGAGATCGCGCTCGACCTGCTCGGCGAGGGAACTGGTCTCTTGGTCGATGTGGCGGCGAATGGCCAGTTGGCGGTCGAGATGGCGCGCGCTGGCGCCTACGACCTGATCCTGATGGACATGCAGATGCCGGTGCTGGACGGACCAGAGGCCACGGCGGCGATCCGCCGCTTGCCCGGCTATCGGCTCACGCCGATCCTCGCCATGACCGCGAGCGATTTCCCCGAGGATATCCAGCGCTGTCTCGACGCTGGCATGAACGATCATCTCGCCAAGCCGGTCGATCCAGCGGTGCTCTACCAAAGCTTACTGCGCTGGCTGCCGGCGACGGCGAGGAACGGGAAGCCTGAGATGCATTCACACTGACCTGTCGCCCGACAGGCCGCTTGGAACCCATGGAGGCGGTGGGAAAGATGCGGCAACACAGCCTGATGATCCGCCTGATCGGCATCTGCCTGGGCCTGAATGTCGCGGTCTCGGTCGCGGAGACCATCCGTATCACGAATGGCGAATGGCCTCCCTTCATGTCGGAGCGACTCCCCTATCAGGGGCCTTTGTCCCGCGTCGTCGCGGAGGCATTCGCGCTGGAGGGCATCACCGTCGAGTATGGCTTTTTTCCCTGGAAACGCGCCTACCAGCACGCGAAGACCGGCAAGTGGGATGGCACCATTGGCTGGGCGCCGACCGCCGAGCATCTTCAGGACTTTTATATGAGCGAGCCTCTGGTGGTGCTCGATAAGGCGCTATTCCATCTCAAGAGCACGCCATTCGACTGGAAGACGATCGACGATCTCAACCAATGGCGCGTCGGCGGGACCGCCGGCTATTCCTATGGCGTCGAATGGGATCTGGCCGTGAAACAGGGTCGTCTCAAGGTCGAGGAGGTGGCCCTTGATGAACAGAATATCAGGAAGCTACTGCTCAAGCGGATCGATGTCGTGGCGATGGAGATCGATGTGGCCAATTATCTCATGCGGACTCGATTGTTGCCGGAAGAAGCGGCGTCGATGACCTATCACCCTAAACTCATCATGCAATGGTAGAGCGCTGGCGTGGACGGTCGCAAGAAACAGTGTTTGAAGAACCGTAGAACCTGGCGGCTCACCTTGGAGGTGTAGCGGAATAGGGGTGCGGTCCAGCCTTGGGCGATCGGTGCCATCGGGGTGGTGCGGGGCCTTGGCTTGGCGGCGTGCCTGGCGACGCAGGGATTTGATGTCGCGGCTGCCTTCGGTGCCCGAGGGTGTGCTGGAGGATGAGCGCGATCAGGAGGCTGGCGATGATGGCCAGGCGGACCTGGTTGTCGATCGCGGCGAGGCGCTTGCCCCAGGCTTTGGCTTGGCTGAAGTCGTTTTTCCAGGTGTCGAAGCACTTTTCTTCTTCCCAGCGGCGGGAATAGAGGAAGGCGATGACCCCAGGCAGCAGATCGAAATCGTTGGTGAGAAACTCGACGCGGCGCCCACGGCGGGTCTGATAGGTAATCAGTCGCCAGGGTTGGCGCGAGCTGGAGAGCCTGACGCGCAGGTCGCGCCGCACGCCCTCATTGAGCCGGATCGGGCGCGACCTTGAGCGCTTCGCTGGAGTCGAGGCGCAGATTCGCCTTCATGCGGGTGATCATGGTGATGCCGAGCGTGGCCTTCTTGCGGTCCCAGAACGCGGCATCGATGAAGGCGCGATCGACGACGAACAAGGCGTTGGGGCGTTGCGTGACGGCGTGGGCGGACGTGTCGTAGTCACGCAGGACGGCGATCTCGTGGCGGTTGCGGATCTCGACCTGGACATCCACCGGCACACCCAAGCGCAGGTTGTAGAAGGTCAGCAGCCCATGGCCTTTGGGATTGTGATCGCCGCCCGCACGCGGCGGGCAGGCGTGGAACTGCGCACTGGGCGCCGCGTAGGTGCCATCGCAGGCATAGACCTCACGCGTGCCCAGGCCGGGGAGCGCAGCCAGACGATCGGGCAGCACACCTTCGGCGTGGTGCACGAGCACGGGGATCGTGTCGGTGAGGATCTGCAAGCGCCGTGGGGAGGCCAGCGCATCGGACCAGGTCGAGACTCCGATCTGCCTGGGCTTTTCGCGTCAATCGGATAAGAGCCCGGATTGGCTGGCACGCTTCAATCATGGGCTGCAACGCCTGAGGGAAAGCGGACGCTATGAGCTTTACATGCGGGATCTGCATCAGGGAATGAACCGCTAGGCAGGAAGCCGGACAATGCAGGCACGCAACCGGGGCTGACGCCGTGAACACGAAAAACACCCGACGACCAGCCGGTTTGCGGCGCGCGCTGTTCGTGGCGCTGACCTTGGCGCTGGTCGTGCCCGGTATCCTCGCCGGATTCATCCTGATGGATCTGAATCTACGCAGCACAGTGGAAGTGGATGCGCGGATCAAGGCGGAGAAATTTGCCGATCTATTGCAGGCCGGATTGACCTTGCCGCTGTGGCAAGTGGAAATCGAATCAGGTAAACCTTTACTTGAAGCCGTCGCTACCGATCCCTCCGTCGCCACGATCATGGTGGTCGGCCCGAGTGGCGAGACCCTGCTGGAATTCAGTCGCCAAGAAACGGGCCTGACGGCTCCGATCATCGTCGATCGGCAAATGGAAAAAGGCGGTGAGGTGCTCGGCAAGGTGACGCTCATCTATACGACCTCGGCGGCGCGAAAACACGCAATGCTTGCCTCGTTGTTTCTGCTCGCGATCATTACCGCGCAGTTTCTGGTTTCACTGGCGCTGATCGGTACCTGGCTGACGCGCCGGGTGCTCAGTCCGCTCCAAGTGCTACGCGCCAGCGCCGAGATGATCGCGGCGGGTGACTTGCAGAGCGAGGTTCCCGCGTTATCGAATGATGAGTTTGGCGTGCTCGCGTCCAAACTGGATGCGATGCGTCAATCGCTCGCGCAGTCCGTCACTCAATTGGAAGAGCGGGTCGAGGGACGCACCCGCGAATTGCAGGAGGTGAACACCAGACTTCAGGGCACGCTCGCGGATCTGCGCCGGACCCAAACCCGACTGGTCCAATCCGAGAAACTGGCGTCGCTCGGTTCCCTGGTGGCGGGCGTCGCGCACGAGTTGAACACCCCGATCGGGACCGGCGTGACGCTGGTCAGCACCATTGCGGAGCGCTGCGCCGAGTTGCGCAAACAGATCGATGCGGGAATCCGTCGCTCGCAGCTCGACGCCTTCCTCAGTGATGTCGCCGAGGGCAGCGCCCTGGCTCAGGCCAGCCTGGAACGGGCCGCGAATCTGGTGAGGGATTTCAAGCAGATCGCGGTGGACCAGACCAGTTCGCGGAGGCGGACTTATGACCTGGCCCGACTGGTCGGAGAGATGATGGCAACCTTGCGTCTGCGCCACAAACAGTCTCCGGTCGGGATCGAGGTGCGTATCCCCGACGGGATCGCGATGGACAGCTATCCTGGAGCGATCGAGCAGATCATCACCAATCTGGTCGAAAATGCGATGATTCACGGTTGCGAGGGGCGCTCCGAATGCGCCATCGAGATCGCCGCTCAAGCCAGGAACGACCGTGTTAGGCTCTCCGTTGGCGACAACGGGAGCGGCATTGCCCCCGAGCACCTGCGGCGGATTTTCGATCCCTTCTTCACGACACGGCTGGGCAAGGGGGGATCCGGACTTGGCCTCAGCATTGTTTATGGGCTGGTCAATGGCATGTTGGGCGGTCAGATTTCAGTCGAGTCGACGCTCGGGAAAGGTTCGGTGTTCACCCTGGATCTACCCTTGATCGCTCCGGAGCATCGCGAGCTTCGCGAGGACTAGAGGATATTCGGTGCGCTCAAGATGAACTCCTCGACCGGCAATGGCCGACCATGGCATGGGGTGTAATAGATGGTTGCGGCAATCCCCGATAGCGATCTGCTGACGTTCAAGGACGAAGCCGAGCCGGAGGCGGGTGACGGCAGGCTGGTCTGGCGGATTCTCGTGGTCGATGACGAGCCCAGTGTCCACCAAGCCACGGTCTTGGCCTTGAAGGGCATCAGCATCGAGGGACGGCCGTTTGAATTCGTTCACGCCTATTCGGCGGAACAGGCGCGTACCTGCCTTTTGGAGCACCAGGATCTGGCGGTCGTCCTGCTCGATGTCGTCATGGAGTCCGATGACGCTGGTCTGCAACTGATCCGTTTTATCCGCGAGGACCTCGGCAACCAGGCCATACGTCATCATTCTGCGGACCGGGCAGCCGGGTTATGCGCCGGAGATCGACACGATTCGCGCCTACGACATCAATGATTACAAGACAAAATCGGAACTGACACGGGTTCGGCTCTTTACCAGCCTGACCGTCGCGATCCGCTCCTATTGGCAGATTCACCAGTTGGAAGCCAATCGACGCGGACTGGAGTTGATCGTCGCGGCCAGTACCGAATTGAGCAAACCCAGGGGGCTGAATCGCTTTGCCGAGGGAGTGGTGACCCAGTTATGTGCCCTGCTGGGCGTTGACGAGGATGGGGTTGTTTGCGCCGCTACTGGGCAGGCGCATTCAGCGCCCTACATTCTGGCCGCCGCTGGGCGTTACGCAGACTGGATCGGTCAGTCGTTGACGACCGTTCCGGATGCGCGGGTGCGTCGCGCTCTGGAACAAACCCTGGCCGACCGCCGCCATGACCTTGGCGCAACGACTTGCCTCTATTTCAGCGTCCCGGAGGGGCTCTCCCTGGCGGCGTTCGTGGATGTCGCCCGGCCGTTGAGCGAGGTGGACCGCAATCTCTTGGAGGTGTTCTGCGGCAATATCTCGGTCGCCCTCGAAAATACTCAGTTGCTTCAGCGAATCAGCGACCTAGCCTTTGAAGACGCGCTGCTGAAACTGCCGAATCGCAACCGTTTTCTGACCGAGATCGACCAGCGTCCGGCCAATAGCGACATGCTGGCCTTGGTGGATATCGATGGCTTCGCCGACATCAACAGCACGCTCGATCAGAATTTCGGCGACGCTGTCCTGCGCGCCGTTGCACAACGACTGCGGGAAATCTTTTCGCCAGCCGTTCAGGTCGCCCGAATCGGGAGCGATGTCTTCGGTCTTCTTGGGTCGAAAGACGAGGTCAATCGGGACCAGATCGAGGCGGTTTTCTCCAGACCATTCGAGATTGGTGTGGAGAGCCTGCGCCTGTCCGCCACCAGTGGGCTGGTCTGTCTCGAAGAAGACTCGTTCACGGGGGTGGAGCGACTCAAGAACGCTGGCGTGGCATTGAAACAGGCCAAGCTGTTCAATCGCGGTAAGGCCATCTATTTCGAGGCCGCCCATGCGGCGGCGGCCCGCGAACGCATGCAGATGCTGAGTCACCTGCGCCTGGCCTTCTCGGAAGAACGGTTATTCCTCGTCTATCAGCCCTTCGTCAATCTGGCGACGGGGCGAATCGTCGGCGCGGAGGCGTTGCTGCGTTGGCGCAAGGACAGCGGTGAATATATCCCCCCGGATAGCTTCATCCCGCTCGCCGAGCAATCCGGCCTGATGGTGCCGATCGGCGACTGGGTCACGCGCAGCGCTTTGCAGTTTCTCAAGCGATTGTTGGATCTTGGCTACGACGATTTCAGAATGGCGATCAATGTTTCGCAGGTCCAGTTTCGTGAACCCGATTACGTCGAGAAGCTGGTCCAGGCGATCCATGAGCACGGCGTGAATCCGACCAACATCGAGATCGAATTGACCGAGTCGGTCGCCATCGACAACATCGAGTCCATCGAACAAAGGCTGTCGGCCGCCCGCGCGGCGGGCGTGGCGATTGCCATCGACGATTTTGGCACCGGCTATTCGTCGCTGAATATTCTTCGGCAACTGAGCCTGGACCGCCTGAAGATCGACCGGGCCTTCGTCAGCGGTAAGGATGGCGCGGCTGGGGATGACAGCATCGCGGCAATGGTGCTGAGGCTGGCCGACCAGCTCGGCCTCAAGACCATCGCGGAGGGGATCGAAACCCAAGCCCAGTGCGAGAAGATGTTGAGCATGGGCTGTCACGATGGCCAGGGCTATCTGTTCTCCAAGCCACTCACGAGCGACGCGTTCGAGGCGTTCGTTCAAGGCCGGCCGCATTGGCTCGCGTCGACTCATCCATTCGGATCGCATGGATGAGCCTCCAAGATCCCCAAGCCCAAGGTTCCGGTTGAATGTCGCGGCGCATCCTGGTCGACATCGAGTCGCAAACCCTGACCCTATTCGAGGGGTCGAGACCCTTGCTCCGCTACCCGGTCTCGACCGGCCTCAATGGGGTCGGGGAGCGTAACGGGAGCGGCTGCACGCCTCGAGGTCTGCACCGTGTGCGGATCCGGATCGGGGAGGGCTGTCCGGTCGGGACCGTCTTCCGGGGCCGGCGACCGACCGGTGAGATCCACGACGAGGCGCTGGGCGCCGCCTATCCAGGACGGGACTGGATCCTGACCCGGATCCTCTGGCTCAGCGGTTGCGAGCCGGGACGCAATCGCGGCGGCTGTGTCGATACCCTGAGACGCCTCATCTATATCCACGGCTGCCCGGATTCGGAGCCCACGGGCGAGCCCCGCTCGCATGGCTGCATCCGTATGCGCAACCAGGATCTGATCCAGCTCTTCGACCGGACGCCCGCCGGGACACTGGTCGAGATTCGCTGTGGTTGAGTCTTCGTGATCGAGCGCGTGCTGATCCGTCTCGCCTCGGCGGGGCTGGTCATGCTGGGTGTCTGTACCCTGGTCTTCCTGCTCATCCACCTGGTTCCGGGCGATCCGGTGCAAGTCATGCTGGGGGAGGGCGCGCGTCCCGCCGATCAGGCTGCGCTGCGTGCCTCGCTCGGGTTGGACCGGCCATTGGGCGTGCAATACCTGGATTATCTGACCCGTCTCGCCCGACTGGATCTGGGGACATCGCTGCATGCGCGGCGTCCGGTGATGGACCTGCTCGCCGAGCGGGTCGGCCCGACCCTGGAGCTGGCGCTGGCTGCGCTGTTGTTGGCGATCGTCATCGCCATCCCCCTGGGCGTGCTGGCCGCGCGGCATCAGGGTGGCGCCATCGACCGTGGCGCCATGGGTTTCTCCATGCTGGGCGCCGCGATCCCGAGCTTCTGGCTGGGTCCGATCCTGATCCTGGTCTTCTCGCTCTGGCTCGGCTGGACGCCCGTCAGCGGACGCGAGGGGGTGGGCAGCCTCGTCCTTCCCGCCGTAACGCTCGGGACGGGGCTTGCCGCGATCCTGGCGCGCATGGTGCGGAGCAGTGTGCTGGAGGTGCTGGGCGAGGACTATATCCGGACCGCCCGCGCCAAGGGGCTGGGGCCGACCGCCGTGCTTTGGCGTCACGCCCTGCGCAACGCCTGGCTGCCGATCCTGACGCTGCTCGGGATGCAGTTCGGCGCGCTACTTGGCGGGGCGGTGGTCACCGAGAGCGTCTTTGCCTGGCCGGGTCTGGGGAGCCTGCTGATCGAGGCGATCCAGACCCGGGACTATCCGGTGGTCCAGGCGGCGGTGCTGCTGATCAGCCTGACCTACCTGCTGGTCAACACGGCGACCGATCTGCTCTATGTCGCCGTCGACCCACGAATCCGCGTCGGCTGAAGCCGGCTATTCGGAGTAGCCGCCGCGACCGGCGCCACGGGTGTTGCGGGCGAAGATAGCTGACGCGGCCCTGCGGGATCACGGTCACGCCGCCCTCGCTGACGTGGAAACGCTGGCGATCCCGGGCGGGGTCGAAGCCGATCTGGTCGCCGGCCTCGATGACGTTATGCCGATCCACGATCACCTTGCGCAGCCGCGCGCCACGGCCGATGCGCACGTAGTCCATGATGATGCAGTCCTCGAGCACCACGTCCTCCTCGATCACGGCCTCGCGCCGGATGATGGAGTTGCTTGATGCTTGCCCCCTCGTGGACCATGGTCGCCGCGCCGAGCAGGGTGTTGCGCGATATCGCCGCCCAAGCACCCGCGCCACCGGCCCCTGATAGCCGCTGGAGAAGATCGGCCAGTCGGGATTGAACATGTCGAAGGCGGGTTCCGCGCCGAGCACGTCCTGGTGGGCGTCGAAGTAGGCGTCGATGGTGCCGAGATCGCGCCAGTAGACCGGCGTCTCGTAGGGCAGGACGCCTGGGATCTCGTTGGTGGCGAAGTCGTAGGCGAACAGCCGGTGGGTGCGCAGCAGTCGCGGCAGCACATGCTGACCGAAATCCGTTTCGCCGGCCTCCTGGGTCTCCTTGAGCGCCTTGATCAGAACCTCGGCATCGAAGATGTAGTTGCCCATGGAGGCGAAGGCATGGGTCGGATCGGAGGGCAGGGGGGTCGGATGTTCGGGTTTTTCCTCGAATGCCTGGATGCGTCCGTCCGCGTCGGCCGCGATCACCCCGAAACCTTGCGCGTCGCGCAGCGGGACCGGCAGCGCGGCGATGGTCACATCCGCCTTGCGCGCCTTGTGGAAGTCCACCATCTGGCGGATGTCCATCCGGTAGATGTGGTCCGCGCCGAAGACGGCGACCAGATTGGGGCGATGCTCCTCGATCAGATTGATGTTCTGATTGATCGCATCCGCCGTGCCCTGGAACCAGTTCTCGCCGGTCATCATCTGCGGCGGTACCACGGTCACGAACTGACTCTGGAGCAGGGGCGAGATGGTCCACGCCTTGCGCACATGCTCGATCAGGGATTGCGACTTGTACTGGACCAGCAGATAGATGGTCTGGATCTGGGAGTTGACCAGATTGCTGAGGACGAAATCGACGATGCGGTAGCGGGAGCCGAAGGGCACCGATGGCTTGGAGCGTCCCGTGGTCAGGGGTTGAAGTCGGGCGCCTTGGCCACCGGCCATGACGAAGGCGATGATTCGATCGTTCTGCATGATTCCTCCGAGGCCCAGCGGCGGGCGCGCTCATGTTGCTTATGGCGGGATCGGCCCTTAATCATATGCTTCTCGATCGGAGGTTTCCTGATATTTGCAGACCAGAAAGCTCGGTGGCGGCGCGCGATCACGCCCGCCGCGTCGACGCCGACGGATCGGCGGGCGGCGGGCCCCTCCCTCCGGCTAGAATAGCCACTTTCCGAGGAATGCAGCCATGAGTGACCCCATGAAGAATGTCCCGCGCCGTCCGGTCATCCTGATCATCCTGGACGGCGTCGGTCTGAATCCATCCAAGGCCAACAACGCGGTCGCGCTCGCCCGCACGCCGAATCTCGATCGCTACTTCTCGCAACCATCCGCACACCTCCATCCAGGCGTCGGGGCTGGCGGTCGGGCTGCCGGACGGGCAGATGGGCAACTCCGAGGTCGGCCACATGTCGCATCGGCTCGGGCTGCGTCGTGCTCCAGGATCTGGTGCTGATCGACCAGGCGATCGCCGATCACAGCTTCTTCGAGAATCGCGTGCTGGTGGCGGCGGCCCAGGCCGCCGCCGCGCAGGGTCGGCCGATCCATCTCATGGGCCTGGTCTCGGATGGCGGCGTCCACAGCCATGTCCATCATCTGGCCGCGCTGATCAAGCTCTGCAAGCACCAGGGCGCGCGGCCCATGGTCCACGTCTTCACCGACGGTCGCGATACGCCCGCCGCGCTCGGCCCTGAACTATCTCAAGTGTCTCGAGGAGGCGCTGGCGGTGGCGGGCGGCCAGATCGCCACCGTCTCCGGCCGCTATTACGCCATGGACCGCGACAACCGCTGGGATCGCACCGAACTGGCCTGGCGCGCCATGGTGGACGGCGAGGGTCGGCGCGCCGCGAGCGCCCGCGAGGCGATCGAGGCCGCCTATGCGGCCGGCGAGGATGACGAGTTCATCCGTCCCACCATCATCGAGGGCGGCGAGCCGATCCGCGACGGCGATCAGGTCATCCACATCAACTTCCGCAAGGACCGCCCGCGCCAACTGGTGTCGGCCTTCTTCAAGCCCGATTTCGACCAGTTCGACCGGCGCGGCGTGACCGGGGTCAAGGTCACCTGCATGATGGAATACGACCAGTGGTACGGTCTGCCCTTCGCCTTCGATCACGACATGCCCAAGACCACGCTCGGCCAGATCCTGAGCGATGACGGCCTGCCGCAGTTCCATTGCGCCGAGACCGAGAAGTACGCCCATGTGACCTTCTTCTTCAACGGCGGGCGCGACGAGCCCTTCCCCGGCGAGGAGCGCGGCGCTGATTCCCTCGCCCAAGGTCGCGACCTATGACCTGCAACCCGAGATGAGCGCGCCGGCCGTCGCCGATGCCGTGATCGAGGCGCTGCAGCGCCGCGTCTATCCCTTCATCGTGGTCAACTTCGCCAACGGCGACATGGTCGGGCACACGGCGGTGCGCGAGGCGGTGATCGCGGCGGTCGAGACGCTCGATCGCGAGGCCGGCCGGGTGATGGACGCGGCGGTCGCGGCCGGCTATTCGATCATCCTGACCGCCGACCACGGCAACTGCGACGAGCTGGTCGATCCGGTCACCGGCGAGCCGCATACCCAGCACAGCCTCTATCCGGTGCCCTGTCTGGTCGTCGACGAGGTGCCCTGGCGGCTGTCGATCGGCGGCGGGATCAAGGACATCGCGCCCACCGTGCTGCATCTGATGGGGATCCCGATGCCGGAGCGCATGGACGGTCGCTCGCTCCTGCTCGGCCCGGCGATGGTCTGAGCCCATGCGCGTCTATCTGGATCTGCTGCGCGATGTCATCGAGCAACGGGATCGGACAAGGGCGATCGCACCGGGGTCGGCACGCGCTCGGTCTTCGGGCGCCAGATCCGCTTCGATCTGGCGCGACGGCTTTCCGCTGCTGACCACCAAGCGCATCCATCTCAAGAGCCTGGTCCACGAGCTGCTGTGGTTCCTCTCCGGCTCGACCGACAACCGTCGGCTGCGCGAGCAGGGCGTGACGATCTGGGACGAATGGGCCGCCGAGGACGGGAGCCTCGGTCCCATCTATGGCGCCCAATGGCGTAGCCTGGGCCTGCCCGGACGGGCGGGTGATCGACCAGCTCGCCGAGCTGGTCGCGACCATCCGCACCCGTCCCGAACTCGCGTCGACTGCTGGTCTCGGCCTGGAATCCGGCGGATCTGCCGGACGAGACCATGAGTCCGCAGGCCAATGTCGCGGCCGGGCGCATGGCGCTCGCGCCCTGTCATTGTCTCTTCCAGTTCTACGTCGCCGAGGGGCGGCTCTCCTGCCAGCTCTATCAGCGCAGCGCCGACCTCTTTCTCGGGGTGCCCTTCAACATCGCCAGCTACGCCCTGCTGACCCATCTGATCGCCCATCAATGCGACCTGGAGGTCGGGCGAGTTCGTCCACACCTTCGGCGACCTGCATCTGTATCGCAATCATCTGACGCGACGAGATCGTCTTCGAGCAGCTCGAGCGCGAACCCGAGCCGCTGCCGACGCTCGCGCCTGACTGCGTCGGCCGGCGAGCCTGTTCGACTACCGTTTCGAGGATATCGAGATCCACGGCTACTGATCCGCACCCGGTCATTCGCGCGCCGATTGCGGTCTGATGCGCTCGTGACACCTCCGCAAGGCGGGTATCCGCCGCTCATTGAAGGTTGTTTTCCATGATGGAACTCTTGTTGGCATCCCTGTTCGACTACGGACTTTTCCTGGCCAAGACCCTGACCCTGATCGCTCGGGATCGCGGTGCTGATCATCCTGGCATTGCGCGCCCGCGCGGGCGGCTCCCGTCAGGAGCAGCTTGAGATCACCGATCTCAACGAGCGCTATCGCGAGCTGAGCTATGCGCTTGAAGGAATTTTCGCTCTCAAGAAAGGCGTACAAGACCTTTCTCAAGGCCGAGCGCAAGCGCGAGAAGGAGCGCGAAAAGGCCGGAACGAACGAGCGCAAGCGACTCTTCGTCATCGAGTTCAACGGCGACATCCGGGCCAGCGAGGTGGCTGCGCTGCGGGTGCTGGTCACGACGCTGCTGCATGGAGGCGCGGGAGGGCGATCAGGTGCTGATGCGGCTCGACAACGCCGGCGGCATGGTCAGCGAGCACGGGCTCGCCGCTTCCCAACTGGCGCGGATCCGCGCCAAGGGCATCCCGCTCACGGTCGCGGTCGACAAGGTCGCCGCCAGCGGCGGCTATCTCATGGCCTGCGTCGCCGACCGCATCATCGCCGCCCCCTTCGCCGTGCTGGGCTCGATCGGCGTGCTGGCCGAGCTGCCCAACTTCCACCGGCTGCTGGAGCGCTACGGGGTCGATTTCGAGCTGCACACCGCCGGGCGAGTACAAGCGGACCCTGACCCTCTTCGGCGAGAACACCGACGAGGGACGTCAGAAACTGCGCGAGCAACTTGGAGGAGACCCACCGGCTCTTCAAGGGATTCGTCGCCGAGTACCGCCCGGCGCTCGACCTGGAGCGCGTCGCCACCGGCGAGTATTGGCACGGCCAGCGGGCCGTCGAACTGGGCCTGGTGGACGCCATCCAGACCAGCGACGACTTCGTGATGGCGGCCGGCGAGGACATGGAGCTGCTCAAGCTCAAATACAGCGCCCACAAAAAGCCCATCGAACGCCTGCTCTCCAGCGTGCAAGCCACGCTGGATCGCGCCTTCGCGACCTGGCGCGGATGAGCGTCGAGCCCGGAAGCCCATCTTTAAGGGGGCCATCAAGCACAACGCCATCCGCGCCGAGGTGATTAACGGGGGCTTTGCTCCAGCGCGGCGATGCGTTTTGCCAGCGGCGGATGGCTGCGGAAGAGGGCCATGATACCTTCTCCGATCTTTCCGGAGACGCCGAAGGCGGCGAATTCGCCCGCTGGCAGGTCTTGTGGCTCATGCACCCGTTGCAGGGCGCGCAGCGCATCGGCCATCTGACGACGGCTGGTGAGGCTGGCGCCGCCCTGGTCGGCGCGGTATTCGCGATGCCGCGAGAACCACATCACGATCATGCTGGCGAGAATCGACAGCATCAGCTCCGCGATGATCGAGGCGACGAAATAGCCAATGCCAGAGCCTTGTTCATTCTTCAGGAGCACCCGGTCGACGAAATAACCGAAGACTCGCGCCAGGAAGACGACGAAGGTGTTGACCACGCCCTGGATGAGGGCGAGTGTCACCATGTCGCCGTTGGCGACATGGGTGATCTCATGGCCGACGACGGCCTCGACCTCGTCCTTGTTCATGTGTTGCAACAGCCCGGTGCTCACGGCGACCAGAGCGTCGTTACGATTCCAGCCGGTCGCGAAGGCATTGGGGTCGGGTGACTCGAAGATGCCGACCTCGGGCATCCGAATCCCGGCCCGCTCGGATTGGCGCGCGACGGTTTCCAGCAGCCAGCGTTCGAAAGGGGTCGAGGGCTGGTCGATGGTCTGAACGCCCATCCCACGCTTGGCCATCGTCTTGGAGAGAAACAGCGAGATGAGGGATCCGCTGAAACCGATGACGGCCGCCATGATGAGCAGCGCGCCCATGTCGATCCCGCCGCTTCGCAGGAGGACGCCATCGATCCCCAGCAAGCGGAAGACGACATTGATGACGACCAGTACCGCGACGTTGGTCGCGAGAAAAAGGAAGATTCGCATCATGGAAAATGATCTCCTTGGGCTAAATCACAACAGGCATTCTGCCATGCAGGTGGCGGGTCTCGGACACAAGGCCGAAAGTCCGCATGAATGCTGACGCAGCATATCGGGGCGTCGCGGGAAGAACAAAGATCAAAAAAGGGCTGGACAAGTCAGCCGAGCACCGATAGTATTTCGCGTCTCGAAGCCTTGGGGCCATAGCTCAGCTGGGAGAGCGCAACACTGGCAGTGTTGAGGTCGGCGGTTCGATCCCGCCTGGCTCCACCAATTTCAAACCGGCTTGGTAAACGTCGTCAAATGTATAGTTGGCCGGTAATAGTCACTGTCCCCATCGTCTAGTGGCCTAGGACATCGCCCTTTCACGGCGGTAACCGGGGTTCGAACCCCCGTGGGGACGCCAATCAGAACAAGGGCTTGCGGCATAACCGCAGGCCCTTTTTGTTTTCGGCCGGAAGTTTCCCGGAAAAGCGTTTTCAGAAAGGCCATTTGGGCTCTGATCGGCGCAGACTCCCGCCCACAAAAAACCCGGCACGCGGCCGGGTCGGTTGGTGGGTGGGTGTCGGGTCAGCCCTCCTCGATCTCGAAATGCGCGGACACCACGTCCGGGTCAATCCGGTGGCGCTCGCACCATTCGAGCGCTTCCTCGTCGCTCAGAACCTCGATGCCTTCGCCACCCGTGCGGCCGTTGTTGCCCACTGACGTTGCCCAGCGGGTCATTGGGCCGCCCTCGCCATGAATGAACCAGCGCCCGCGCGGGGTGCGGTACAGATCCTCGACCAGTATCCGAAGTCTGATCGGTAACAGGACGATTCGGCGCAAGCCACCCGGGTAGCGGTTGCGGTGTTGTAGATCTTGCCGTCGATGATGCGCTTCATTGGATGGCCTCCAAGGCGCGCGCTATTTCGTTCTCGGCGCGAGCCGATGAGTCGATCCCGTGCGTTCTGGCGCGGGTCTCAACATTGATCCATTCGCCGTCTGCCGATCGCATGATGATGACGTGCTCAACTCCGTCGATTGCGATCCTGAGCACTTCGCCTTCTTTGAGGTTGATGGTGCGGGATTTCATGCCGGTGTCCTCCTCGCTCGGTCCAGACGGACCGGGCGCCGCGGCGGAGCATGGAAGCGGCAGACGCTCGACCGGGCGGCCAAGGCCAGCGGCCTTGACGATCCAGCAGGCGCCGGGTGCGCGCGTCGATCGGGACGAGTGAGTCCTGGGGCAGGGTCAGGTCCGGCTCGGGCTCCAGCGGCTCTCGGCGAGCTTGGCGGTCTCGGGACCCGTCCAGGGCCGCGACTTGCACGATTCCATCAGAGGTGTCCGCCGGACGTCTCAGTGGGGCGGCCCTTGCAGTTCGGCGTCGGCGGCTTCCAGAAGCGTGAGCGACAGCATTGACGCCCTGTTCGACGCGTCTGTGCTGGTGTGATGGTCGTTCGTCACTGGTCAATCCTCCGTTGGGTGAGACTGACCGCGAAAGGCGGGCATGGGCGAGCGGATTCCAGGCGCGGCCTGGTTGTGGGTTATCATCTTCTCGCCGGTGCGGGTCCGTCTTGAGCGGTCTCGCTTTGCCGTGGAAGCCTGCCAGCGCTCCACGGACGGCTTCAATCTTCCGCCCTCCTCCCGCTCCGTGTCCTATCGAATCTACTTATGACCTCATAACCCGGACAAGGGTCGCGCCCATGTGCGTGGGGGCGGGCGATTGAACCGCCGATCTGGGGTTTTCTCAGGCGACGGGGCGGGGCAGGTCGAAGTCGGACAGGTCGACGTCAAAATCAGGCACGTCGACGGTAATTTCTGGCACGTCGATGTCGAAATCCGGCAACTCGATGGGCTGCTCCAGGGTCGCGAAGACGGGCCGCGCAAGGGCGATGAGGATTGCCTCGCGGATGATCTCGGACAGGCTGCGCCCGCTCCGATCCTGCTCACGGAGGAGCGCCCATTGAACTTCGGGCGAGGCGCGGAAGTGCATCTCCCTCGGCTCGGGGCGGAACACCTGAGCGGCTACTCGGCGGCGTTGCTTTGCCATTCGAACCCCCGAAATTGCTGGCGAATCGTGAAAACGCAACGCCGCAAACCCGTTGCGTTTTGCGTTTTGCGCTATGCCGAGGCGGGGCTGCTGCTGATTTTCCAGGCGCGAACCTCGGCGGTGGTCGCCTCCTTGCTGCGAACGCGGCGCTCTTGCTGCTCCCTGATGATCCGGTAGACCTGATTTTCGCTCAGGCCGTGCTCGGCAACGAGTCTTCGCAGGGTGGCGTTGCGCTCGCTCGGGATCGAGTCCAGCCACGTGGTGTAGATCTCCCGGTTGCGCCGCTCCAGTTCCCCGGCAACGTGCCGTGGGACATACAAAGTCGACCCCCCGAAGGCGCCGACGAAGGAATGCGCCGCGCCGTCGGCGACCAGCTCGGCAGTGTCGTGTGGCAGGCGTCCATCTAGCGCTTGCTCGATCGCGATTCGAAGCATTCCGACGAACTCGGAAATACCGTCTTTGGGCGCCGGCATGGTTGGCTCCTCGTGCTGGTGGATGGTTGCGCGACTCTTGGCGGCCTTGACCAGGGCCGGGGACCATCGCGCGTGTCCCGGCGCAGTCGCGACCTCCCGACCCGCGACTGCGCCTTGTGCTCAGAACAAATCGGGATGCTGCGTCGCGAGCCGGGCCTGCTCCAGCCGGGCGGCCTCGCTGATGGTGAGCGGTTCGAAGGTTGGGCGGACGGGCGGATTTCCGCCGAGGCTGCGGAACACCTGATCCAGCCCGCTCAGGGCGTTGCGCGCTTCGATTTCCCGAGCGGCGAGATCCTGCCAAGTCTGACTCGCGGCCTCCAGTTCCGCCCCCACAACCGACTGAGCGCACAGCGCCGTCAACGGGGCCAAGTCCGCAACGGCCCTTTGCGCGAGCGCCAGACGATGGGCGAGCACGTCGGCCACAGCTTGGGCCTCTTCCAGTCGAACGGCCTGGGCGTCGGCATTCTTCAGTCCGGGCGCGGCCTCCGCGTCCAGTCGCTCCAGATCGGCCGGCTCGGCTTCCCCGAGCATTACCCGGGTGGCCAGTTCCGCGCGTCGCGCGGCGTACTCGGAGCGCACGTCCGGGCCTGCTGGTGAGCGCGGTCACCAGTTCGGCCTGTTTGGTTGCGGCCGTCTCCAGTCGCGCCACGTCCGCCCGAGCGGTGCCGACCGCCTTGATGTGGGCCTTGATGTCTCGATCGCTCAGTCCGAGCGGCTGGTGAACCTCGTGCTCGATCTCGGCGAGGCGTTCGCGGATCGCTTCGACCCGTGCCATCAGGGTGCGCAAGGAATCATCGCTGGCGTCGGCTTCGCGCTGGCGGGCTTGCAGTTCGGTGTCGTCTCGATCGCCACGAACGCGGGCCTGACAGGCTTGCAACTGATGCGCGCCTTCACGCTGGCGAGTGCGGGCCTCGATCAGGCGGGGGCCAAGCTCGGTCTGCTCTTGGCGCAGCTCTCGGGCCTCGCCGACCAGCGCAAGTCTGTCGGAATATTGGGATTGGACGCTCATGCGTGGCGGCTCCCGTGAACGCGGACGTCCCCGCGATCATTGGCCCGCTTGAAGGCCAGATAGGCGGTTTCGTCGGCGCCGAATTCGGCTCGCTCGCGATTGATGACGAGGCTGCCGAGCCGGGCGATGTAGGCACGGGCGGCGGCGGGTGTGAGCGACGCCACCCAATCGCGGGTGACAGGGCCAGCCAGGCGGCCTTGTTCCCACGCGAGGCGGGCGATGGATGAAGATTCGGATTCGGCCATGCGGGCGGGTCTCAGGGGATTGTTGGTGTGCCCCAAGAATCCCTCCAATCCGCATTAGCGTCCTTTAACCAGAATTACGGACGATGACTCGCCAGTATTACGATTTTCGGCCTATCCGCCGACTTTACATTTTCCACATTATGCGCAATCGGTTTTTATGGGCCTTGCAATTCATGTGGTTAGCAAAGCATTGAGATTATGAATACATCGTCGGCTCAGTGCATTAAGCAGATAACCATTTGAATTAATGAGAATGACGCCAGGAATTGCGTAATACTTGGCGACACCTATAGGGGCGCTTTGCCCCTTTCGGTAGCTGTGGCGACTATTGGATTTCAGCCTGCCTTGGCCTTCCCCTTCATCCATCGGATGTTCCGCGACTTGATCCATCTGGCGACATCTGGCGTGGGGTCTGCCGGTGGGAGGTCGCGCCAATTCTTCGGCGGCTTGAACCCCTTAAACTTCTCGCGCGTCAGATAATAGGCCGCGCCCGGTTTCTTGCCCTGGGCGATCAAGACCCCCAGGCACCGCTGATAGAATTGCTGTCGCTCATCGTCCAGCGTCTCCCGTTCGGCATCTGCCGCGCCGAACTCCACCAACTCGCCCTCCCGATAAATGACCTTGGGTCGGCGGTCGGGGCGGTCGAGGCCGCATTCCTGGCACGTCATTTCACTGCGCTCCATCAGGGCGCCGCAGTGGGAACAGGCGATGCATTTATCCTCGTCCTTTTTCGGACGCTTCTCGGGCGTCCCCTTCTCGCCCATGTCCAGATCGGGCACCTCGAAATGGACCGGCAGGCCGTGCTTATAGGTGTTGCCGCTGTGATCCAGCACGAGGCAATCCACCTTGCCCGGCGGCGGTGCGGATGCCCCTACCCATCTGTTGCATGTGCAAGCGCCTCGCTACAGCGTTGGGCCGAGCCAGGATCAGACAGGCGGCGTCGGGCACGTCGAAGCCGATCCCGAGCACGTTGACGCTGGTCAGGATGCGGATCGAACCATCCCTGAAGCCCTGGATCAGTCGCTTGCGGTCGGGAGCCTCGGTGTAGGCGTCGATATGCGCGACCGTTACCCCAGCGGCCTCGAAGTCATCGCGGATCGATTTGGAGTGGGCGATGTTGACCGCAAAGCAGAAGGTGGGGCGGTTCTCCCCGTGTGCCTGCCAGGTGCTCACGATGTCGCCGACCAGCTCCTTGCTGTTCATGGCCTCGGCCAAGTCGGCCTCGAGATAGTCGTAGCCGTTGGCTGTGGTGCCCTTCTTGACGCCTTTCAGTGCCTCCGCTGACGGCATCGGCCTTGGGTGCGAACCCACGGCGTGGGCACCAGAAAACCGTGCTCGGTCAGCCAGCGCACCGATGGACCGCGCACCAGATTGGTGAAGTAATTCCCCAGCCCCTTGCGCAGTGGCGTTGCCGACAGGCCGATGAATGCCAGCGCGTTCCATGCGCTCCATCAGCTTGATGTGGGCTCTGGTGCAGGATGTGGCATTCGTCGATGATGACCACATGCACCCAATCCGGGGCGCGACCTGGAGCGGATGGTCTGGATGACTGGCCACGATGATGTCGTCCTCCCGGCTGTAAGTTGGTGTTCTCGCCCTGGAGCACGCCGACCTGCAAACCGAGCGCGCTGAAGGTGGCGACCGCCTGACCGACCAGCTCGATGCGGTCGACGATGAAGAGGACGCGCTTGCCCTTCTCGACGGCGGACGCGGGAGAGATGGGCGGCGACCACGGTCTTACCGCCCCCGGTGGCCAGCGCCAGCACTTGCCGCTTATGGCCGTCGCATGAGTCCCTGCCGCAGCTCGGCGATGACCTGCTCTTGATGCGGATACAGTTGGAACATCAGGCAGCCCTCCGTGGCTGGAACTGCTCACGACAGAAGGCGTCGGCATCGCCCCACAAGGCCATGACATCGCGGATGGTGCGCCCGGCACAGTGCGAGTGGTGGCAATGGAATCCAGGCCATCCGCCGTCGGCCTCGAAGATGATGGTGTCCGAGCCATTGCGCGGCGACGGGGTGGAGTGCTCGCCGGACCACGGGCATCGCACGCCGTGCATGTGCTTGGGCAGCGCCCCACGTAAGCCTCGTGGGCGGCGAACCACGCCACCACGTCCAGGCTGGCATAGTTGCCCTTGCCCGACGACGCGGCGGCTCGTACGGGGCTCCTGTGAGGCTTGAGCGGCATTCGGTCGGGTCTGGCTCGACTGGCGCGCGAAGACATCGGCGAGGGCGGCGACCTGACGCGGGTGGACCTGTCGCCAGTCGGACGGAATCCAGCAGCGCGATTGCCGGTGAGGGCGGTCCGGGGTGTTCGGTCCCTTGCGCTTGACGCTGCCGTAGAGCGCGCACAACCGGGCCGGATTCCGAACCGTGCGGTCGAACTCCACCACGTCGTCACTGAACTCCCCGTGGAGCCCGGCATAGATCAGCGCCAGTTGCTCGCGGGTCTCGTCGGTGTTGGGGAGGGCGGTTCGATATTGGACGTGCCAGCCGTTGCCGGACATCGCCATCAAGGGCGTCGGCCAATCCAGCAGGGCCAGCCGATCCCGCAAGACCCTTGGCGCGGATCTCCGCTTCCGCCAGTTCGTCGGCCGTGCTCGATGTGCCCTTGGGTCGGACCGGGTCGAAGTCGAAGAACAGCCGGGTGTAGCGCGTCACCAGCGCATCAGTCGTGCGCAGCTTGCGGTGGGGATCTACCTGTCGTCTGCTCGGCGAGATAGGCGAGCAAGGCGTCACGGTCGATCCGGTGCAGCGTCGTGAAGAGATTGCCGGACCTCGCCCAGTGCCGCGCTTCCGATCAGGACGATTTCACGCGGTCTTTGTCCCAGCCCGAATCGATGCCCCTGTCCATGATGGCATAGCTCGATCATCCCGTTCCTGCCAGTCGTGCACCAGCCAGCGTCAGATACTCCGTTGTGGTGGACGGCTTCATGAGCGGCACCTCCAGATGTCCGGGAATGTCGAGCCCGTTGGCGTCTTGCGGCGAAAATCGCTGGTCCCTGGTCAGTTTTTGACCGGTCGGCGCGCCGGGGGGCTCTGGGAGGGGGATTAGAGGAGGAGAAGGAACAGGTAGAAGGAGTTGCCCCTATACATGCCCCTTGGGTAGGGGCTTGCATAGCCCCTTGGGTAGCCCCTTGGTCGGGAGCAAAAACCGGCCAACGGTAGAGGAACATTTCCACCAGTCGAGTCGCCGGGAGGGCGGAGATATGCCGCTTGGCCTCGATCAGTCGAAAGTCTCGCGCGGGGTCGGATTTAGACCTGGAACCCCAGCGGTATTGCTCGGCGCAGACGCACGGCACATAGACGACATCGGCCGCCTGATCCCAAACGATCAAGCCGACCTCCTCAAGGTCTTCCATCGCCGGGCCGATCAGGTCGCGATCTTCGCGGACCATCTCGGCAATCGCCGAAAGGGTCACGAAGTAGATGCCCGTTGGATGCGACTCGATGCCCCCTTCAAGGTACGCATAGACCTTGAAATGAACATCCCCCAGCTTCAGCGCTTGCCTGAATTCCTTGGTCCATTTGGACGGTGTTGAGTAGTGATCCTTACGCATGGCCGGTGCCCTCCATGGTCGCCGGGAACCGCGCGGTGTAGCGGTCCAGCGCCTTGCGCAACTGATCCATCAGGGTCCTGGCATCCGATCCCAGGAGGACGGAATCAACCCGATAGAGGTTGCCCAGCGCGCCCGAAACTTGGTGGGCGGCGTGCATGGCATCCTTGGCGGTCGGTCCCTTCGCCGCTGGCGCCGCTGGCGTAGAGTTCGCCTTCAGCTTCGCCGTGGTCTGGCGGATGGCGTCCAGATCGTCGCCGTCCATTGGCTCGATGGTGACCGGATCGGGGGCTTGTTCAGTTTTGGAAGGCTTCATTTTCTGAACAGTCGAGTTCACGGACCCGACAGATACGCCCACGCTTGCGGCAATTTCCCGTTGCGTCTTCCCCTCGTCGGCGAGTCGCTGAATCTCCTGATCCCGTTCGGTCTTGACCTGCTCCCGCGCCTCCCTGGTGAGTTCCGACGCCCAGCGTTGCGAGCAATTCAGCAGCTTGGCGACTTCGCCCGTATCGTCAGGCTGACAAAATCCCTCGGCAATGGCGGTTCCGTAAGCCTTGCTCATGTCTCCCTGAGTACGGCGGCGCCCGTGCCTAGAGTTGGCGCCGATGGCAAAGCGAAGCGCGTCAACTTTGCCGCCGTCATGCTTGATGGCGGGGATGGAATCCAGCCCAGCCTCCTTGCACGCCTCCAGACGATGAAATCCATCGGCGAGCACATAGACGCCATCGGCGGCGAAGACGGTCACGGGCGCGCTGGCGATCCATTCGCCAATGTCCCGGGCATACTCGGCGACCAGCGCCAGATCCATCGTCTCGCGCTGTTGGATCTCAGACGCGGCGATGATGGACGCGGCCGGCAGATTGATCGGCGCCTGCGCGCCGGTGCGTGGCGGTGGTGCGTGTCGTGGACATGGCTCGGGACTCAGGCGAGGCCGACGCATGGACCGAGGCGAGCGCGTGAAGTCGGGCGCCAAATCGCCTATACTTCATGCACCTGTCGTTCCCAAGCGCGGCGGGTGTGTGTGCGACAGCAACGTGAGCATGAGCACTGGTGGTCACCAGCTTGGATCAGAGGCGAGGGGGGCTAACCCTCGCCTCATCCATTTATGCCCACGGCCCATTTGTTATGCGGCTATGCGGCCTCCAACTTCGATTGAATCAGCGCGTCTATTGACGCCTCCGGGACGAGGCGACGGCCCGCGATCTTCACAGTCTTCAATTCACCACGCTTTATTAACTCATAAATGCTCGCTCGGCTAATTCCGAGCAATGTCATGGACTCTTCGACGCGGTACGCTTTGCGCTTCGGGATTGCTGCCATATTCACGCTGCTCATTTCAATCCTATGCCGTGGGTGTTTGTGTTCGCCTACAGTAGTCCGCTGTCGAGGGTCTTATCCACTACATATTGAGGGAGAAACTAAGGGGTTTTCCCCTCGTTCGGGTAGAGCGCCCGATAGGCGTCCCTGATCTGGTCCGTGGTGAATGATTCGCCGCGATAGATCCCACGATAGAACTTCTGGACGCGCAGAATGGCGCGCTTCAGCGCCCCCCGGCTAACCGGATCGGCCTCGCGGTGCTCATGCACCAGTGCGGCGACGTTCTGCCGGTCAAGCTCATCGATCCAGGTGAGCGGCGGTCTTCCTCCTTCGCACTTACTCCAGCCGAAAGCCTCATTAGGGGTCTTCCCGCCAAGAATTTCACCGAATGCCGCGCGCACAAACATATGGACCTTGCGCGGAATAATGACGCAATCATCATGGTCTGTATCATCAAGGTCTTCGTAGCACGTGACGCATTGACGCAGCATTTCAAGAATGGCTTTTCGGTCACCCGCAACAGCGGCGGTATAATCGTCAATGCGCGCAAATGGGCTTTGCTTCCATATCATTTCCTTCGGCTTCCTGCTCATAGCGCCACCTGATCGAACATGGTTCGCCGCGCGGCCTTGGTGAATTTGCCGTAGTGCTTTTCGATCATGCGCACCGATGTACCGCAGTTCTCGGCAATGACTTGGGCGGGCACTCCAGCCAGTAAGGCGCGGCTGATGTGGTAGTGACGCAGGGAATAGAAGACGGTCTCGGCGGGCAGCTTGGCGGCTCTCACGGCCGCGTCCATCGGCCGCTTCTGATGGGACTTACCCCATGGGGTGCCGTCGTCACGAGGCAGCAGTGGTGCCCCTGGAAGCTTGTTCTTGGCGACCGCCCGGAAGAATGCGACGCCATCGCCGCTCAGGTAGCAGGTCCGGGCGCCGGTCTTGCCATCAAGATGGAGCGTCCCGGCCCTGGGGTCGAAGTCGGCGACCACGGCGCTCGCCAGCTCGCCATACCGGGCGCCGGTGAGCACGGCGGCTTGTAGGAGGTTCCGAAAACCGCCTTCAGCGGCATTCAGAAGGGCCTGAACTTGCTCGGGCTCAAGGAATAGGGTTCTGGCTGCGTCCACATCACGGAAGGCTTGAACGCGCCTCCACTCGGCATCGGACGGACAGAGTCCAGACCGGAAGGCGAGATTGAGCGCACCCTTGAGGATGGCCAGGGTGCGATTCACGCCGCTCTTGGATCGGCGGACGTCTTCCGCGTCGCCCTCGATGCGCACCAAGCTATCCCGCCAGCGACTGAGCGTGATCGTCTTCAGATCGGTAAGGCGCTTGCCGCTCAAGGACGTCGGGGACGCTCGCGAGCAGGCGTTGCTCGGCATCGATCGCGCTCTTCGCTCCGTTGCGGAGGCGCGTGTCCGTGACGTAATCGGCGATGGCGTCCCTAACGGTGTAGTCCGGGCGCTCGACCTGGGCGACCTGATCGGCGAACGCGCGCGCGGCGGCTTCCGCGTCCTCATAGGTCAACTCATCCTCGGCGCCGAGCACGGTGTACCGGTACTTGGCTCCACCAAGGGGATCGCGAGCCCGTGCCCACCACTGGCGCACGGTCTCGCCGACGTAGAGCCCGACGGCCATCCCGCGCCTGAAGTTGAACCAATAGGGTTCCTTCCGCTGCGTGAGCGCGCGGCGCTTGCGGGTGGTGTTGATGGGGTTGATTGCCATGTGCCTAGCCTCGTGATCCGGAAGCCACCCGGAATTGCGTTCACGGATTCTTATAGGCAAGGATAGACAGGCGGGGACGCTATAGCAATCGAATCAAGATACTTGCGGACGGCAGTAAATCGGCCTAGACGGCTGTTACTGCACTTTCACGGCGGTAACCGGGGTTCGAACCCCCGTGGGGACGCCATTTTAGGATAACGGGTTAGTCGCGCAAGCGGCTAGCCCGTTTTTCGTTGTAGACGCAGCCTAATTCGCTCGATCCAGGACGCGCTCGTTGTCGTTGTCGTTGTCGCCGAGATCGACCAAGTGGGCCATGCCAATCAAACTCGGCTGACCCTGCTCAAGAAGTGGTTCGGACTCTGGGTGGCGCATCACGCCGTCGAGCGGTCGCCGCGAGCCTCGACCCCTATCTGCTCGACCAGGCGCGATTTCCGGCTCGCGTTCTCTGGCCCGAAACGCATGACGGCCGTCGAGGCGTTGAATCAGTTGAAGGCCGAGGTCCAGCAACGGCTGGCGCTAGTCGAGGCGACCGTCGCGCAATGGCCCCCCGACGCGACCGCTCTCAAGTGTCCACGGCCACCGTGGCCCGCCTGTTAGGGGTGATCCCCGAAAACGTTCGGATGGTGATTGACGGACTCCGGATGCGCACCATGAAACATTTTCACCCCCGCACCTGTCCTATGACCAAATCTCATAGTAAGAGCGGGAGTGGACATGGTTTCGATTAAGCGAATGTTGCTGGGCGGTATGTTGATCCTGACGCCCCTGGGCGCGCTGGCGGGCAGCGATTCCATCGTGCTCGGCATGGGCTGTTTCTGGGGCGCGGAGAAGCGCATGTCCGAGATCCCGGGCGTGCTCGATGTGGAGTCGGGGTATGCGGGAGGCGATGCGCGGAAGGCCGACTACCAGGACGTGCTGGATCTGGAGCGGGCGATCAAGCGCGGCAAGAGCGACCGGCGCAACCATGCCGAGGTCATCAAGGTCAGCTTCGACCCCGAACGGGTCAGCCTGGAGACCATCCTTAAGAAATTCTGGGAGAGCCACGATCCCACGCAGGGCGACCGCCAGGGCAATGACGTCGGCAGCAACTACCGCAGCGCCATCTACACCAGTCAGCGACGCCCAGCGATGCGGTGGCGACGGAGCACCCGCGCGGCCTATCAGCGGGCGCTGACCGAGGCCGGTCACGGCCAGATCACCACGGAGATCGCGCCGCTGCGCAACTACAACCGCGCGGAGGAGGATCATCAGGACTACTTGAAGAAGAACCCGGACGGCTACTGCGGTCTTGGCGGCACCGGCGTGGTCTATCCCGGCGGGATCGCCAGGGCGGTACCGCCGCCGCTGGCGCCGGACAAGCTCAACTTCGAGCGCCAGTTGATCGTGTTCGAGGCGGAGGACTGTCCCTTCTGCAAGCGCTTCCGCGCCGAGGTGCTGAACGACTGGCGGTCCGAGGTCCTGATCGCCACGACTCTCAACCCCCAGCCGCCGAAGGACTGGAAACTGGAAAAGACCCTGTTCGCCACGCCGACCATCGTGCTGTTCGAGAAAGGGCGGGAGGTCTCGCGCTACACCGGCTACCAGGGCGACAAGGAGCGCTTCTGGAAGTGGCTCGGGCTTTCAGGTGTTGACGCCCGAGCAACAGCGGATCGCCTTCGAGCAGGGCACCGAGCCGGCTTTCACGGGCTCCCATCTGGACGAAAAACGCCCCGGCGTCTTCGTCGATCCCATCACCGGCGCAGCCTCTGTTCCGCAGCGACACCAAGTTCAACAGCGGTACCGGCTGGCCGAGCTTCTTCAACCCGGTTGAGGGCGCCATCACCCTCCACGAGGACAACGACCACGGCATGCACCGGGTCGAGGTCCGCAGCGCCAGCTCCGGCATCCACTTAGGTCATGTGTTCGACGACGGCCCGCCACCGTCCGGCAAGCGCTACTGCATCAACGGCGATGTGCTGAAGTTCGTGCCTGACGCCGATTGATGCCACGACCGGGTTCAAGATCTTTCGACGCAGACCCCGCTGATCGGGCGGAATCAGTCAGCGGTCACTCGCCGCTCGGCGGCGTCCACTGGTAGAGCCAGGTCTCGCTGAGTGTGCCGTGCCCGTCGCTGAGATAGCAGCGCAGATTGATTGGCTCTTTCCCGTCGCTGATCAGATCGAAATTGCAGCGCCAGGCGTTGGTGCCCTTGAGCGGCCGCGCGGCCGGTTCGACGATGGTCCCGCGGGAGGCGGAGATGATCGGGGTCACCTTGACGTTCGCCGGCAGCGCGTTAAGCGTTCCGCCCGCGAAGTCGATGACAAACTTGCGCGATGGCACGCGGTTCTTCTGGCCGGGAATTCCGCCTGCGCCGATGCGGGTGGAGATCGCCTCCGCTGCGGCGCTGCGCACGGGTGGCTCCGAGCCCCAATAGAGCCGGTATTGGAAGCGGCGCTCCTGGCCTGGGGCGAAAGCCTCCTCGGGGTTCCAGAAGGCGACGATATTGTCGAAGGTCTCGTCCGGAGTGGGAATCTCGACCAACTGCACGGCGCCCGCGCCCCAATCCCCGATGGGCTCCACCCACACGGAGGGTCGAAGGTCGTACCAGGCGCCATCGTCGAGGTAGTGATCGAAATCGCGGTCCCGCTGCAACAGCCCGTAACCCTTTGGACCTTGGTCGAGGAATGAGTTGAACCGTAGCGTGGGGGCATTGACCAGGGGACGCCAGATCCATTCCCCGCTGCCAGTGTGGATGGAGAGGCCGTCGGCGTCGTGAATCTCCGGCCGGAAATCGTCCGAGACGCGCCGATCGTTCTCGCCGTCCTGGTACATGGCGGTGAGGGGCGCGACGCCGATGCGCTCGATGGCCTTGCGCGGGAATAAGGTGGCGTCCACCTCCATGATGGTCGATCCACCCGGCCGAACCACGAAGGTATAAGCGCCGCTCACGCTCGGGCTGTCGAGCAGCGCATGAATGGTGACATGGTCGGCGTCGGGCGAGGGGCGCTCCAACCAGAAGCTTCGGAACTCGGGAAATTCCTCCGGGCGCGGAAGGCCTGTGTCCACCGCCAGACCGCGGGCCGACATACCATATTGCTTGGTGCCGCCGACCGCCCGGAAATAACTGGCGCCGAGAAACGAGAACATGTCACGCTCGAAATCCGGTTGGGTATAGACCCGAAAACCGGCGAAGCCGATATCCTCGATCTTCTCCGGGAGGTTCAGCTTGTCCCCATAACTGAACAGATCACCCGAGTAGTGGATCGGCTGGGCGATGCCCTCGACGACCTCGTAATGGCCGACCGGATGCTTGAAAAACAGGCCCAGGTGAAACAGGCGGGCCTGAAATGGCAACTCTTCCGACGCCCAGAGGGAATGCTCCGGCAAGAAGCGGATGGATTGGTAACCGTCCCAGTCCAGATTCGCGACCCAGGCCGGCAGACTTTCCGCTGGCGCTCGAAAGGGCTCAAGCGACAGCCGTCGAGCCTCTTCACGCAGCCATTCCTTGCTGAACGGCCGCCCCCCGTCCGCAGTCTCCACGGCGGTGGCCGTCCGCAGTCCAAGGGGCGCGAGCGCTCCCCAACCGGCCAGGGTCAGAATTCGTTCAAGCAGGTCTCTTCGAGTCATCATAGGGCGCGATTCCGGTTACGTTAAGAACGGCGACAGTGTCTGGCCAACCGCCCCGCGTGGTGCCGCTGATGGCCCCTCCGCTTGGCGAACCCTGGTCTCTGGGGACCCAAGCACTCAGGTATCCGTCATCCGCGCGAGGCCCGGGACGCTCCTTCCTTGCGTTGGTTCGCGAGCGCGCTGGCATGATATCAACCCATGGCGACCGACGATATTGCCGCGCCGCCTGCTCACCTCACCTCGATTCAGCGAGCGCGGAGTCAAAGGGCAGGAACTCGAACGCGGTGATGGAGATGTCCACCGGCGTCTCTGCTTCACGCTGGCGAAACACCAGCGAGACCTCCTTGATCCCGTTCAGCGCGGGAGTGGCTGGCAGAACGATTTCGATCTCGCCCGCTTGCGTCTCTTTGAAGCGGGCGAGGATCTCGACCGGAATCGCCGGCGGCGGGAGAGGATCGTCCTCGGCTCGCTTGAACGAAATGGCGGCATCCTCGATCTCCGTCGCCGATCGAAAACGGATCACGAGTCTCCCGTTCGACAGACTGACAGTGCGATCACCAGGGACGACGAAGGCCAGCCCCCCGCTTCCGGTCAGTCGCGACGCGAACCGGCAAGTCCCCGTTTGGCGTGAGAATTCGAGACGGCTCTGATCCGAGGTCCAAGCGAGGATGCGATTCTCCTCGGCCAGGAGATCCAGTTTGTCTCCGGGTGCGTAGAGTGCCGCGAGACGATCGGAAAGCGCATGCTCATCCAGATAGCGGCGCATGTTCTCCTGGGCGGAATCGATTCCGCCAAGAATGAGCGAGAGGGTGTGCGCCGTGGTCTGGTAGGGAATGACGCGGTTCTGCGCGGTGTCCCAGCCCTCCCAGGGGCCGTGCGTGGTGAACAGCCCGGAGATCAAGTCCCAATGCTCGGTGAGGAATCGCTCCACTTTCTCGGGAGCTATCGTATAGGCGACGCCTAGGGGATAGAGCGAGGGTGTGTGGTCGATGAGTGCCTGGTCGGCGACGGCGAGGTTAGGGATCCCGATCCGCCCGGTGTATTCCGTTCCGTTGCCGCTATAGGCTTCGGACAGGAAGCCCGGCAGACCTCGTCGCGTTGAGAAGTCGAGCTCGCTGTCCACCAGGGTTTCGAGGTTTCTCCGCCAGCCCGGGTTCTCCAGCTCGCGCATGAAGAGCGAAAGCCCGAGCAGTTGGAAGGCCGATCCGTCCCAGGCGGCTGGGGCGAGGGCGTCTCTGCCGTCCGCGAATGTGTAGGGCTTGATCTTGAAGCCGGCGTTCTGGATCACCGCGACCGGCAGCCCGTAACGCAAGGCAACGAAGGTCCATGGCCCGCGAAATTCGTTGATGAAGTAATTCATCTCGCCGGTCACCCAGTTTCCCCGGCCGTCGTCCCAGCCCACGAAGCGGTCGGCCGTGGCGTCCCAGCCAAAGACAAAGGTGCCAGTCTTGGGGTCGATGAGATGGGTATAGCCATCTTTCTGCGCTTCGATAAAGCGCTCGATCCGCTCCCTCGCGCGCACCGCCCTGAGATCGTCCCGAATCCCTGGCTTTAAGAGTGCACCCGCCGATCTTGCAAGCGCGGCGGTGAGATTGGCGTTATCGCCAAAGATGATGGTGACGACCCTTTGGTCCAGCAGCCCCATGATGGTGGACCGCCGAGGCTCCTCGGCATAGGGCGCGAGCGCGCCATCGAAATGGTTGGCCCCGTAGGTCGCGCCTCGGCGGATGCGCCCCTTGCGGCCGTTGTCTTCCTCCTGAAGCCAGCCCTTTTCCACCAGGGCGCCCCAGATCGCGTCGCCCTCGCGATCTCCAAGGCGCTCGCTGAATGCCTCGCGCTCGATGGTCTCCAGCAGGGGACCTTTTCTTTTCCCGCCCTCCAGGCCGAGGAAATTCACCAGCAGCCCCTTGGCCGCCAGCGCCGGGTTGCCTTGATCTTCCAGCAGGCTCGCGAGCGCGAGGTCGAGTCCCTTCAGCGCCGCGTCCTCGGAGAGATAGGGGTTGTCCGCGTAGCCTGCGGCGACGTTGGCCAGCAGCTCGATCCAGGCGCCGATGGCCGTGAGCTGGGTAAAGGAGCGGAGAAAGAGCCCATGTTGCGGATCCTGGTTCCAGCCTTCCGCCGGATACCCGGAAACAGGATCCTGGATCCCGTGAGCTGGATTCACATATTGGAACGCATTGTCCAGCAAGCGCCGCATGTGCTCATGCTGGGAAGGCAGTCTTGGGTAGTCGAATACGCCGGTCGTCGGCGGACCGGTGTCGGGGGCTTGGTCCGGAGACGAATGCATGGTGCTGACGACCGCCAGCGCGAGCACGAGGACCACAAGAAAAAATCGCATGTTGTCTCGCTCGCCCGCGTCGAAAAGTGGTGTCAGCGCGTTGCCTACAAGGGGCGCAGGTCCGCGTGGATCGCGAGTGGATGCAGCCGGGACATGCCCGACGCGCCGACAAGATCGGGGCGTCGTGGGTATCCATCAGCGACAAGCCGCTCGCGCCGCGCGATTATCCACGCGACTCCGTCGCAAGCCAAGCTGACCATTCCGCGCGGCCTGGGCGCTCCATCAAATCGCGCTCGCGAACCTGTCGATCGAACTGACAAGGCATTGATGTATCGTGTGCGGCCTCTGCATCGATGGCTCTGCCTTCCGACCGGATGTGCCGGGAATGGTAGGATGATGCTGCGAGTCGCCGAGCCGCGCGTCGGATCGGCGTCCATGACGACGCGAGAGCACAGGGCGGCGATGATCCGGATCTTTCGTTTTCGACTCCTTGCTTTCAATGCAACGCCATTGGCTTATGCAAGGTGGTCATCCGAAACCGATCGTTGACGACGCTCGTCATCTCGCGCCGAGACCCAATCACCCAGGAACCGACGATGTCTGAATTCACCAATGTCAATGTCACCAAGGCCGCCAACATCTACTTCGATGGGCGAGTCACCAGCCGCACCCTGAGTTTTCCGGACGGCCGCCGCAAGACGCTCGGAATCATGCAGCCGGGCGAATTCGAGTTCGGAACCCAGGCGGCGGAGTTGATGGAGATTCTCAGCGGCGAGTTGGATGTCCAGCGCGCGGGCGAGGACGGTTGGTGCCGGATCCGCGGGGGCGAGTCCTTCGAGGTGCCCGCCAACGCCAAGTTCACCGTGCGGGTTTTGAGCCTGACGGATTACTGCTGCTCGTTCCTCCCCTAAAACCCCACGCGCGCGGCGCCCCGCACGGGGCGCCCTGCCAAAAACAGCCGCCTCGCCTTGTTCGCTCGTTTTCGGATGAGATGGCCGCATTTCCAGGCGTAGGCTGGCACCACGCCGATCGCTGACGACTGAGGTCGATCTCCCCGCATCTTCACGGCCGCATGGATCTCACCAACCAAATCATCCTCATCGGCTCGCTGGTACTGTTCGTTAGCGTGCTCGCCAGCGTTCTGACCAATCGGCTCGGTGCGCCCTTGCTGCTGGTGTTCCTGGTCATGGGGATGCTGCTGGGCGTGGACGGTCCCGGTGGCATCGCCTTCGACGACGTGCGGTTGTCCCATCTCCTCGGCAGCCTGGCCTTGGCTATCATCCTTTTCGACGGCGGCTTGGCGACCCCCTACAAGGACTTTCGTGTCGGACTCAAACCCGCGCTGGGTTTGGCGACCCTCGGCGTTATGATCACGGCCCTGGTCACGGGCGGGTTCGCCGCCTGGTGGCTCGGCCTGGATTGGCGCGAGGGTTTGCTGCTCGGCGCGATCGTGGGCTCGACGGACGCCGCGGCGATCTTTTCGCTGCTGCGCTCCCAGGGCCTTGAGCTGAAGCAGCGCGTGGGCGCGACGCTGGAGATCGAGTCCGGTAGCAATGACCCCATGGCGGTCTTTCTCACGGTCGTGCTAATCGAGCTGCTGCTCGTCGATCATGGCAATCCGGGGCTGGTCATCCTCACGGAATTCGTCCGCCAGATGGGCCTCGGAATGCTCATTGGCGTCGCTGGCGGATTCGCGCTGGTCTGGCTGATCAATCGGCTGGAGATGTCGGCGGGGCTCTACCCGGTGGCGGTCATGGCTGGGGGCCTCAGCCTCTTCGGCGTGACGGCGGCGCTCGATGGGAGCGGCTTCCTGGCCATCTACCTGGCTGGATTGGTCATCGGCAATCGTCCCTTGCAGTCGCGGTTGGAGATCAAGCGCTTCCACGATGGCATCGCGCGGCTGGCCCAGATCGGCATGTTCCTGATGCTGGGGCTGCTGGTCACGCCCTCGGAGCTGCTGCCGGTGGCGCCCGACGCGCTGCTGTTCGCGGCCGTGCTCATCCTGATCGCCCGCCCGCTTGCGGTGTGGCTCTGCCTGCTGCCATTTCGCTTCCCCTGGCGCGAGCAGGTTTTCATCGGCTGGGTCGGGCTGCGCGGCGCGGTGCCCATCATCCTGGCGCTCTTCCCCTTGCTGGCCGGATTGGACCAGGCGCGGATGTTGTTCAACATCGTCTTCTTCGTGGTGCTGGTGTCGCTGCTGATCCAGGGCTGGACGGTCACCTCGCTGGCGCGCCTGCTGGACCTGGAGATCCCGCCCACGACCCATCTGGTCCAACGGGTGGAGCTGGACATTCCTGGTCAGCAGGAGTTGGAGCTGGTCGGCTACCGCTTGGCGGAGAACGCCCCGGCGATCCTCGACCGCCGGCCGCGTCTGCCGTTGCCGAAAGGCGCCCGCGTGGTCGCCATCCTGCGCGACAGGCAACTGTTGGACAGCTTGGATCCGCTGGATCCGCGCCCCGGCGACTATCTATATCTCATCGCGGACCCGCGCGACCTGCCGGAGCTCGACCGCCTGTTCGTCGCCAGCCCCATCCCCGAGCGGCTCTCCGAGCTGGCCTTCTTCGGCGAATTCGTCCTCGATGGCGGTGCGCGGCTGGCGGATGTCTGTGCCGTCTACGGACTCGATCCGCCGGACCGGGAATGCCAGATGACCCTGGACGCCCTGATCCGACGCGGACTCCGCGCCCACCCCGTGGTGGGCGATCGGCTGCGGATCGGGCATCTGGAATTGGTGGTGCGGGAGATGGCGGCGGATCGGGTCCGTCGGGTTGGGCTCAAGCTCCCGCACTCGGCGTGATTTTCGGGGCCTGGATCGCGAATCCGGTTCCGAACCGGGTGGCGAGCGAATGCCGCCGTGTTCGGCGACAAGGCGCAAGCCGCGGCGGGCTCACCAGCGCTCGGCCGCCCCGCGCAGCGCCGTCCGCGCCTCCTCGCTCGGAAAAATCAAGCCACCCTCGGCGTCGATCAGCAGAATCGCGAGCGTCGGGCAGCCCTCGGCCGCCGTGCGCATCGTCTGTTGATTCCCCAGGCCGCCAGTGGGAAGGGCCTTGAGATCGTCCCCGAGGTCGTGCTCCTTGAAGGCTTCTGGACAGGCCACCCAGCAGGTGCCACATCCAATGCAGGCGTGTTGTTCAACCTCGATCCGGCTAATCATAAGTGCGAAATATCCCCAGCGGTTGGGCCGCTCGGCGATCAGGCCAGGCGGCGAAATGGCGAAAGCGCGAACGATACGCTGGGAGTACAGCCGACGCAACGCGATCACCAACGCGAACCCTGGGACTTATCAAGACGCCGTATTGGGGAGATCCAGAATCGACACCCAAGGGCGATCGGTTCATGCTCCTCGGTCAAGACCACGAGAGTCCCACTTCACGCCCCGGATCTGGCGGACGACCTGTCGGGACGAACGCATCTCATCAACAACCGATCGTCATGGAACCTAGAGAAGCCGCCATGTCAGACGCGCCTTTCGATCTGGTCGACGCCAAAGACTCCTTCACCGACACCGACTGGTTCCACGCCTGCCGGAACACTCAGACACCTTATGTGGTCGTGCGCAGTGGCGAGACTTCCGCCGACGTGCTCTGGGACTATGTCACGCTCCCGGCCCGTTGCGACGCCGCCATCCAGGCCGATTTCGCCGCGCTGGAGCACGCCGCGCGCGACATCTTCGCGCGTTTCGCGATCCCGGATTCCTATCTCCGGGTCAAACCGACCCTGATCTGTTTCGACCGTCTGCCCTTCGATCAAGCCAAGCGCGCCGCCTCCGAGCTTTACAGCCTCATCGCCGCCTATCTCCCTGCGTCCGCGTCTCCGAGCGCGCAAGCGATCCCTGCGCTTCCCCAGGACGCCAGGGTGCATAACATCCATCGGGATCCGAGACCCAGCGGCCGTCGGCTGTGGGTCGAGGAGAGCGACCGCGCCACGTCCGCCGCCTGAATCGGACGAAGCGACGGCTGAGCTTGCACACCGATTCGCGCTCGCCGCCAGATCGAGCGGGTTGAGACGCTTGAGGCGGCATTCCATCCGCGAACTAAATAGAGCTGGAAAGTTGCCGTCAAGACACAAGATGTAGTGTCCAAGGCTGGACTTTTTGGCGGATTCCCTTACACTCCTTCAACGTGCCGAAGGATTTTGCTCCGCGATCCAAGCGAGATCGCTGTCCCGCGCATTCTCCCTTCCCAGCGACCCGGAGCCAGAAGCCGCCGCGCCTCCCGCTCCCATTCGCAGCCATGCGGGACCGCACGGACCTTCGATTCGCTCGCCTGTCGATATCCGATCGCGGGCGTGGCGCTCTCTTTCCGACCGACTGCCGAGGCCAAACCACCATGCTGAACTGGGACGATCCACTTGCCGCCGCCTCGCACCGCCAGCCCAAGAGTGCCCCGGTCCCGGAGATTCCAGCGGATTTCGCAACGGCTGCGGTGCCAGCGCGGCGAGTGGTCTCTGGCCTGATAACACCTCACGGCACCCATGCACAGGTGCGACCCGGTCAGGGGCTGGTCGACCAGGACTCACTCATGGCCACGGCGGGTTCCGCTCCCGTGGTCGATCCGGATCCGTTCGCCTCGGATGATGATCGGCAGACGGCGCTTGCGATCGAGGACACGCTGCTTGCCGGACCGTTAACGCGGAACGCTCCCCGCGCCCTCGGCCACGATCAGGCGGCGATCGCTGGCGGCGCCACTGGACTGGAGTCGCTGGAGATGGGCGCCGGGCGCGTGCGCGTGGACGACAAGCGGATCATCAACTGCCACGCCGACCTCAACCAACTCGTGCCCTTCAAGTACGACTGGGCGTGGCAGAAATACCTCGACGCCTGCGCCAATCACTGGATGCCGCAAGAGATCAACATGAACGCGGACATCGCGCTCTGGAAGGATCCGAATGGGCTGACCGAGGACGAGCGCACCATCATCAAGCGCAACCTGGGCTTCTTCTCGACCGCCGATTCCCTGGTCGCCAACAATCTGGTTTTGGCCGTCTATCGCCACATCACCAACCCCGAGTGCCGCCAATACCTGCTGCGTCAAGCGTTCGAGGAGGCGCTGCATACCCACGCCTATCAGTACGTGGTCGAAAGCCTGGGACTGGACGAGGGCGAGATCTTCAATATGTATCGCGAGGTTCCGGCTGTCGCGCGCAAGGCTGAATGGGCGCTGCCCTACACCCGATTCCTCGCCGACCCTCACTTTCACACCGGCACGCTGGAAAACGACCAGACACTGCTGCGCGAGCTGGTCGCCTTCTATGTCATCTTCGAGGGGATTTTCTTCTACGTCGGTTTCGTGCAGGTTCTGAGCATGGGGCGGCGCAACAAGATGACCGGCACCGCCGAGCAGTTCCAATACATCCTGCGCGACGAGTCGATGCACATGAATTTCGGCATCGACGTCATCAATCAGATCAAGATCGAGAACCCACATCTCTGGACGGCGGAGCTCAAGCAGGATCTGGTGGTCATGATCCGCGATGCGGTCGCCATGGAGGCCCAATACGCCCACGACACCATGCCGCGTGGCGTGCTCGGACTCAATGCGCCCATGTTCGAGGAATACCTGAGGTTCATTGCCAACCGCCGATGCGCCCAGATCGGGCTTCCCGAGCAGTACCCCGGCGTGGCCAACCCCTTCCCCTGGATGTCCGAGGTGCTTGATCTCAAGAAAGAGAAGAATTTCTTCGAGACGCGGGTGACCGAGTATCAGACTGGCGGGGCGCTGAACTGGGATTGAGACGCGAGCGGGCGCGGCGGGTGGCGAGAAGTGTCGGAATTGCGGGGGAGGGAAGAACGAACGGGAACCCGTCCGTTCTTCCGCCGATCAGCTGGCCGCAACCGGTCAGTTGGCTGGCTTGATCTCAACGCGGCGATTGGTGGCGCGTCCACCGGCGGTGGTGTTGTCGGCGATCGGCTGGCTCTCGCCATAACCGTTGGCCGTCAGTTGACTCGACGACACACCGAGCTCGATCAGACGGCTACGTACCCGATTCGCGCGCCGCTGCGATAGATCAAGATTGTAGCTATCGCTCGCGTTGCTATCGGTGTGGCCGGCCACCTCATAAGGCGTGTCCGGCATGGTCTTCAAGGTCGTCGCGGCTTGTTGCAGGATACTCTCGGCAGTCGAATTGAGCTGATCCGAGTCATTCGCGAAATTGACCCCCTCCAACGTAAAGGTTGGGGCGGGAGCCGGCGCCGGCGCGGTGTTCTTTGGCGTCGTCGCGCAACCACCCAGCGTGAGCAAAGAGACAACCCCCAACACGAGCCCGATACGGGCATGACGTTCGATCATGTTATTCGCCTTAGATTTAGGATCGTGGCCGCGTTTATTCGAGAGTACCCAGCTGATGCAGCCCGTGTGCATTAGATTGGACCCAATGGAGCTGCGTCAACTTCTTTTGGTGAGACAGTGAATCCACGCCTCCGCTTCTTATTGTGTTTTGTCGCATTCGGGACAACCCCCGCGATGGCCAACGAGCTGACGACGATCCCGGAGGCCGCCGTGGTCGCCCCGCTCCCCGCGAACTACCAGCTCACCGCGGATGGGTCGGCATCGCTCTCGATCTGCTACAACTGGTCCTGCGCCAAGGTCGAGCGCCTCCAGTTCACCGCCAGCGAGCTGGCCGAGGTCGCGACTCAAATGCGCGCCTGCCCCGGCGATGGACTCTACGAACGCCTGCAGCGGCTGCGGATCGGTATCTGGCGCATGGAATTGCTGGCCAAGCACTATGTGCCCGTGCTGGGCAACGATCTCGCCGTCAACGACCAGGATTCCGAGCTCGAGGGCCGCACCGATTGCGTCGACAACGCGACCAATACCTCGACCTACCTCGCCATCCTGCGGGATCTGGGCGCCATGCCAGGTTGGAAGGTCGGCAAGCCCAGGGTGCGCGATGGCTTGACCATTGACGTGCATTGGACGGCCACGGTGATCGACGAGGCGAGCGGCGATCAATGGGCGGTGGATTCCTGGTTCCGGCCTCAGGGGCATCTACCCTTCGTCTCGCCAGTCTCCGACTGGGCGCGGGGGCACAAACCCTGGGAGTCCCCCCCTGGATCGCTTCAATCCCTATCCCCGGTCAATCCGCTCATTGTGTCCCGATAAGACCGCGACTGAGGGAAATCGCCCCGACGCTGGCTAACGACGCCACATTCCGCCAGGCAGGCCCCGCTAATCCTGCAACAAACTCCGAAATCCCGCCCGAAGCTTCGCGAGCTTGGGGGAGATGACAGCCTGGCAATAGCCCTGCCCGGGATGGGAGCGATAGTAGTTCTGGTGATACGTCTCCGCCGGGTAGAACGCCGGCACCGGCTCGATCCGGGTCACGATGGGATCCGGCCAGACCCCGTCGGCGTTCAGCTTGGCAATGACCGACTCGGCGATCGCGCGCTGCGGCTCGCCGTGATGGAAGATAACCGAGCGGTACTGGGTTCCGACGTCGGCACCCTGCCGATCGAGCGTGGTCGGATCGTGAATGGCGAAGAAGACGCCAAGCAGGGTCGCGAAGTCGATCTGGTCGTCATCGAAGACGATCTGGACCACTTCGGCATGTCCGGTCGCGCCGCTACAGACCTGCTGGTAGGTCGGATGCGCGCCTTGACCGCCCGCGTATCCCGACACCACGGACTGGACGCCCTTGAGTGACTGGAGGGCGGCTTCCAGGCACCAGAAGCAGCCACCGCCGAGCGTCGCCGTTTGTATCGCCATCGATCTCTCCCATTGGTTTCACCGAACGCGCGTTAGTCTTGGGAGATGAGGCCGCCTCACGGCGGAGCCAAGCGATCCGGGCGATCGCACGACAATGGGGTCACTGGCGTGATCAGTCCGCCAGATCCGTTCCGGAAGCCTTGTCAGCGGGAATCAACCCATACCGCTCTAGCTTGGCGCGCAACCCGACCCTCGACAACCCCAGCTCATCGGCGGCCTGGGTCTTGTTCCAGCGATGCCGGATCAGGGTCTCGCGCAGGACGCTGGCCTCCAGCGACTCCACCCGATCCTTGAGGCTTCCGGCGAGGCCGGCGGCCGCGCTGGCGGCGAGGTTCAAGCCCCTCGTCGCGAGCCCGGGCGCGGAGGATGCGCGGATCGAGCAGATCCGCTCCCAGGGTACCGCCGGGCGCCAGCACCAGGACGCGCTGGATCTCGTTTTGCAGCTCGCGGACGTTGCCGGGCCAGGGATAGCGGGTCATGCAGTCCAGCGCCTCCTGGGTGAAGCCGTCCGCCGGCTTGGCGAAGTCACGCCGCGCCTGTTCCAGCACATGCCGGGCGATGGGCGCGATGTCCATGGGCCGCTCGCGCAGGGGCGGGATGTGCACCCGCACGCCGGCGAGCCGGTAGTAGAGATCCTCGCGGAACCGGCCCTCGCGGATCTCGCGCTCCAGATCCCGGTTGGTCGCGGCGACCACGCGCACGTTGACCCGACGCCGGCGGTTGGCGCCCAGCGGACGCACCTCGCGCTCCTGAAGCACCCGCAGCAGCTTGACCTGAAAGGTCGTCGAGACCTCGCCGATCTCATCGAGAAAGATGGTTCCGCCGTCCGCCTGTTCGAACAGCCCGACCCGGGCGCTCACCGCCCCGGTGAAGGCGCCCTTCTCGTGGCCGAAGAGTTCGCTTTCCAGGAGCTGATCCGGCATGGCCCCGGTGTTCTCGGCGACGAAGGGCTTGTCGGCGCGCGGGCTGTTGTAATGCAGCGCGCGCGCCAGCAGCTCCTTGCCGGTCCCGGATTCCCCGGTCAGCAGCACCGGGATGTCGTAGGGCGCGATGCGGGCGATCTGATCGCAGACCCCATCGATGGGGCTGTGCGGGCTGCGCACGATGCCATCGAGCCGAAAATCGCGCTTGAGCCGCTCGCGCTGCTGGCTGATCCGCTGCTCCAGCGTGCCCGCCGTCATCTTCATTTCGAGCGACAGCAGGGCGTTCTCGCGCTGGAGCGCGACCAGCCGGCAGGCATTGCGCACGATCAAGAGGAGATTGTCCGGATGCCAGGGCTTGGTGATGTATTGATGGATACCGGCCCGATTGATTCCCTCGATGATGTCCTCGGCCTCGGTGTAGCCGGAGATGATGATGCGGGCCATGTCCGGCCAGCGCTCGCGCACCCGGGCGAGCAATTCGACCCCGGTCATCTCGGGCATGCGCTGGTCGGAGATGACGACCTGGATCCAGTCCTCCTCCAGGATGCGCTCGGCGTCGCGTGGATTGGTCGCGGCTGCGGACCTCGAACTCCTCGTCGAGGATGCGCGTCAGGGTCTCCAGCGACAGCGGCTCGTCGTCGACGATGAGGATGGTCGGACGACTCATCCCAGACCCTCGTGGATGGTCACCCGCACGCGTGGCTCGTCGCCCCGCTCGCGCACGATCGCGCCCGAGTACATGCCCTCGCGGTCGCGGAAATAGAGCCGCAGGGTCTCCCGAATGGTCTGCAAAGGCGAGCGCGTCCCAGGGGATCTCGGCCTCGCTGAAGAGCCGCACCTCCAGGCTCTCCGCGCCGGGGTGGAAATCCAGGTCCAGCAGCCGGGCGCGAAAGAGCATGTAGACCTGGTCGATATGCGGCAGACTGAAGAGACTGTAGAGGCGTCCGACCTTCACGCGCGCATTGGCCTCCTCCAGGGTCTCGCGCGCGGCCCCGTCCTCGGTGGTCTCACCGCGCTCCATGAAGCCGGCCGGGAGCGTCCAGAGACCATGGCGGGGTTGAATCGCCCGCCGACAGAGCAAAATTTTGTCTTCCCACTCCGGAATGCAGCCGACGATCACCTTGGGATTCTGATAGTGGATGGTCCCGCACTGACCGCAGACATGGCGCTCGCGGTTGTCGCCGGAGGGGACGAGAAGGCTGACGGAGGCGCCGCAACGGCTGCAATAATTCATGTCGATCCTGACCGCTCGTTCACCGAATGCAGCGAACAGATAGACAGAAGTCACGGGTATTTTCAAGGACCAGTCGTCTGGGGAGCGCAAGATGGCCGCAGAGCGGATACGGGTGCGAGGTCTGGTGCAGGGCGTCGGCTTCCGACCGACCGTCTGGCGTCTCGCGCGCGCCGTCGGCCTGGTCGGCGACGTCCGCAACGATGGCGCGGGCGTGCTGATCCAGGTCCAGGCCGGAGCGATCCGACCGATGCCGGGGCGATCGATCGCTTCTGCGCCCAGCTCCAGGCGGAGTGCCCGCCGCTGGCACGGATCGATGCCATCGAGCGCGGCCCTCTGGAGTTCCCGCTCGCCACCGACACTTTCTCGATTCGCGCCAGCGATGCCACGGCGGTCCACACCGGCATCGTCCCCGATGCCGCCACCTGCCCCGCCTGCGCGGCGGAGATTCGGGATCCGGCCAACCGGCGCTATCGCTATCCCTTCACCAACTGCACCCACTGCGGCCCCCGCCTCAGCATCGTGCGCGGCATCCCCTATGATCGCGCGCGCACCAGCATGGCGGTCTTTCCCATGTGTCCGCGCTGCCAGGCCGAGTATGAAGACCCCAGCGATCGGCGCTTCCACGCCCAGCCCAACGCCTGCCCGGATTGCGGACCCAGAGTCTGGCTGGTCGACGCGGACGGGGCCGAGCTGGCGCCCGCCGACAGCGGCGACCGCGACGCCATCGCCGCCGCCAGCCGCCTGCTGGACGCCGGCCGCATCCTCGCCATCAAGGGCATCGGCGGCTTCCATCTCGCCTGCGACGCCACCAATGAAGAGGCGGTCGCCGAGCTGCGCCGTCGCAAGCGCCGTTTCGCCAAGCCCTTCGCCCTCATGGCGCGGGATCTGGCGGTGGTCCGAGACTACTGCCGGCTGACCGATCAGGAGGCCGCGCTCCTGACCAGCCCGGCGGCGCCCATCCTGCTGCTGGATCGCCATCCAGATGCCGACGCGCGTCCGGCTCGACTCGCCTCCCAGATCGCCCCTGGTCAGACCACCCTCGGTTTCATGCTGCCCTACAGTCCGCTCCATCACCTCTTGCTGATGGACTGGGAGCGTCCCCTGGTCATGACCAGCGGCAACCTGAGCGATGAGCCCCAGTGCGTCGACAACCAGGACGCGCGCGCGCGCCTCAAGCCGATCGCGGACGTCTCGCTGCTGCATGATCGTGACATCGTCAATCGGGTCGACGACTCGGTCGTTCGGGTCATGGCCGGCGCACCGCGCCTGCTGCGCCGGGCGCGCGGCCATGCCCCGGCGCCGCTGCCAGCTGCCGCCCGGATTCGCCGGAGCGCCGCCGATCCTCGCCTTCGGCGGCGAGCTGAAGAACTGCGTCTGTCTGATCCGGGACGGCAGGCGATCCTCTCGCAGCATCTCGGCGACCTGGAGGAGGCCAGGACCGCCCGCGAGTACGAGGCGACACTCGCGCTCTATCGCGATCTCTTCCAGCATCGCCCCGAGGTGCTCGCGGTCGACCTGCACCCGGACTATCGCTCCACCCTGATCGGTCGCGGCCTGGGCCGGGCGCGAGGGTCTGCCGCTGGTCGCCGTCCAGCACCATCACGCCCATCTCGCCTCCGTGCTGGCCGACAACGGCTGGCCGCTCGATGGCGGCCCGGTGCTCGGGATCCTGCTCGACGGCCTTGGTCTACGGCGACGACGGCACCCTCTGGGGCGGCGAGTTTCTGGTGGGAGACTATCGGGGCTATCAACGGGTCGGGCATCTGCAAGCGGTCGCCATGCCGGGCGGAACTCAGGCGATTCTGGAACCCTGGCGCAACCTCTTCGCGCGGATCGAGGCCGCCGACGGCTGGGAGTGCCTGCGCGCCCGCTATCCAAACCTGGAGGTCACGCGCCGACTGAGCGAGCAAACCCCTCGATCTGGTGCGCGCCATGATCGCGCGCGGACTCAATGCCCCGCTGTCCAGCTCCGCCGGGAGACTCTTCGATGCCGTCGCCGCCGCGCTGGGGCTAGGGGGTGAGCGCGTGACCTACGAGGGCCAGGCCGCGATCGAGCTTGAGGCCCTGGCGGCGGGCTTGATGGATGAGACGGAAAGCGGCTATCCCTTCCTGCTCGACCAGCGGGCGTCGGCCCTGGTGCTGGATCCCGCGCCGCTGTGGGACGCGCTCTTCGCGGATCTCGCCCTGGGCGTCGCGCCCGCGCGCATCGCGGCCTGCTTCCACAACGGCCTCGCCGCGACCATCGTCACCGCCGGCGTCCAACTGGCACGCACGCAGGGACTCGCCACCGTCGTGCTCTCCGGCGGGGTCTTTCAGAACAGGATTTTGCTGGAGTCGGTCACCAAGGGTCTGAGCGCGGCCGGACTGGGCGTGCTCATCCAACGGCAAGTGCCGGCGAACGACGGCGGTCTCGCGCTCGGTCAGGCCTGCGTGGCGGCAGCCCGCGCCTCGATCCCAGCGTCTTAGCCGCTGTCGAGAAACCTATGTCCCTTCGCCGCGACCCTGCGTCAATCCTTTGTCTCCTCGGACTTGAGCAGGCGGGCCTTCATGCGGCGGATCCCCAGCCAGGCGACGAGGACCACCAGCGGGGCCGACAGGCCAGAGGCATAGGTCGCGTCGAGCGGCAGGCCATGGGCTTCCAGCCCCTTCAGCAGATAGGCGATCAGGCCGACCCCGTAGTAGCCGATCGCGATCACGGAGAGTCCCTCGACCGTTTCCTGGAGGCGCAGTTGCAGCTTGGCCCGCTGATTCATGGACACCAGCAGCCCCCGATTCTGATCCTGCAGGTCGACCTCCACCCTGGCGCGCAGCAGGCTGGTGATGCGGGCGGCGCGCTCGGCCAGATCCTGCTGACGCTTGGAGGTCGAGTTGCAGGTCGCGATCGCGGGGGCGAGGCGCGCGTCGAGGAATTCGCTGAAGGTCTGAAGACCCTCGATCCGTCGCTGGCGCATTTCCTCCAGCCGCTGGCGCACCACGCCGTAATAGGCCCTGGATGCCTCGAAACGGTGACTGGTGCGTGCCGCGATGGCCTCGATTTCGGAGGCCAGGGTGGTCAGCTCGGCCAGCAATTCACGCTCGCAGACTTGGTTGTCGACCGGATCTGGCTTGGTCATGCGGGCCGCCACGGCGACCAGTCGGCGGTCGGCGCCGCTCAGTGCGATGTTGGCCTCGCGCGCCTGGGGCAGCCCGAGGAGCGCCATGGCGCGGTAGGAGTTGAGTTCCAGGAGGCGCTTGGCGATCCGGCCGGCCTGGTTGTGTGACAGACCCTGGTCGCGCAGCAGGATACGGGAAAACCCGTCGCCGTGGATGCGCAGGTCCGACCAGGCGCGCGCCGCCCCGCCGACCACCTCGGAGCCAATGACGACATTCCCGGAGAAGAGCTCGCTCAGCTCCTCTAGCGTGCGCTCCGGCAGGCTCGCGGGTTCGAGCGCGAGCGAGATCGCGGCCACGACCTCTCCGGGCATGCGGCCGAGCCAGTCCTTCGGGATCTCGTGCAGAACGGGCTCGGCAAAGGGATGCGCGAAAGCGCCTCGCTTGCTGAAGGTGTAGCTGACGAACTCGGTGTGTCGTTCCCAGAGCAGGCGGATGTCGCCCAGCTTGGCCATGTAATACTGGCCCACGCGATCCGAGCGTGGCACGCCAAAGTGCTCCAGCAGCTCCTGCAGATGACGCAGGTTGCGGCCGCTGCCGGCCTCGCCGCAGATGGCGGCGATGTGCGAGATCCGCTCCGGCGCGCGCAGTGGCTCGTAGGTGCGGGCATGCAGCTCGGCGACGCCCTGGTGGCGCAGTGGGTGTTCCTTGAAGGGCGGTGACATGGCGCAATAACTCCGTGGTCGGTGTCTAGGCCGCACAGGTTAGCCGGAAATCATTGCACCCAGAAGGCGGGTTGGGAGGCGGGGCACCTGGTATCTGGAGACTCGGCGGCGAAATCGGCGATGCGCGTGTATGCTTGCTGACGGCGCTGCTGGCGAGTGACCCCGCGTTCGGTCGGTTCGGCGTGGTCGGCTCGACCGGCCAGGGGGTTCCCGGATGCATTCAAGTCTGGAATCCTGTGGCCCAAAGTCGGACAATCACGATCCTTTTGAACTCTCAGAGCGTCAATGGGTTTTCGCCATTGACGATGTCGTTTCGAGACCCGCGCACGCACGATCGCGATATCGTCGAGGAGTGCCGTCGCGGGTGATCGGGCGTGATGGAATCAACCCCAGCCGGCGGATGGCATGCCGCGCATTGACTATCAGCGAAGCCTAAAGAATGGCCGTACAAACCGACTCGCAAACACATTTCGATGATGAGTCCGAGTCCCTGCGCAAGACCCTGGAGCAGATGCGCAAGGAGGCGGAGGAAGAGGTGACGCGGCTCAACAATCGGTTGGCCGAGCGCGAGTTCGCGCCCGACAGCTCGATCGCGACCGCTACCGAGCGTCTCGCCATGCAGCAGGAAATGATGCTGCTGCAACAGACCCTGGAGGCCAAGGAGCAGGCACTCGACCATATCACCGAGGAGTGTCGGCGGCTGGAGGACGAGCTTGAGGACCAGAACATCGCCTTCGACGGTCTGAAGCAAGAGGTGGATCGCAAGGAGCAGTCGCTGAAGGAGGCGCACGCGGAGGTCGAGCGTCTGCGTCAGGAGCTGGTCGAGACGAAACGGCTCGCCGAGGAGCGACCCGCGGCGGCGCCCCCGCCCGTGGTCACCAGGGACACGCCAAGGGTTTCCGCCGGCTGGTGGATCGCCGGAGCGGGCATCCTCTTCGTCCTGCTCTCGCTGGCGATGATCGCATTCCTCTATCTGATGTGGGATCGCATTGAGCTGCCGCTGCCGAGGGTCCAGCCCCGGGCCGAGTCCTCGGACGTCGGGAGTGGCAGTCCGCGCGAGTTTGCCGAGTCGCGGCCCGGGACCGTGCCGGCCGAGAGCGTCGCGCCGCCCACCTCCGCCGTGTCGCGGGTGCCCGCCAGACCGGCGCGGGTCGTGCAGGATCGCCTGCGTGGCGGCGGCTCCGGTCCGCCCATGGCGGTACTCGCGGGCGGGCTTTACCGGATGGGCTACAACAGTCTCTCGGGGGAAGACTATAGCCCCGCGCATGAGGTGACCGTGGCGCCCTTCATGATCGGCGTCTACGAAGTCACCTTCGAGGAATACGACCGCTTTGCCCGGGCTACCGGCCGCGCGCCCCCCGATGATTACGGCTGGGGGCGCGGCTCGCGTCCCGTGGTCGGTGTTTCCTGGGACGACGCGCAGGCCTATGTCCTGTGGCTCTCCGGGCAGACCAGCCGGCGGTATCGGATCCCCTCGGAGGCGGAGTGGGAATTCGCGGCGAGGGCCGGGACCGAGGGCTCCTTCTGGTGGGGGTTCGAGATGGAGCCCAATCGGGCGGTCTGCTTCGATTGCGGAAGCCAGTGGGACAATCGTTCGACGGCTCCGGTGATGAGCTTCCAGCCCAACCCCTTCGGTCTCTATGACACCGCCGGAAACGCCATGGAATGGGTGGCCGACTGCTACGCCCCAAGCTACCAGAGCGCACCGGCCGACGGTCACGCCCGACTCGATGGCGACTGCTCCGCCCGGGTCGCCCGGGGCGGGGCCTTCAACAAACCTTCCTCCTCCCTGCGCTCTTTCGTCCGCGCGCGTTTCGCGCCAGGGACCGCGCTCAACATGCTGGGCTTCCGGATTGCTCGGGATTCCTGATTCGCTCTCGTCTCCCCGCGCATGCCGCATCCTTGGGGTCGGTATCGCCACCCTCGATCTGATCAACGAAGTCGACACCTATCCAGCCGAAGACACCGAGGTCAGGGCGCTCGCCCAACGCCTGGCGCGCGGCGGCAATGTGACCAACAGCCTGTCCGTCCTGGCGCAACTGGGACACCGCTGTCACTGGTGTGGAACCCTGGCCGCTGACGCTGGCGGTGATGTCATCCTCGCCGACCTGGCTCGACATGGCATCGATGCCACGCGCGCCACCCGCATTCCTGGCGCCGCCACGCCAACCTCCTACATCGCTCTGAGTCGCGCCACCGGCAGTCGGACCATCGTCCACCACCGGGACCTTCCCGAACTGGATGCCGAGACCTTCGCCAGCGTCCCGTTGGCAGGATTCGATTGGGTCCACTTCGAGGGACGTCATCCGTCGGAGACCAGCCGCATGCTGCGGCGCGTCCTGTCCGAGCGACCGCGAGCGCGGTTGTCGGTCGAGCTGGAAAAACCCCGCCCCGGAATCGAGTCGCTGCTCGATGGGCCAGAGATCCTGCTGGCAAGCCGCGCCTATGCCCATGCGACGGGGTTTGGCGAACCGGACAGCTTCCTCTGCGATCTCATGTCGCGCACCACGGCCGCGCTCGCCGTGGTCGGATGGGGCGAGGAGGGAGCGAGCTATCTGACACGGGGCGGCTCCACGCGGCGGGTACCGGCCAGTCCTCCAGCGCGGATCGTCGACACCCTGGGTGCCGGTGACTGCTTCAACGCTGGCGTGATCGATGGTCTGGTGCGCGGCTGGGATCCGGAGAGGGCGGTGACGGGCGCGGTCCAACTCGCCGGTTTCAAATGCGGACGTGTCGGGCTTGATGGTCTGATCGGCGAGCTGGAGCGATCCGGGATGGTCCGCGCCTCAAGCGGTTGTGCGGATTTTTGAGTCTGACGATTCATCGGCGCGGCGAAATTCTCGAACAGCATTCCCGAGTGGGTCAGCCGCGCGGGACCGACGGGCCTCGACGACCACGGCTGGTTGCGCGCGTCGTGCGCGGAGCCTTGGTTCCGAACCAGTCACCAACCTCATCGAGATTGCTCGCGACCCGCGCGGCGACTAGCATGGCCTGATGCATCGTCTGGGTCGATTTAGGTCTCCGCTTCGCCCAGCGGCAAGCTCCGAGCAGCCACCTCTGCGGTTTCTCCCGCGCTGCAGCCATCGCCAGCACGCGTCTCAGTCCGGCGCGTGGGCGTCCTTCCGTTCCTCATCACAGGACCATGACGATGGCCAACCCTGTCCTCGACGATATTCTGGCCCGCCTGCGCGCGACCCAGCGGGAATTCGATCAGGAATTCGATCGTCTGCTTGCCGAAGGCCGCCAGCAGTTTCAGTACACCCTGCGGCGCGGGAAGGTCGTTTTCGAACGCGGCGTCCGAAGACTCTATCTGCGGCAACGCACTGCGGTCTGGCGCTATGTCAAGGACGCCCCGTTAGCCTTCATCCTGACCGCCCCGGTGATCTACGGCATGATCCTGCCCTTCACGATTCTGGACCTCTCGATCACGCTTTATCAGCATGTCTGCTTTCGCGTCTACCGGATCCCGCTGGTGCGCCGCGCCGACTATCTGGTGACCGATCGACACCGTTTGCCATACCTCAACGCGATCGAGAAACTCAACTGCGTTTACTGCGGATACGGCAACCAAGTCTTGGAATATGCACGAGAGGTCGCCGCACGGACGGAACAGTATTGGTGCCCGATCAAGCACGGAGCTATTGTCAAATCTGGTGTATGCCAGGTGAATGGGCGTCGGATCAGGCGGCGTCCCGTAGCTCCTCCGGTGGGTTGTCGGTCACGGTCACCGGGATTCCGTCTTCATAGCGAGTGCCCGCCAGTAGTTCCTTGAGCTTCTCCGGGGCACGAATCCGTCGCCAGGACTTGGCGGCTTCCTCGGCCAGTTTGAAGGCCAGCCCGAGGAAGGTCTTGCGGGTGACGCAGTTCTTGGTGCGCGTGGTGCGATGGCGCACCGTCGCGAAACTGGACTCGATCGGGTTGGTGGTGCGCAGATGGATCCAGTGCTCGGCCGGGAAGGCGTAGAAGGCTAGCAGCTGCTCGCGGTCCTTGATCAGTTTTGCGGTGGCCTTCGGGTATTTGGCGTCATAGCGCTTCACAAAGCGGTCAAAGGCGCGGTTGGCTTCCCGCTGGGTCGGTGCCATCCAGATCGCCTGCAGGTCGGCCTTGGCTTTGCCCTGCAGGGACTTGGGAAAGTCCGCCAGCACATTGCCGCTCTTGTGAAACCAACACCGCTGATGGGTGGTCTCGGGATAGACCTGCGCCAGGGCGCTCCAGAAACCCAACGCCCCGTCGCCGACCGCCAGGCGCGGCCCCAGGGTGAGCCCTTGTGCCTTCAGATCACGCAACACATCGAGCCAGGATTCGGTCGACTCACGAAATCCGTCGCTGATCGCCACCCATTCCTTCTTGCCCTCGGGGGTGACACCGAGAATGACCAACAGGCACAGGCGCTCGTCGTCATCCTCCCGCAGTGCGGTATAGATGCCATCGGCCCACCAGTAGACGTACTGCTGGTCCACCAGGGAGCGCTGCGTCCAGTCCTGGTGTTCCTGCGCCCACTGGGCTTTCAGGCGCCCGAGGACATTCGGCGACAGCCCCTTGGCGTCCTCTCCCAGCAAGACCTGCAACGCCTCGCTGAGATCCCCGCTGGAGACCCCTTTGAGGTAGAGCCAGGGCAGCGCCGCCGACACCCGCGGGGTCCGCCGCACGTACGGAGGCACCAAGGCTGAGTTGAACTTAATCCCCGATCCCGAACGGTCACGCACCTTCGGTACCTGCACCTCGACCGGGCCGATTCCGGTCAGAATCTCGCGCGCGGGAAGATGACCATTGCGCACCACCGCCCGCCGCCCATCAAGCAGCGCCACCGTCTCGTACTCGGCCAACAGCGTCTCCACCTCCACCTCGATGGCCCGTTGGATCAGTTGGCGGGCGCCACGGCGCACCAATTCCTCCAACGGCACGCCCAACTCGTTCAGGACCGGCGCGGAGCCGGGCTTGCACCGCCGGTCGGCTTGCTCGTATCGTCTCTCATGGCGCACCTCTTCGTTGCTGGCGTGTGTTGTGACAACCACATTGTCCGCAACGGTGCGCCGCCTTCCAAGCCCCCGATCAGCCTTCGCTCATACACCAGATCCGAGCATAGCTCCGAAGCGCAAGGACAACGTCGATACCTACGTCTATTTTGGCGAGCCGGTCTACATCTATTCGCTCAAGGAAGGCATCAACGACGGTTTCCTGACGCCGTTCCGCGTCAAGCAGATTACGACCAGTCTCGATGACTATGTCTATACGCCTGATGACAAGGTGGTGGAGGGCGAGATTGAAGCGGGCAAGCGCTACGAAGAAGCCGACTTCAACAAGGTCATCGAGATCAAGGAGCGCGAGAAGAAACGGGTCGAGATCTTCATGGGGTTGATCGACCAGCGGGAGAAGACGCTGGTCTTTTGTGCGACTCAGGACCATGCGCTGGCGATCCGCGACCTCATCAACCAGTGCAAGACCAGCACCGACCCGAACTATTGCCACCGGGTAACGGCCAATGACGGTGCGCTGGGCGAGCAATGGCTACGTGATTTCCAGGACAACGAGAAACACATCCCGACCATCCTGACGACATCGCAGAAACTCTCGACCGGCGTGGATGCGCGGAACATCCGCAATATCGTGTTGCTGCGGCCGGTGAATTCGATGATCGAATTCAAGCAGATCATCGGGCGCGGCACTCGGCTCTATGACGACAAGGACTATTTCACGATCTACGACTTCGTGAAGGCGCACCATCATTTCAGCGACCCGGAGTGGGATGGTGAGCCGCTTGAGCCTGAGCTTGAGCATTGCGGAAAATGCCATCGCACCCCCTGTGTCTGCGTCAAGGAACCTCCACAGACCTGTTACCTCTGCGGAAAATCACCCTGCGAATGCGCGAAAGACCCATGTCCAAAATGCGGGCAGCGTCCTTGCGTCTGCAAGAAGAAGGCGAAGGTGGCATTGGCGGATGGTAAGTCCCGCACCATTCAACACATGGTGGTCACGAGTTTCTGGCATCCCGATGGAACCCCGATGTCGGCTCAGCAGTTCATGGAGGCGCTATTCGGACGACTGCCAGATTTCTTCTCCAATGAAGACGAGCTTCGGATGCTTTGGAGCGCGCCAGACACCCGCAGTAAGTTGCTCGACGGACTCGCCGAAAAGGGTTTTGGCAAGGATCAACTGGCGGAAATGCAGAAGATCATCGACGCGGAGAAGAGCGATTTGTTCGACGTGCTGGGGCACGTTGCCTACGCCTTGGAGCCGCTGACCCGCAAAGAGCGAGCGGATCGGGCGATGGCAATCATCAGCGGGATCTTCAATTCAAAGCAGAAGGTGTTTCTGGACTTCGTGCTGTCCCACTACGTCGCGGTCGGGGTGGAAGAGCTGGATAGAACGAAACTGAATCCGCTCTTGAAGCTCAAGTATCACGACTCGATTCCGGATGCGGTGGCTGACCTTGGCGGCAAACCGGGAGAGATCGCAGCGGTTTTTAGTGACTTCCAGAAATATCTATATACGGAGGATGCCTGATTCTGCCCCAGGCTCGCCGTCATTAGCAGGGCCAAATAATCCGTAACCGTTCAGACCGCCTCTCCCCGACCCTCCCCCGCCAGGGCGCAAGGGGAGTAGGGCAGCGCGCTGTCACGGAACGGTCATGGAGTCTTCATACAATGGCCATGTCCGATGACGACAATAGCGCGGTGTTTTCCACCGCCCACTGGGAGCTTCCCCGATGATGAACAAATCGACGATCACCGCCGCCGTGATGCTGGCGACCGCCGCTCTCTCCACCCAAGCCATGGCCCGCGATTCCATCTATATCGTCGGCTCCTCGACGGTCTTCCCCTTCGCGACCGCCGTGGCCGAGACCTTCGGGCGGACCCAGGGCGTCAAGACCCCCAAGGTCGAGTCCACCGGCACCGGCGGCGGCATCAAGCTGTTCTGCGCCGGCGTCGGGGTTGATCATCCGGACATCGCCAACGCCTCGCGTCGCATGAAGACGTCCGAGTACGAGGATTGCCAGAAGGCCGGCGCCAAGGAGATCACCGAGGTCAAGATCGGCTTCGACGGCATCGCCCTCGCCAACGCGAAATCCGCCAAGCAGTTTGACCTGACCCTGAAGGATGTTTATCTGGCCCTGGCCAAGGACATCCCGGACGGCAAGGGTGGCTTCGTCCCCAACCCCAACAAGACCTGGAAGGACGTGAACGCCACCTTGCCGGACACCAAGATCGAGGTTCTGGGTCCGCCGCCCACCTCCGGCACCCGTGACGCCTTCGTCGAACTGGCGATGGAAGGCGGCTGCAACAGCTTCCCCGAGCTCAAGGCGCTGAAGAAAACCGACGAGAAGAAACACAAGGCGGTCTGCCAGGGCATCCGCGAGGACGGTGCCTACATCGAGGCCGGCGAGAACGACAACCTCATCGTGCAGAAGCTCGAGGCCAACCAGAACGCCCTGGGCATCTTCGGCTACAGCTTCCTCGAACAGAACGAGGACAAGGTCCAGGGCTCCAAGGTCGACGGTGTCGAGCCGACCTACGACAGCATCTCCGACGGCTCCTACCCGGTCTCGCGCTCGCTCTATTTCTATGTCAAGAACGCCCACGTCGCGACCATTCCCGGCATCAAGCAGTTCGTCACCGAGTTCACCAGCGACAAGGCCTTCGGCCCCGAAGGCTATCTGGCCGACAAGGGTCTGATCGCCCTGCCCGATGCCGAGCGCGCCAAGGTCGCCAAGGCGGCCAAGGCCCTGACCCCCATGTCCAAGCCCGAATAAATCCGGCTCGACATCACCGGGTCGCAAGACCCCGCGGGGCAGGGAGCGCCCCGCAAGCCGCCGATGGCCGCTTGCGGTTGCCGGCCTCCGATCGTCCAACCCAGCGGGATTTCGATGTACGCCTGGACCCTCATGCTTGTCTTGCTCGCGGTCATGGCCGTGGCCTACCACCTCGGGCGCAAGCGCGCCATCGCCCGCGCGGGCGGCATCGCGCGCATCAATACCCTGCACTCGCTGCCGTCCTATTACGGCCTCTACGCCGCGCTCTGGGCCGGACTTCCGGCGCTGCTGCTGATGGGGCTCTGGTTCGGCTTTCAGGACCAGATCGTCACCAGTCTCGTCACCGCCAGGCTGCCGCCCGAACTGCTGGCCGGCCAATCCGGCGGGGGCATCGGACTCATCCTCAACGACATCAAGAACCTCGCCACCGGCAACATCGTCTCCGCGACCGTCACGCCCGAGGTCCAGGCCGCCGCCGATCAGTTCGCGCGCTTCTCGCGCCTCGCCACCTGGGCCATGTGGCTGGCGGTGCTCGCCCTCGCCCTCGGCGGGATGTCCTACGCCTGGTCCCGGACCGCACCCACGATGCGCGCGCGCAACCGGGTCGAGTCCATTGTGCTCGCCATCCTGATCCTCTTCTCCTCGCTCGCCATTCTCACCACGCTCGGGATCGTGCTCTCGGTGGTGTTCGAATCCGTGCGCTTCTTCGATCTGATCCCGCCGGCCGACTTCTTCCTCGGCACCAACTGGAGCCCGCAGATTGCGCTGCGCGCCGATCAGGTCGGCGCCAGCGGCGCCTTCGGCGCCATTCCGCTCTTTACCGGCACCCTCATGGTCTCGCTGATCGCCATGCTGGTGGCGGTGCCGATCGGGCTGATGTCCGCCATCTATCTCTCCGAATACGCCCCGCGCAACGTGCGCGCGGTGGCCAAGCCGGTGATCGAGGTGCTGGCCGGCATCCCGACCGTGGTCTACGGCTTCTTCGCGGCCCTGACCGTCGCCCCGGTGATCCGCGACCTGGGCGCCGCGCTCGGGCTGGAGGTCGCCTCCGAGAGCGCCTTGGCGGCCGGGCTGGTCATGGGCATCATGATCATCCCCTTCGTCTCCTCGCTGTCGGACGACGTCATCAACGCCGTGCCCCAGGCGATGCGCGACGGCTCCTACGCCCTCGGCGCCACCCAATCCGAAACCATTCGCCGCGTCATCGTCCCCGCCGCCCTGCCGGGGATCGTCGGCGGCATCCTGCTGGCCGTCTCGCGCGCCATCGGCGAGACCATGATCGTGGTCATGGCCGCCGGCATGTCCGCCAACCTCACCGCCAATCCGCTGGACAGCGTCACCACCGTCACGGTGCAGATCGTCACCCTGCTCACCGGCGACCAGGAGTTCGACAGCGCCAAGACGCTCGCCGCCTTCGCCCTGGGGCTGACCCTCTTCCTGGTGACCCTGGTCCTGAACGTCATCGCCCTGACGATCGTGCGCAAGTATCGGGAGCAATATGAATAACCCAGCCACCGCCGCGCCCGCTGTTCCGCCCCGGCGCACCATCGATATCGTCAATGCCTCGCTCAAGCGGCGCTATGCCCAGGAGCGGCGCTTCCAACGGGTCGGCGCGGTCGCCGTCGCACTCGGTCTGGCCTTCGTGGTGCTGCTGTTCGCCGACATCATCGGCAAGGGCTACACCGCCTTTGCGCAGACCTACATCCGTCTGCCCGTCACCCTGAGCGCCGAGGCGATCGACCCGAGCGGCACGCGCGAGCCGCAAACGCTCGCCGCCGCCGACTACATGGCCCCGATCCGCGCCGCGCTGCGCCAGAACTTCCCGGAGCGTGACCGAGCGCCGCGATCTGCGCCAGCTCAACACGCTGGTCAGCGTCGGCGCCCCCGACCTGCTGCGCGAGCGGGTGATGGCCGATCCCAGCCTGATCGGCACCACCCAGGAACTTTGGGTGCTGGCCGGGACCGATATCGACATGCTGATGAAGGGCTACATCGACCGCGACGCCGCCGAGGGCGAGCGGCGGGTGAAGGACCAGGTGCTCGGCTGGGTCGAGCGGCTGGAGGCGCAGGGGCGGATCGAAAAGCGCTTCAACACCATCTTCTTCACCCACGGCACCTCGCGCGAGCCCGAGCTGGCCGGCATCGCCGGGGCGCTTGATGGGCTCCTTCTACACCCTGCTGCTGACCCTGATCCTGTCCTTTCCGATCGGCGTCGGCGCCGCGCTCTATCTGGAGGAGTTCGCGCCCAAGAACCGCTGGACCGACTTCATCGAGGTCAACGTCAACAACCTCGCCGCCGTGCCCTCGATCGTCTTCGGTCTGCTCGGGCTGGCGGTCTTCATCGGCTTTTTCGGCGTGCAGCGCTCCACCCCGCTGGTCGCGGCGCTGGTGATGACGCTCATGACCCTGCCGACCATCATCATCGCCAGCCGCGTCGCGCTCAAATCCGTCCCGCCCTCGATCCGCGAGGCCGCGCTCGGGGTCGGCGCCTCGCCGTTGCAGACGCAGTTCCATCATGTGCTGCCGCTGGCCATGCCCGGCATGCTCACCGGCGCCATCATCGGCATGGCGCGCGCGCTCGGGGAGACCGCGCCGCTGCTGATGATCGGCATGATCGCCTTCATCGTCGACGTGCCGAGCGGCTTCAACGATCCCTCCACGGTGCTGCCGGTGCAGATCTATCTCTGGGCCGACAGCCCCGAGCGCGGCTTCGTCGAGCGCACCTCGGCGGCGATCATCGTGCTGCTGGCGTTTCTCTTTCTGATGAATCTGGCCGCGGTCCTGCTGCGCCGCCGCTTCGAGCGCCGCTGGTAGGGTACGCAATGCGTACCCTACTGGTCAGGCGGTCGAGGATGGGTCGAGCACGGGGAAACCCTTCGCGCTTCTCCCACAGCGGGCACCCATTTCGAGGCTTGAATGAACAATGAACACCATGGTTGAAGTAATGGACAAAACGACTGGCGCGATGAGTGCCGCCGAACTGGCGAACTCGCGGCATTCCCGGACCACGGTCGGCGACTTCACCGCCGCCGACCCGCGCATGACCTGCCGCGACGTCGATGTCTGGTATGGCAGTAAACAGGCCATCAAAGGGGTCAATCTCGACATCGGCAAGAACGAGGTGGTCTCCATGATCGGCCCCTCGGGCTGCGGCAAGTCGACCTTCCTGCGCTGTCTCAACCGCATGAACGACACCATCGTCGGCTGCCGGGTGACGGGTTCGATCCAGCTCGACGGCCAGGAGATCTACGACAAGGGGCTCGACCCGGTGCCGCTGCGCGCCCAGGTCGGCATGGTGTTCCAGAAGCCCAATCCCTTTCCCAAGTCGATCTATGAAAACGTCGCCTACGGCCCGCGCATCCACGGTCTGACCAACACCAAGGCCGAACTCGACGAACTGGTCGAGAGCAGTCTGCGCAAGGCCGGGCTCTGGAACGAGGTCAAGGACCGCCTCGACCAGCCCGGCACCGGGCTCTCCGGCGGCCAGCAGCAGCGCCTCTGCATCGCCCGCACCATCGCGGTCTCGCCCGAGGTCATCCTCATGGACGAGCCCTGCTCGGCGCTCGATCCCATCGCCACCGCCATCATCGAGGAGCTGATCGACGAGCTGCGCGCCAACTACAGCATCGCCATCGTCACCCACTCCATGCAGCAGGCCGCGCGCGTCTCCCAGCGCACCGCCTATTTCCACCTGGGCGATCTGATCGAGGTCGGCGAGACCAATCAGATCTTCACCAATCCTCAGCACAAACTGACCGAGGACTACATCACCGGGCGATTCGGTTGATGACAGACCTCACCCCCAAGCCCGCCATCGATCTGGCCAGCGGCCACACCGTGCGCCGCTATGACCAGGAGCTCGCCAAGCTGCGCGGCATCATCCTGGAGATGGGCGAGCGCGTGGTCGAGCAGACCCAGGCGGCGGTTCTGGCCTTGGTGGAGCGCGAGGACAGCCAAGCCTACCGGGTGCTCGACCGCGAACCCCAGATCGATTTTCTGTCGTTGGACGCCGATGAGGAGGTTTTTCGGGTGATCGTGCGCCGCCAGCCCACGGCGGTCGATCTGCGCATCGTGCTGGCCTTGTCCAAGATCGCCGACGACGTGGAGCGCGCGGGGGACAAGGCGGTGCGGATCGCGCGCCAGGCGTTGGAGTTGAAGGAATTGACCACCGATTCCGGATGTCTGTCGGACGACTTGAAGGAGGCGTTGCGTCGGCTGGATGAAAAAGCCTGCTGCCTGTTCGAACGCAGTATCCAGGCGGTCGCCGGCTTCGATGTGGCGCTCGCGCTGGGGATCTTCGAGGATGAGTCGGACCTCTACGCGGCCTCCAATGCGGCGCGCAAACTCCTCGGCGAGCAGGATCGGGAGGGACTGACGCCGCCGCGGACCGTCTGTCTGCTCACCTGCGCTCATGCCCTGGAGCGCATCGGCAATCACGCCACCAACATCGCCGAGCAGGTGATCTATGTGGCACTCGGACAGGATGTCCGCTACCGCAACCGCGAGATCCTCATCGAGACCCTGCGCCATCACGGCCGCTGAGCCGCCGGGGCCGGAGGCTGGCCCGCTTGATAATCTTGGTTGTCATCCCGTCCCGGCCACTTGACAATGGCACACGACGCCGGGTGTCTGGCGTCTCGATGACATGACCCTTGAATCCCGGAGATATCACTATGTCGAACGAGGGCTACCACGAGCCGGTCGCCGAGCTGTCCGACGCCACGCGCGACATGCACCGCGCCATCGTCTCACTCATGGAAGAGCTGGAGGCGGTCGACTGGTACAACCAGCGAGTCGACGCCTGCAAGGACGCGGATCTGAGGGCGATCCTCGCCCACAACCGCGACGAGGAGAAAGAGCACGCCGCCATGGTTCTGGAGTGGATCCGCCGCAAGGATCCGAGTTTCGACAAGGAGCTCAGGGACTATCTCTTCACCGAGAAGGAAATCGCTCACCATTGATACGGACCCGCCCGCGTGGCGGGTTCCCGCGTTTGGACTTCGGGCCAACGCCAAGCCAGCCGAAATGCTGCGATTCGCAAGCTCAACCCAGCCTTGACTGGCGTTGGCAGGTTAGCCGAGTGCTGGCCCGCTCCGTCCGACTAGCGCGCCCCGCAGCTCGCCGAGCGCCCCGCGAGGCGCCCGAGCAACCTCCTCGATCAGCGACATGACCGACTCGGATCCCCGTCAGCTCCTCAAGGGCATGCCTCAGAGTCCTGGCGTCTACCGAATGCTGGATGCCGCTGGGACAGTGCTCTATGTCGGCAAGGCCAAGAGCCTCAAACGCCGCGTCGCCAGCTATTTCAGCCGCTCGCTGAACAGCCGCCTTCAGCTCATGGTGAGTCAGATCGCGGACATCGAGGTGACCGTCACTCGCACCGAGGGCGAGGCGCTCCTGCTGGAGAGCAATCTCATCAAGTCGCTGCGACCCCGCTTCAACGTGGTGCTGCGCGACGACAAGAGCTATCCCTACATCCATCTCACCACTCAGGACGCCTTTCCGCGCCTGGCCTTCTATCGTGGCTCGCGCAAGACGGCGGGGCGTCTGTTCGGACCCTATCCCAGCGCCTGGGCGGTGCGCGAGACCCTGCAACTGCTCCAGAAGCTCTTCCCGGTTCGGCAGTGCGAGGATGGCTTCTTCCGCAACCGCTCACGTCCCTGTCTGCAATATCAGATCAAACGATGCAGCGGACCCTGCGTGGGGCTGATCAGTCCGGAGCACTATGCGGAAGACGTCGCCCACAGCATCAAATTCCTCGATGGGCGGACGGACGAGGTGGTGGATGAGCTGGTCGCCGGCATGGAAGCGGCGGCCGCCGCGCTGGCATTCGAGCGCGCGGCGGTGCTGCGCGATCAGATCGCGACCTTGCGGCGGATCCAACAGCGCCAGTACGTGAGCGGGGAGGGCGGCGATCTGGATATCGTCGCCTGTGCCCAGGAGGCCGGGGTCAACTGCGTGCAGGTCTTCTTCATCCGGGGCGGGCGCAATCTCGGTAATAAGGGCTTTTTCCCGCAGGCGCCAGCCGATACGGATGAGCCGACCTTGCTGGCCGGATTTCTGGCGCAGTTCTATGCCGACAAGGAGATCCCGCCCGAGCTGATCGTGAGCGTGGAGCCGGAGGATGTCGGGCTGCTGCAGGATGCCTTCAGCGAGCGCGCCGGGCGGCGGGTCCAGATCCGAACCAATGTCCGCGTCGAGCGCGCCCGCTGGCTGGAGATGGCGCGGGGCAATGCCCAGGTTGCGCTCAAGTCGCGGCTGGGGAGTCAGGCCGGCTACGCGCGCCGGCTGGAGGTCCTGCGCGATGCGCTCGACCTGGAAGAGCTGCCGGGGCGGATGGAGTGTTTCGACATCAGCCATACCCAGGGCGAGCGGACGGTCGCCTCCTGCGTGGTGTTCGATGGCGAGGGGCCGCGCAAGTCCGATTACCGACGCTTCAATATCGAGGGCATCACGCCGGGCGATGACTATGCCGCGATGCATCAGGCCCTGACCCGTCGCTATACGCGGGTCAAACAGGGGGAGTATCCGATTCCGGACATCCTCTTCATCGATGGCGGGCGCGGCCAACTCGGCGCCGTGGGGGATGCCTTGCAGGAGTTGGGGATCAGCGGTCTGCGCCTGGTCGGCGTGTCCAAGGGGCCGGATCGGCGACCAGGGACGGAACAGCTCTGGTTGTTGGGTCAAGAGGTGCCCGTTATACTGCCGAGCGATTCGCCGGGAATGCATCTGATCGAGCAGATTCGCGACGAAGCCCACCGCTTTGCGATCACTGGTCATCGCCAGCGTCGCGCCAAGGCCCGAACGACGTCAGCGCTGGAAGAAATCAGCGGAGTTGGACCCAAGCGCCGTCAGCGTCTGCTGAAACAGCTTGGGGGGCTGCAGGGCTTGGTGCGCGCCGGGGTCGAGGATATCGCCGGGGTTGATGGCATCAGCCGGCAGTTGGCCCAGCAAATCTATGATGCCTTTCATCGAGACGTCTCGGGATCTTGACGTGATGTGGAACCTGCCGAACATTCTGACGATGCTGCGCATCGTCCTGATCCCGATCTTCGTGGTCATCTTCTACCTTGACCGATCCTGGGCGCCTTATTTGGCCGCCGCTGTCTTCGGCGTCGCGGCCCTGACCGATTTGCTCGATGGTTATCTGGCTCGTCGTTGGGGGCAGACCTCTCCCCTCGGCGCCTTTCTCGATCCGGTCGCCGACAAGTTGATGGTGGCGGTCGCCCTGGTGGTGCTGCTGCAGGCGGATCCCCGCGTACTCATCGCGCTGCCCGTGATGGTGATCATCGGTCGCGAGATTACCGTCTCCGCGCTGCGTGAGTGGATGGCCGAGATCGGCGCCCGCGCCGCCGTGGCGGTCTCCAACCTCGGCAAGGTCAAGACGACGGCGCAGATGATTTCGATCGTGCTGCTGATCCTCCGCGACTCGGTGTTCGGACCCTGGGTCTATGACATCGGCGTCGCGCTCGTCTATGTCGCGGCCACGCTGACGCTCTGGTCCATGGCCGTTTATCTGATGGCCGCCTGGCCAAGTCTCTCGGGAAAGACCTAGCAGTCTCGTGTGGACGTCCGAATGCCCTGTCGTCGCTGTCCAGGGCCTGCTGCACGTCTCGCCTGATTTGAGCCGTTGACCCAAAGCCACGCTGTACCCCGATTTCTTGACCTCATCGAGCGCGAGCGCACCGAGTCGGAGGCACTGGCGTGTCAGCACCGGACACCGCGACAGGTGGCCACACGCGCGCGGATCACCTTCCAGTGCCTCACAAACCGCTGCACCAGGCCATAGGGGCCTTGATACCCCACGAACAGCCGCTTGGCGGTTCGCCGCTGACGCCTCGGGACGTGGGAAAGGAATCGCCGTTTTTCTCCATCGATCGACCTCAAAGTGACAGAATAGCGATCCTCGCGGAGTTGGCGAGTCAGCGCTTCGCCGGAGCCGAATGCCCCATTACCACAACTGACGAGAGAGGCCGATCGAAACGATGGATACCACCACCAAGCACGTATTCGCCTTTGAGGACGGAGACGGTAAGAATAAGCATCTACTGGGCGGCAAGGGCGCCAATCTGTGCGAGATGACCCAGATCGGGCTGAACGTGCCGCCCGGTTTCGTGATCTCGACCGCCGCCTGTCTGGAGTATCTGGCCGCGCCCGACCATGCCCTGCCCGCCGGGCTGATGGACGATGTGCATGCGCAGATGCGCGCCCTGGAGCAGAAGACCGGCAAGGGCTTCGGCGACTCCGAGAACCCGCTGCTGGTTTCGGTGCGCTCGGGTTCGGCCATGTCGATGCCGGGCATGATGGACACCATCCTCAATCTCGGTCTGAACGCGGAGACCCTGCAAGGGGTGATCCGCGCCACCGGCGACGCCCGCTTCGGTTATGACGCCTATCGGCGCTTCATCCAGCTCTTCGGCAAGGTCGCGCTCGGGGTGCCGGACGAGGCCTTCGACAAGGAGTTCGAGGCGATCAAGCATGCCGCCCACGTCAAGCAGGACGTGGATCTCTCGGCCAACGACCTGAAAGAGGTCAGCGAGCGGTTCCTGGCGGTGGTCGAGGCCGCCACCGGCCATCCCTTCCCGTCCGATCCCTATCGCCAACTGGAGATCGCCATCAAGGCGGTCTTCAACTCCTGGGGCGGCAAGCGCGCGGTCGACTACCGCCGCCAGTTCCACATCACCCCCGACATGGCCAACGGCACGGCGGTCAATGTCGTGACCATGGTGTTCGGCAACCGGGGCGATGACTCCGCCACCGGCGTGGCCTTCACCCGCAACCCCGCCACCGGCGAGAACAAGCTCTACGGCGAGTATCTGGTCAATGCCCAGGGCGAGGACGTGGTCGCCGGCATCCGCACGCCCAAGCCGATCGACCAGCTGGCAAGGTCGAGATGCCCGGAGATGGCCTCCCAGCTCGACGAACTGCGCGACAAGCTGGAGAACCACTACTGCGAGATCCAGGACTTCGAGTTCACCATCGAGCGCGGTCAGCTCTATTGTCTCCAGACCCGCAACGGCAAGATGAACACGGTGGCGATGGTGCGCACCTCGGTCGAGATGGTGCGCGAGGGGCTGATCACCAAGGAGCAGGCGCTGCTGCGCATCGCGCCCGAGTCGCTGGAGCAGATGCTCTTCCCGCGTCTGGATCCGACAGTCAAGGCCGAAGCGGTGGCGCAGGGTCTGCCGGCCTCGCCAGGCGCGGCCTCCGGCATCGCGGTCTTCGACGCCGACCGCGCCGAGCAGTTGGGCAAGGAACAGGGCAACAAGGTCATCCTGGTGCGCGAGGAGACCAAGCCGGAGGACATCCACGGCTTCTTCGCCTCCGAGGGCATCCTGACCTCGCGCGGCGGCAAGACCTCGCACGCGGCGGTGGTCGCGCGCGGCATGGGCAAGCCCTGCGTCGCCGGCGCCGAGGGCATCAGCGTCGATGTCAACCGCCGCGAGGCGCGGGTCGGTCTCGACCAGCTTCAAGGAAGGCGACGTCATCACCATCGACGGCACCTCGGGCAAGGTCTATCTCGGCGCCATTCCGACGGTGGAGCCGGATTTCACGCCCGAGCTTGAACACCCTGCTGGGCTGGGCGGACGAGCGGGCGCGGCTCAAGGTCATGGCCAATGCCGACACGCCGGACGATGCCCGCCGCGCGCGCACCTATGGCGCGGTCGGCATCGGTCTGGCGCGCACCGAGCGCATGTTCAACGACGTCGAGCGCCTGCCGATCGTCATCGAGATGATCGTCGCCGATACGCCCGAGCAGCGTCAGGCCGCGCTCGACAAGCTGCTGCCGCTCCAGCGCAAGGACTTCCGCGAGCTGTTCGAGGTGATGTCGCCATATCCGGTGACCATTCGCCTGCTCGATCCGCCGATCCACGAGTTCCTGCCCGACGAGCAGGTGCTTGAGCGCGAGCTGTCAGAGCTGCGCATCCTCGCCCAGAACGCGCGCGGCGTGACCGTCCTGGCTGGTGCCATGGGGCTGCTGCATGCCTCCGAGAGTCTGCGCCGCGATATCGACACCGCGCGGCGCCTGGTCGATCCGACCGTCGTGGAGGATGTCATCGCCAAGAAGGAGGCGATGCTCAAGAAGGTGCGGGCGCTCTACGAGACCAACCCCATGCTCGGGCATCGCGGCGTGCGGCTCGGCATCACCTTCCCCGAGATCTATCAGATGCAGATGCGGGCAATCCTGGAGGCGGCGGCGGAATGCGCCAAGGCCGGGATCGTGGTCCATCCGCAGATCAAGGTGCCCCAGGTCTGCACGGCGCAGGAACTGCGCATGGTCAAGACCTTCGTCGACACCATCCACGCCGAGGTCGCCGAGCGTTACGGCAAGCCGGTGAGCTTCAAGTTCGGCACCATGATCGAGGTGGTGCGGGCCTGCATGCGCGCCGAGTCGCTGGCCGAGGAGGCGGAGTTCTTCTCCTTCGGCACCAATGACCTGACCCAGGCGACCTTCTCCTTCTCGCGCGAGGATGCCGAGAACAAGTTCCTGCCGCTCTACAACCAGTCGGGCATCCTGCAGGACAACCCCTTCGACGTCCTGGACGTCAAGGGCGTCGGCAAGCTGATGCAGTTGGCGGTGGACTGGGGGCGCTCGGTCAAGCCGGACCTGCATGTCGGCATCTGCGGCGAGCACGGCGGCCATCCGGCGTCTATCGAATTCTGCCACCGGGCGGGGCTCGACTATGTGAGCTGCTCGGGTCCGCGCGTTCCGGTCGCGCGGCTGGCGGCGGCGCATGCGGCGCTGAAGGCGGGCTAAAGGATCGAATTAGGTCCGAAATGGCCGTATTGGTTCCCAAGCTCTGAGATTGGGCAAGAATTCTTCGTAGGCTGAGGAACGAAACCCAGCATTGGTCGCTGCGTCAGCGGCTGAAATGCTGGGATTCGCAAGCTCATCCCAGCCTACGAAAGACCGCCATTGGATGGTGGAAGTGAATGCTTTCACAGTCTCTCTGCTTGGGAACCTGAACTCAGAAGCGATGCTTACCCGATATCCAGCCGACACTCGAAGCGGAGCTTCGTGGAGGGTGTCTCCAAGGGAAACTTGGCAACGAGTGAGGTTCAAATGCCGCTCCCCCGACAGACGTTGTAAGGGCCGTAATGATTGACCTGCATTGCCATCTGTTACCCGGCATCGACGATGGTGCCATTGATTTGGACATGGCGCTCGACATGGCGCGTATCGCGGTCGCCGATGGCATCACCATGACCGCCTGCACCCCGCATATCTACCCAGGCTTGTTCGACAACACCGGCGACCAAATCAAGGCCCATGTCGAGACGCTGCGGAGCGGTTTGAGCGAGGCCGATATCCCGCTCGAAATCACCTCCGGGGCCGATATCCAGATCGTCCCGGAACTGCTCCAGGGCCTTCGCTCGGGGCGGATGCTGACGCTCCACGGCTCGCGCTACTTCCTGTTCGAGCCGCCCCACCACACGGTTCCCGTCGGTTTCAAACCACTGATTTTCGACGTCCTGGCGGCTGGCTATGTCCCAGTCATCACCCATCCGGAACGCCTGACCTGGCTCGATGATGAGCACTATGAGTGGTTCGCGGAGGCAGCGCGCGGCGGCGCCTGGATTCAGCTCACCTCGGGCGCCGTGACCGGGCGCTTCGGTCGGCGGCCGAAATACTGGTCGGAACGTTTCCTGGATGAGGGTTTCGTGCACATCCTCGCAACGGACGCGCACGAACCCCGTCATCGCCCGCCGCTCCTGGCCGAGGGACGCCAAGCGGCGGAGCGCTGGCTGGGGGCGGCCGAGGCCGAGCTGTTGGTCGAAGGCCGAACCCGGGCGATCATCGAGAACCTGGAGCCGTCGGCCGTGCCGCCTCCGCCAGCCCTTGGCTCGCAAGTCGGGCGAAAGAAGACGCGCAACGCGCGTAAGGGCTGGTTGGCGAGGATATTCGCGAAATCCTGATCGGCGATTTCGCTCCGCCGAGTCCCCTTGGCGGGCGGCGGTAAGGGTCAACGCCGTCTTTGCATCGAGAGACCGGCGATGAAGACCGCCAGCGCGACGATGGCGACGATGATAGTCGCCAGCGCGTTGATCTGGGGCGAGACGCCCATGCGGACGCTGGAGTAGATCACCATCGGTAGCGTGGTCGACCCAGGCCCGGCGACGAAGCTGGCGATGACCAGGTCGTCGAGCGAGAGGGTGAAGGCGAGCAGCCAGCCGGAGAGCAGGGCCGGCGCGATCAGCGGCAGGGTGATGTGCAGGTAGACGCCCAAGGGACGCGCCCCCAGATCCATCGCCGCCTCTTCGAGCGAGGCGTCCATCCGCGCGAGTCGGGAGCGCACCACGACCGCGACATAGGCGAGACTGAAGGTGATGTGGGCGATGGTGATGGTGAGGAAGCCGCGTCCGTCCGGCCAGCCGATCGTCTGTCGCAGGGCGACGAAGAGCAGCAGCAGCGACAGGCCGATGATGACGTCCGGCATCACCAGCGGCGCGGTGAGCAGCAGTTCCAGGCCGGTGCGGCCACGGAAGCGACCGTGACGGACCAGCGCGTTGGCCGCGAGGGTGCCCAGGATGACCGCGACCGTGGCGTTGGTGGCGGCGATCCGGATGCTCAACCAGGCGGCGTCAAGCAGTTGCCGATTGTGCGCCAGCTCGCCATACCACTTGACCGAGAAGCCCGACCAGACGGTCACCAGCCGCGATTCGTTGAAGGAATAGAGCATCAGCAGCAGGATCGGCACGTAGAGGAAGGCGTAGCCGAACGCCAGGATGCCGAGCAGCGGCCAGGACCGTCGCCTCATGGGTGGGCCTCGTCGGCGTCTTGCTGCAGGCGCTGCATGAGCACGAAGGGAACCACCAGCAACGCCAGCAGCACGATCGCCAGCGCCGAGGCCAGCGGCCAATCCTGGTTCGAGAAGAATTCCGTCCACAACAGCTTGCCGACCATCAGGCTCCCCGGACTGCCGAGCAGATCCGGGATCACGAACTCCCCGACGACCGGGATAAAGACCAGCATGCTGCCCGCGATGATCCCGCTCATCGACAGCGGCAGGGTCACCCGCAGGAAGGCCCGGAATGGGCGGCAGCCGAGATCCGCCGCGGCTTCGAGCAAGGTCGGGTCGAGCCGGGTCAGATTGGCGTAGAGCGGCAGGATCATGAAGGGCAGATAGGAGTAGACCACGCCGATGTAGACCGCCGTCTGGGTGTGGAGGATCCGCAACGGTTCGTCGATGACGCCGAGCCACAGCAGGAAGCTGTTCAGGAGTCCATTGGCGTTGAGGATGCCGATCCAGGCGTAGACCCGGATCAGGAAAGAGGTCCAGAAGGGCAGGATGATCAGCATCAGCAGCGGCGCCCGGCGGCGCTCGGGCGCGGTGGCGATGGCGTAGGCCATGGGATAGCCCAGGAGCAGGCAGAACAGGGTGCCGATGAAGGCGACCCAGAGCGAGTTCAGGAAGGCCGCGAGATAGATGTCGTCCTGCCAGATCAGAGAAAGTTCTGGAGATTGAGCTGGATGCGCAGGATGCCATCTTCGACCCATTCCAGCAGCGGGGTGTAGGGCGGCTGGGCCAATGCCGGCTCGGCCAGGCTGATCCGCAGCACGATCACGAACGGCAACAGGAAGAACAGCCCCAGCCATAGATAGGGGATGCCGATGTTGACCAGTCGGCTCAGCCGGTGAGAGCCCGAGGTCGGATGGAGTCGGATGGCGCCCATGCTCTCTCCCGCGGCCGCGATGCGGCGGTCGCTATTCGGTCAACACCACGCCGCTGGTCGGCGACCATTCGATCGCGACCTCTTGGCCCCAGGTCAGGGCCTGCTCGGTGCGGGGTTGGATATTGGTCAGCGTCATCTCGACCAACAGGGCTCCATCGACCCGAATCCGGTAGATGGAGACATCGCCCAGTAGGCGATATCCTCGACGACCCCTTTGAGCTGGTTGGGGGCATCGGGGCGGAAATGCTCGCAAAGCCGCATCTTCTCCGGCCGGATCGCGACCGACACCGGGGTGCCGACGGGATGCGGCTGGAAGCTCCGCATCCGGATGGCCCCGCCGAAGCTCGCCTCGATCAGGATCTGGTCGCCGAGGCTTTCCACCACCTTGCCCTCGAAGAGGTTCACGGAGCCGATGAACTCGGCGACCAGGCGACAGGTCGGGAACTCATAGATGGCGGTCGGGGTGTCCACCTGCATGATCTGGCCGGCGTCCATCACCGCGATGCGGGTGGACATGGTCATGGCCTCTTCCTGATCGTGGGTGACGGTGACGAAGGTGATGCCGAGGCGTTCCTGGAGATTGACCAGCTCGAACTGGGTGTTCTCGCGCAAGCGTTTGTCGAGCGCCCCGAGCGGCTCGTCCAGCAACAGCAGCTTCGGATGCTTCGCGAGGCTGCGCGCCAGGGCGACGCGCTGGCGCTGGCCGCCGGAGATCTGATCGGGCCGGCGCTTGCGCAGCTCGCCGATCTTGAGCAGATCGAGCATCTCCCCGACCCGCTCGGCGCGCTCCTTGCGCGGCATCCGGTCCTGCTTGAGCCCGAACTCCACGTTCTGCTCCACGGACATGTGCGGAAAGAGCGCGTAGGACTGGAACATCATGTTGACCGGACGCGAGTAGGCGCGGGACGTCCGTGACATCGACGCCGTCGATATGGATCCGCCCGGTCGTCGGATGTTCGAGTCCCGCGAGCAAGCGCAGCAGGGTCGACTTGCCGCAGCCGGAGCTTCCCAGGAGCGAGAAGAACTCGCCCTGGAAGATGTTGAGGCTGACGTCATCGACGGCATAGACGTCACCGAATTTCTTGGTGACGCGCTCGATGCGCACGTAGGGAGCCGCCTTGGGATCCTGCCAGGGTTCCAGCAGGCGCCGATCGGTTGCGATGGCCATCGATTCGCTGGGATCGGGTGCGTTCAGCGGTCGGCTTTCAGCCGCGTCCACAGCCGGTTCAGGGTCCGGATCTCGCGGTCGCTGCGCTCGCTCGGGACGAAAAGGCGGGCCTTGAGGTTCGCTGGCGGATAGATCTCGGGGTCGTCGCGCAACGCCGCCTTGATCAGCGGTGTCGCGGCCAGATTGGGGTTGGCGTAGTAGACGAAGTCGGATGCCTTTGCAATCACCGCCGGATCGAGCAGGTAGGCGATGAAGGCATGCGCGGCTTGCGGATTTGGGGCGTCCTTGGGGATGGCCATGACATCGGTCCAGAGGGCCGCGCCCTCGCGCGGGATGCGGTAGGCCACCTTGACCCCCTTGCCCGCCTCATCGGCGCGCTCCCTGGCCTGCAGCACGTCGCCCGAATAGCCGTGCGCCACGCAGAGATCGCCATTGGCGAGGTCGCTGATGTACTGCGATGAATGGAAATAGCGGATGTAGGGATGCACGGCCTTGATCAAGCTCGGCTGCCGCGTCGAGATCGGCCTGGGCGAGGCTGTTGGGATCCTTGCCCAGATAGGCGAGCGCGGCCGAGAAGACCTCGGCGGGGTCGTCCAGCAGACTGATGCCGCAGCCGGCGAGCTTGGCGGCCTTGGCGGGGTCGAAGATCAAGGCCCAGCTATCCAGCGCGGCATCCGCCCCCAGCGTGGCCTTGATTTTGTCGAGATTCATCCCGAGGCCGGTGGTCCCCCACATGTAGGGCACCAGATAGGCGTTACCGGGGTCGACGACGGCGAGGCTCGCCATGATGTCGGGATCCAGCTTACCCAGGCCCGGCAGCTTCGCTTTGTCGAGCGGCTGATAGAGCCCCGCCTTGATGTGTCTGGCCGCGAAGGGACGGGCGGTGGGAAAGACGAGATCGTATCCGCTGCCGCCAGCGAAGAGCTTGGCTTCCAGAACTTCGTTGGCGTCGTAGACATCCAGCACCGGGCGGATGCCGGTTTTGTCCTGAAAACCGGACAGGGTGTCCTCGGCGAAGTAGTCGTTCCAGTTGTAGAGATGCACCTGCTCCTCGGCTTGGCAGGCGGTGCCGATGGCCATGAGAAGAGCCGGCACGAGAAGGCAAAGGCGGCGGAAGGCAGTTGGCAAGGGCATGGTTTTCATGGCATCGGCCGGCATGATTCGAAACGGGCGCAACGCAGCCCAGCGGGAACACAATCCTACTGCATGGCGGGCTCGGCGGGCATGACAAATTCAAGACGGCGCCGGGCTCCCCCTGCGCGCGAGGCCGGAGGCCGCCGCCCTAGACGGTGAAGACTGGGCGCCCCCGGCGCGCAACGGCCACGCCCAGCAAGGCCGAGGTAAACATCCAGATCGAGGCTGGCAGGGGAACGACCGCGGGCGTGCTCATTTGCCGAGCGAGGGTGTTGGAGCCGCCATACGAGAGGTCGTCCAGTTGGTAAGTCTCCTTGGTGGCGAAATAAGCAGAGCCATGGCTCAAGATGACCTGGGTAAAGGGCGTGTCCGAGGCGAGCCCCCAGAACCCCGTGTCCACATCGGGCAGTTCACCGGAGAAAACCTCCTCGTTCCCGTTCAAGAAAGTCAGCTTGATCCCCGTTCCCTTGCTCGCGGGCAGAAGATCGAAAAAGGCTCCGAAATTGTTCGATCCGCTGGAGAAATTGAATACGGTGGTGGAGCTGTTCGTCGAGCGCGTGCCCTTGGTCAGGATGTCGTTCCATTTGCCATCGGCGACGGTTCCAAAGTCGCTCGTGATGCTCAGACCAGCCGTTGGCCTGTCGTCTGAAAAGTCCTCGGTGAGCGTATTCGTGATGCTCGATTCCCATGATTCGCGGTCAGTGAAGACCTCGAAAGTCGCCGCTGGGGCCGTGGCGGAGAGAAGTAGTGTTCCGATGAGGGCGGGAATGGAATAGTGAATATTGAACATGGCGCGATCCTCTTTGCAACACTTTGATTCAGCAATTGTGATGCCATATTGAGAATCACGATAAAACAGTCACTTGAGAAAAGGTCCGTACTGGACTCGTCTCAGGTGCGGTGTGCCGCCTGTCACAGGGATGTGATGTTTGAGAGTCACGGTGAATGCGACTCGGCACACATGGTGGAATTGCCGTTATTCCGAATTGACGAGGCGGGTGTCGCGTCCGCCACGCCAAGTGGATAATCGGCGCGTCCCAACATCGAGGAGAGGCCCTTGACCGATCAGGATCCCACCGTCCCCGGACAGACCTACCGAATTGGCGCTGTGTCTCGCTTGACGGGTGTTCCGGCGGATACCTTGCGGGTGTGGGAGCGTCGCTATCACGCCGTTACCCCCATTCGCTCGGAGGCCGGCACGCGTCTTTACGCGGCGGAGGAGGTGGGGCGTCTGATCTTGATCAAGCGTCTGGTCGATCGCGGAGACGCCATCAGCAGCGTGGCGAATCTAGCGCTGGCGGGGCTGCGCGAGCGGATGCGCGGCGCGGAGCTTTCCGAGCGGTCATCCGCGGTCGCGCGACCCTGCCGGGTCGCGGTCTGTGGCGCTTATCTCGCCAATCGTCTGGGCCACGAGACAGGTCCTCTGGATGGGATCGACCTCATCGGCTGCTTTCCGACCCGCGAGACCTTCCTGGCGGCTTCATTCGACCCTCCGCCAGATGTGGTCGTGCTCGAATTTCCGATCCTGCAGGTCGATCAGGTGGACGAGATCGGCCCCTTGCTCAACCACGCGCGGGCGGCGCGGGCCATTGTGGTCTATGGCTTCGCCAGCCGATCGGCTTTGCGGCGGCTCGCGTCCGTTCGGCTGAGGCTTCTGCGGGCGCCCGTGGACATCGACGAACTCTACCGCTGCTGCCGGTCCCTATCCTCGGCATCGCCGTCTCCGACGGCGCCGGAAGCACCTTCCGATCACGCGATGGCTGGCCCCTTGTTGCCCCGCCGCTTCGCCGACGCGGATCTCGCGCGGATCGCGGCCACCTCGGCGTCGGATGACTGCGACTGCGCGGGGCATCTGGTCGACCTGATCCTGGCCGTGACGGCTTTCGAGTCCTATAGCCAGGTGTGCGAGATCCGCCGCGCCAGGGATGCGGCGCTCCATGCCGATCTGCATGCCCGCGCGGCGCGTGCCCGCGCCCTGCTCGAATCGGCCCTGGAGCGGGTGGTCTTCGCCGAGGGTCTCGCGCGCGCAGGTAAAGACTGATTCCATTCGTCGCTTGGCGCTAGAATAGCGCCACCGTGTCCGGACGCCGCGCCGGACGCCCAGCTCATCTTCTGCCCCCTCGGATTGGACCTATGATTTCGCTCCTGGACTACGGCGCGGGCAATGTTCGCAGCCTGCGCAACGCCATCCACGCACTCGGCTTCCAGCTCACGGAGATCGAACGTCCGGAGGACATCCTCAAGGCCGAGCGCCTGATCTTTCCAGGGGTCGGCGCTTTCGGCGCGGCGATGGAGCGGTTGCATCGGCTGGGCTATGTCGAGCCGCTCAAGGAGTATCTCGCCGCCGGACGGCCCTACCTGGGGATCTGTATCGGGCTGCAAACCCTGTTCGAGGGGAGCGACGAGTCGCCCGGCGTGGCTGGGCTCGGCCTGATTCCAGGCCGTATCCGGCGCTTCGACGCAGCGGGGCTCTCGATCCCGCACATGGGCTGGAACGACGTGCGCGTCGAGCGTGACTCGCCCCTGTTTGCCGACTATGCCGGCGAAAAGCTCTACTTCGTGCATTCCTACCGCGCCGAGCCCAGCGCCGAGAACGCCGACTGGCGTCTGGCGACCACGGACTATGGCGAATCCTTCCTCAGCGCCGTCCAGCAAGGGCGCGTCTGCGCGGTCCAGTTCCACCCCGAGAAGAGCGGTGCCGCCGGCTTGCGTCTGCTGCGCCATTTCCTGGCTGGCGAGGAGAGCGGGCGCCCGGCCGACGGCTGGTTGGCGCGTACCGAACCCACCCGCTTCGCCAAGCGCATCATCGCCTGTCTGGACGTGCGCTCGAACGATGCCGGCGATCTGGTCGTCACCAAGGGCGATCAGTACGACGTGCGCGAGGATGGCGAGGTGCGCAATCTGGGCAAGCCGGTGGAACTGGCCCAACGCTATTTCGAGGAAGGCGCCGACGAGATCACCTTCCTCAACATCACTGGCTTTCGCGACTTTCCGCTCTCCGATCAGCCCATGCTGGAGGTCTTGAAACGCACCTCGGAGCAGGTCTTCGTGCCGCTCACCATCGGCGGCGGAATCCGCGCCTTTACCGACGCCGCTGGCAAATACTCCTCGGCGCTGGATGTCGCCAACGAATATTTCCGTTCGGGGGCGGACAAGATCTCCATCGGCTCGGACGCTGTTCACGCGGTCGAGGGCTATCTGGAGCGCGGGGGCGCGAAGGACGGCACCACCGCTATCGAGCAGATCGCGCGCGTCTATGGCAATCAAGCCGTGGTCATCTCGATCGATCCACGTCGCGCCTACGTGACCTCGCCGGACGAGACCCGGCATCCGACCGTCGCGACGGCCACGCCAGGTCCGAACGGCGAGCGTTACTGCTGGTTTCAATGCACCGTCAAGGGTGGTCGCGAGGGGCGGGATGTCGACGTGGTCGAACTCGCGCGTGCCTGCGAGGATCTGGGGGCCGGCGAGATCCTGCTGAACTCGATCGACCGGGACGGGACCGGGGCCGGATTCGACCTGGAGCTGATCGGGGCGGTGCGCGCCGCCGTCGGCATCCCGGTCATCGCCTCCAGCGGCGCCGGGTGCGTGGAGCACTTTGCCGAGGTGTTCGCGGCGACGGGGGTCGAGGCCGCTCTGGCCGCCGGTATCTTCCATCGTCGCGAGGTGCCGATCCAGGCCGTCAAGTCCTATCTGCGCGAGCAGGGGATCGAGACTCGGACCTGATCGACGATGCCAGCGTCGGCTGTCGCCCGTGCCGCTTTCGCGATCCTCCTGGCGCTCACCGGCTGCACGATCGGCGACCAGGCGGGGGGATTGTTGGGCTCGGCCAGGCTGCCGGCCGGGATGGATCGGGACGCGCTGCTGTCCACCGTCGCTTCCTGCCATCTGCTGCGCGTCGGTCAAGCCAGCGATGTGGCGGTGACGGACTCCACCGTCATCATTGCCGCCGATCGATACAAATTTCCGGTCAAGACCATCGTCGCGCGGGCCAACCAGCTCATCCAGGACTATCGCAATCGTCCGTCCGAGCTGGTCGTCCGCTCGGTCGATGCCTGCCAGCGTCTTGAAGAACTGACCGATGTCGTTTCCGCCCTGGTGCGCTTCCAATCCGACGGCAAGCTGCGGACCGTCTGGCTGCGGATCGATGGGGTAGAGATGGCGCCGGGTTTTGCCAAACGCTCGATCGCCGAGCTGCGCGCCCGCAAGGCGATCGGGCTGGTCATCAACAGCCCAGGCGGATCCGTCGATGAGGCCCGTAAGTTGGGTCGCTACCTGCGCGCAAACGGACTCAGGGCTGGCGTCGACGGCTATTGCGCCTCGGCCTGCGTCGATGTGCTCGCTGGTGGGGTCGAACGCTATGTGACACCCACCGCCAAGCTCGGCATTCACCAGAGCAAGGTCCCGCAGCGCTTCAGTAGCCACGAGGGCGGACAGCTCTATGTCGCGGACGCCTTCCGCTATCTGCGGGAGATGGGCATCGACGCCGAGGTGGCCATCGCCGCCGCGTCCGTACCCAACGACGAAATTCTCCTGATTCCCCTGTCCGACGCGCTTGCCACGGGACTCGTGACCGGGGTGGTTGACGGCTTTAAATAGTCGCCGGCGAGTTCAGTCGGCTATTCGCGAGCATCGCCGCACCCAATCGTGGAAGACCCACAAAAGCTCGCCCTTCCGGGTCTCGACAAAGTGATATTCACGGTGTACCGGGCGCATCCACCAGCCGCCGCGACATCGGGCGGATAGAAACTGCTCTCGCGTCGGCTCACCCACTTGAGGGCGAGCACCTGGAATGAGCGCGAGCCCGTGGATTTTTGGAATCGAGCCGTTGGCGTCGAAATCGGCGGTGGGCTGAAAACTGGCGGCTGGCCGCATTTTCTCTTCGGATGGCGAGGCCCGTGCCTTGGATCATCCCGCGTCGGCCCAGGCGGGGATCTGCTTCCAGGCATCCCGCATCTCCTGGTGGATGGTCGCGATGTTCGGCTCGTGCTGGCGCGCCAGCGCCCAAAAGCGTTGGGAGTGATTGTGCTCGCGGGTGTGGCAGAGTTCGTGGAGCATGACGTAGCGGAGGTGGGCGCGTGGCAGGAACAGCAGCTTGCAATTCAGGCTGATCCGACCCTGCTGGGTGCAGCTTCCCCAGCGGGCGCGCTGGTTTCTCACCGAAAGATTGGAGTAAACCAGCCCAGTCTCGCGCGCGAGCTGGTCGAGCAATGGCGCTAGCGCCGCCCCGGCGTGCCGCATCAGCCAGCGGCGCAAGGCCGCGCGACAGGCCGCCTGGTCAGCGACCGCGCCGGCGATCAGGATCAGGCCCGCCCGCGGGGTTCGCGCCGTCACGGCGCAGCCGGGGGTATCGCGGTATTCGACCTCCCAGGACTCTCCCAGCGCGGGCAAATCGAATCCCAAGGGTCGCGCGGTCACGGCCTCGGCGTGTCGCTGGTTGATCCCGTTGAGCGCGGTCCAGTGTCTGGCGATCCACTCGGCCTTGCGGGTCAGCAGCGCCATGACCTCGCGCTGGGAGACGCCCTTGGGCACGGTCACGACCAGCCCATCGCGGCCGTTGATCCGTAACCAGATGGAACGCGCACGGCTCGACTGCCGCAGCTTGAAGTCGATCGCGCGCCCGTCCGGAAGGTCCAGACGCCCCACGCCGGGCATCAGAACACCCAGGCGATCAGCAGGGTCAGCATGAGGAAGAGCGAGAAGAAGGAACCGAGCATGAACTGGAGCTCGCCGATCAGCCCGTCACCCGCCACCAGCGCGAAGAACGCGAGCAGCCCGACGGTCAGTCCGAACCCCCAGGGCACGGCTTCCTTGATGCCCATGCCATCGTTCATCGTCGCCAGGACGGGCGCGGTGGCCGGCAGCAGGACGGCCATCAGCGTGACCAACACCAGCACCGCTACCAGCAAGGCGATTGCCAGCAGCTTGATATCGCCTGATTTGTTGGCAGCCATTCCGCTCAGACCCCCGTCTGGGGATGGGCCTTGACCAGCTCCCGGATCTCGCTGGGCGCCGGCAGGCCGCGCACGAACAGCTCCGGGTTGTCGCCCGAGGTGAAAACCGTGATATCGCCAGCGTCCATGATTCGCTGCAACAGCGTTTGGGAGACGCGGACCGTGCGCACGGAGGCCATGTTGATCTCGGTGTACTGCTTACTGAGTAGACCGTGGGTCCAGAGTAGTTCGTCCTCGGTGATCACCAGTTGATCCGCGCGCGCCGAGACCCACCAAGTCATGAGCTGGAGCGTCGCGATCGCGAAAACGGCGATGCCGATCATTTGCAGCATCCGGCTGTCGATCTGACTCACGATGACCGGCGGCAGAAGCCGGTCACCCAGCACGGCGAGCAGGATGCCGCCGAGGATCAGCAGAATCAGCAGCAAGGTTCCGAAAGGACGCATCCGGACGAACGACGGATTGGCTTCGTAGAGAATCTCGGACATCGTGCTCTCCTTCGCCTCGCGGCATAAAACAAATTAAAAACATAGCCTTATCAGGATAAGGAACAACTCCCTAGCGATTGTCGCGGATACTATCAGCTCGCCTCCGGCCTGGAAAGCGCGGGGGCGGGGGCCTGAGCGCCGCCGAAATCCCACGCGGGGGTATAATCCGGTCCATGCTTTCGCGCTCCCCGTTCAATCTGACGCCCGGCACGGTCCGCACACGCCTGCTGCGCGATCTGATCCTGTTGGTCGCCTTCACCGTCGGGTTGCTGGCGACGATCAACGTCCTTCTCATCGACGACATCAAGCACGATCTGGCGGGCAATCGGATCGAGGCGGCGACGATGCTGGTGCGCGACGAGGTTCGTAATCTGCTGCTGCCGGTCCAGCAGCAGTTGCTGATCATCCGTGACGGTCTGCGCGGCTCGGGCATCGAGCCCGGGGACGAGTCGGCGCTGAATCAACGTCTGATCCCGACGCTCGCCCACATGACCCAGATCGCTGGCGTCATCGATGCCACGGCGGATGGCCGCGAGTACTACCTAAGGCGCGATGGCGATGCCTGGGTGACTCGGCTGCGCCAGCCGGGCACGCGCGCGGGCATTCGCGCGAGTCGTTGGGACGGCGAGATGCGGCGGCTCGACAGCCAGGAGGAGACGACCGACTACGACCCACGCAAACGGCCGTGGTTTAGCGTGGCGTTGGCGCATCCCGAGCAACTGGTCTGGAGTCAGCCCTATGTGTTCGCCACCCTCCGGGTGCCTGGCGTCACCGCCGCGGTCGCCTGGAAGCAGAGCGACCAGGGGCGGGTGACGGCGCTTGATGTCACCCTCGAAACCATCCTCGACGCCATCGGTCGACTCGACATCGCAACCGAGGGTCAGGGCTTCCTCTTCAGTGGCTCCGGCGGGGTCTTCGTGCCGCCTGAGACACCCGATCCGGCGGCGGGCGAGCAGGTTGGGGGCAGCTTTTTCTCCGCCCTGGAACGGCTCGGCGGTCCGCTCCAGTTCGACGCCGTTGCAGCCTGGAAGGCGGCGGGGCAGCCGAGCGAGGATCTGGTTCGCTTCCACAGTGGTGGGCAGTCCTGGTGGGGCGGCTTCCGACCGCTGACAGAGGATCCGAGCGGCGTCTGGGTCGCCGTCGCTCTGCCGGTCTCCGCGACCCTGAGCATTCTGCAGAGCCGTTGGCATATCATCTTCATCACCACGATCGGGATCCTTGGCGCCAGCCTGGGTCTGGCCCTGGTGGTTGTGCGCAAGTACAGCCACCAGTTGCGCGATCTGCCAAAGCTGACAGTCGATCGACACAGTCCGGAGCAGGACATCAAGTCGCTGATCGCCTCGGGGGAGGGGCTGCACCTGGAGTTCAAGTCGACGATGCGGATGAATCTCCACACCAAGACCCCCGGCAAGGAGATCGAGCTCGCCTGGTTGAAGGGTGTGACGGCCTTTCTGAACACGGAGGGCGGCATCATTCTGCTGGGTATCGCCGATGACGGGGCCATCCTGGGACTGGACGCCGACAAGTTCGAGAATGAGGACAAGTGCCGCCTGCACTTCAAGAATCTATTGAATCAGCATCTCGGTCCCGAGTACGCTCGGCTGGTTCGTTTCGTCCTGCTCGATCTGGAAGGCTTGCGTATTGGCGCGGTGGAGTGCGAGCGCGCCGACACTCCGGCCATCCTGCGCGATGACAAGCACCGCGAGCTCTTTGTCATCCGCAACGGACCCTCCAACATCGAGCTGCCTATCAGTCGGGCGCTCAAGTACATCCGTAGCCGGTTTTAGCGGATAAGCCGGGCAGGGCCGCTGCGGCGCGGGCGGCGATTCCCAATTCTTTGCGCTTTCACTGCACCCGCTATTCACGCTCGCGCTCTAATCTAACAGCCGTTGGAGTCGCGCGGCTCCCACGTCCTCGAAAACTCCGGAAGAGCGTCATCCCTCGGCGCGACTTCGGGAATCGACCACCCACGGGATTGAATTAGGAGAGACACCAGATGATGAACAATCGCGTTATTCATAGCCAGCTCAGGGGTGTCGCCATCGGCCTCGGATTGCTGATCTGCACCTCGCTCCTCGGCGCGGCGGCCGTGTTCGCTGACCCCGACTCAGGCCCGGGACCAGGACCTGGCCAAGGCCCCGGTCCCGGGATGGACTCCGAGCCTCGGATCGAGCGACTGGCGGACGAACTCGGACTGACCGATGCGCAGCAGGACAAGGTCCGCGGCATCTTGGAGAACATGCGCAAGGAACAGGAACGGCTTCAGGCGGAGAGTCGCAAGCAGATCGACGCGGTGCTCACCGATGAGCAACTGGCGAAGCGCGATGCCATGAAGCAAAAACGCCTCGACCTTCGCGTGGCACGCATGACCAAGATGCTCGACCTGACGCAAGACCAGGCCAGCAAGATCAAAGCCGTCTTCGAGGCGCAACAGAAAAACCCGGAGTCGGCCCGCTTCCAGCTCCGCGAGCAGATCGACAAGATCCTGACGCCTGAGCAGCGCACCCGACTCGCCGAGGGTCCGATGCGTCATCCAGGCTCGGACCGGAGCGCCCCGCCGGCCCCGCCCGTCGGCGATTGATTGGGGAACGCAACGATCCGTTTTCAGGGCGGATCGAGCGACGCGCACGCTCGGCGGATCGCCGAGCGTGCGCGTCGTGAGTGGAGGGAAAGAAGCGGCAGCGCCGCAAGCAGCCGGATCGTAAGCCTTGCCAGCGGTTTCGGTGGTCCCAGGGATTGGATCTCGGTGTGATCTTTGCCGGCTATCGGTTATGGCGATTTGTGCGTCGGCTCCGGGAAGACCACATCCTCGTAAATGGCAGACATGGGACAGCGAAAGTCGATCGATGCCAGATCCAGTGTCTGTCCCGCGCTGAATGGATGAAATGCCCACTGACCGTCGCCGTCTCGCCGAAAAACATCGATGGCCATGCGTTCCGTCTCGATCAGGACATACTCCTTGAGCGATGGGAGCTGCCGGTAGTGGGCGAATTTGGCGCCACGGTCAAAGGCGGCGGTGGAGTCCGACAACACCTCGACGATCAGCGTCGGCTGCCGTTTCATGAGCGGCTCGCCCGCATCGCCGGGGTGACAGGTCACAAAGACATCCGGGTAGAAGAAGCTGTCAGCGGCATCCACCCGCACCTTCATGTCCGAGATATAGACCCGGCAAGGACCGCCACGAACATGGGCGCGGAGCAACGTCGCCAAGTTGAGTGCGATGGTGACATGCGACTCGCTGGCGCCGGCCATGGCGAATACCTGGCCGGCGATGTATTCATGCTTGATGGGGGAGAGTTGCTCGCCTTCCAGGTAGTCATAGGCACTGATGTATCGCTGTTCCGCAGTGTTCACCACGATGGCCTCCTGAAGCGTTCGAGTTAGACTTGAAACTCGCTGAAAAACGAATGGTCGAGTTCATAGGTGGTGATCGGGCGTAGCCCGAGTTCCAAGTTCTCCAGCATGTCGATGAGTTTCTCTCCATCGATGAGTTCAATCGGCGGAACACCATCACGTGACGCCTCCCGACGGGCTTCGGCAGTGAACGAGCCGGTTGTGATGATGATGCCTTTATCAGCACGGCCGGCCATCGCGCCTCGGAAGTCGCGAACGTGTGACGGGGAAACCGATTTCGTGTAACGCTTGCACTGGAACAGGACTTTGAAAGAGACGAGCGGGTTGATTTGCAGCGTCCCATGACCGTCGATTCCCCCATCGCCGCTCTGGCCAGTGACAACAACCTGAGTGAACCCGGCCTCACGCAGCAAGCGCTGCGAAAGACGCTCAAACCCCGAAGGTGGAAGGGAAAGTAGCAGTTCGATGGTTTCCGCTCTGTAGTCTTTGGACGGAGCACCGGTTCCTTCGGCGACTTGCTCGGCAATGGGTTCTGCGGCTGCGGTCTTCGCGCGTCGCTGTTCTTGAAAGATCTTCACCCAGCGAAGGAATATTTCGCGGGCATTCGCATGCGTTAGCGAAGTAGCGCGGCCTCGTTCCGTGAGGCTCCAGACGCCGCGTTTCGATGAGTCGAGCAGTCCCTCCCGAACGAGATAGAACCGCGCCCACGCGACCTGGTTGCGAAAGCGCGGCTCGCCCGACGGTAGCAGGTCGTTTTGAATGTCGTCCGAGAGAGCGAGGTCGGTTGCGATTTGCTCGACCACTTCATCCGGCGTTCCCGAACCCCCGAGCTTGCGCAGTGCGTCAAGCAGAGGTCCAAAGAACCGCACGAATTGCGCACCATCTTCGCTCTTCCGCACGGCCATGTTGTTTGATACGAGTGCCTAACGCTTCTTCGGTGCAATCAAATCCGTAATCGATCCATGCGCCATTTCCGCCGCCAGTCCGATCGTCTCGCACAGGGTCGGATGCGGGTGGATGGTGAGGCCGATGTCTTCCATGTCCGCGCCCATTTCCAGTGCCAGCACGGCCTCGCCGATCAACTCGCCGGCGTTGGGTCCGGCGATGCCGGCGCCGAGGATGCGCTTGGTCTCGGGGTCGAACAGCAGCTTGGTCAGGCCCTCGTCGCGATGGATGCCGAGCGCGCGGCCGCTCGCGGCCCAGGGGAAGACGCCTTTCTCGTAGGGGATGCCGTCGGCCTTGGCCTTGGTCTCGGTCAGGCCCATCCAGGCGACCTCGGGGTCGGTGTAGGCGACCGAGGGGATGGTGAGCGGGTCGAAGAGGGCGGGCAGGCCGGCGATGACCTCGGCGGCGACCTTGGCCTCGTGGGTGGCCTTGTGGGCGAGCATGGGGCCGCCAACCACGTCGCCGATGGCGAGGATGTTGGGCACGTTGGTGCGCATGTGCTGGTCGACCTTGATGAAGCCGTGCTGATCGACCTTGACTCCAGCCGCCTCGGCGTTGATCAGCTTGCCGTTGGGGAGACGCCCGACGGCGACCAGCACCTTGTCATAGGTCTCCTCGCCCGGATGTTTGCCCTCGAAGACCGCCTTGATGCCCTCGGCGCTGGCGCTCATGCTCGCAACCTTGGTCTCCAGCATGATCTTGTCGTAGCGTTTCTTGATGATCTTCTCGACGCAGCGGACCAGATCCAGGTCGCAGCCCGGCATCAACTGATCCTTGAACTCCACCACGTCGATCTTGGTGCCGAGCGCGCTGTAAACGCTGGCCATCTCCAACCCGATGATGCCGCCGCCGACGATCAGCATCCGCGCCGGGATGTCGGCGATTTCGAGCGCGTCGGTGGAGTCCATGACCCGAGGATCCTCATGCGGGAAGCCGGGGATCTTCAGCGGCGAGGAGCCGCAGGCGATGATGCAGTGGTCGAAGCGGATGCCGACGCGGCCTTCCTTGGTCTCGACACCAATGCGGTTGGGCGACTCGAAGCGGCCGGTGCCTTGGACGACCTGGACCTGCCGTTGCTTGGCCAGGGCGGTGAGTCCGCCGGTGAGCTTGGCGACGACCTTGTCCTTGCCCGCGCGCATCTTGTCGAGATCGACCTCGGGCGCGGCGTAGGTGACGCCCATGCTGCCGAGCGTCTTAACCTCCTCCATGATGACGGCCGTGTGCAGCAGCGCCTTGGAGGGGATGCAGCCAACGTTCAGACAGACGCCGCCGAGCCGGTCGTAACGCTCGATCAGCACGACCTTCTTGCCGAGATCAGCGGCGCGAAAGGCGGCGGTGTAGCCGCCGGGACCGGCGCCGAGGACCACGACCTCGGTGACCAGATCGGTGGAGGACGCCTCGTCGGCTGCCGCGGCGCCGGGCAAAGGCTCGGGGTCCGCGTCGGCGCTATCGCTCGCCTCAAGGGTCAGGATGGTGTCGCCGAGGGCGACGCGGTCACCGACCTTGATGCCCATCAGCGTGATGAGCCCGGCGCGGGGCGAGGGGATCTCCATGCTGGCCTTGTCGCTCTCCAGCGTGATCAGTGATGCCCCCCTGGCGATCTGGTCGCCGGGCGAGACCAAGATCTCTGTAACCACTACGTCCTTGAAATCGCCGATATCCGGGATCTTGACCTCGATCGTGTCGCTCATGGTGTCCTGCTTCTCTCTGCGCCTGGATTAGGCAATGGGTGATGATGGGTAGGTTCGATTTCGTCAATGCTAAACGATCGTCGGGTCGGAGGCGAAGGTCAGCGTTCCGAGGTGGCGCGCTATTGCGGGTCGGCGGGGCTCGGGGACTGCTCGGGCGCCTCGGGCGATGAATCCTCGGTCGCGACGGGGGTCGCGAAATGCGTGGCGATGTTTGGGCCGCGCAGGGCGGGTAGCCGCGCATCCTCGCGCCGCCGATCCTGCCCGCGTCGGCGCTCCAGGCCCACGATCCGATTGCGGCCCCGCTGCTTGGCTTGGTAGAGCGCTGCGTCGGCACGGTCGATCACCGTGAAGACGCTGCTGTCCTCGGGTGCGACCGCCGAGACGCCGATGCTGACCGTGAGCCAGATCCCGCCGTGCTCGCTGATCGCGAAGCGATGGGCACGGATCTGGTCGACGATGCGGTTCAGTGTGGCGAGCGCTTCTGCTTTGTGCCGCCCAGGGAGGACGAACAGGAATTCCTCGCCGCCGTAACGCCCAACCCCGTCCGAGGCGTTCAGGCTGACAGCGCCAGCCAGAATGGCCCCGAGCTGGCGCAGGACTTCATCGCCGGCGCCGTGGCCATGGGTGTCATTGATGTTCTTGAAGAAATCGATATCAAGCAGGGCGCAGAAACAAGCTCCGCGGCGCCTCGCGATCACCCGCGTCGCGCCGGCAATCGGCGAAGATCCGCTGGAAATGCGCGATGATCCCCCGACGATTGAGGATCTGGGTCAGCTCGTCGGTGACAGCGATGCGCTCGATCTCGAGATTGAGTTGCGCCAGCTCGGCATGCTGGGCCGCGATGATCGCGAGTTGTTCCTTCAGTTGCGAGACCAGACTCGAATAGGCTTCCACTTCCCGCAGACGTCCGTCGCCCGCGTATTTCGCGAGCCGCCGATAATAGGCCGTTTCGGTTTGCTGGGCGAGGAGTTGCCGTTCCAGTGCCGCAAGCCGCGCCTCAAGTGGGTCGTTGACGCCGTGCATGAGACTATCGGGAGAAAACCGCTAGGACTCCTGTCCAGTCGAGGCCGCGATTCTGGTTCCGAAATGGCGCAATCTCGACTCCCGAGAAGAAGCCGAACAGGGGTATCCCTTCGCGATTGAAGATGGCTTGAAGCTCTGCCGCCTCCTCCTCCAAGGCTTCGGAGAACAGCGCCGTCCGTCCCGCGCAGTCGATATAGAAACCCCAGAGCGGTCGCTTTCCCTCGGATTTGAGTCGCTCGATCAGACGCTCGGTATTGGCGCGGACCGATCCGGACATGAGGTCGGCGTCGCGCAGCATGAACTGGATCTCGGTGCCGACCTCCAGGTCCGGCTCGAACATCACGATCCCGGATTCGTCGGGGAGGACGCCCAGAATCAAGCGATTGACGTAGTCCGCCTCGACAAATTCGCTCGGGAAGCGTTCGCCTTGATTCACTCCGATGGTCAACCGCTTGATCGGCAACTGGGCCTGCCACTCGCGACCGCCGTACATCTCGTTGATGATCTCGACGATAGGTCGCCCGTCGAGCTCGTGGATCACGGCCCCGTCGATCTTGGTGATGCGGTAGTAAAGCCCGTCCTTGAGCGTGCAGCCGTGCATGATGGCCCAGCTCAGGTCGAAATCGCCGCGCAGCGAGAGCGCGGCGGCGGACTGGGACGCGACCCGATCGCCGATGAACTGGATCGTTGGGGCGAAGTGGAAGTCCGCGATCGTCCCGCCGCCGATGATGGGATGTTGAGCACCGAGATGTGCCGCCATGCCCCGCAGCAGTGGGGTGGAGGAGTTCATCACCGGCAGACGGCCGGGCGCGGCCGGCTGCCGGATCGAGTCGTAGAAGAGTAGGGTCGCGGCGTCGGACGCGAGTGGCAGTTGGGCGGCCAGCGCGCGCCCGACCTGGAACTCGTCCTGGTCGAGTCCAGCGGCGCTGCTCACCGTCACCTGGATGTCCAGGTCCTCGACCAGGAGCAGGCCGCTGCTGTGCTCCCCATAGGCGATGCTGTCGTTGGTGATGACGCCGATCGCCGAGCCGCCAAGCACGGGCACGTCCGCGCCGATCAGCGCTTGGATACCGGCGAGCAGCCCCTGTGCGTCGACCGCTAGCGAGCAGAAGGCGATCCCGAAGCTGGCCTTCCCGATTCCGCCGCGCTCAACGGCTTGTTGGGCGATTCGTTGTCCGGCGAGCCAACCATCCGCCTCGTCGCTGCTGCCAATCCCAACCTTCATTCGGATCCCCGTTCAGTTGCCATGCAAGAGCGGCAGTGTAACGGGGTAAGTCCCTTCATCTAAAGCAAAAGCCGACGAATGTCCCCCAAGAGCTGGCGCAGCAGCGCGGTGAAGCGCGCCCCATCAGCGCCGTCCACGACACGGTGGTCGTAGGAGAGCGAGAGCGGCAGCAGCAAACGCGGAACGAAGGTCTCGCCGTTCCACACCGGCTTCATCTCGGAGCGTGAAACGCCCAGGATGGCAACCTCCGGGGCATTGACGATGGGTGTGAAGGCGGTCCCGCCGATACCGCCCAGGCTGGAGATGGAGAAGCATCCGCCCTGCATGTCGCCTGGAAGCAGCTTGCCGTCGCGGGCCTTGGCGCCGAGTTCGGCCAGCTCGCGTGCCAGGGTGTGGAGCCCTTTCTTGTCGACGTCGCGCACGACCGGAACCAGCAGACCGTTCGGCGTGTCCACGGCGACGCCGATGTGAGTGTAATGCTTGTGGACCAGCCGTTCGCCATCGCCGGTCAGGGACGCCTTGAGGACAGGCATCTGGTTGAGTGCCGTGGCCACGGCCTTGAGCAGGAAGGGCAGGAAGGTCAGTTTGACGCCGTCCTTGGCCGCCGACTCCTGCTGGCTCTTGCGGAATGTTTCCAACTCGGTGATGTCCGCCTCGTCGAACTGCGTGACATGGGGGATGCCGAGCCAGCAACGATGCAGATGCTTGCCGCTGATCTTGCGGATGCGTGGCAGTTCCTTGATCTCGATCTCGCCGAAGCGCGCGAAATCGACCTCGGGCGCCGGTGGGAGTTGGAAGGGCAGGGCGGTTGCGGATTCGGTGGTTCCAGCTTGGCTCAACGCCTGCTTGACGAAGCCCTGTACGTCGTCCTTGATGATCCGTCCCTTGGGGCCAGAACCCTTGACCCGCGCGAGATCGACGCCGAGCTCGCGCGCGAAGCGCCGGATGGTCGGGCTGGCGTGGGACTTCCGCCCCTTGGCGATGGCGGCCATGTCCTCCGGACGCGGCAGGATCGGTGCCTGACGGTGTTCGGCCTCGCCGTGCGCCCGCCTGGGCGCTTGGGGAGTATCGGCCTCTTCCGTCTCCGGGCTCAAGGATGCGTCCCCCGCATCCTGTTTGCTCGCCGGGTCGACGCGCAGCGTCAGGATCAGATCGCCCGCGTTCAGGGTGTCGCCGAGCTTGACCGCCAGATCCTCCACGACCCCGGCCTGCGGGGATGGGATCTCCATGGTCGCCTTATCGGTCTCCAGGGTCAGCAGGGATTGCTCGACCGCGACACGGTCGCCGGGGGCGACCAGGATCTCCACCACCGGGATGTCGTTGAAATCGCCCATGTCGGGCAGGACGACCGAGATCGACTCGCCCTCGCCCGTGGCCTGGATGGCGGTGGGTGCTGGCGGTTGGGGCGCTTGACGGGGCGTGGGCTCAGGTTCCGCCTGGGAGGCGGTCACGTTCGTCGCGCCCTGTTCCCCGGTTTCAAGCCGCAGCAGCAGGTCGCCTCGGTTGATCCGGTCGCCGACCTTGACCGCGACCTCCGTGACGAGGCCGCCTCGGGGCGCGGGGATCTCGATGGTGGCCTTTTCGCTCTCAAGCGTCAGCAGGGATTGTTCGGCCTGAATCCGATCGCCCGGCCGCACCAGGATCTCGATGATCTCGACATTGGAAAAGTCTCCGATGTCGGGGAGTAGGATGTCTTCGACGGTTGCCACTCTGTGTCCTCCTCGGTCAGTCGTTCCGGTTGCGTCAAACCGTCGTCGGGTTAGGCTTTTCCGGGTCGATGCGGTACTTGGCGATCGCCTGCGCGACGATCGAGGAGTGAATCTCACCCTCGTCCGCCAGCGCCTTGAGCGCCGCGACCGCGATGTAATAACGATTGACCTCGAAGAATTTCCGGAGCTGGCTGCGCATGTCGCTGCGCCCGTAACCATCCGTCCCGAGGACGACGTAGCGGCGGGGGACATAGGGCCGAATCTGGTCCGCGTAGGCGCGCATATAGTCGGTGGCGGCGACGATGGGGCCGCGCGACTTGGTCAACTGGGTCTCCACGTAGGGGGTGCGCTGCTCCTGGTCCGGGTGCAGCAGGTTCCAGCGCTCGACATCGACGCCCTCGCGCCGCAGCTCGTTGAAGCTGGTGACGCTCCAGACCGCCGAGCCGACGTCGAAGTCCCGCGCCAGCAGCTCGGCGGCGGCGAGGACCTCGCGCAGGATGGTGCCGGCGCCGAGCAACTGGACCCGGTGGCTGCGCTCCTCGCCGCGCTGGACCCGATACATGCCCTTGAGGATGCCCTCGTGGCTGTCTTCCGGCATCGGCGGCTGGACGTAGTTCTCGTTCATTGCCGTGATGTAGTAGAAGCGGTTTTCCTTCTCCTGGTACATGCGTCGCAAGCCGTCCTGGATGATGACGGTCATCTCATAGGCGTAGGCGGGGTCGTAGGCGATGCAGTTGGGGATGGTGGACGCGAGGATGAGGCTGTGGCCGTCCTGATGCTGCAAGCCCTCGCCTGCCAGCGTCGTGCGCCCGGCGGTGCCGCCGATGAGGAAGCCGCGCGCGCGCATGTCGCCAGCCGCCCAGGCCAGATCGCCGATGCGCTGGAAGCCGAACATGGAGTAGTAGATGTAGAAGGGGATCATGCTCTGGCCATGATTGGCATAGGCCGTGGCGGCGGCGATCCAGGACGACATGGCGCCGGCCTCGTTGATGCCTTCTTGCAGGATCTGGCCCTTCTTGTCCTCGCGGTAGTACATGACCTGATCGGCGTCGACCGGCTCGTAGAGCTGACCTTGAGAGGCATAGATGCCGAGCTGGCGGAACATGCCCTCCATGCCGAAGGTGCGGGCCTCGTCCGGCACGATGGGGACCACGAACTGGCCCGATGTGCTTGTCGCGAACGATCATGGTCAGCAGGCGCACAAAGGCCATGGTGGTCGACATTTCCTTGTCGCCACTGCCTTCGAGCAGGGCTTGGAAGGCGTCGAGCCCCGGCACCTGAAGCGGCGCTGCATCGTCGCGGCGTGCCGGCAGGAAGCCGCCGAAACGCTCGCGCGCCTGGTTCAGGTATTTCAGTTCCTCGCTCTCTGCGGGTGGCTTGTAGAAAGGCGCGGCGCCGATTTGATCGTCCGAAATGGGGATGTTGAAGCGGTCGCGGAATGCCTTGAGCGCGGTCTCGCCCATCTTTTTCTGCGAGTGGGTGATGTTCATCCCCTCGCCGGCCACGCCCATGCCGTAGCCCTTGACCGTCTTGGCCAGGATCACGGTCGGTTTGCCGGTCGTCGTCCATCGCGGACAGGTAGGCGTTGTAGACCTTTGCCGGATCGTGGCCGCCACGGTTGAGGCGCCAGATGTCCTCGTCGGTCATGTTGGCGACCATCTCCTTCAGCTCGGGGTACTTGCCGAAGAAATGCTCGCGGGTGTAGGCGCCGCCCTTCGCCTTGTAGGCTTGATAGTCGCCGTCGACGCATTCCTCCATGCGCTTGAGCAGTAGCCCTTGCTTGTCGCGGGCGAGCAAGCGGATCCCAGTAGCTGCCCCAGATCACCTTGATGACGTTCCAGCCGGCGCCACGGAAGACCGCCTCCAGCTCCTGAATGATCTTGCCGTTGCCGCGCACCGGACCATCGAGCCGTTGCAGGTTGCAGTTGACGACGAACACCAGGTTGTCGAGCCGCTCCCGCGCCGCCAGCGAGATGGCGCCGAGCGACTCCGGCTCGTCCATCTCTCCATCCCCGAGGAAGGCCCAGACCTTGCGATTGGCGGTGCTCACCAGTCCCCGGTCGCGCAGATAGTGCATGAAGCGGGCTTGGTAGATGGCCATGATGGGACCAAGCCCCATCGAAACCGTCGGGAACTGCCAGAAGCCGGGCATCAGCCAGGGATGTGGATAGGACGAGAGACCGTTGCCATCGACCTCCTGGCGGAAGTTGTAGAGCTGCTCCTCGCTGATCCGGCCTTCGAGGAAGGCGCGGGCATAGATGCCGGGCGCCGTGTGGCCCTGGAAGAACACCAGGTCGCCGCCGTGATCCTTGGTGCGGGCATGCAGGAAGTGGTTGTAGGCGACATCGATCAGGGTCGCCGAGGAGGCGAAACTGGAGATGTGTCCCCCAAGCTCGGTCGACAGCCGGTTGGCCTGGACGACCATCGCCATGGCATTCCAGCGCACGAAGGAGCGGATGCGCCGCTCCATGGATCTGTCCCCAGGGAAGCGTTCCTGCTGCTGGACCGGAATGCTATTGAGATAGGCCGTGTTGGCGCTGTAGGGCAGATAGGCGCCAGAGCGGCGCGCCTTGTCGATCAGGCGCTCCAGCAGGAAATGGGCGCGCTCGACGCCTTCGTTCTCCAGCACGGCGTCGAGCGAATCGAGCCATTCCTGCGTCTCTTGAGGATCGATGTCAGGCTTCGTGGTCATGTCGCTTCCAGGAATGCGTCCAAGGCGGATTCGGTTCGGGCAAAACCGGAATGATACCGTACTGGCGTATCGGTAAATACTAAGAATTCAATATTGCAATGCACAAAGGGGGCAAGTTCGGACGGATCGATCTACAAGAAGTGTCACCCAAGATCTGGCATGAGTCGAGTGGATCATCATGGTGCCCGCACCCCATCGGCCAGTGCTGGTCCTGGCGAGCCCGCCGAGGCCGAGGCGGTCGGGATCAAGAGGGCGACGGAATCGTCTGGTGGCCTGAGCCAGTTCATCCAGGGCGAGGTGAGTTCGCCCTCGCCGCCTCCCGAAAGGCGCTCGGTGTCATGCCCGTCCAGCCCCTGAACGCGCGCGAGAAGGCGCCTGGCTCCGAATAGTGCAGCGTGGCGGCGATCTCGCTCAGTGGCATCCGCGAGTCCTGGAGCAACTGCCGGGCAAGCTCATGGCGAATCTCGGTCAGCAGCGCGTGGACACTGGCGCCCTCGGCCTCCAGCCGTCGGTAGAGCGTGCGGCGGCTCAGGCCGAACACGCTGGCGATCCGCTCGGTCGAGGGCCGGTCGGTCACCATCAACTCGATGACCGCCTGGCGCACGCTGTCCGCGAAGGCGGCCGGTTTCGTCTGCCCGAGCTGGGCGACGAGCGCCGATAGATGGGCCTGGGCATGTGGGTCGGCGCCGGCGATCGGCTGGTCGAGCCAGCCCGTCGAGAACACCAAGGCCGAACGGCGCGCGTCGAAGCGGACGGGGGCACGGAAGAAGGTGCGATAGGGGGCGATGTCAGCCGGCCGGCGGCGGGCGAAGGTGACCTCGGTCGGCGTCCAGGCGGGGCCGCAGAGCCCGCGCAACAGATGGAAGCCAATGGCGATCGACCCGTCCGCGACCTGCGCGGCGCCTGGCATTGCGCGCGCGTGGATCACATACGCCAGCTCGGTCTCGCTCCGGTTGCGGTCGAAGAGCACCGGTGCCGCGCCCCGGTCGTGCAGGTGAAAATGGAGAATCAAGCTGCGCAGCCCGGCTCGCACGGTCGCGGATTGGCGCGCAAGCTCGCCGATGACACCCAGGACGACGGCCCCCGAACGCTGACCCAGCAGGAGACCGAAACAGGGGCATGCGGCGATGGCGCTGCAGTTCGATAGCAGCCGCCCGACCGTCTCGAAGGGCAGGCGCTGCTCGGGGTCGTCGAACGTCAGAGGATCGATTCCGGTGCGCGCGAGAACCTCGGCCGGATCGACCCCAAGCTCGCGCAGCAGACTCGGGACAGCGAAGATCGGTTGAGCGCGCAGATCCTCGGCCGTGCGCAGTCGGCTTTCCAAGCGTGGGACAGGGGCCAGGAGCCGATTCAACGATGCCTCCTGGTCATCTCGAATGAGCCATGGCGCGCCAATCCGCTGCGACGCGCTCGGTGGTCGGCGTCAAGACCCGTGTCGCATTCGTCATCTGCTGTCGTCTGGTCGTTGTGTAGGTTTGGTTGGCACGGCATCTCGCTCGGTGAAAGCCAGAAGGCTGGCACACATTGTCAAGAAAGCCTAGTGGCCATCTGCTAGCTTCTGCAATGAAGCAGACGACTGACTCCGAGACTTGACGAGGCATCGACATGACTCTTTACGCGCCATTCCCCGCGCCGGCTCCTTCCATCCTGGCGGTGATCATTGCGCTCGCTGTCTGCGCGCCAGCGGTCGGCGCGGACGACTGGCGGTTCAGCGCCGACCTCTACGGCTGGTTTCCGAGCGTCGACGGGCAGGTGACCTTCAAGGACGGCGCGGCCGGACCGGGTGGGATCGGCAGCCGAGACCTGAGCGTCGATGCCGATCAGATCCTGGATTCCCTGGACTCCGTGTTCCTGGGCGGCTTCCAGGTCCGCAAGGGGTCTTGGGGCGCCTTCACCGATCTGATCTACATGGATCTCGGGGGCAGCAAGACCAAGCAGTTGAGTGCCCTGGTACCGGGCGGCCCTGGCATCGGCGTCGATGCCGAGCTTGATCTCAAGAGCACCATCTGGACCCTCGCGGGCCAGTACCGCTTCCTCGATCACCCGCAGCTCTCGGCGGACGCCGTGCTCGGCTTCCGCTACCTGGGGATAGAGATGTCGCTCGACCTCCGCGTCGATGGTCCGCTCCCGCTTGAGCTTCCAACCGCCCATCTCTCCCGCGATCCGGCAAACTGGGACGGGAGTTGTGGGGCTACGCGGTGAGTTCAGACCGGGCGGCGACTGGATCCTGCCCTATTATTTCGATGTCGGCACTGGCGATTCGGCGCTGACCTGGCAGGCGTTGGTCGGCGTTGGCTACCGCTTCCATTGGGGCGACCTGGTGCTCGCCTACCGCCATCTGGCCTATGAGTTTGATGACAGCGCCAAGGGCGATCTGGATCTTGCCTTCAGCGGGGCGGGGCTCGGGGTCGCCTTCCGGTTCTGAGCCGCGGATCTGTTCTGGCTGTGTCCAACGGCGCCGAGTCAGGCGCCCCTGTTTTTTCGACTGGCGAGGCAACGCCACCTGCTTGTCCATTATCGACAAACCCGAGAGGTCGCCCCCGTGACGAAAGCGAACAGTGGAATCCAACCCCTACGACGCGGCGGCATGGCCGCCGGTTGCATGATCCTTGCGGCGGTGTTCCTGGCGGCGCCGGTCACCCAGGCCCAGGCGGGCGATGCCAAGGGCATCCTCAAGACATCGATGGACTACGTGAGCCGCCAGCAGACGATCGAACTGAGCTTCGACAGCTCCATCGAGGTCATCACGCCGCAACTGGAGAAGATCCAGTTCACCAACTCCGGCGAGGCCCTGCTCCAGCGCCCGAACAAGCTGCGCGCCCATCGGGTGGGCGGCTACGCGGACGTGGCGATGGTCTTCGACGGCAAGACCGTGAGCGTCCTGGGCAAGCACCTGAACGCCTATGCCCAGTTCGAGGGTCCGGGCAGCGTCGATCAACTGATCGAGGCGATGCGGGCGGGCCATGGCGCCGCCCTGCCGGGGGCGGACCTGCTGCTGTCGAACGCCTATGAGGTGCTGGTGGACGGGGTTCTGGAGGCCAAGCATATCGGCCGGGGCGTCATCGACGGGGTGGAGTGCGAGCATCTCGCCTTCCGGAATTTCGACACCGACTGGCAGCTCTGGGTGGAGGTGGGCGAGCGGCCCATTCCGCGCAAGCTGGTCATCACCAGCAAGACCATGAACAGCGCGCCTCAATACACCCTGCAAGTGAAGACCTGGAAGACCGACGTCGAGCCGGCGGCGGATGCCTTTGCCTTCACCCCGTCGGCCGATGCGAAAAAGCTGGAGTCCGATGCGCTGATCGAGCTCGACGAACTGCCCCACGAAGCCCCCGCCGGAGAGAGCCAATGACCAAGACCACACACAAAACCCTTCTTATGCTCGGCCTGGCCGCTACGGGTTGGCTCTGCAACGGCTCGCTCGGTCCGAACTCCCAGGGGAGTTTGATCGCCACCGCCCAAGCGGTCATCGGTCGGCCAGCGACACCCATGAGCTATGCCGGAGTGGCGCGACGCACCACGGTGCGGGCGGTGACACCGGGTGTTGGAGCGCCCGGTGTTGGCGTGACACCCCGTCCTGGGGTAGGCGTGAACCGTGGCGGTCCCGTGAACCGCGTCGGGGTGCGTTGAACGTCGCGACCCTGGTAACCAACACCAAGGAATCAGTTATGCGCAAGAAAAGCCTCATCCCTGTCCTCGGTTTCGTCCTTGGAGCGGCCCTGCTGTCCCCGGCCAGCGCCGCTGACCAAGGGACGCCGGATCTCAAAACGCTCGACCGCACGGTTCTCCCCATCCCTGATCCCATCTATCCGCCCAGTACCGTGCTGGACGTGCGCGACGCGACACCGCCACCGCACTTCGCGGTCAAGGCGCCCGCTGGCGCGCCGAACGTGCTGCTGGTGCTGGTCGATGACCTCGGTTTTGCCGGCACCAGCACCTTCGGCGGGCCGGTCGGCACGCCCACCTTCGAGCAGATCGCCAACGCGGGGCTGCACTACAACAACTTCCACACCACCGCCGTCTGCTCGCCGACCCGCGCCGCGCTCAAGAGCGGGCGCAACCACCATGTCAACAACATGGGCGCGATCATCGAGACCGGCACCGCCTTTCCCGGCAACACCGGCCAGATCCCCAACGAGGTCGCCCCGCTGGCCGAGATGCTGCGTCTGAACGGCTACAGCACCGGCGCCTTCGGCAAGTGGCACGAGCTGGCGGCCTGGGAGGCGAGTGTCTCCGGTCCCTTCGACCGCTGGCCGACCCATCAGGGTTTCGACAAGTTCTACGGTTTCCTGGGCGGCGAGACCAACCAGTGGGCGCCTTTCGCCTATGACGGCACCCACCCGGTCGAGCTGCCGGACGATCCCAACTACCACTTCCTGACCGACATGACCGATCAGGCGGTGGCCTGGATCAAGTACCAGCAGGCGCTGACGCCGGATAAGCCCTTCTTCACTTACTTCGCGCCGGGCGCTACCCATGCCCCGCACCATGTGCCGAAAGACTGGATCGCGCGCTGGCAGGGCAAGTTCGATCAGGGCTGGGACCGGCTGCGCGAGGAGATCCTGGCGCGCCAGATCGAGCGCGGGGTGGTGCCCAAGGGGACGGCGCTCGCGCCCAAACCGGAGGCGATCCCGGACTGGGACAGCCTCTCGGCCGACGAGAAACGGCTCTTCGCGCGTCAGGCCGAGGTCTTCGCCGCCTTCGTCGAGTACACCGACCACGAGATTGGCCGCCTCATCCAGGCGATCGAGGACATCGGGCAGCTCGATAACACCCTGGTCGTGCTGATTTACGGCGACAACGGAACCAGCGCCGAGGGCGGGCGCAACGGCATGTTCAGCGAGATGACCTACTTCAACGGTGTCCAGGAGCGGGTCGCGGACATGCTCAAACATCTGGATCAATGGGGCGGACCCGAGACCTACCCGCACATGGCGGCCGGCTGGGCGGTGGCCTTCGACACCCCCTATCAGTGGACCAAGCAGATCGGCTCGGACTTCGGCGGCACCAAGGTCGGCATGGCGCTGCATTGGCCCAAGGGCATCCAGGCTAAGGGAGAGCTGCGCACCCAGTTCAGCCATGTGATCGACATCGCCCCGACGATCCTGGAGGCCGCCGGCCTGCCCGAGCCCAAGATGGTCGACGGCGTGCCGCAGCGCCCAATGGACGGCGTGAGCCTGGTTTATACCTTCGCCGACGCCAAGGCGAGTGAGCGGCATACCACGCAGTATTTCGAGATGTTCGGCAACCGCGCCATGTATCAGGATGGTTGGTACGCCCGAACCATCCACCGTGCCCCCTGGGAGCCCAAGCCGCGCCGCCCGCTCGCCGAGGACATCTGGGAGCTCTATGACACGCGCAGCGACTTCAGTCTGGTGAATGACCTCTCATCGAAGCACCCGGAAAAGCTCGCCGAGCTGCAAGCACTGTTCATGAAGGAAGCCGAGAAGAACAGCGTGCTGCCGATCGACGATCGGGTATTCGAGCGCATGATCCCGGCGGCGGTCGGTCGTCCCGACCTCATGGCGGGCCGCACCTCGCTCACGCTCGCCGAGGGGATGACCGGCATGACCGAGAACGTTTTCATCAACCTCAAGAACAAATCCAATACCGTCACCGCTGAGGTGGAAGTACCTGAAGGCACCGCGGCCAATGGGACGATCATCGCGCAGGGCGGACGCTTCGGCGGCTGGTCGCTCTATGTCAAGGACGGCGTGCCGGCCTACGACTACAACTTCCTCGGCCTGGAACGCTTTACGGTCGCTGCAACAGAGCCGCTCAAGCCCGGAAAGTCCAGCCTCCGCTTCGAGTTCACCTATGACGGCGGCGGTCCGGGCAAGGGTGGGACCGGGACGCTCTACGTCAACGACCAGAAGGTCGGCGCGGGACGCATTGAGCGCACCCAGCCCACGATCTTCTCGGCCGATGAGACCGCCGATGTCGGGATCGACCTGGCGACGCCGGTGGTGGAGACCATCGGTGCCGAGCACGCCTCGAAATTCACCGGACGCATTCCCAAGGTGACGGTTGAGGTGAAGTAGCCAAACGAGTTGGCTCTTTCCGCCGGGCATCCCGCCCGGCGTTCATGATTCCGATGGAGGCCACTACGGATGACAGGTGAATCGACCGAGACCGAGAGGTGTTTCTCGCTGGTCATGGGCGGTCCCTTCCATGCGCTGCTGCACCGTCTCGGACTGACAATAGGAGTCGGTCAGCGCACGAGCTGGCCGTTGCGGATCACGACCGGAAGCGTCGAGAGGTTCAGGGTGCCGTACTGGCTGGTGAAGGTGATGGACGAGCCGCCGCCCTGCTGCTGGGAAAAGCCGCCGATCTGATGATCAAGGGTGTCGTACACCCAGCACTCGCCGCCGGTGTTCACGGCCAGTCGATGGGAGTTGGCGAAATAGGCATATTTGACATTGTTTTGCGACCCGGTGGCGCTGGGCGAGCCCAGTTCGGCGGGCCACCAGTTGACGCTTGGGTCGGGCACGAACAGGCTGGATTGTCCGGGAAATCCACCCGCGGTTTGGGTCTGATAGTCCGCGCCGCCCTGGCTTTGGGACTGGAAACTTCCGGTCTGGAGCAGTCCCGGTTGGCGTGCCAGCACGCCCGCGATCTCGTTGCACAACGAGTCGACGCGCCCCTTTCAGATAGTTGTTGAACATGTCTCCGAGCATGATCATGCCGCCCTGCATCCATTGGCCGCCGCCGCCGAATTCAGGATGACCGAACTGGGCCATGGAACCATTGCCGTTGCGCACGGCGAAGAGCATGTGGGTGACGGCGTCGGTGCTGAAGCCGTGGCGCTGGGCCATCTCGGCGACGAGATGTTGGCCTTCGGGGGTGAGCTGCTGCATGGGTTTTCGCTTGGTGTGGTTGAAAGCCGAGACAGGCTACCACGGTCAAGCGACCGGCGTTTGCTTGGAGCACCCTTGGTGGGGCGCTCCTGCTTGTTGTTGGTATGACTTCGGGCGTCAATTATTCGCAGACTTGGTCATTTGCCCAGGGCGAACCCAGCATGAAAGTGACCACATCCCAAGCGGCCCAGGTGGATGGATTCGTAAAATCCATTGTAGAAGGAATGGGGTCCGTTTGGAGCGTCTGGGCCTATCTTGGGTCCGACAATGCCAACCAAGGACCAGAGCCCTTGCTGCAAGTCGTCGAATCGCATGTATGACCGTAGTAATGACTCCGAGATCTTTCCCTTTCCCTAGATTTTCATCCGCTGACAGATAAAGATGATCGGGCATAAGTCGGCGCGAATATCCGAGGCATCCACAAGTGGCTCCATGGCGATGGTCGCCCACCCTGCGGCAGGGCGAACGAGGCCCAAATCTTGGGGTCGCAGGCCGTATGATGACATCGCCATCATCTACCGGTTTCGCATACCTCTGGATAATCGTCGTCCGGATCAACGGTCGTCTACGATGGCGCTGCAGGCATCCGCGGCCGAGCGCCGTCGGATTATAAAAGAATAAATACGTCATCCGTGACGGTTGTGGTGGTTTTAGTGGGATCCTTATTGACTGTTGAGCTTGCCCGCGTCATACGTCAATTGGAACGACAGCACATCTTGTTTCAAGTCGTCATTACAGGGAGTGAGGGCTGTCGTGGAAGGTTTTGTCTTATCTTTTAATGACGTCTCGGCGACGCTCCCCTTGGGCCGGCTGACGGTAATCTTCATCGAATAGGCATAGGGTTTGGCGGCAGCACCAGCGGTGGCGGCATCGCCGATCGACCATGTCAGCGCGAGGCAGCAGACGAGCGAAGTCGTCAAAAACTTGGTCATGGCCATAAGCTCCGAATCAAGGATCTTTAGTGAGCGCGGCGTTTGCGTCAGCCATCTCGCTAGCAGACACAGTGAGTGCGGCAAGTGTCGACTTTCCGTGACTCTGTCGCTCGGCCGCTGCCCGTCTCTCGGAACCTTAACGGCCGGACAGGGGGTAGTTTGAGGGAGAGTGTTGGGGAGGGATGTGAAGCAGGTCGAGCAATCGAGCGGAAAACGCCGAGCCAGTCGGCGTTTCCTGAGCAGTGGGAACCTCAGTCCTCGGCGCGCTGATAGGCGTCCATCATCTGCTTCTGGATGTTGCCCGGGCACCGGGTCATAGTGACTCAGCTCGATGCTGTAGGTGCCCTCGCCGCCGGTGAGGGCCTTGAGACGGGCGTCGTAGCCGGTCAGCTCGGCCATCGGCACCTCGCCTTCGATCATGATGCGTCCGCGGCTCTTGGTCTCGCTGCCGTTGATGCGTCCGCGCCGGCCCGAGAGATCGCCCGCCAGATCGCCCATGGCGCTGTCCTGGGCGGTGATGCGGATCTTGACGATGGGTTCCAGGATCACCGGCTGGGCCTTGAGCACCGCCTCGATGAAGGCCTTGCGTCCGGCGGTGGCGAAGGCGATGTCCTTGGAGTCGACCGGGTGGAACTTGCCGTCGTAGACGCTGACCTTGACGTCCTGCAGCGGATAGCCGGCGATGGCGCCTTCATCCAGCACCTGACGCACGCCCTTCTCGATCGAGGGGATGAAGTTGCCGGGGATGACGCCGCCGACGACCGCGTCGATGAACTCGAATCCCGCCCCGCGCTCATTGGGTTCGACCCGCAGATAGACCTCGCCGAACTGGCCGGCGCCGCCGGTCTGCTTCTTGTGCCTGTGGTGCCCCTCCGCCTTGCCCATGATGGTCTCGCGGTAGGCGATGCTCGGCGGGTGGGTCTCGACCTCGACGTGGAACTGCTCCGACAGCCGGCGCAGGATGACCTTGAGGTGCAGCTCGCCGAGGCCGCGGATGATGGTCTCGTTCGCGGCGGCGTTGTGCTCGATGTGGAAGCAGGGATCCTCGTCCTGGAGCTTGTGCAGGGCGTCGGTCAGCTTCTGCTCGTCGCCGCGCTTGGTGGTGTTGATGGCGAGACCGAACAGCGGGACCGGGCACTCCAGGCTGGAGAGGTGGAAGTGATCCTCGTCGTGCGAGTCGTGCAGCACGGCGTCGAAATGGATGTCGTCGACCCGCGAGACGGCGAGGATGTCGCCGGGCACGCCCTCGCTCACCTCGACCTGTTCCGCGCCATGCAGCCGGTAGAGATGGTTGACCTTGAATGGCTTGCGGGCGTCGCCGATGAGGAGCTGACTCCCTGCCACGATCCGGCCCTGATGGATGCGGAAGATGCCGAGCTTGCCGCGAAAGGGGTCGTTGATGACCTTGAAGACGTGGGCGACGGCATGTAGGGACGGATCGGGGCTGACGCGGACCGGCTCCAGCGAGGCGCCTTCGCCTTTCAGGAAGGGCGGGGGATTGCCCTCGGATGGATTGGGCATCAGCCGGGCCAGGATCTCCAGCAGCTCCGGGATGCCGGCGCCGGTCTGGGCGGAGACGAAACAGATGGGGATCAGATGCGTCTCGCGCAGCGCGGCTTCGAAGGGGTCATGGAGCTGTTCGGGCTGGAGATCCTGGCCCTGTTCCAGATAGACCTCCATCAGCGCCTCGTCCACTTCGACGACCTGATCGATGATGTGGCTGTGCGCCTCCTCGACCGAGGTGAAGTCGGCGCCCTCGCCGCTCGGCTGGAAGAAGCAGTCGACGACCCGCTTGCCGCCGTCGGCCGGCAGGTTGATCGGGAGGCACTCGGCGCCGAAGGTCTCGCGGATCTGGTCGGTCAAGGCGGCGAGATCCAGGTCCGGGGCATCGATCTGGTTGACGATGATGAGCCGGCAGAGGTTGCGGTTGTCCGCCGCCTTCATCAGCCGGATGCTCATCGGCTCGATGCCGGACTGGGCATTGATCACCAGGGCGGCGGTTTCGACCGCCGGCAGCACCGAGAGACTGCGTCCGAGGAAATCGGGGAATCCGGGCGTGTCGATCAGGTTGATATGCTTGCCGTTGGTCGTTGAAGCTGGTGATGGCCGTGTCCAGCGAGTGTTGCAGTTCCTTCTCCAGCGGATCGAAATCGCACACCGTGGTGCCCTTGGAGACGCTGCCCCGGCGTCGGAATGACACCGGTCGCGGCCAGGAGGGCCTCCACCAGCGTGGTCTTGCCGGAACCGGCGTGGCCGACCAGAGCGATGTTGCGGACGTCCTCGGCATTGTAGTCTGGCATCTTGGATCCCGTTGTGGCGCTTGATGTGGAATGCAGGGCGCCGCTTGAGCGCCCTCGGGGTGAATTCGGTTGAGCAGAAATTATACTGTAACCGAGGCGTCACTCTGGCGGTCCGCGTGAGGAAATCCGACGCGGCTGCTTCAGATCAAGGACGCATGGACGCGTCGAACATCCATGGCTGGGGAGAAAAAAATGGCGGCCGAGTGGCCGCCGAAGGACGCACAGCTAGGGAAAGGAGTAACCTTTCAGGTGATCGAAGACTCCCTATGTCGGTTGAAACGTTAGCACATGGCGGGAGGGCACAAGATGGCACTGGTTCTCAAATCAGAGGCTTTTGTCGACGGCGGGTCGATTCCGAGGCGCTATACCTGCGACGGTGAGGACGTATCGCCGCCGCTGACCTGGGAGAACCTACCGGAAGGGACCGCGAGCCTGGTCCTGATCGTCGACGATCCGGACGCGCCTGACCCGGCGGCTCCACGCATGGTCTGGGATCACTGGATCCTCTACAACATTCCGCCGACCTGTCGGGGACTGCCGGAAGGCGTGGGCGCGGATGATTTAGCCGGAGGGGACGGGGGAGGGGATCAACAGTTGGGGACAGTGCGGCTATGGCGGGCCGTGCCCACCGATCGGACGCCATCGCTATTTTCATCGGCTCTATGCGCTGGACCTGCTGCTGCCCGCCGAATTGGGGACGCCCGGCAAGGACGATCTGCTGCTGGCGATGGAGGACCATATCCTCGGGCGTGCCGAGCTGGTTGGCACCTACGATAAGACGTCCCTGGACTGATCCCGCAATCCAGCGGCGGCTCAGGAGCCAGGCGCCGACCGACTCCCATGGCGGGATCGATCGGCGTGGGATCAGGGGCGTACCCGGTCGATGACGACCTTCGCCGTTTCCCGCCCCTGGAGATGGATGGGTCCTGCCTCGCCCACGAGATCGCCCGATTGCGGCATGGCATCGCCGCTTTTGGAGACGCGCGCGCCGAGCAGAACCTCGGGGAAGGCCGAGAGGCGCATTGCCGGGGTCATGGCCAGACTATCGTCCAGCGTTACGGTGATGGGTAGATCCTTGACCTGAAATCGCTTCGCGGCGAGCGGCATCGGTGGGCCCTGGGCGGCGCGCGCGAAGACGAAAACGGTGTCATCCGGCGATGCCTTGCTGGCGATGCCGGGATCGAGGCTGACGTCGAGGGTCACGGCAATCTGGCTGTCGGCTGGCGTCGTTGCCGGCATCTCGCTTGCGGCGGCCGCGGTGACGGGTTCTGGTCCCGCCGGGCTCGCCAGCGCCGGATCCGGCTCGGCTGGGCTGTTCCTTGCGGTTCCCCCGTTTGCCGGGGTGCCAGCGCGGTTGTTGGCCTCGGCGACCATCTGCCGGAGGTTGTTGGCCTCCTCGCTTGCCGGATCCAGTTCATCCAGAATCTTTTGCCAGGCCGTGGCGGCGACTTGGTACTGGCCTCGTTGGAAAGAAATCATGCCGTTCAACCAGCGCGCGGTCGGGTTGCCTGGCTCTTGTGCCAGTACCGCCTGGATCAGCTCCGCAGGTCGGCCTTCCAGGCTCTTGTTGGGACTCGCGGCGGCGAGGGCCTCGGCGTAGGCGAGTTTGACCTCCGCCTGATCGGGGGCGAGTGCGTAGGCCTTTTCGATCGCCTTGAGGCCCTCGGCGAGCTGGTTGGTGGCGAAGTAGGTCCGCCCCAGCATCAGCCAGCCCTCAAGATCCGCCGGTTTCTCCCGCAGCCGTTCCACGAGCCGTGGGATCAGGACATCGAGCGAGGGCGACTTCTGGCCGTCGGCCGTGGTTGCCGCGTCGGAGGGATTGGCGGCCTGCGTCTCCAGCCGGTCGATCATTCCGGGCTGGCCCATCGTCAGATAGACGACGACGACCGAACTCGGGACCGCGATGGCCAAAACCGCGCCCAGCGCCCAGCGACCGAGGGTGGAGGACGACCGCGAGGCGATCGTCGCCGGCCTCGTGGCGTCCACATCGTAGAGGAGCTCGCGCTCCAGATCGTGCCGCGCGGCGGCGTACTGATCCTGGTCGAGGAAGCCGGCCGCCAGGTCGGCATCCAGCTCCTGCAAACGCTGCCGGAAGACCGCGAGATTCAGCGCGTCCTGAGCCGGTGCCTCATCGGGAGGCGTCCGGCCGCAACAGCGGGATCAGAATGAACAGGAGCGCCAGGCCGATGAGTCCGCCGGCGAGAATCCAGAAGATGATCATGGGGCGTTAGTCTTGTTGGTCGCCGGTCTTGGCGAGAAGTTGTTGCAGACGGGCGCGCTCGGCCTCGCTCAGATCCTGCTCGGGCTCGGCCTTCTTGCGTTGAAGCGTCGCGCAGCAGCAGAAAGCCGCCCAGGCCGACGAAGAGGAAGGGACCGAACCAGAGGATGTAGGTCGAGGGTTTGATCGGCGGCTCGTAGAGCACGAAGTCGCCGTAGCGGGCGACCAGGAAGTCGACGACATCATCCCGGCTCTTGCCTTCCCGCATCATGCGGTAGACCTCCTTGCGCAGATCCTGGGCGACGCTGGCCTGCGATCCGGCCAGCGACTCGTTCTGGCAGACCAGGCAGCGCAGTTTGCCGATCAGGTCGTGAAATTCCTGGGTCCGGGCCGGATCCTCGAAGGTGAACTCCTCGAGCGTGATAGGCATGGGCCGGGCCGCCAGCAGGGCGGCGGCCAGCATCGAGGCGTCAAGAGGGATCGCGCGGTCTTTGGGTCATGATCATTTCGCCTGGTACTGCTCGACGATGGGGCGGATTTCTTCTTCCCACACCTTGGCGTCGATCGGGCCGATCCGCTTGTGACGGATGATGCCCTGGCCATCGACGATGAAGGTCTCGGGCGCGCCATAGACGCCCCAGTCGATCCCGGACTTGTTGTCCGGATCATAGAGAATGATCGGCATAGGGATCGCCGAACTCCTGGAGCATCTGGAGCGCCTCGGGGCGGGTGTCTTTCCAGTTGAAGCCGAGCATCTGCACCTCGCTCTCGCGTTGCGATGCCGCATCAGCTCGGCATGCTCCTGCCGGCAGGAGGGGCACCAGGAGGCCCAGACATTCACCAGCGAGACCTTGCCGATCAGGATGTCCTTGGTCAGGGTTTGGTTCGGATCCTTGCAGCGATTGCAGCGCGAAGTCCGGCGCCGGTTTGTCGATAAGCGGTGACGGGATCTCTCGCGGGTCCAGTCGCAACCCATAGAAGAGCAGGGCGGCCAGGGCGAGAAAGATGCCGAGCGGGATGAATGCGCGAGTGGCGGATTTGGTCATGGGTTGTCTACTGTCACTCGGGTCATGCGGTCGCCGCTGGCGCCGCCGATGGGTGCGGTCGGCGGTGCGGCGGGCGGTGCGATAGCGCCGATCGGTCACGGCCAGGAGTGCCGCCGAGGGCCATGAGGATACAGCCGAGCCAGATCCAGCGGACGTAGGGCTTGTAGTAGACCCGCAGCGCCCAGTCGCCCTTGTCGCCGACCGGCTCGCCGAGCGAGATGTAGATGTCGCGCAGGAAGCCGGCGTCGATCGCCGCCTCGGTCATGGGCATGCCGCCGGAGAAATAGTTGCGCTTCTCGGGGTAGAGGCGGGCGATCTCGCGATCGCCTCTGATAGACGATGAACTCGCCACGGAAGGCGTCGTAGTTGGGTCCGGGGACGGCTGGTACGCCGTTGAACTGGTAGCGGTAGCCGGAGTCCTCGTGCACGTCGCCCGGCGACATGCGGATGTCGGTCTCGGTGCCGTGGATCGGAGACCATGGTGACGCCGACGATGAAGACCGCCATGCCCGATGTGGGCGAGCCACATGCCGTAATAGCTGCGGCTGTTGCCGGACTGAGGTCGGCACGCCAGCCCCTTGAGACCAGCCCCGGTGTCGCAGGCGGTCGACGAGACCGGTCAGATGGGTGGCGACCAGCCAGACCGCCATGCCCGAGTCCGAAGCCGATCGCCAGACTGCCGGCCGCGAAGATCGGCAGCGAGGCCGCGAGGAACGACGGCGATGCCGAGCGCGAGCGCCAGCCAGAGCGAGCGGATCAGGCGCTTGGGCTCGTCGTGCTTCCAGTGCGTCAGTGGGCCGATGCCCATCGCGAGGACCAGCAAGGGCGAGAGGGTCACGAACATCTTGTTGAACCAGGGGAAGCCGACCGAGATCTTGCCCCAGCCGGCGGCCTCGTAGATCAGCGGCGCCAGGGTGCCGAACGAGCACCAAGACCGCCAGCGTGGCGAGCAGCAGGTTGTTCACCAGCAGGAAGCTCTCGCGCGAGAGCAGGTCGAAGCGTCCGCCGCCGGAGATGCTGGGTGCACGCCAGGCATAGAGCGCCAGCGAGCCGCCGATGACGACGCAGAGGAAGACGCAGGATGAAGCTGCCGCGCGCCGGGTCGGTCGCGAAGGCATGGACCGAGGTCAGCACGCCCGAGCGGACCAGGAAGGTCCCGAGCAGCGAGAGCGAGAAGGCCGAGATGGCGAGCAGCACGGTCCAGGTCTTGAAGGCGGCGCGCTTCTCGGTCACCGCCAGCGAGTGAATCAGCGCCGTGCCGACCAGCCAGGGCATGAAGGAGGCGTTCTCGACCGGATCCCAGAACCACCAGCCGCCCCAGCCCAGCTCGTAGTAGGCCCACCAGGAGCCGAGCGCGATGCCGATGGTGAGGAAGATCCAGGCGACCGTGGTCCAGGGCCGCGACCAGCGCGCCCAGGCCGAGTCCAGCTTGCCGCCGAGCAGCGCCGCGATGGCGAAGGCGAAGGCGACCGAGAAGCCGACATAGCCCATGTAGAGCATCGGCGGGTGGATGGCGAGCCCGGGATCCTGCAACAGCGGATTCAGGTCGCGTCCCTCCAGCGGGGCCGGGAAGATGCGCTCGAAGGGATTGGAGGTCAGCACCATGAACAGCAGGAAGCCGATCGCGATCATGCCCTGGACCGAGATGACCCGCGCGATCATGGGCAGCGGCAGATTCCGGCTGAAGGCCGCGACCGCCGCGCCCCAGCCGGCCAGCATCAGCACCCACAGCAGCAGCGAACCTTCATGCGCGCCCCAGATCGCCGAGATCTTGTAGAGGCGTCGGCATCAGGCTGTTGGAGTTGGTCGCGACATAGACGACCGAGAAGTCATCGGTCAGAAAGGCGAGCAACAGACAGAGGAAGGCAATGCCGATGAAGGTGAGCTGACCCCAGGCGAGCGGTCGGGCCATCGTCCATCCAGGTGCGGTTGCCGGTGATAGCTGCCGATCAGCGGGACGCTCGCCTGGACGATGGTGAGGCCAGCGCGAGAAGAAGTGCGAAGTGACCGAGTTCGGGAACCATCAGTTGGATGCTCCGCTGGTCTGGCTCAGCCGTCTTGGCGACGCCCTCGGCATGGGCGGTCTTGAGTGTGCTGGCGACCTCGGGCGGCATGTATTCCTCATCGTGCTTGGCCAGCACCTCCTCGGCGTGGAAGACGCCATCGGATCCCAGTCTGCCCTTGGTCACCACGCCCTTGCCCTCGCTGAAGAGGTCCGGAAGGATGCCGGTATAGGCGACCTTGACCGTCTTGGCGTTGTCGGTCACGTCGAAATGGACCGTCAGCCCGTCCTCCTGGCGCTGCGAGCGTGCCCTTGGTGACCAGTCCGCCGAGGCGGAAGACATGATCGGCCGGAGCCTCGTTGGCGACCACCTGCGAGGGGCTGAAGAAATAGGAAATATTGCTCTTCAGCGCGGTCATGGCGAGCGCCGAGGCCGCGCCGATTCCCAGGATCGCCAGGCCGACGAAGACCAGTCGTTTCTGTCTTGCTTTCATTCTGTCGCTCCGAAGTCACGGGTCTGATTCCCACGCATCCGGCTCAATCGACCAAGACGAGCCAAAATGGTTCGACGCTGCGAGCGCAATTGCAGGATCTCGATCAACAAGAGGAGCGCCGACCATGCCATAGGCGCCCCAGACGAAGAAGGCGTAACCGCCTTGCGAGAAGAAAGTTGCTCATGTCCGCTCCTCCTGGCTCAAGAGCTCGCTGCACCCAAGTGCTGTCGGCCTCGCGCGTCAGGATGATGCCGCGCAGCCGCATGAAGGTCGTCGCGAAGGAATACGACCAGAAGGCCAGGGTCATGGTCAGCATCGAGAAGAGGATGTTGCCGTCGATCCGGGTCAGGTTGGAGCGCTGGTGCAGCGCCGCGCACTGGTTCGGATCCGGGCAGTTGATCGACCAGAAGATGATCGGGACCATGACCAGGCCGACGATCGCCAGCAGGGCGGAGGCGCGGTCGGCGCGGCGGATGTCGTCGATCGCCGAGTGCAGCGCGATGTAGCCGACGTACAGGAAAAAGAGCACCAGCTCCGAGGTTAGGCGCGGATCCCAGTCCCAATAGGTGCCCCAACTCGGACGCCCCCAGAAGGCCCCGGTCCAGAGCGCCAGGAAGGTGAAGATCGCCCCGGTCGGCGCGACCGCGTTGGCCATCATGAAGGACAGCCGGGTGTTGAACACCAGCCCGATCGCGGCCCAGCCGACCATGACGACATAGAGCCACATCGACATCCAGGCCGAGGGCACGTGGACGAAGATGATGCGGTAATACTCCTTCTGCGGCATTGCTTCCGCCGAGCTGGTCGACGCGTCTCGAAGAATCCCCAGTAGAGCCCGACGACCAGCAGCACGACGGTCAGAACCCAGAAGACGGGGATGAGACGCCCGGCAATCGGGTAGAAAGAGGCGGGTGAGGCGAATTTGAACCAGTTCAGAAGCCATTGAGCTTGAAGGCAGCCGTGATGTCTTTGGATGGGTGGGTTATTCGAGTGAAATCTTGAGCGCCGCCGACGAGGCGACCGGGGCGAAGATCAGGGCGGCCAGCAGAAAGGCCCCGAGCAGCGCGAGATAGGGCTGTGTGTCCGATAAATCGATTCCGCTCACCTCCACCGCGCCCGCGCCATAGACCAGCACCGGGATATACAGCGGCAGGACGAGGAGCGACAGCAGAATGCCCGCCGCCGCGCAGACCCAGCGTCAGGGCCGCGCCGATGGCGCCGATCAGGCTCAGGATCGGCGTGCCGAGCAGCAACGACAGCATCATGACGCCGATCGCCGTATTGGTGAGATGGTACTGCATGCCGACCAGCGGGGCGATCAGGACCAGCGGCAGTCCGGTCAGGATCCAGTGCGCGGCGATCTTCGCCAGCACCAGCAGCGACAGGGGTTGGGCCGTCAGCAGCATCTGTTCGAGCGTGCCATCCTCATAATCGGCCGCGAACAGCCGCTCCAACGCCAGCATCGACGCGAGCAGCGCAGCGACCCAGACGACGCCGGGGCCGAGGATCTCCAGGATCTTGCGCTCGGTGCCGACGCCGAGCGGGAAGAGGCTCACCACGATCACGAAGAAGAACAGCGTCGTCAGCACGTCGGTGCGCCGTCGCATGGCGAGCGTCAGATCGCGGGTCAGGATGCACCAGAAGACGCGCAGCATGGCCATTCAGTTCCCCAGATCCAGGCGCGCGACCTGACCCGAGGTCAGAGGCACCTCCTGATGCGTGGTCAGGACGGCCATGCCGCTGGCGGCAACGTGGTCGGCGATCAAGCCCTGAAGCAAGGCGACGGCATCCACATCCAGGGCGGTGAATGGCTCGTCCAGCACCCACAGCTTGGCCCGACTGATGAGCAGACGGGCCAGCGCAACCCGTTTTTTCTGGCCTTGGGAGAGCATCCGGGTGGGCAGATCCTCGAATCCCGCGAGGCCGATTGTTCCGAGCGCGCCCCAGATGTCGCTCGTGTCGACGCGGTCGCCGTCGAGCGTTGCGGCGATGGCCAGGTTCTCGACCCCGGTCAGCTCGCCCTTGATGCCGTTGAGGTGCCCGAAGTAGAGCAGCTCGCGCCGGTAGTCCTCGGCCAGTTCGCGAATCGACTCGCCCCGCCAGCGCATCTTCGCCCGCCTCCGGGGTGAAGAGTCCGCAGAGCGTCCGCAGCAGGGTTGTCTTGCCGCTGCCATTGCGTCCGCGCACATGCAGCAGCGTGCCCGCGCCCAGGGTCAAGTCCAGTCCGGAGAAGAGGCGTCGATCGCCCCGCCGGCACTCCAAGGCGACGACCTCAAGCACGGCCGGTGCCGCCTCTGGTCGCATGGGAGGCTCGGCGACTAGCCCCAGTCGGGGTGCGCCGGGTGAGCATGATCCGGTTCATTTGCGCCGGTACCGGATCATCCAGCAGTTGTGGATGCGCGGATCGCGGGCGAAATCCCGCGGCAGGGTGTTCTTGCCGATGTCGACCACGTTGAACGCCGACAAGCCCTCCAGGTCGATGCGGAAGCGGCGCAGATTGTTCGAGAAAATCAGCATCCCGTCCGGTTCCAGCAGCCGCATGGTGGAGGCGATGAGCCCCACATGGTCGCGTTGGATGTCGAGCGTGCCGTACATGCGCTTGGAGGTCGAAAAGCTCGGCGGATCCAGGAAGATCAGATCGAATTTTCGCCGTCCGGCGACAGTGTCGATCCAGCGCACGCAGTCGGCCTGAATCAGCTCATTCTGCGGGCCTTGCAGACGGTTCAGGGCCAGATTGCTGGCGGTCCATTCGAGATAGGTGCGCGACATGTCCACGGTCGTGGTGGAGACCGCGCCAGCCTTGGCCGCATAGACGGTCGCCGTGCCCGTGTAGCTGAAGAGGTTCAGGAAACGCTTGCCGGTGGCCAGGGTTCCGATCAGGCGGCGGACCTCGCGGTGGTCCAGGAAGAGTCCGGTGTCGAGATAGTCCTCGAAATTGACCAGGAAGCGATGTCCGTCTTCCGCGACCTCGTGAAAGTTACGGGTCTCCGCGAGCCGTTCGTATTGGTGGCGGCCCTTTTGCGGGCGCCGCACCTTGAGAAACACCTGCTCGCCTGGGACGTCCAGCACCTCGGGGATGATACCCAGCGCCTCGCGCAGCCGGTGGCGCGCGCGCTTGGGATCGATACTGGGTGGCGCCGCGTACTCCTGCACATGCACCCAGCGTCGCTCGCCATCGTAGACATCGATCGCCAAGGCATATTCAGGGATGTCGGCGTCATAGATCCGCAGACAGGTGATCTGCTCGTCCTGCTGCCATTTCCTGAGTGCCTTCAGGTTCTTGACCAGGCGATTGGCGAGCATGGTCGCCCCGTCGCTGCGCGCCTCGGGCGCCAGCGGGCGAGGGTGGTTGGTCACGAAGTGGCGCGGCTCGACCTGGAAGCTGATGAGCCGGCACTCGATCGGACCGTTGTAGAGGGTGTGCAGCCGCACCGCCCGCAGACCCATGTTCTTGCCCAGCTCCGGATCCGCCGTGAACACCGCCGCCCGCCAACCCAGGAAGCGCTCCTTGAGCACCGCGCCCAGGCGGGCATAGAGCTTCGGCAGGTCATCCTCGGCGCCCAGCCGCTCGCCATAGGGTGGGTTGACGATGACCAGCCCCTCGTCTTCCAGCCGGCCTGGACGGCATTCGCCAAGCTCGCGGCGCTCGAAATGGGCGCGCCCGGCGAGCCCGGCGCGGTCCAGGTGGTGCAGCGAGATCCGGATCGCGTTGGGGCTGAGGTCGTAGCCGCGCAGCGAGCCGAGGCGCTGCAGGCCGGCGTCGCGCCGGATGCGCGCCTCGTCGAGCAGGCGTTGCCAGACGCGCTCGTTGTGCTGGGACCAGCCGTGGAAGCCGAAACGCTGGCGCAGCAGTCCGGGGGCGATATCGGCTGCGATCAGGGCGCCCTCGATGATGAGGGTGCCCGAGCCGCACATGGGGTCGACCAGGGCGCCGCCTTCCGCCGCGATCTCGGGCCAGCCCGAGCGCATGAGTAGCGCGGCGGCCAGATTCTCCTTGAGCGGCGCGGGTGAGCCCTCGTCGCGGTAGCCGCGCTGATGCAGCGAATCCCCGGAGAGGTCGATGCTGAATCCGATGCTTTCGTGATGGCCGTAGAGATGGATGCGCAGATCGGGTGCGTCGAGGTCGACGCTCGGACGCCTGCCGTATAATTTCGAGAAACGATCGGCGATCGCATCCTTGACCCTGAGCACGGCGAAGTGGGGATTGGTTGACGCCCTTGAGCGCGCCGTCGAATTGAATCGAGAAGGTCCGCTCCGGCGTCAGGTGTTCCTCCCAGGGGATCCCGAGGGCGATGCCGTGGAGATCCTCCGGACTGGTGATGGGCGCTTGGGCGAGCGGAAGCAGGATACGATTGGCGATCCGCGACCAGAGGCAGGCGCGATAGCCATCCTCGATCCGACCGGTGAAACGGGCGCCGCCGCGCGTCTCGGTGGCATCCGCCATCCCCAGCCGAACGAGCTCCTCGGCGAGAAGGCTCCCCATATGCTTCGGGGCGGACGCGAAGAAGATGTGCTCGGACATGCGGGTCGGGGGCTCCGGGAACTGGGCGCTGGCTGACGAGGAGTCGTCTCGGGGTGATCAGGGTTGGCGCGGGCTTGCGCGCCTCGAGTCGCTGGCGCAATCCAGCGGGCGGAGGCTAGTCGTCCTTCTTGAGCAGATCGCCGAGACCCGCGAAGGGGTTGAAGGTCGTGCTCTTGCCGGTGACGCCTGTCGTGGAACTCCGGCCGCCAGCGAGCGCGGCGAGGTGCTCCTCGTATTTCTGGTGCTCATTGTCGTGGCAATAGACGCACAGCAGCTCCCAGTTGCTCCCATCCGGTGGGTTGTTGTCGTGGTCCATGTCCTTATGGTGCACTGTCAGCTCACGCAGATTCTCGCGCGTGAAGGTTCGGGCGCACCGCCCGCAGACCCAGGCGTAGAGCTTCAGGGCTTGGTCCCGATAGCCAGCGGCGCGCTCGTCGCTGGCCTTGCGGGCGTTCGCGACCACTCGGTCGAGCTTGGCCGCGTCGATCGGCTTGCCGGTTTTACCGTGGCGTGGGCCATTGATGGTGGCCATGCATCAATCCTCGTTGGGGTCGGGTCGATCCACGACCGTTGACCATCCGCGAGCCATGGTCATGATCGTCATGGCCGAGGTTGCAACGCCTGCCCTTGATTCAGGGAAGACCCCGACCGCAAGCCAGGCGCGGGGTGCAATGGATACAACCCAGTCGACGTGACCGAGTTCGATTGGTCTTCAATCGTGCCGCGCGCGATCTTGCTCGCGCAGTCGCGCATGATAGGGCACAAATCCGCGCGCTGCACGCCCGTCTGGCGCGCGGCGCGCTCGTTCGGCGGATCATGGCAACTTGTCACGCAACATCCGAGTGTCATACTAAGAAATGAAGGTAAAGCGTTGAAGGCAAGGTCATCGGAAGAGGAGGGCGAGCCATGTTTCTCAAACATCGCACGACCGGCAAGCTGGTCGAGGTCCTGAGTCAGCGGGATCTTTTCAACCCAATGCACACGGGGATCATCGGGCGCTACCACGCGGGCGAGGAGTTGCAGGAGCCGGAGCATTTCGACAAGTCCGAGCTGGCGTTCGCTTCGGACGAGCCGATGCCGCGCTGCTGGACCGACGTGCACTACCGCGACGAGGCGGTCCACCATTATTACCGCAAGGCATCTTGATTGGATGACGGACCAAAAGAAGCCCCCGCGATCGCTCGCGAGGGCTTCTTGCTTGGTCAATCCTTGACCTCCCCGAGTTTAAGGCATCAGACGCCGCCGATGGCGACCGGCGGTTGCTTGCGGGCGCCGTCATTCTGGGTCGCGCTGTCCCCTCCGGCCTTGGGAGTGGGGCGTCCAGCGCTATCGTCCGGCTCGCGCATCGGCCGGCCTTCCATGATGTCGTCGATCTGGTCCCTGCCGATGGTCTCGAACCTCAACAGCGCGTCCGCCATCGTATGCAGCTTGTCCATGTTCTCGTCGAGCAACCGCCTGGAGCGCTGGTAGTTGCGGTCGATGATGATCCGCACCTCCTTGTCGATCGAGAGCGCGGTCTCGGGGGAGACGTGGCGCTGCTGGGTGACGGAGCGGCCCAGGAAGACCTCGCCCTCGTCCTCGGCATAGGCCAAGGGTCCCATGCCCTCCGAGAGACCGAAGCGGGTCACCATGTTGCGGGCGATATCGGTGGCACGCTCGATGTCGTTGGAGGCGCCGGTGGTGACCTGCTCGGGTCCGAAGATCATCTCCTCCGCCAGGCGTCCACCGAAGAGGCTGGAGATCTGACTCTCCAACTGACGCTTGCTCATGCTGTAACGGTCGCGTTCCGGCAGGAACATGGTGACGCCCAGCGCGCGACCGCGCGGGATGATGCTGATCTTGTGGACTGGATCGTGCTCCGGGACCAGCCGACCCACGATGGCATGTCCCGCCTCGTGATAGGCGGTGAGCTTCCGCTCGGACTCGGACATCACGATGCTGCGCCGCTCGGCACCCATCATGATCTTGTCCTTGGCCTTCTCGAACATCGCCATCGCAGACCTCGGTGGCCCCGGCGCGCGCCGCGAACAGGGCCGCCTCGTTCACCAGATTGGCGAGGTCGGCGCCGGAGAAGCCGGGCGTGCCGCGGGCGATGGTGCGGGCGTCGACATCGTCGGCGATCGGCACCTTGCGCATGTGGACTTCCAGGATCGCCGAGCGTCCCGCCAGATCGGGTAGCCCGACGACGACCTGACGGTCGAACCGACCGGGGCGGAGCAGGGCGGGGTCGAGCACATCGGCGCGATTGGTGGCCGCGATCACGATCACGCCCTCGTTGCCGGTGAAGCCGTCCATCTCGACCAGGAGCTGGTTGAGCGTCTGCTCGCGTTCGTCATGTCCGCCGCCGAGCCCCGCGCCGCGCTTGCGGCCCACGGCGTCGATCTCGTCGATGAAGATGATGCAGGGCGCGCTCTTTTTGGCCTGCTCGAAGAGATCACGCACCCGCGAGGCGCCGACGCCGACGAACATCTCGACGAAATCGGAACCGGAGATGCTGAAGAAGGGCACCTTGGCCTCGCCGGCGATGGCGCGGGCCAGCAGGGTCTTGCCGGTGCCGGGGGGACCGACCATCAGAACGCCGCGCGGAATATGACCGCCAAGATTGGAGAACTTCTGCGGGTTGCGCAGGAAATCGACCAGTTCGCCAACCTCCTCCTTGGCCTCCTCCACGCCAGCGACATCGCGCGAGCGTGACCTTCACCTCGCCCTCGACATGCTGACGCGCGCGGCTCTTGCCGAAATTAAAGATGCCGCCCGCGCCGCCCCCGCCGCCGGAGCTGCGTCGCATGAACCAGATCCAGATGCCGGCAAGCAACAGGAAGGGCAGCCAAGCGGCTACCAGTTGCATGAAAATGCTCGGCTCCTCCGGCGGTTTTGCGCGGATGTTGACGTTCTTCTTCAGCAGATCGCCTACCAGCCCAGGGTCGCCTGGATCGTAGGTCTCGAAGTGCGAGCCGTCGCTGCGCACGCCCTTGATCGTTTCGTTCTGGATGGTGACTTCCTGGACCGCGCCGTCCGACAGCTCCTGAAGGAACTGGCTGTAGCTCAGGTTGCGTGCCTCGATCTGGTGGTTCGATGTCAGGTTATTGAGCATCATCACCAGCCAGAAGGTGACGGCGATCCAGAGTAGGATACTGAGATTCTTCGCTTTCATTCGTTTAAGTGTCCTCGTTGACCCGATCCGCCATGTGCGGGGCTTGATTCCTACCGCGACAGTTGGACGTTAGATCGGGTCGGGGGCGTTAAATCCAACAGGGCAAGGCGTTTGGCCTTCTGTTATTTGGAGCTTATCAGGTTTGCAACCGGATTGGACTTCGCGAATCGCAGCCTTGTTCCTGCTGCTGTGGATGGTCATCGCGCTGGGCGCGCCCCTGATGGGCCTCTCCCCGGATGCCGTCGATCTGACCCGGATCCTGGCACCGCCGAGTCGACTGGACCTCTTGGGTTGCGACGACCTCGGGCGGTCCGTCTTCGACAGGCTGCTCGCCGGGGCGCGCACCTCCCTCGTCGTGGGTGTTGGCGTGGTCGCGATCAGTTCCTTGACGGGCATCCTGATCGGCGCTCTCTCGGGCTTCGTCGGCGGATGGCTGGACCTGCTGCTGGCGCGGGTGATCGACCTCTTCATGGCCTTTCCCGGCATCCTGCTCGCCATTGCCCTGGCCGGCGTCATGGGGCCCGGCGTCGACAACGTCATCCTCGCCTTGGTCGCCGTTGGCTGGGTCGGTTACGCGCGGCTCGCCCGCGCCCAGATCCTGGCGCTCGCCCAGCGCGACCATGTGACCGCGGCCCGTGCACTGGGTAGCCGTGGTTGGCGGATCCTGTTCCGACATCTGATCCCGCTCGCCTACCCGCCGCTGCTGGTTGAGGCGACCTTCGGCATCGCTGCGGCGGTGATCGCGGAGGCCGGGCTGTCGTTTCTCGGGCTCGGTGTCCAGCCGCCGGATGCCTCCTGGGGCAATCTGGTGCGCGACGGGGTCGCGTACCTCCTGGTGGCGCCGCATCTGGTGCTGGCGCCCGGCTTGGCGATCCTGGCCGTCGTGCTATCGGTCAATCTGCTCGGCGATGCCTTGCGGGATCAGCTCGATGTGCGCGGGCAAAGGGCCTGACGCGAGCGCCCGTGGGATGCTCGCCACTGGCCGGGCGGCTGTGCTACAAAGGGGGCGGATAAAATAACGGCGGCTGTAGGCGCTCCCCCGCACAGTCCGCGCACCATGGCTAAGATTTCGCATTCCACGAAGGGCTGACATGTCGCTCGGACCCGTCATGATCGATCTCGCCGGGACGACGCTCGATGCCGAGGACCGCGAGCTGCTGCGCCACCCCGCCGTGGGTGGTCTGATTCTTTTCGCCCGCAATTTTGTCTCGCCGGAGCAGATGAGCGAGCTGACGGCCGCTGTCCATGCCCTGCGCGAGCCGCCGCTTCTGATCGGCGTCGATCAGGAGGGTGGGCGCGTGCAACGCTTCCGCAATGGTTTCACCCGCCTGCCCCCGGCCGGGAGGCTCGGCCGGCTCCACGCGGCCGAGCCCGCGCGCGCGCGCCATGCCTGCGAGGCGGTGGCCTGGCTGATGGCGGCCGAGCTGCGCGCCGTGGGCGTGGATTTCAGCTTCGCGCCGGTGCTGGATCTGGATCGCGGCATCAGCCAGGTGATCGGCGATCGCGGCCTTGGCCCCGATGTCAAGACTGTCTGCGATCTGGCCACGGCCTGGGCGGAAGGGGTGAGGCGAGCCGGAATGGCTGCTGTCGGTAAGCACTTCCCTGGCCACGGCGGCGTCGCGGCCGACTCCCATGCCGAATTGCCGACGGATGGCCGTCGCTACGTCGATCTGGAGCTGGAAGACCTGATCCCCTTTCAGCGTTTGATCGACCGCGGCCTGGAGGCCGTGATGCCGGCGCACGTCGTCTATCCGCGCGTCGATCACCGGCCGGCGGGGTTTTCACCGGTCTGGCTGAAAGACATCCTGCGCGGCCGGCTTGGCTTTCAAGGTGTCATCTTTAGCGACGACCTCAACATGGGGGCGGCGGACGCGGGTGGCAGCTACCCCGAGCGCGCGCGGACGGCCGCCGACGCCGGTTGCGACATGCTGCTGATCTGCAACAATCGCCCGGCCGCGATCCAGATTCTCGATGCCTTCGAGGGCCATCGGGACCCCGCCGCCAATTTGCGGCTGTTGCGCATGCACGGCCGCAAGCCGACCGATCGCGCGCGGCTGCATGAGCGCCCCGAGTGGCAGCGCGCGATCCGTTATGTCGCGGAGCTTGAGGCGCACGAGACGCTCGATCTGGCGCTCGACGATCCAACCGATCCGGGGACGCCGGGATGAAGCTCGGTGCGCACACCTACGCGGCCGTCGCGGCGCGCGCGGAATGCGTGGCAACGGCCGCCGAGGTCGAGGCCGCCCTCGATCGGATGGCGGAAGCTCTAACCAAGCGCCTGGCGGGCAAGGATCCGCTGGTGCTCTGCGTCATGACGGGCGCCCTGATCGTCGCGGGTCGGCTGCTGCCGCGACTCGACTTCCAGCTTCGGCTCGACTACATCCACGCCAGCCGCTACCAGGGGGCAACCAGTGGCGGCGAGATCGTCTGGCATTACCGTCCGTCGGAAGCCATCCGTGGCGAACATCTGCTGGTGCTCGATGACATCCTGGACGAGGGCGTGACCTTGGATCAGGTGGTACGCGCCTGCCAATCCGACGGCGCCGCCAGTGTGCATACGGCCGTGTTGATCGAGAAACGCAGACCTCACGCCCGCGAGGTGGATATCGTCGGACTCCAGGTACCGGATCGCTACGTCTATGGTTACGGGCTGGACTACAAAAACTATTTTCGCAATGCGCCCGGCATTTATGCCGTCGCTGACGACGATGCCAAAGGCCCCTGTCTCTAACTACGGCATCTTGAAAAATACGAATATAATGAATGGCTTTTTGACTATTTTGGGTTTTTGGTATACATCCTCGCGAGAATGTTGAGTTTGTGCGGAGGCGCGTTGACCGCGTCGATAACACCCGCGCCCGGCTCGCTAAATCCAAGCGTGACAGGTGATCGAACAGACCTGATCCGCAATCTGTTTCTCGGGAGGAGGGTCCATGACGAACTTGGAAAGCTATCGCAACTCGCACGCGGAGCTTCGGCAGATGATCGATGACCTGAAGTCGATCCTGAGGCCGGATCTCCTGAAGATCCGCCCCAACGCCAAGACGGCCTATGAGCTCCTGTGCGAGCTCGGCACGAAGGTTCGCAATCATCTTGCGGAGGAAGACCGCAGCATCTATCCGAATCTGCTGATCCACGAGGATCCGAGGGTAAAGTCCATTGCCTGGGGGTTCATCAGCGGCGAAAAGCCGCTGCGTAAGGTCTTCGATGACTATCACAAGCACTGGCTCAAGAACTGCGACTTCAAGTTCACGGAGGATTTTCTCACCGAGACCCACGAGGTCTTCGATATGGTTGCCCAGCGGATCGAGCGCGAAGAGCGGGTGCTGTTCCCCAAGCTCGTGGAAATCGGCCTTTTCAAGGAGTCGCCGACGTCCGGGCAATACAGTTTGTGAGCCGCTCCTCGCTGAACTAAGCGGCCGCCGGCGCTAAATGCGCCGGTTTGGTTTCCAGGCGCGTCTCCGGTAGACTAGCCACCTTTACCCGATGTGGTGGGTGGATGGGTCTGCTTGCGATCATCGGCGGCTCGGGTTTCACCAGTCTGCCGGATCTTGTCGTGCTGGGTGCGGAACCGGTCGAAACGCCATACGGCGCGACTTCGGCTCCGGTGACCCAGGGCCGTCTCGCGGGGCGCGATGTGCTCTTCCTCCCGCGCCACGGCCCCGCGCATCATCTCCCCCCGCATTGCATTAACTACCGCGCCAACCTGTGGGCGCTTCGCGCCTGCCACGCGGAGCGTGTCGTCGCACTGGCGGCCGTGGGCGGCATTACCAGGCCCTACGGCCCAACGGTTCTGGCTGTTCCAGACCAGATCGTCGACTACACCCACGGGCGGGCGCACACCCTTTACGACGGGGCGACTGGTGCTGTCGAGCACGTCGATATGACTCTGCCCTACTGCGAGGTGCTGCGCGGAAGGCTCCTTGATGCCTTCTCCCGCGCCGGGCATGCGGTCGTCGACGGGGGAACCTACGGGGCGACTCAGGGGCCGCGGCTCGAAACCGCCGCGGAAATCGAACGCTACGAGCGTGACGGTTGCGACATGGTTGGCATGACGGGCATGCCCGAGGCGGGTCTCGCCCGCGAACTCGGTCTGTGCTACGCCAGCCTTGTCTTCGTCGTGAATTGGGCCGCCGGTAAGAGTGGCAGCGGCATAACCATGAAGGGGATCGAGGAGAATCTTGCCTTGTGCGTCGAGCGGGTGATGGCGGTTCTGGCGACCCTAGTGGCCGACGGCTGACCGTTCAGGATGGAGCTCGACCCGACAAGGGCGTGGAATAACGGTTGATCGACATAGAAAATCTGCATGCTTGCAGGAGTTATGAAAAATGGCTAGCTCGGAAAAAACCTCATCTCGCTCGGGTCTCGGGTGGTTCCCGAAGCTCTTCCTCTGGACCGCCGTAATCGCCTTCGGCTACGTCTATCTGAATTCCGTCGACAGGGATGGGATACGGAATACCGCCTCCTCCATTCTGGACTCCATCGCTAAATTGAGCCCGATTCCGATCTCGGCGCTACCTGGCTCCTCGCATGAGCAGAAGACCGCCGAGGCGGGAGCCGAGGTCGCCAAGGGCGTTGAAGCGCCACGGGATGCGGGTCGCAAGCCGGTCAACGAGGCGGAATCGGCGGTCTTCGCGAAATCGCTCGTCAAGGACGATGCCGTCGCGGCGAAGCCGGTCGAAACGCCTGTGGTCGAAATGCCCACGGCCGCGCCCGTGCAGCCTCCGGCTAAGTATGAAACCGCCGCCGCAAAGCCAGCCGTCGAGCCGGTTGCCGCGCCCGTGCAACCCGTGTCGGTGCCCACTGGGGCGGCGGTCGCTCAAGCGCCGGCCGCGCCGGTGACGCCGCCGCAAGTCGCGCCAGCGGTTGCCGCCGCGCAAGGCTCGCCGGCGGCCCAGGGGGCGCCGGGCGGTTGGGAGTCGATGGAGCAGCAGCGCGCCGAGATGCAAGCGCGGTATGAGGCGATGCGCCGTGAGTCCGACGAGCGCATGCGCGCTTACTGGGCGCGCATGCGCGAGTCGATGCCAGCCGTGGCTGGCCCCTTCGGCTATCCGGGTTACGGATATGCTCCGGGCGTCTACGCGCCGCCGCGCTGAGGTCGTTAGGGACCGCGACGGGCGTTTGCCCGTCGCGGCTGGGTCATTCGGCATTTCCGTGCTTGAAGTCCATGTGATAGGGGGGTATATTTCGGGGGCTTAGGGAGAAGGCTGATCTGGTCAATACTCACAATCGCCTTCCATGAAGCCCCGTTTCGGGGTTTTTTTATCGCTCGCGAAATGGTGCCGTTGGGCTGTATAGGCGCCAGAGCTGGGTAAAAAGTTGGGCCGATGGCCCAATTTTCGTTTCTGAGGGGCGAAAACGATGCAGCCAGCGGATAGCCCGCTCACACTCTTGACGCGCGGGGTCGTCGAACCCATGGGCTTTGAGTTGGTTGGAGTCGAGTTCTTCCAGCGCGGCGGGAGTGGCGCAACGCTCCGGGTCTATATCGACCACGAGCGGGGAATCACCCTGGACGACTGCACGGCGGTAAGCCATCAGTTGAGCGGCGTGCTGGATGTCGAGGATCCGCTGCCCGGTCAGTATGACTTGGAAGTGTCCTCGCCCGGCTTGGATCGGCCATTGGTCTTTCCCGAGCATTTCAGCCGCTTTGCGCGGAGCCGGGTCAGAATCCGACTGATCGACAAGATCGATGGCCGGCGTAAGCTCGAAGGCGTGTTGAGCGGATTCGCGGATGGCAACGTCAAGCTGCGCGCCGAGGAGCGAGACTGGGACATCCCCATGGCGAGCGTGGAATCGGCTCGTCTGATCCCTGAGTACCGATCCCCCAAATCCTGATCCAAGGAGCCGGCCGGACAAGCGCCGATTTCGATGTTCCGGGTCGTAACGTTCTGATTTGGATACAGTGTGGAATGAGCAAAGAGATCTTACTGGTCGTTGAGGCCGTTTCCAACGAGAAGGACGTCCCCTCGGGCGTCATCTTCGAGGCCATCGAGGCCGCGCTGGCATCCGCGACCCGCAAGAAGCATGGTGGCGAGATCGACGTGCGCGTGTCGATCGATCGGAAGACTGGCGGCTACACCACGTTTCGGCGCTGGGAGATCGTCCCCGACCCCGAGCCAGGGCAGGCGCTTGAGGCGTCGGCGCGTCAGCTCACTCAGTCGGCCGCCGCCGTGCTGGAGCCCGAGCTTGGTCTGGGCGATTTCATTGAGGAAGAGATCGAGTCGGAGCTCTTCGGGCGCATTGCCGCGCAGACGGCCAAGCAAGTCATCGTGCAGAAAGTGCGCGATGCCGAGCGCGCGAAGATCGTCGACGCCTTTGCCGAGCGTAAGGGGCAGTTGGTAACCGGGATCGTCAAGAAGGCGGAGCGCGGCACCATTCTGCTCGATTTGGGGAACAACGCGGAGGCATTGGTCCCGCGCGAACACGTTATTCCGCGGGAATCGGTGCGGCCAGGCGACCGTCTGCGCGGCTATCTCTACGACGTGCGCTCCGAACAGAAGGGGCCGCAGTTGTTCGTGAGCCGGACGGCGCCAGAGCTGTTAATCGAACTCTTCAAGCTGGAGGTTCCGGAAGTCGGCGAGGGGCTGATCCAGATCCTCGGCGCGGCGCGCGACCCAGGTTCGCGGGCAAAGATCGCGGTGCGTACCTCCGATCCCCGGATCGATCCGGTGGGCGCCTGCGTCGGCATGCGCGGCTCGCGCGTCCAGGCAGTCTCCAACGAGCTTAATGGCGAGCGGGTCGACATCATCCTGTTCGATGAGAATCCGGCGCAGTTCGTGATCAACGCCATGTCGCCGGCGGATGTGGTCTCGATCGTCATCGACGAAGAAGCGCGCAGCATGGACGTGGCGGTGAAGGAGGAGAATCTGGCCCAGGCGATCGGCCGCTTCGGCCAGAACGTCCGGCTTGCCACCCAGCTCAGTGGCTGGGAGCTCAACGTGATGAACGAGCAGGATGCGGCGGCCAAGAGCGAGCAGGAGGCAAACCGCTCCGTGCAGACCTTTATGAACCTGCTGAGCATCGACGAGAATATCGCTGCGGTTCTGGTCGAGGAGGGCTTCACGAGTGTCGACGAAGTGGCTTACGTCCCGCTCGCCGAGATGCAGGCGATCGACGAGTTCGACGACGAGACGATCGAGCTGCTGCGAGAGCGTGCGAAAGACGTCCTTTTGACGCGCGCCATTGCGTCGGAAGAAGACAATAGTCAGGAATCAGAGGCGAGCTTGCACGCGATGGAGGGTATGGATACCGCTCTCGCCGATGCGCTGGCGTACCGAGGTGTCGTTACCCTGGAAGATCTTGCCGAGCTATCGGTCGACGAGCTCATGGAGATCGAGGGTATGGACGAAGAGCGGGCAGCCCGCTTGATCATGAAGGCTCGCGAGCCCTGGTTCGCGCATGCCCCAGAGGCAGAGGTATAAAGGTCAGTCCATGAGTGAAGTCACGGTCAAGCAGCTCGCCTCCACGGTCGGCATTCCTGTCGAACGTCTCCTAACCCAACTCAATGAGGCTGGCATCCACGCCAGTGGCGCGGATGCCACCCTGACGGAACAGGAAAAACTCCAGTTGCTCGGCTATCTCCGCCGCAGCCACGGCAAGGAGGAAGACGAGAGCGGGGCCGCGCCCACGCAAGTCACCCTCAAGCGTAAGTCGGTCAGCGAGTTGCGGCAACCCACGGTCGCGCCGCGCAGCAGCACGACTGGGGTTAGACCCCCGCCGCCCGCGCGTGGCGGTAAGACCGTGAGTGTCGAGGTGCGGCGCAAGCGCACCTATGTCAAGCGCGGAGACGAGGGCGGCACGGCTCCATCGGCACCATCCGCTGGCCCGTCCGCCGCCCCGCGCCGCCCCTCCCAGCCCGGTGAGCGAAGCCGTCCCGCGCGCGAGCGGCCAGTGCCCGGCAGTTCCGTCTTCGATGAGGCGCGACGTCGTACCGCGCTCGAGGCGACGCGCGCCGAGCAGGAGTCTCGCCGGCTGGCGGATCACGAGGAGCAGGCGCGGGTCGCCCGCGAGGAAGACGCGCGCCGACGCGTCGCCGACGAGGCACGGCGCGCGGAGGAAGAGATTCGCCGGCGCGCCGAGGAAGAAGCGCTGCGGCAGTCAGAGCGCGAGGCGGCAAGCCGTCCCCCGAGGTGATAGTCAGCGAGGTCGAACTCGTCGTGGACGCTGGCGAGGAGGGCGACGACAAGGCGTCGGCCGCACGCCGCGCCGAGGCGGCCAAGCCGAAGAAGGCGATCAAGAAGCCGGCCGAGCCAACCGAGAAGGAGCGCGCAGCCAAGAAGGTCGTGCGCAAGGAGCCGCTGCGTGTCCGTGCCGTGGATGTGGCGAGCCGGACCGACTACGAAGAGGTGGACGGTGGTGCTGGTGGTCGCGGCCTACGTCGCAAGAGGAAGGGACCGAAGCCTCAGCTCCAGGACAAGCACGCCTTCCAGAGGCCCACGGCCCCGGTCATCCGCGAAGTGGAAATCCCGGCCAGCCTCTCGGTGGGCGAGTTGGCCAGCCGCATGTCGGTCAAGGCGTCGGCGGTGATCAAGGAGCTCTTCAAGCAGGGCATGATGGTCACCATCAATCAGGTGCTTGATCGCGACACAGCGACCATCGTGGTCGAAGAGCTCGGCCACAAGGCGGTCGTCGCCGATGAGCGGGACGCCGAGGGCACATTGATTGATGAGGTGCAGGAACAGGAAGGGCAGTTCGAGCCAATGCCGCGTCCGCCCGTGGTGACCATCATGGGTCATGTCGATCACGGCAAGACCTCACTGCTCGACTACATTCGTCGCACACGGGTCGCCTCTGGCGAGGCTGGCGGCATCACCCAGCACATCGGCGCCTATCACGTCGAGACCTCGAAAGGGACGGTCTCCTTCCTGGATACCCCCGGACATGCCGCCTTCTCGGCCATGCGTGCTCGCGGTGCCAAGGTCACGGACATCGTCGTCCTGGTGGTGGCGGCCGACGATGGTGTCATGCCGCAAACCGTGGAGGCGATCCAACATGCCCGCGCGGCTGGGGTTCCGCTGATCGTCGCGGTCAATAAGATGGACAAGCCCGACGCCAATCCCGACAAGGTGATGCAGGAGCTGACCCAATATCAGGTGTTGGCCGAGGAGTGGGGTGGCGAAACCATGCTGGTCAAGGTCTCGGCCAAGACCGGCGACGGGATCGACTCGCTGCTCGACGCGATTCTGCTCCAAGCGGAAGTGCTGGAGCTCAAGGCGCCGAAAGATGGACCCGCGCGCGGCGCCATCGTCGAGTCCAGTCTCGACAAGGGGCGTGGTCCGGTGGCGACCGTCCTGGTCCAGTCCGGCACCCTGCGGCGCGGCGACATCATCGTCAGCGGCGGGGAATATGGCCGGGTACGCGCCATGTTCGACGAGGCGGGCGTCCCGGTCGAATTTGCCGGTCCATCCATTCCCGTGCAGGTTCTCGGGTTGTCCGGTACGCCGAACGCCGGCGACGACGTGATGACGGTAACCGACGAGCGCCGGGCCCGTGAAGTCGCGGAGTTCCGCTCGGCGCGTTCGCGCCAGACGCGGTTCGACGAGCAGCGCGGCGTGAGCCTGGATCAGCTCTTCTCCCAGCTCAAGGACGGCGAGCAGAAGAGCGTCAACCTCATCCTCAAGGCGGATGTTCAGGGCAGTCTCGAGGCCCTCAAGGACAGCCTGGCGAAACTGACCAACGACGAAGTGAAGGTCGCCATGGTCGCCTCCGGCGTGGGTGGGATCACCGAGTCCGATGCCAACCTGGCGGTATCCTCCAACGCCATCCTGCTCGGATTCAACGTCCGAGCCGACGCGGCCGCACGGCGTGTGGTGGAGGATAAGGGGCTCGATCTGCGCTACTACAGCATCATCTACGAGCTGATCGACGAGGTGAAACAGGCGATCTCCGGCCTTTTGAGCCCGATCGTCACCGAGGAGATTATCGGTCTGGCGGAGGTACGCGATGTCTTCCGCTCCTCCAAGTTCGGTGCCATCGCGGGCTGCCTGGTCGTCGAGGGCGTCATTCGCCGCAACAGCCCGATCCGCGTGCTGCGTAACAATGTCGTGATCTACGAAGGCGCGCTTGAGTCTCTGCGTCGCTTCAAGGATGACCTGAGCGAGGTCAAGAACGGCACTGAGTGCGGTATCGGCGTCAAGAACTACAACGACGTACAGCCAGGAGACCAGATCGAGGTCTTCGAACGCACCGAGCGGGCACGGGTGCTGTGAGCGAGCGGGAATTCGATCGCACCGAGCGGATCGGCGCCGAGCTGAAGCGGGTTCTGGCGGTCTTCGTGCGCGACCAGGTGAAGGATCCGCGACTCACGAGCATCACGGTACATGAGGTGCGGGTGACCAAGGATCTGGCGCACGCCAAGGTGTATTTCACCTGTTTCGCGGCGGATCAGGAGGCCCGCGAGCAAGAGCGCTTGCTGAACGGCCGCCTCGCTGGCTTCCTGCGCCATGCCCTGGCGAAAGAGGTACGTTTGCGAACCATTCCGCAGTTGCATTTCGTCCACGACGAGTCGATCGGCTATGGGGAGCGTCTCACCTCGCTGATCGACAAGGCTGTTGGAACCGCGACCATCGAGGACGACGCACAGATGGAAGAGGGGCGCTGAAACGATGATACGCCGCCGTAATCCGGGACGCGCCATAACCGGAATCCTGCTGCTGGACAAGCCGCTCGGGCTCACCTCGAACGATGCCTTGCAGCGAATCAAGCGTTACTATCGGGCCGCCAAGGCTGGGCACACAGGTAGCCTGGATCCGTTGGCAACCGGACTCTTGCCCTGTTGTCTGGGCGATTCGACCAAGTTTTCCGCCTTTTTGCTGGATGCGGACAAGCGCTATCGAGTTCGCGTCAAGCTGGGCGTGACGACCACGACGGCGGATGCCGAGGGTGAAGTCGTCGAAACCTTGCCGGTCGAGGGGATCACCGAGGAGCGGGTCAGGCAGGCTCTACTCAAGTTCGTGGGCGGGATCGACCAGTTGCCTCCCATGTACTCCGCCGTGAAGCATCAGGGCCAGCGGCTTTACAAGCTGGCGCGACAGGGTATCGAGGTCGAGCGTCAGCCGCGCCGGATCGAGATCCACGCCCTGGAACTGCTCGCCTGTGAGCCACCGGAGATCGAGCTGGATGTTCATTGCTCCAAGGGAACCTATGTCCGCACTCTGGCCGAGGATATCGGCCGTGAGCTGGGCTGTGGCGGCCATGTGAGCGCGCTGAGAAGGACCGGGGTTGGGCCGTATAGCGAGGCGACCACGCCCTTCGTGTCGATCGAGCAGATCGCCGCGCTCGCCGAGGGAGACGACTTCCCGGCCCTGGATGCCTTGCTGCTGCCGCTGGATACGGCGCTGGGGCACTGGCCATCCTTGCGTCTGTCCGCTGACGCGGCCTTTTATCTCCAGCAGGGGCAGGCGGTTCTGGTGCCCCAGGCGCCGACGGAGGGACTGGTGCGGCTCTATGACCCCTCGTCCCGCTTCCTGGGCGTCGGTAGTATCCTCGACGATGGGAAGGTACAGCCAAAACGCCTGATCTGACCGCAGCCGTTCGATTGCGGTGCGAGCCCTCCCGCAAGGCAAAAGCATTTCAAACAATTTTCATCGGCCCGATCCACTGAAGTCATTGTTGGTGGATTGCCTTGGCGGCAGGGACCGCCGGGCACGGGCTGTTCTATCGTCCCGAACCTAATTGAGGAGACAACCAATGACAATGACCGCCGCGGATAAGAAGCAGATCGTCGATGAGTACGCGCGAGGCGAGCGTGACACGGGTTCGCCCGAGGTCCAGGTGGCTCTGCTGACAGCGCGCATCCTGCAGTTGACGGATCACTTCAAGGAACACAAACACGACCATCACTCGCGCCGGGGTCTGGTGCACATGGTCAACTCCCGTCGCAAGCTGCTCGACTATCTCAAGCGCAAGGATCTGGATCGCTACCGTGCACTCATTGCGCGCCTGGGTCTGCGCCGCTGAGTTGCCTTGCGCCGAGGGCGTGGGGTCGTCGCGCGGCGATCACCCCGTGCCCGCTCCCCCGCGGCCCGATGGCTGCGGTCGGAGTTGAAGGCATACGCCGCGACCCCTTCTCTCGCTGGCTCGCGCCCAGGTTGGAGTGCGCCAGGGCTCGCCGCGCTGGCGGCCCAAACACCCCGAGGATTTATCCGTGATTCCCACCCCTATCGTTAAGCAGTTCAAGTTCGGAAACCAGACCGTCAAGCTGGAGACCGGCGAGATCGCGCGCCAGGCCGACGGTGCTGTCCTGGTCAACATGGATGACACCGTGGTCCTCGTCACAGTGGTCGTCGACAAGCGGCCGGGCGCGGAGCGCGATTTTCTGCCGCTGACCGTCGATTATCAGGAAAAGACCTATGCCGCCGGACGCATTCCGGGTGGCTTCTTCCGTCGCGAGGGGCGTCCGAGCGAGGGCGAGATCCTGACCTCGCGTCTGATCGATCGTCCGATCCGCCCGCTGTTCGCCGACGGCTTCACGAGCGAATTGCAGATCATTGCCACGGTCAAGTCGCTGAATCCGGCGGTCAACCCCGAGGTTCCTGCTCTGATCGGTGCCTCCGCCGCGCTAGCCATTTCGGGTGCCCCCTTTAATGGCCCGATCGGCGCGGCCCGCGTCGGTTATAAGAATGGCGAGTACATCCTCAATCCGGCCGTCATCGGCCTGAGCCCGGATTCCGACCTGGACCTGATCGTCGCCGGTACCGACAAGGCCGTGCTGATGGTCGAGTCCGAGGCGCGCGGCCTGTCCGAGGAGATCATGCTCGGCGCGGTGCTGTTCGGTCACGAGCAGATGCAGGTCGTCATCCAGGCGATTCGCGAACTGGCGGCCGAGGTCAACAAGGCTCCGATTGCCTGGACACCCTCCTTGACGTCAGCGGACACTGGCGGATGCGGTCGCCAATGCCTGCGGCGAGCAGGTTGCCTCGGCCTATCGCATCAAGGAGAAGCAGGATCGCTACACGGCCCTCAACGCGGCCCGCGCGGCGGCCATCGCCCAACTCTGCGGCGAGGGTTCCAACTGGTCCGAGATGGCGGTCAAGACGGCGTTCGAGTCGCTCGAAAGCAAGATCGTGCGCGGTTCCATCATCGCCGGCAACCCACGGATCGACGGCCGCGACGGCAAGACCGTGCGTCCGATCACCATCCGCACGGGTGTCCTGCCCCGCACCCACGGCTCGGCGCTCTTCACCCGCGGCGAGACCCAGGCGATCGTGATCACCACGCTCGGCACCGAGCGTGACTCGCAGATCATCGATGCGCTCGACGGCGAGCGGCGCGAGCACTTCATGCTGCACTACAACTTCCCGCCCTTCTGCGTCGGCGAGCTGGGCCGGGTCGGCAGCCCGAAGCGGCGCGAGATCGGTCATGGCCGGCTCGCCAAGCGTGGCGTGCTGGCAGTGATGCCGAGCATCGAGGAGTTCCCCTACTCGGTGCGCGTGGTCTCCGAGATCACCGAGTCCAACGGCTCCAGCTCCATGGCCAGCGTCTGCGGCACCAGTCTGGCCCTGATGGACGCGGGCGTGCCGATCAAGGCGCCGGTCGCGGGCGTCGCCATGGGCTTGATCAAGGAAGGCGATCAGTTCGCCGTCCTGACCGACATCATGGGTGACGAGGACCACCTGGGCGACATGGATTTCAAGGTCGCGGGTACCACCACCGGCATCAACGCCCTGCAGATGGACATCAAGATCGAGGGCATCACCAAGGAGATCATGGAAGTCGCCCTGGCTCAGGCCAAGGACGGACGCCTGCACATCCTCGGCGAGATGGCCAAGGTGATCCAGGCGCACCGCTCGGAGATGTCGGAGCATGCCCCGCGCATCATCGAGTTCAAGATCCATCCGGAAAAGATCCGCGACGTCATCGGCAAGGGCGGCTCCGTGATCCGCTCCATCACCGAGGAAACCGGCGCCACCATCGACATCAACGACGACGGCGTGGTCAAGATCTTCTCTGTGATCAAGTCCGCTGGTGAAGAGGCCAAGAAGCGCATCCGTCTCATCACCGCCGATGTGGAGGTGGGCAAGATCTACGAAGGCAAGGTCGCGCGCTTGATGGACTTCGGCGCCTTCGTCACGATCCTGCCGGGCCGCGATGGTCTGGTGCACATCTCACAGATCTGCGAGGAGCGGGTCCAATCCGTCAGCGACAAACTGAAGGAAGGCGACCAGGTCCGCGTCAAGGTGTTGGAAGTGGACAAGCAGGGTCGCATCCGTCTGAGCATGAAAGCGATCGAGCTTGGGGAGTGAGAGTCATCGAGCTCATCGATCTCTGGAGCTAGAAAAGGGCCCTCGGGGCCCCTGATGTTTCCCCCGCCGCTGATTACAGAGCGGGCCGCGTTCCGGCGGCCCCTCTTGACATATCCCCAGCGCTAAAGCCGCCTTCTCACGGGCAGCCTCGCTGACCTGGAATGTCTCCATCCTTATTGCCCCGTCCGCGTGACTCCGCTTCAGGCTAACCCCTGGGGCGTTTGGTTGCGCTCTCGGCGGCGAACGCCAGGCGTTTCCGACGGTTCGACCGCACCAATGTCAGTCGTGTTCTTGCGCGAAAGAAGAATGACGAAAACGCCACTGTCAAAAAGGCTTGACATATATGCCTGTCAAGCTAAGATGACACACAGGATCCAGATGGGGTCCTGACGTATTAAGACCGATCAAGACCGTAGCAAGGGTCCGCCCCTCTGGCGATTTCGCCATGCCGTCTTGGTTGGGTATCGTGAGCGTTGATACCGGAATCTACGGAGTCTAACAATGGCTGATATGAAGAGTCTGTCGGGTCTGACCGAGCAGCAGGCGAAAGAGTTCCATGAGCAGTTCAAAGTGACCTACACCGCGTTTGTCGGTCTGGCCGCTCTGGCTCATATGTTCGTCATCGCGGCGAATCCTTGGTGGAATTGAGAGGAAAATAACGATGGAATTCATGGGTTACAAGCCGCTTGAGCAAGACTACAAATTCTGGCTGGTCGTCAATCCCGCGACCTGGCTGATCCCGACTCTGGTTGCCGTCGCTCTGACCGCGATCCTGGTCCATGTCGTTGCCTTCTCGCTCGACGGACAGGGCTGGCACGCGAAGGCTGCTCCGGTGGCTGTCGAAGCTGCGGCTCCGGCTGCGAAGTAAATTTGAGACGTCGCGGCGCCTAGTGTCGCGGTAAAATCCTCGCCGTCTAAGAAGATAGAGGCGACCACATTTGTCCCTTTGGGAGATTAATCGATGGCCGAGCAATCCTTGTCGGGTCTGACCGAGCAGCAGGCGAAAGAATTCCACGAGCAGTTCAAAGTGTCCTACACCGCTTTCGTCGGTCTGGCCGCTCTGGCTCACCTGTTCGTTATTGCGGCGAAGCCCTGGTTCTAAGCCGAATCTCATCCATTCTCTAAAGAGGTCAATACAATGAGCGACGTTGCAAAGCCAAGAAACCCCGAAGACGATTGGAAGATTTGGCTGGTTGTGAACCCGGCTACCTGGCTGATGCCCATTTTCTATGCACTGCTCGTGCTCGCAATTGCTGTGCATTGGGTTGTTTTCGCAGTCGGTCTCGGCTGGAAGTGATCCACTAAAGATCGGGGCTGATCACCGAAAGGGTGAAGACAGTTCCGTTGGCGCACGCTGCAGTGCGTCAATACGGCGGATAGGGCGCGAAGACAATGTTGCGTTCTGTCCGTCGTGTGTTTGTTAGAGAAATCCTCTCGTTTCCCTCCTCGGTTTGTTATGTTGGTTGACCCTCCCCGGTCACCAGATGGTCTGGTTGGTCCAAGTCCGCTGCTGATTTTGGCGCATTGTGTAAACTCCCTCGTCGCCGCTAAATCTTGAGCGATTGATCGCTTGAGCACGTTGTTGCCTGGCCCAGAGTGCGCGACTTTTAGCGTCTTCCATTGGGCGTCTCGGGCGCGTAACATTTTCGGTTTACGAGCACGGCGGCTGGCTTAGCCGTTCTCCGTCCTACTAATTATCGCGCTCGCCGGATACCTTTGACGCCTCACGGGCTCGATCGATCCCTTGATGTCCACCCCCAAATTCAAGCCCGGAGATGCTATCGGCATGAATCAGCCAATCGACCCACGGTTACTCGCCTGGCGCCAATTCGTCATGAAAGTCATGCCCTTCGCGGATGCGGCGTCACCGGATCTGCCGATGGCCCGGCTGTTGCGCTTGTCGCTCTTTCAAGTTTCGGTCGCCATCGCGATGGTCCTGCTGACCGGAACGCTCAATCGCGTCATGGTTGTCGAACTCCATGTGCCGACTTGGCTCGTCGCGGTGATGGTTGCGATGCCGCTGGTGTTCGCGCCTTTTCGCGCGCTGATCGGCCATCGCTCGGATTATCACCATTCGGCATTTGGCTTGCGGCGAATCCCTTATATCTGGTTCGGGACCATGCTGCAGTTCGGTGGTTTCGCCATCATGCCATTTGCGCTGCTGTTGCTGGCGGATACCGCGAACACCTTGAACCTTCTGGGGAAGGTCGGTGCCGCATTGGCGTTCCTGTTGGTTGGCGCGGGTCTGCACACGACTCAGACCGCCGGTCTTGCGCTTGCCACCGATCTCGCTCCTCACGACAAACGTCCGCGCGTCGTCGCGCTTCTGTACGTGATGCTCTTGCTGGGAATGCTCTTTAGCGCGCTCGTATTTGGCCAATTGCTAAAGAATTTCTCCGAGCAGCTCTTGATCCAGGTGATCCAGGGTGCGGCGGTCGTGACCATTCTTCTCAACGTGGTGGCCCTGTGGAAGCAAGAGGCGATCGACCCGGTACGCGCTGCGAATGCCGAGGAAAGACCTCCTTTTATCGAAACCTGGCGGGCATTCGCGCGCGGTGGCCACGCAAGTCGATTGCTCGTTGTCGTTGGCCTCGGCACCGCTGCCTTTACCATGCAGGACATCTTGCTCGAGCCCTACGGCGGGCAGGTGCTGGGTATGACCGTTGCTCAGACAACCGCATTAACCGCCCTGCTGGCGGGTGGAACGCTCCTTGCTTTTACCCTGTCCGGCTACCTGCTAAGTCGTGGCGGGGACGCCTTTCGGATCAGCGCCTCTGGCCTTGTGGTGGGACTTATCGCCTTCGCCGCTGTGATCTACGCTGCCTCCCTGGGCTCGACACAGATCTTTCGAATCGGAACAGCTCTCATTGGGTTCGGTGCTGGACTACTGGCGGTGGGCACGCTGACCGCCGCGATGGACTTGGCGGACGGGGGGCATAGCGGGCTTGCCTTGGGTGCCTGGGGGGCGATTCAGGCAACAGCGAATGGAATCGCGGTGGCTCTGGGCGGAGGTATGCGCGATGTCGTTTCCGATCTGGCACAATCCGGGATCTTGGGGCCGAACTGGACTGGGGTCGTGATCGGCTATACCTCGGTTTATGCATTTGAAATCCTTTTGCTGCTGGTCGCCTTGGTGGCGATTTTTCCGCTCATCCTGAGGCGTCATACGGTGGTCGCCAGGGAGCCGTCGAAGATCGGTCTCGATCAGCTTCCCTGAACGCTGCGCAAGACCAAGAAACGGAAAACGCCCCGTTCTTGGTTCTGCGGATTGCCTCTTCTCGCGTTCAGGGGAGGGGCTTGCCTGTCAGCCGGGAGGCCGTCAGGCCGCTATTGGCGGTGATCCTGCCTGTCAACCCGGGACCATCACATCCTTCCCCGCGTGTGTCACGCCGGAGTTCCGTCCTTTCGCGCCTTGTCGATCAATCCGGCCGCGATGGTCAGAAGCTCCTCCGGGGCCTTGACCCGCCGCCCGAGTACGGCATAACGGCCAGCGACCGTTAGGGTTGGCACGGCGTCGATCTGGTATTGCTTGATCAGGCTATCGCTTCGCCCGATCTTGGCCTGAATATCGAACGAATTGAACACGTCGGAAAAGGATTTCGTGTCCACCCCCTTGCTGTCCAACCACTCCACCATGGCTGCTTCGGTATAGAGCTTTACGCCTTCTTCATGCAGGGCGTAGAAGACGTCCTGATCGAGCTGTTCCAGATCTCCGCTGCTCTCGAGCACATAGTACAAGCGTGCGAGATTGGCCCATGCCTGGCGTCCGAAGGTCACCGGGATCCGTCGGAACACAATGTCCCCGTCGAGCGTCTTCGCCCATGATTTGACCGACGGATTGAAGGCGCTGCAGTGAGGGCAGCCATACGAAAAGAATTCCAAGACCTCGATCTTGCCGGGGACATCGCCGGGTTGCGGAGGGTTGATGGCCCGCCAATCCTGCCCCTCTTCGAGATCCGCCAGCGCGGGCGGTAATGCGGAGGCGGCGATGACGCCAAGGACGAGTTGACTGAAGCGCCTTCGGCTCGGATTCATTGAGAAAAACTCCGTGGGAAAAATGCCAAGTGAATGAGAAAAAAGAGGCGTTACTAGACTTGCCGGCGCAAGGCCCAGGCAGTCAATATCGTAACGACAGCAAAGCAAGCCAGCGACCAGTTGGCGAGGGTCAACCCCAGAATCCGTAGGCCCTCATCCTCGCAAAATCCCGTCGCGAGAAACAGCGTTGGCAGTTGCTGGCCTAGCCATTCGACCAGAATTTCGATGAGGCCGGGTTTGTTGCTGACGCAGGTGACGCTCCCGGCGGGCTGCAACTGGATCCAGCTTTGATAGGCGGCAACGAGTACACCAGCAATGGCCACGCAGAGTGCCAGTGCGCCCAGCGCAAGGCGGCCACGTCGACTGCGCTCCAGGACTGCGGCCCCCAGGGCGAGCACGCCAAAAGCGAGCATGAGCAGGCGCTGGAAAATGCACAGATGACAGGGATCCAGGCGTAGCCACTCGGTCAGCAGGACCGTGGAGAGTCCGACCAGGATGCCCGCGCTCCCCAGGCCGAGCCAAAATAATCTCGGCAGATTTCCCGCCATCTCAATGACTCCTTGCATCTGTCACGGAATTTGATCTGCACGCGCCGGATCAAGGCGATGCTGAATAACAGGCGACCCGACGTAATGATACCGAATCGCCAATTTTCGGTCTGCCGGGAACCCGCGAGGCGATGCCAGTGCTGGTCGAGGCGTTGGCGGACGAAACCCAGTGCGCCAGCAGTGGCCTGCTATCCTAGTGACTGAGTCGGACTCACTACAGGAGACATCCGCGATGCGAAATCTGGTCGTTTGCGCCGATGGGACCTGGAACACTCCGGAACAGGAAACGGAAGGCGTCCCAACCCCTACCAATGTCGTTCGTCTTTTCAATGCCCTGGCGGCGGAAGATGCGGATGGCTCTCCGCAACCGAGATATTACCACCCGGGAGTTGGCTCTGACGGATCCCGGTTGAGCCGATTCCTCGGTGGAACCCTGGGAGCCGGTCTCGGCAAGAACATCATGAGCGCCTACCGTTGGCTGGCCGATCAGTATGAGCCGGATGATCGGATCTATCTTTTCGGCTTCAGTCGGGGCGCCTATACGGTCCGCAGCCTGGCCGGGATGATCGCCCTGTGCGGATTGCTGAATAGCCATGGTCTCAGCGAGTCAGAGGTCTGGGAGCGGGTGGAGCGCGTCTATGACAGGGGCTATCGCGGTCGCGAGCCGGCCGCCAAGTGGGGCCAGGGTGTGACATTCCATTTGAACGCCCAGGGCGAGCCACCGGACATCTACTTTCTCGGCGTCTGGGATACGGTTGGGGCGCTTGGTGTGCCCAATTATCTGGAGCTGTTTAACCTGTTGGACGACACCTCGAAGTACAGCTTCCACGACACCAGGCTCAACCGCAAGACCCTGAATGCCCGGCAAGCGCTGGCGCTTGATGAAAATCGGGCGAGTTTCTCGCCGACCCTCTGGAGCGATATCGCGGACCGGCCGCATGTGAAGCAGGTGTGGTTTCCCGGCAATCACGGCGATGTCGGCGGCGGTCATCCGAAAACCGGTCTCTCGGACGGTGGCCTTAAGTGGATGGTGGACGAGGCGCGGGATCTGGGGCTCGCCTTCGACCCGGTGATGTGCGCTCAGGTGACGCCCAACCCACATGACGTGCTGCACAACTCATTGCAGGGCGTGTGGGCGAAACTACGCAGTCAGCCTCGCAATTGTCCCGCCGTGACCCCGGCGAATGGCGGAACCCTGGTCCACCCGTCGGCCCTGGAGCGTCAGGCCCATCCACCCATCACCCAGGCATCCTATCGTCCGACACGAGTGCTCGCGCCCGGTGACGCAGTCGAATGCCCGATCTATGCCGCCCAGCAGTGGAACGAAACCGGCCTCTATCTCGAACAAGGTGCAGTGTATCGCTTCAAGGCGCGAGGCGAGTGGGTCGATCGCAGCATCAAGTGCGGCCCGGGCGGGGTATTGGACGGTCAATTCCAGATCGGCGAGCTGGCGCATCTCGCCGGCAGCATGATGGGTTACTTCGAGGGGGTCTTCTCGCGGCTCACCCACAACGAGCAGGCCGACTTCTACGGCAGCCGGCGTATCGAGGATGCGCCCTGGTTCGCGCTGATTGCGCAGATCGCCAATGGCGAGCAACCGCTGGCCGACGGAACACCAGCGCCGCATGAGACCATCGCCCTCGACTATGAGAAGATTGTCGGGAAGGATGGCTGCGAGTACAGGGTTCAGCACTCGGGCTATCTCTATGGTTTTGCCAACGATGCCTGGCATTTCTATGGCAACAATCGCGGGAGTGTGACCCTGATCGTCGAGCGGATATAGCGAGTCGCTCACGGCGGCGCGTCCGGGCGGCGAAGTGATCCACCGGTCTTGCCGACCCGGATTCGCCCTGGATATCACACGTCTCAACCAGAAACCGCACCATTGCGCAGACCTCCAATCGCCCTGATCCATGCCTGATCGCTATCCATCCAGAGCCGATCTCGAGGCCGCCTTCCGGGCCGTCCACCGCGCGCGGGTGCCCCAGATTCCGGACGTCGTGCATCGGCTGCGCGATGAACTGACTCATCCCGAGCCGAACCTCCAGCGCGCCGCCGAGTTGATCGCGCAGGATCTCGCCATGACCGGCCAGGTTCTCAAGACCATCAACTCACCCCTTTTCGCCAGCCGTTCCAAGATCAGCAGTGTCAAGCAGGCGGTGGTCATGCTGGGTGTCCGGCGCCTGACCAATCTGGTCACCGCGGAGGCGATCGGCCAGATGCTCAGCGCGCGGGAGGGTGCCGCGCGCCTGGTCTGGGATTTCATCATGGAGCAGGCGCGGGTGGCCGTCGCGATCGCCTCGCTCGGTGAGGACGTCACGCGCGACGAGGCCTATCTGCTGGGGATGATGCAGGACGTCGGCAGCCTGATCTTCGCCGACCTGCTCGCGGACTATGGGACCGAGTGGGTGATCCAGGTGACGGCCGACCCTGGGGCCTTGATGGACTACGAGCGTCGGGCCTTTGGGACCGATCATGCGACGGTCGGGTTTCTGCTCGCCGGTACCTGGCGACTCCCGGAGCCGGTGGCCCTGGCGATCTACCATCATCATGATCGGGATCCTGGCCGGCGCGCGGAGCCGGAGGTCGGAGCCCTGCTGGCTGTCGGTGGGCTCGCCCGGCATCTGCTCGCGCTGCGACAGGGGATCGCCGAGACCCCGGAGATGCAGGACGCACGCGAGGCGGCCTGCCAGGAGTTGAGCCTGGCCGACGCCGATTGGTCGAGCCTGCGTCATCAAGCCCTGGAGGACGGCTGGCGGTCACCGCCCCGGGCGCGCGACGCCTGATCGCGCGATACTGGCAACCCATCCCGAGGCGCCGCTATACTTCCCGGTTTACCCGCCGGAGCCTGCGATGTTCGACGTTGACATCAATCCGATCGCCTACCAAATCACTGACCTGAAGGGACGTGTCGAGTCCCTTAGGGGGTATCTTTGACTATGCGGACCGCCAGGAACGCCTGACCGAGGTTCTGCGCGAGCTCGAAGACCCGACGATCTGGAACGATCCGAGTCGCGCCCAGGCGCTGGGGCGCGAGCGTGCCACGCTGGAGGCGATCGTGCTCACCATCGACGAACTCACCGCCGGCGCTGGTCGATGCCGACGATCTGCTGGCGCTGGCCGTCGAGGAGGACGACGAGGCGACGGTCGAATCGCTGGTCGCCGATCTTGCAGACCTATGAGGCGCGCGTCGGCGAGCTCGAGTTCCGCCGCATGTTCGCGGGCGAGATGGACGCCAACAACGCCTTCGTCGATATCCAGGCCGGTTCCGGCGGGACCGAGGCGCAGGACTGGGCCGAGATGCTGCTGCGCATGTATCTGCGCTGGGGCGAGCGTCGCGGCTTCAAGACCGAGCTGATGGAGGTCTCGCCGGGCGAGGTCGCGGGCATCAAGTCGGCCACCATCAAGTTCGAGGGCGACTACGCCTTCGGCTGGCTGCGCACCGAGATCGGCGTGCATCGGCTGGTGCGCAAGTCGCCGTTCGATTCGGGCAACCGCCGTCATACCTCCTTTGCCTCCGTCTTCGTCTCGCCCGAGGTCGACGACAGCATCGAGATCGAGATCAATCCGGCGGATCTGCGCATCGACGTCTACCGCGCGAGCGGCGCGGGCGGTCAGCACGTCAACCGGACCGAGTCGGCGGTGCGCATCACCCATCTGCCGACCGACATCGTGATCCAGTGCCAGAACGACCGCTCGCAGCACAAGAACAAGGACCAGGCCATGAAGCAGCTCAAGGCCAAGCTCTACGAGCTGGAGATGCAGAAGCGGCGGGCCAGCTCAGCAGGCGCTGGAAGACACCAAGTCCGACATCGGCTGGGGCAGTCAGATCCGCTCCTATGTGCTCGACCAGTCGCGGATCAAGGATCTGCGCACCGGCGTCGAGATCGCCAACACCCAAGTCGGTGCTGGACGGCAATCTCGATCCCTTTATCGAGGCCAGCCTCAAGAGCGGCCTTTGACGAGCCTCGGAGAGACGCTTGATGCTCGCGATGAGCGAACTAAGTTCGCAGATCCCATGCGGCTGAGACGAATCAGCGCGACGAGCGCGGCGCGGCCGAACTGGAGGCGCTGGACGAGAACAAGCTGATCGCGCAGCGGCGCGAGAAGCTGTGCGCAGCTGCGCGGCAGGGCAACGCCTTTCCGAACGATTTTCGGCGCGATGTGATCGCCGGCGAGCTGCTGGCCGAGTATGGCGAGCACGATGCCGAGGCGCTGGAAGCGCGCGGGCTGCGCGTCAAGGTCGCCGGCCGGCTGATGACGCCGGCGCGTCATGGGCAAGGCGAGCTTTGCGCACATGCAGGACATGTCCGGTCGCATCCAGCTCTTCGTCCAGACGCGATCTGATCGGCGAGGACGCCTACGCCGCCTTCAAGCGCGACCTGGATCTGGGCGACATCCTCGGCGCCGAGGGTCGTGCTCTTCAAGACCAAGACCGGCGAGCTGTCGATCCGCTGCGACAGCATTCGGCTGCTGACCAAGGCGCTGCGTCCGCTGCCCGAGAAGTTCCATGGTCTGACCGACATGGAGAGCCGCTACCGCCAGCGCTATCTGGATCTCATCATGAACGGCGGGACGCGCGAGACCTTCCGCGTGCGCACCGCGATCATCCAGTTCATCCGCGACTATCTGAACGGCCGGGGCTATCTGGAGGTCGAGACCCCGATGATGCAGGTGATCCCCGGCGGCGCGGTCGCGCGGCCCTTCGTCACCCATCACAACGCGCTGGACATGCAGCTCTTTCTGCGCATCGCGCCCGGAGCTGTTTCTCAAGCGGCTGGTGGTCGGCGGTCTCGAGAAGGTCTACGAGATCAACCGCAATTTCCGCAACGAGGGGCTGTCCACCCGGCACAACCCCGAGTTCACCATGCTGGAGTTCTACGAGGCCTATGCCGACTATCGCGACCTGATGGATCTGACCGAGGACATGCTGCGCCAGATGGCGAGCAGGTGCTCGGCCGCACGCAGATCCACTATCAGGGCGAGACCTACGACTTCGGCCAGCCCTTCGCGCGCATGAGCGTGCGCGAGGCGATCCTGCACTTCAATCCCGATCTGACGGCCGGCCGATGTGGACGATCTGGAGCGCGCGCGGCAGGTCGCCGAGCGGCTGCGGATTCGCGCTCAAGCCGGGCTGGGGGCTGGGCAAGATCCAGATCGAGATGTTCGAGCAGACGGTCGAGAGCCGGCTGATGGATCCGACCTTCATCACCCAGTATCCCGACCGAGGTCTCGCCGCTGGCGCGGCGCAACGACGCCGATCCCTTCGTCACCGACCGCTTCGAGTTCTTCGTCGGCGGACGCGAGATCGCCAACGGCTTCTCCGAGCTGAACGACGCCGAGGATCAGGCCGAGCGCTTCCGCCAGCAGGTGGCCGAGAAGGAGGCCGGCGATCAGGAGGCCATGTATTTCGACGCCGACTACATCCGCGCCCTGGAGCACGGCATGCCGCCGACGGCGGGCGAGGGCATCGGCATCGACCGCCTGGTGATGCTCTTCACCGACTCGCCCTCGATCCGCGATGTGCTGCTGTTTCCGCACATGCGGCCGGAGGCGTTGGCGTAGGGTGCCCATCGCGTACCATTCCCGGCTAGGGCGTTGACGCTTCCTCTTGGGGAAATCCGTAGGGTGGCGTTCTGAGTCTGAGCACCGGACCTTCCTCGCCGAGTCGGACTTCGCCGTGCTCGGCGGCGGAGATCTCGACGACAACCAGAAGGGCGTGGCGTCCATCCGCGAGCGGGCTGGCATCGACCACCCGGCCGCTGGTCTGTTGCGAGGTGCTGGATGGCGAGAAGAGTTCGTCACCTGGCTGGGGCGCGGTCGCGGTGCTCGACCTCGGCCAGATACATGCGGCGTTTGAGCTTGCCCGAGGTACTGCATCCGCGCGACCACCTCCTGGCCCGTGTAACAGCCCTTGCGGAAACTGACGCCATCGATGAGCTGCAGATTGATCATCTGGGGCACGAAGGCCTCGGCGGTCTGGTTATAGATGCTCGGCAGGCCCGCCTCGATGTCGAGCAGCGTCCAGTCGGGGGCGTTGGCCGGCGTCGCTTGGTTGGCCAGGGCGTCCCAGAGTCGAGCCATCTCCGGGATGGGGCCGAGGATCTCGAAGCGCGGCCTGGCGCCGGGGATGCGGATCAGGGTCAATTCCCCGCATGTGCGCCAGGTCGTTGTCGTGCTCGGGCGTCGGAAGACCCAGCTCCGCCAGCAGGCCGGGGGCGCAGTCACCGGCAATGCCGACGCGGAGCTAGATCGTCGCTGGCGTCGCTGATGGTGACCTTGCTGCGCAGGATGAAGATGCTCAGTCGCTTGATCAGGTCCGGAAGGCGCTCGGCGGCTGTCTGGAGATAGATGCTGTCCCCCAGTTTCATGACCCGAAACACCGCGAGCATGCGGCCCTTCTGGCTGCAATGACTGCTGAGCTGGCTGTGGGTCGCGGAGAGTTCGCGGATGTCGTTGGTGAGCTGACCCTGGAGAAATCCAGCGGCATCCGCACCCTGCACCGCGATCAGACCCAGATGGGAGAGGTCGAAGAGCTGGCAGTCGCTGGGCGTCGTCGGTTCGGGAAAGTTGACCTGACCCTCGGTGCTGATGCGAGCCGAGCGCGCGGTGAGGAAATCTCGCCATTGATTCGTCATGATTTGGGCCTCGGGTCGGATGGTGCCTGACACTGGCGCTTGGGCGGAATCGACTGGCCGCGATTCTCGATGAAATCCGTCGGAACCGAAAGCCCGTGGACGAACGGGAACGAATGCGGCGACAGGTAAGGATTCCTGGACGACATTCGCGTATCGTTCGCCTCCACCCTTGAACCTTTTCCGAGCATGGCCGCAACGGCGAGCCCCAGGCGCTCGTGCCAGGAGATAACAGCGCCTTGTCGATACATCAAGTGACACCGCCTCTCAACAGCCTGGTTCTTTACAAAGTGCGTCCGGCGCGTGTCGTTGGCGTCGGCGAGAAGATCGAGATCGAGCTGGATGGTGGGCAAAGCAAGCGGGTGCGGCCGAAGGACATCGAGCTGCTCCATCCCGGTCCGCTGCGTAATCTCGCCGAGCTGGTGCCACAGACGGGCGAGCTGAACGAAGCCTGGGAACTCCTGGAAGGCGCCGAGACCACGCTGAAGGATTTGGCCGAACTCGTCTTCAACGTCTTTACCCCAGCAACCGCCTGGGCCGCCTGGCAGTTGGTCGCCGAGGGCCTTGCCTTCACCGGTACGCCGGATGCTATCCAGGCGCGCAGCCGCGAGGTGGTCGAGCGCGAAATCGCCGAGCGAGCCGCTAAGGAAGCCACCGAGCGTGACTGGCAGTCATTTCTCGAACGCATGGCGGCGGCACGTCCAGCGCCCGAGGATGGTCAACGTCTCGCCGAGGTCGAGCGCCTGGCGCTCGGGCAGTCGGAGCACAGCCGCATCCTTGAGGCGCTGGGGCATCCGCAGACTCCGGAACATGCCCATCGTGCCTTGGTCAAGGTCGGTCACTGGCGGAGCTGCCACAATCCACACCCGCGCAGATGCGGCGCCCCGACAGGGGAAATCGAGCTGGATGTCCCCGGTCTGCCGGACGAGGATCGACGCGATCTCACCCATCTGCGGGCATTCGCGATCGACGATGAAGGGAATCGCGATCCGGACGATGCCTTGAGTCTCGACGGCGAGCGGCTGTGGGTGCATGTCGCGGATGTCGCCGCACTGGTGACGCCCGAGAGCGAGCTGGAGCGTGAGGCGCGGGCACGCGGGGCGAATCTCTATCTGCCCGAGGGGATCGTCAACATGCTACCGGCGGCCGTGACTGAACAGTTGGGGCTGGGTCTGCAGCCGGTCTCGCCGGCCCTTTCCTTCGGTTTCCATTGCAACGACGCAGGCGAAATCCAGGATATCGAGGTGCATCGCTCCTGGGTACGGGTCGAACGCTGGACCTACGAGGCCGTGGAGCATCAATTGGAGACCGAACCCTTCGCGTCTCTGTGCGCCATCACTGATCGCTTTCGTGCCCGTCGCATCGCGCGCGGGGCCAGTCGACTGGCGCTGCCCGAGGTGAGCGTGCGGGTCGAGGACGGGCGCGTGCAGATCCGCCAGATCCCGCGCCTGAAGAGCCGGGAGCTCGTGACGGACGCGATGTTGATGGCCGGGGAGGTGACAGCGCGCCTCTGTCTGGAGCAGGGGATTGCGATTCCATTCGCGGTCCAGGCGGCGCCCGATTCAGCCGAGGAGACGACCGACCTCGCGGGGATGTACGCGCGGCGGCGCTGTTTCAAGCCGACCAAGCTCTCGGTCGAGCCTGATCTCCATGCCAGTCTGGGGCTGGAGCTCTACACGCGCGCGACGAGCCCGCTGCGGCGTTACTCGGATCTATTGGTTCATCAGCAGATTCGCGCCTGGCTCGACGGGAGGGAAGGGCTTGATCGGCAGCAGGTGATGGAGCGGATCGCCGAAGCCGATTCGGCGTCGATTGCGGTGCGGCGCGGAGAGCGGCTCTCCAATCAGCACTGGAAGCTGGTCTTCCTGCGGGATCATCCGGGGTGGAAGGGCGAGGGCGTGGTGGTCGGGCGCGAAGAACGCAGGGTGGTGCTTCTGGTGCCCGAACTGGCGATGGAGACGCGGCTGCGTGTCCGCGAGGAGGTTGCGCTCAATCAGCCCTTGCGGATCGCGGTGAGCGAGGTCGACATCCCGGACCTGACCGCGAGCTTCCGCATCCTCGGCTAACACGCCTCCGAGGTTTCGATTCATTGATTTGTGTCAGTGAGCCTTCCCTGCAACGGCATTTAACCTGGAACAAGGAGAGATCCAGGGGCGGTGTCGCGTCGTCCGCCCGAGGCTGGAACCTGCTGCGGGGTTGGTCATCGTGATGCGAGAAGAGGACTCGGATCACAAATCCGAATCCTCTTTTGTGAGAAATTTGTCTGGCGTCATGTGCCACGCCAACAGCTCGATGCCGAAGACATGGCGTGAGCTCGCGTGAACTAGGCGCTCCAGGTTCTGATGTCGCCCGTATCCACATGGACGAAATCAGAGCGTCGATAATAGCCGACCCCGCCGCGCTCGAGTGCGATCGCCGCATCGCGGACGTGACGAGTCGCCAAGTCGGGGAAGCGGATATCAACAGCCTGGCCCCTGATATGCAGGCTGTTTCTTGCGACGCCGCTGGACTCGCGCCTGAGCATCTTGTTCGTGGCCTGGGTGCGATAGCCGCTCAGGACGTGCAGTCTGGCGTCAGGATCCCCGAGCGACACCTTCAGGTCGTAGAGCAGATCGTAAATCCGCGGATCCATGGAGGTCGTGTCGCCGGTGCGGAAATCCCGAAAGAAGTAATTCAATCGCTGTAAGGCGGACCACTGGTAGCGATCGCCGATCCGGTAGGTGACGTCGATGCGATCTTCGGTATGCAGGTGGTAGAAGGACAGCACGCGCGGGCGTTCGTAAGCACGCGGACGTTCGTAGGTATAGGAACTACTGTCGAAGATCGATCTGGCGAGCGTGGGCGTGGCGGTCGCGGTCAGGGCAAGCCCCAGGAATTGACGTCGATTCATGTTCCCCCCGGTACATTTAGACGTTCGGAATATCTGAGACTGCGATTATAGGCGGGGCGAGCGGGAAAGCAATTAGAAATTTTCTTCGAGTTCATTCTCATGACAAGTTAATGTTTTGAGAAAGCTAGAAATTATAAGTATTTCAATTTTCGGGCGAGTAATAGGCCATCCTAGAATCCAGGTGATTCGACTTTAACCGGCTTGAAGAGCGGATTTCTTGAGCGTTCGAGCGGGTGTCAACTGGATTCTTTTTGGCATAGAATTCAAATCGGACTGCAGCATGACCGGGGTTTGACCACACCCCGGCGGTTCGTCAAACCTCGGGGGTGATTGATGCATGGAATACTCAGAACGGTGCTAATGGTCGGAGCCGTCGCGACCCTATCCTTGGAGTCGGCGCGGGCGGACGTCTTCAAGTACGTTGACGGTTCTGGCAACGTCTACTTCACCGACACCCCGCTGAGGGGCAACCGCTATCAGCTCGAATGGCATCGTGAGGCCAGAAAGCTCATGAGCGAAAACAGCGACCGCAGCTTCATCACGGCGCGTGGGCGTTTCATCACGGGTAAGTCCTTTGCGATGAACAAATCGCAATCGCAGCGTCGCTCGACCTATAACGATCTGGTTCACACCAACGCCCAACGCTACGGTCTGTCTCCCGCCTTACTGCATGCCGTGATTCGTGCCGAGTCGGCCTACAATCCATCGGCCACCTCGGGCGCGGGCGCCCAGGGCTTGATGCAGCTCATGCCCGACACCGCCGCGCGCTATGGCGTGCGGGACAGCTTCAACCCGGTCGAGAATGTTCGCGGCGGGGCGGCGTATCTGCGCGATTTGCTCGATATGTTCGATCAGGACGTGAAGTTGGCAATCGCGGGCTACAACGCCGGGGAAGGAGCCGTGATCAAGAACGGTCGCCAGATTCCGCCCTACGCGGAGACGCAAAACTACGTGCGCAAGGTTCTCCAATACTACGCGGCTGAGAGACCAACCAGTTTCGCGATGTCAGTGCGTTGATCGCGATGGATGCCTGACCGCCAGGACTGACGTCAGTCCTCTCCGATGACGCGCGTATCGCGCGGCACGGAGAGGAACTTCTCCGCTTCCCCCTGTTGTCGCGCAAAGATCAGACGATATTCGATTCCGCTCTCGCGCGGCTCGCTCTTGCGCCGGTCGCGCACGATTTCGCGTGCCTGTTGATACTGCTCGACCGTGTCGAGGTGTTCGAGCAGACGAGGAGGTGAAATCTTGTAAACGAAGTAGGGCATGATCATGGTTCCTTTGCGGATTTTCTCCGGGCGTCCGCGGCCGAGCGCCTCGTGTCGCGTTGACATCGGAGGCGAAGTTTAGCGCAATCATCCAACCGAGACTCGCACTCGGAGCCCCGCAATAATTTGTTGGCTCCATAAGTACATCCTTGTAAAGACTTTCCTTCGACATGGTAAGGTTTAGGCGCTGTCACCCAGGCGTAGGGTCGATCGGCGGTCACCCCTGGATCCTTCCCGCTGCCACGCGAGCCGAAGCCTCCATCCTGTGGGCCTTGCCGACCAGCCACGCCGACCATTGGGAGTCCGGGTTTGCCGCCGTGCGATGGCGGCTCTCGACTCAAAATTACTTCAAAATTGCGTCTCATCTGTTTGCGCGCTCAGTGCTGGCGGGCTTGCGATGAAGCCGAGAGGAGAGACAGGCGATGATCAAACCCGTGGGTTCCGATGTCCTGAAACCCTTGTTCGTCTACGATCCGGAACAGCACCATGCCCTGATGCGCGAGGCGGAAACCCTGCCGCAAGTCGTCATCAGTTCGCAGGCGGCCGGCAACGCGGTCATGATGGGCGGCGGCTACTTCAGTCCGCTGCCTGGCTTCATGAATCTGGCCGACGCCATGCGCGTGGCCGAGACCATGCGCACCTCCAGCGGTCTCTTCTTCCCCGTGCCGGTTCTCTGCCTGCTGGAGGATGTTACGGCGATCCGGGGCGCCAAGCGGATCGCCCTGCGGGATCCGAACGTCGAGGGTAGCCCGGTGCTGGCGGTGATGGACGTCGAGGCCATAGAGGAGGTCTCGGACGCCCAGATGGCGTTGATGACCGAGAAGGTGTATCGCACCCTGGATCCCCAGCACCCAGGCGTCGCGACCTTTAACACCCAGGGACGATTCGCCGTTTCCGGCCCGATCCAGGTGCTGCATTTCTCCTACTTCCAGGCCGATTTTCCGGACACCTTCCGCACGGCCGTGGAGATCCGTAATGAAATCTCGGAGCGCGGCTGGAAGCGCGTGGTTGCCTTCCAGACCCGCAATCCCATGCATTTGGCCCATGAGGAACTCTGCCACATGGCCATGGACCGGCTCGCTTGCGACGGGCTGGTGATCCACATGCTGCTCGGCAAGCTCAAGCCGGGTGACATCCCGGCCCCGGTGCGCGACGCATCCATCCGCAAGATGGTGGAACTCTATTTCGCGCCCAACAGCGCCATGGTGACGGGTTACGGGTTCGACATGCTCTATGCCGGACCGCGCGAGGCCGTGCTCCACGCCTATTTCCGTCAGAACATGGGCGCGACCCACTTCATCATCGGCCGCGACCACGCGGGTGTCGGCGACTATTACGGCGCCTTCGATGCCCAGACCATCTTCGAGGAGGAGGTTCCGCAAGGGGCGATGGAGATTGAGATTTTCAAGGCGGATCATACCGCTTACTCGAAGAAGCTCAACCGGGTCGTGATGATGTGCGAGGCACCGGACCACACCAAGGATGACTTCGTGCTGCTGTCCGGCACCAAGGTCCGCGAGCTGCTTGGCAGCGGGATCGCTCCGCCGCCCGAGTTCTCCCGTCCGGAGGTCGCTCAAATCCTCATGGATTACTATCAGTTATTGGATCAATAGACTGATTTGTCTTGCGATACCCTGAGCCGTCCTGGTCGCGAGACCAAGACGGCTCACGTATTTCCGCTATCTGAGGTTCTTCTTGTACGAGGGCACGACCGCGTGGCGAGCCTTGGAGAAGTTGGCGAACTCCATGGTGACGCTGGCAAGCTCGACGCCCGAGAAGTCCGCATTGGTGACGTCCGCGCGATGCAGGATGGCACCGCCGAGGATGGCGTTGGTGAGGTCCGCGCCGGTCAGATTGGCGTGGCGAAAGTTGGTGTCCTGGGCCGAGACGCTCCGCAGTTTGGCATCGCTCAGGTCCGCCCCTTCCAGATTGGCGAGATTGATGACGGTGAAGCCACCCGGCGAGGTGCTGGTGAGATCGGCCTGACGCAGGCTTGCCCGGATCAGGCTGGCGTCGTTCAGATGGCAATCGCGCAGGTCCGCCGCGAAGAGATTGGCCTCGCGTAGATTGGCCCCGATAAAGAGCGCCTTGACGGCCGTCACCTGACTCAGGTCGCTGCCATGAAAATCCGTGCCCCTCAGGTCGGCGTGGCTCAGATCGGCGCCCTTGAGGTTCGCGAAACGAACCTCGGCCCCGCGCAGGTCCGCCCCCGTGAGCTGGGCGTTGCCCAGATTGGCGCCGTTTAGCATCGCCGCGCGCGAGGCATGCTCGGAGCCAAGCCGGGCGCGCGTCAGATCCGCCCCGCCGAGATCGGCATCCTTGAGGTGCGTCCCGACCAGGATGGCGTCGACCAGGCGCGCCCCGGCGAGGCAGGCGCCATTCAGGTCACTGGAGGTCAGATTTGCCCCGCGCAGATCCGCCTCGCGCAGATCCGCGCCGTCCAGCCGCATGTCCCGCAGATCCGCGCCGACCAGTGAGTCGGCCGCGATGGTTTCCAGAACCTCTCCGGTCTCGCGATGCTTGATCTCGACCATGGCGCTTGTCCTCCGGGGCTAGGGTTGTTGCTTTTCTCGATCGGCGTGCGTCGGGCAAATGTATCATCTAAGCCAGGGTCCATACTCGCGTCGCCGGGATCCGCAACAACAAATGACCATTTGGAGAGGAGTGCATTGATGAAGATCGAAACCCTGGCCATCCACGCCGGCTTCGCGCCCGATCCCACCACCAAGTCGGTGGCCACGCCCATCTATCAGACCACCAGCTACGCCTTCGACGACACCCAGCACGGCGCCGATCTCTTCGATCTCAAGGTGCCGGGCAACATCTACACCCGCATCATGAACCCGACCAGCGACGTGCTGGAGAAGCGTTCGGCGGCGCTGGAAGGCGGCATCGGCGCCCTGGCGCTGGCCTCGGGCATGGCGGCCGTGACCTACTCGATCTTCACCATCGCCCAGGCCGGCGACAACATCGTTGCGGTCTCGACCCTCTATGGCGGCAGTTACAACCTCTTCGCCCACACCCTGCCGCGTCTCGGGATCCAGGTGCGCTTCGCCGCGCCCAACGATATCGAGGGCATGGACGCCCAGATCGACGCCAAGACCAAGGCGGTCTTCTGCGAGTCCATCGGCAACCCGGCCGGCAATGTCGCGGATATTCAGGCGATCGCCGACATGGCGCACGCCCACGGCGTGCCGCTGATCGTCGACAACACCGTGCCCACGCCCTATCTCTGCCGCCCCTTCGAGCATGGCGCCGACATCGTCGTCCATGCGCTGACCAAGTACATGGGCGGTCATGGCACCACCATCGGCGGCGTGCTGGTCGACTCGGGCAAATTCCCCTGGGCCGAGCACGCCGAGCGTTTCCCCATGCTCAACGAGCCGGACATCTCCTATCACGGCGTGGTCTATACCGAGGCGCTCGGCGCGGCCGCCTACATCGCGCCGTGCGCGCGTGGTGCCGCTGCGCAACATGGGCGCGGCCATCTCGCCCTTTAACAGCTTCCTGATCCTGCAAGGGCATCGAGACGCTGCAGGTGCGCATGGACCGGCACTGCGAGAACGCCATCGCCGTGGCCGCAGTATCTGAAGGCACATCCGAAGGTGGAGTGGGTGCGCTATGCCGGACTGCCGGACAGCCCGGACTATCCGCTGGTGCAGAAATACATGGACGGCGCCAAGGCGAGTTCCATTCTCTCGTTCGGCATCAAGGGCGGGATCGAGGCCGGCGCGCGTTTCATCGACGCGCTCAAGCTCGCGGTGCGGCTGGTCAATATCGGCGACGCCAAGACGCTCGCCTGCCATCCGGCGACGACCACCCATCGCCAGCTCTCGCCGGAGGAACTGGCCCGCGCAGGGGTCTCGGAGGACCTGATCCGCCTGTCGATCGGCATCGAGCATATCGACGACATCATCGCCGATCTGGACCAGGCGCTCGCCGCCGCTGGCTAGGGCCGGGGCGAGCCTTCGCGACTCGGGATGTCGGTCAGTGCGGATGGCCCATGGACGTCAGTTGAGCGACGTCCTGGGCCTCGAAATCCATGCCGTAGTCGAGCCCCGGATTCAGCATGACGGCATAACCGACACCCAGTTTTTCGAGGATCCAGGCGAAATCGGCCACCAGGCCGCCGCCAAAGCCTGGATGGTCCTTGACGAAATCCTTGGCCCGCTCCGGGCTGGTGAAAAGCACCAGTGCCTCCGCGCCTTCCCCGTTGACCAGCTTGAGCGGCTGCGCGATCTGCTGGGTCTGAAGACCGCCGATCTGGTGTTTCTCATAGACCGGCATGAAGACCTCCGAGCCCAGCAGCGTTTCGATGAAGGATTCGACCGGAATCCGCCCGTCCTGTGCCGCGATCAGTTGCCGTTCGAGTTCGTTCTGGTGGATGAATGCTAAGGACATGGCGGCCTTCCGGGGATCGATTGGTGTGAGCAGTTGCGTTGGCTGTGGGGATCTTAACCCGGGAGACGCAGAGCTTGGGGACGACCGGGCTCATTGCTGCCGCCCCCGGCGTCTGGATAGAAGTCGCCTCCTTCTGGGAGGAAGTGTGTGAGGGTGGGGTATCACAGTCCTGGGGCCTGGCGCCGGGACGCACCACGAGGCGACGGATCTTGTGACCGTCCAGACAGCTCCAGTGTTAAGCGTGATTTTTCCGGAATCCGGTCTTCAGAGATTGCCAGATTCAGGTCGCCGCAATCGCCGTCAGCACTGCATATGCCACCTGCTTGCTGGTCACGTCGCCGTGGTCGGCGATGAAAGCATCGGCGCGTAAATTGTGGATTTTCCCCGGCGTCAATGCATAGGCGCCGCCGACATCGAGCAAGGTCGCCTTGACCGCCTCCGGGGTCTTCTGCGCGCCGTTGCGGCCGAGACCACCGTACTTGTCGTTCTCGTCGCCGAGGCCAGCCGCGACCTGGCCGGCGAGCATCGACGCGAGCGGATAGGCAAGGCCGACGGCCGTGTCGTTCGCGGTGTGGGTAATGATCGTCGGTCCAGAGATAGCGCCCTTGATGACGACGCGGCGGAACGCGCCGTCGTGCTCGCCGTCCCATTTTTTCGCGAGGCCATAGTGCGAGTAGGCGGCTTGCAGGAGGCTGAGCGAGTTCGCCTTGATCACGGTGTCGTTGTCCGTGCCGGCCGCGACCGCCGTGACCAGCCGAGCACCGAAGCTGTGGCCGACGAGGTGCAGGCGCAGTGCCGGGTATTGCTGTTTGAGGCGAGCGACGAGCGGGTTCACGCCGACCGTGCCGACCAGTCCGGCGCGCTCTTTCATCTGGTAATAGGTGGTGAGGTTGAGCAGGTTGCGCGCGCCCGAGTTGATGCCGCTGAAAAAGCTCCCGACTCCAGCGGCGCCGCCCGTGTCGCCGATGGCCGCTGCACCGCCACCCGAGGTTGCCGCGGTTGTGGTGAAGGAGACCGGCTGCTGTAGCTTGGCGAAGAGTTCGTCCGCCGGCATCGAGAAGAACAGCGTCGCGGCGTCGGCCTCATCGCCCGCGCTCGGCGTCATCAGCCCGCGCATGCCGTCGACGAACGTCTTGCAGGCACTCGCGCTGTCCTCGAGCTTGGGCAGCAGCTTCTCAAGGCTCGTCAGCGTCTGGTCGGCGTCCGGCGCATCGAAGGTGCCGTGCAACCCACGCAGCTTGTCGCGCAGATCGTCGAGTTCCACCGTCGACCCGGCGCCCGCCGCACCGCTTGGGATGAGTTCCTTGTCGGCGAACTTCTTCGACGGCCAGAGCACGCCGAGCACGGCGAACCTGCGCGCAGCGACTCCGGGCACACTTGCCGGCATCGAGCACTGCCCGCGCGCTCGCGAAAAAGCGGGTGTAGAGTTGGTGCGCCTCGTCCATGTCATTGTTCCACCCATGCGAGAACACGATGAGGTCGGTCGTACCGCCTTGCGCGAGATGCGTATCGAGTGCCGCCGTCTGGGCCGTGTCATGGATCTTGCCCTGCTTGTCGAACTCGACCGGGAAGTATGGGAATTTCGAGAGATCAGCCATGGTCATCTCCTGTCATTGTGCCTCGTCAAAACGAACCGTCCTGTCAAACGGACTGGATCGCGCGCATCAGGTCGATCAGGCCCGCGCCCTGGAACTGCCGCTCGCGGCGCAGATCGGTCGCGGTGGCGATGAAGATCTCCTTGACCCGCTCCGGCAGACCGATGAACTCCCGTTTCACCGACAGCAGCGCCGCCGCCGCGCCGGAGACATGGGGCGCGGCCATGCTCGTGCCCGTACTCTCGATGTAGGTCGGGACGTCACCGCCTTCCAGCTTGGCGGCGATGTGATCGCGCAGTTTGCCCGCCGCGCAGGAAACGACTTTCTCGCCCGGCGCGACGAGATCGGGCTTCAGGCGTCCGTCGCCGGTCGGACCCTTCGAGGAGAAATAGGACACCCCATAGACGTGCGGCATGGTGCGGTGAGTCGAACCAACCGTGATGGCGCTGTCGGCGTTGCCGGGATCGTTGATCGACAGCGACAGGCCAGCCTTGCGGGCGGCGTTGAACTCGGTCGCCACCGTGCCGTAACCGGTGTTGCCGGCCGCCACGACCACCACGACGCCTGAGCGCACCAGGCGGTTGACCTCGACACAGAGCTGGCTCTGCCCGCACGCGAACCACTCCGGATCGAAGGGATAGCCGACCGACAGGTTGACGCCGTGGATGCGCAGGTAGCGGCCATTGGCATTGAGCGTCTGGATGTAGGCGAGCGCCGCGATGATGTTCGAGACCGCGCCCTGCTGATCGGTGCCGATGACCTTCAGGCTGACCAGTTTGGTCTTCGGGGCCACGCCGCAAATCGATGCCAGCTTCAGCCGCTCATAATCGACCTCGCGTTCGGTCTGGTCGCCATCGGTCTTCAGCATCCGGGTGTAGGCGACGATGTCGGGGTGCTCGTCTTGAGTGCCCGCGGCGACTTCGCCGGCGATGATGCCCGCCACATGCGTGCCGTGTCCGAAGCCGTCCGCCAGCGCGTCGTCCTCGCCGGTGAAGTCTTTGTGCCATTCCTTGACTTGACCTTCCAGGTTACCGTGCAGGGCGAAGTGCGGGTGGCCGCCCTGGATTCCGGAATCGATGACCGCCCAGACGATCCCGCTGCCCTCGGCGCGGAATGCCGCGCGCCCCGCATCGGCCTTGATCGTTGCAACCGAACCATAGATGAGCGGATGGACCTTGAAGTCCTCCCAGATCTGAAAGATGGCGCGCGGACCCGAGGTCCGCGTCGGATCGGTTCCGGCGATCGCCTTGGGCGCGCCGTCGGCCGCCACCAGATCGCGGATCACGTCGCCGGACAGTCGCGCGAAGAGATACTGGCGCGTGTAGGCGCTCTTCACCTGATCGATTCGCTCCCTCGCGGGATCGGGCGTGATATGACGTGCCTGAAAGATCCGGTCGATGGCCTGGATCACCCAATCGCGCGCGTCCTCGCGCCCATTCGGATATTCCTGGTGCAGGTCGATGATGACCTCGTAAAGCGCGGGCGCAATCGTTGGGTTCCTGATGCGTTCGCCGGTTTCCGCGTTCAGCCTGTCGAGCAGCGGCAGCGCGATGATCGTCTTGACCAGGGTACGCGCGATCTGTTCGCTCGGATTCGGCGATCCTGCCGGCGCGACGGACTGCGCGGCTGGGCTGCCGGCGCGTTTGCTGCCTGTCTTCTTGGTTGCCATGACGTCTCCACGGGCGGGGTTGGCCTTGCCGCCGTTCTCTTTCGAGATTCGCGGGAATACCACTCAGGCGCCGCTGACAGGCCACGCGTCCGCAAGGATCGACGCTCAACGCGGGTGTCGTCGCGACGATTAGATTTTAGTCATGAGATCGGCGATCCGCTCGGCCAGCGCGCCGATCGTCATCGAGGGATTGCGCCCGGTGGGGCGCGGCAGAATGGCGCCGTCGGCGACATAGAGGTTCGGATACCCGAAGACCTGTCCCCGATGGTCGACCACGCCGTCGCTGGCGTCCCGGCCCATGGGACATCCGCCCAGCGGATGCACGGTGATGAGTCCCTGGAGCAGCTTCCAATAGGGCGGGACATGCAGCGTGCCGCCGCCGGCCTCGGTGAGCCGCCGGTGGGTGGCGAGAATGGCGTCGATCACGGGCTTGGAGCGGCTGACATCCCAGTCGAGATCCAGCTCGCGCTTCCAGAACTGGGGGAACTGGCGCGTCAGCGACAGACGGCCGTCGGCGGCATCCAGCCCCTCGCCGAGCCAGATCATGACCTGGCGTTGCGGGTTCTTCTCGTCGAGTCCCCGGCTCAGGTGCTCGCGTAGCTGGCTGGCCAGCCGCCCACCACGTCCGGCCGTCGCCGCGCCCAGTGCGTTGAGCAGCAGATTCGGAAAGCCGTCATCCTCGACGAAGAAGCGTTGCCCCTCAATCTCGCCATCCATGAAGTTGAGACCGGCCGAGATGGTCGGACCGATGCCCTGCTCGACCGGAACCTCGCGGGGATAGGTCGCCGGGGTCAGGAAATTGGCGTTACAGCTCCAGCGCGCGCCGAGCTGTCGGCTGATCGCGGGCAGGGTGCCCTGCTCGTCGCGGCTGCGCAGCAGGATCTCGGTGGAACCCAATGAGCCCGCCGCCACGACCACCTTGTCCGCCCAGGCCGAGCCCGGCCGCAAGCCGCCCTGATCGATGACATCCCAGGACACCTCGTAGCCGCTGCCCAGCGGGGCGATGGAGCGGACCCGATGCAGGGTGCGCAGGTCGGCCCCGCTCGCCTCGGCGGCGGGGATGTAATTGAGATCCAGGGTGTTCTTGGCCTGGACATCGCAGCCGATGTCGCAGTTGCCGAGGTGGACGCAGGTTCCCTGACGGACGCCTTGTGCGTTGACGAAGGATTTGGAGTGCCTGGCATCGATGGGGTCCGGCAGATCGTAGCTGTACGCGGGATCGAAACGGATCGCGAGCGGGACGGATTCGACCCGATCGGCATATCCCAGCTTTTCGGCCGCCTGCTCCAGCAGCTTGAAGCGGCGGGTGCGCTGGCCCTCGGGGATCGGCTGCAAGGACAGCATCTCGCGGACCTTGGCGTAGTAAGGTTTCAGCTCGTCATGGCTGATCTCCGGCGGCCAGCCGTCGTTGAACCGCTCCGCGTCGGCCTCCATGACGACGCTGGAATAACAGAGCGATCCCCCGCCGACCCCCGCGCCCTGGGCCACGGCCATGCCCCGGAACAGACGCACGTCCAGCCAGCCGTGATGTTTGTGCGGCTGTTCGTGCCAATAGAACCAGGGATCGCCCGGCTTGCGCGGATAGGTCTCCGGGCTCCAGCGTCGACCGCGCTCCAGAATCAGCACCCGGCGCCAGCCTGGGCCAGACGACAGGCGCTGATGGCGCCGCCGAAGCCGGTGCCGATCACGATCACATCGAAGTGTTCGGCCATGGTCATGCCGAGACCGGGTTTCGGCAGGTTGGGCAGATCGCGCGGGATCCAGAAATGCAGCCGCTTGTCGCTCCCCTCCGAGACCGTGTCCTCGGTGAAGATCATGCGGCCGAGTCGGGTCCAGTCGGTCGTCGCCGAAGTCCTTGACCAGGATGTCGTAGACCAGTCGCGCGCTGGGGTAATGGCGGATGCGGATCTCATCGCGGAAGTCCTTGGCGTTCACCCTCGGCATGCCCTCGGCCGGTCTGAGCAGCAACAGATCCGGCGTGACCACGGGCGCGCCCGGACTGACCCCAAGGGTCGAGATCGGAAAGAGCTGACGATAGCCGGGGCGGGTGTCCATGAGGCGGAAGATGACCCGATTGATGAGGTTGGCCACCGGACTCTTGCCGACCTTGGGGAAGTTGCTCATCTCGATATCGAGCACATGGGGCGCGCGCGAGCCGCTGAGATCGCTCACCGTGACGAAGTTGCCCGGCCAGACCCAGGCGTCCGGGTCGAGGGTCGGGAAGACCTTGCCGGCGATGCCGAATGAGCGTGCATGTCCCTGTTTGATCAGAGGGCCGGCGACCGAGGCGCGGGCGATCAACAGTCCGGTCGAGCCCTTGGCGAAGTAGCCGGTATAGGGCGACTCGGTATCGATCTCCCAGGTGCCCGCGTAACAGACCCCGTTGGCGTGGATCAGTTTGTCGTAACGGGGCCGGATGTCGCGCCGGTCGTGCATGTTGCGCGCCGAGTCGTTGATGAACTGCAGGAAGGTGCTGGGGCCAAGTCCCTTGTGGAATGGCAGTCTTTCATAGGGGCCACTGAAGGCGGCGTCCTTGACCTCGCGATAGGTCGTGCCGCGATACTCGAAGACCTCGGTATCCCGGAAGCGGCGCTCCGGGATGAGTTGCAGGGCCATCACCAAAAAGGGGAACTGAGCCAGGAAGAGCGCCGCGTCCAGATAGCCGAAGGCGGGATAGAAACCGGCCCAGAGCCAGAGGAAGAAGAGGACGCCGGGCGGACGGGCGAGCACCGCCAGGATGGCGTTGGCGCGGTAGCGATAGGGCTGGTTGGCGCCGGGGATATAGAAGATCGCCAGCAGCACCAGAATCAAACCGGCGAAGGCGGTCCAGACCGGATCCAGGGTCTGACGCATGCCGATCAGATCCAGCACCTTCTCGGGCCAGAAGATGGCCGGTATCCCGAGCACCAGATCCGCGAGGATGCCGGCCCAGAGGGTGCGCTTCAGCCAGAGCGCGTTGCGATCGGTGGGCGGCGCCTGGAGCGTCGGGTCCGGCGTCTCCTCGGCCGGCCGCTTGAGCATGGTCAGCAGCAACAGTGGGAACTGGATCAGGAAGAGTACGCCGTCGAAAATGCCAAAGGCGGGATAGAGTCCAGGGTAGAGGACGAGAAAAAAGAGGACGCCCGGCGGACGGGCGAGCACCGCGAACCAGGCATTGAGTCGATACCGATAGGGCTGGTTTGCGCCCGGTATGTAGAAGAGTGAGAGCAGGAAGACCAGCAGCCCGGCGAACGCGGTCCAGACCGGGTCATGGGTGTCGCGCAGGCCGAGCAGACCCAGCATCCATTCGGGCGCGAAGATGACCGGCAGTGTCAACACCCAGTCGCCGACGATGCCGAGCCAGACCGCGCGACGGAACCACTTGGCGGATCGATTCATGTCAGGTCTCCGTGATCGATGTTCGGTCGATGGGGGGGAAGTGAACAGTGAACAGAAGGTGCTCGCTAACCTTCGCGGTCACTGCTTGACGCCGCTTTATCCCCGGCTAACTGCCCACTGCCTAAAGCAACTTGAGATATTCGATCAGTGCCTTCTTCTGCTCCGGCTCCAGGTCGGTTCCCCACAGGTGGCCCTGGTTGCTGTTGCCGATCACGCCCGTGTCGTAGAGGCTGCCCAGACGCTCGGCGTCCGGTCCCTCGGAGACGAATCCCATGCGGACCGGGTCGTAGACATCCAGGCCACGGTGGAAGATCTTGGTGCGCCGCTCGGGCGGCTCCAGCAACTCGCCCAGGTAGGGCACCGAGCCGTTGTGCAGATAGGGCGCGCGCAGCCAGAGCCCGTCCAGGGGCACGTTGACATAGCCGCCGGTGGAGCGGAAGCGGCTGAAATCCCAGGGATAGTCGGCGGCATACTCGTTGTAGGCGGCGGCGGACTCGGGCGTCCAGAGGTCGGCGCGGTGCCGATCGGTGTAGGGCGGCAGGCCGCTGGGGTCGGTCCCGGCGGCGGCCCACTCGGGATCGTCCAGGGTCAGCACCTGTCCGGTCTTCTCGCCGTCCATGGCGTGACAGCGCGCGCAGTGCGTCTGATAGATCGGCTCGCCCGCCGCCGCGAGTTGGCGATCGACCGGGAAACCGATCGGCAAACTTGGGTGCCGGCAGCGTCTTGAGCCAAGCCTCCAACTCCTTGAGTTTTTCGACCGGCAGCGCCTTGGGCGTGGTGCCGTCGCCGATGGCCGAACTCAGGACGACCTCGGTCAGATCGGTGTTGAGCCCGTCCCAATGCAGCGCCATGCCATGCTCGACCCGTGGGGCCAGGTTCCAGATGGACTGCATGTCCGAGTTGCCGGTGGTCTCGCCCGGATCGACCCCCAGGGCACGCACCTTGACCGGGTTGAAGGGATCGATCCGGCCACGCCCCCAGTCCGGCCGGCGGTCGGTCCAGGCGAACTGATCGCGCTGCTTGAGGATGGCCTTGCGGGTGGCGGGGATCAGGAGATAGCGGTAGAGCAGCCGATCGACGAGCGACAGCTCATAGACCTGCGCGATCTCGCCCAGGATGTTGTCCGCGTCGAAACGCGGATCGGCCGCGCTCTTGAAGAGGAAGCGCTGATAGCCGAGCACGTCCACCCGGTTGGGAGGTCCGCCGAGATAGATGGTCGGGGCGCCCGTTGCGGTCTCGCGCAGCGTGGCCGAATGACAGAGGGCGCAATTGACTCCGACCCGTTCGAAACCGATGACCTTTTTCGAGAAGCCGACCGGCAGCTCGCGCCCCTGCTCCCAGCCGAACCCGAGCGATGCCCAGCCACCGGGATTCGGTAGATATTCCGGGAACATCTTGGGCAGGACCAGCCAGATCCAGTAGGGGATACCGTCCTGCGCCTCGGTGCCGATGGAGCCGTATTTGAAATACTCTTCCAGCGAGTCATCGGCCAGCGCCTGCGCCGGCTCGCGGAACAATGTCCACCAGGCGAATCCGCCTCCGAGCGCCGCCACGATCAGCAGGACCGTCAACACCCGGCGCCACTTGCCTTGTTTGGGTTGCTTGTCCGACATCGTCATGCCCTCCGGCGCTCGGCCGCATCAAAAGGTTTTCAGGTACTCAACGATGGCGTCCTTGTCGTCCGGCGGCAGCTCGATGGCATAGCGATGCCCGCCGTTGCCGTTGCCCGGAAGCGCGGTGTCGTAGAGGAAATGGCGATGGCCGCGTTCCTCGGGCACGTCGGCGACGAATCCCACCCGCGCCTGATCGAAGACGTCGTAGCCCCGGTAGAACCGCGCCGGGCGTTCTCGCGGGTCGTCGAGCAGTGCCCGCAGGGTCGGGACCGAGCCATTGTGCAGATAGGGCGCCCGCGCCCAGATGCCGTCGAGCGGATGGTTCGCATAGCCCTGGGTCTTGCGGAAATGGGTGAAGCGGTACTTGGAATCCGGATAGAGACCGTACTGATTCGCCGCGAAATCGAAGGTGTAGGAATCGAGCCGCTGACGATCGGTCCCGATGTCCGCGATCGGCACCACAGTGCCGATGGCCTTGCCGCTGCGCACGCCCTCCTTGAAACGATGATCGGCGTGACAATCCAGGCAATATTCCGCGTAGAGCGGCTTGCCTCGCGCGGCCTTCGCCTGATCGATAGGGTATGGATAGGCGGGCGGCGGCAGGGTCCAGATCCAGTCGCGCACCCGTTGCAGGCGTGAATGGTCGATGGTGACCGGCGTGACGCCAGCCCCGAGCGAGGCGCTCAGGTTGCGCTCGTCCACCGAGTCGTTGTTGCCGTCCCAATGCAGATACATCCCGTCCCTGGGCTGCTGATTCCACAGCGAGGGAAAGTCGGATGCCGCGATCAATTCGCTCAGTGGCAGACGGGCCAACGGCCAGTTGAACTGGAGACCCTTGTAGGGATTGAAGGTATCCACCCGGCCCGGTCCCCAATCGGGCACGGCATTCCCCATGATGCGTTCCAGCCGCTTGGCCAGAATCAGGGTTTGTTCGCGGGTGCGCGGGATGACGAAGAAGCGATACAGCACGCGATCGAACCAGTCCAGTTCACTGCCGTTGCGCGCCATGAGTCCCATCAGGTTGTCGGCGGTGAAACGCTCATCCAGGGTGCAATCCAGCACGAAGCGGAAGAAGCCCTGGAGATCCAGTTGATGCGAGGGCATCCCCAGCACGATCTGGCGCGGACCATCGGCCGTCGCCCGCACCGTGCCGGCGTGGCAGACGGCGCAGTTGAGCCCGACCTGATCCACGCCCAGCCGATGGCGTTGCGAGATCCCGATCGGGAAGGGCCGTCCCTCCTCCGCCAGCAGACCCAGCGAGGCATAACCGCCCGGCAGTCGGTCCGGGCAGACCTGCGGCAGCACGGCAAAGATAGGCTCGGGCGGCAGCAGTCCGCCGACGGCGTCGAGGACGGAACCGCCGGGCTCGCTGCCGATGGAGCCGTACTTGAACTGATCCTGGATGTCGGCGTAATCCACCGGCCGATCCGCCGTGAACCGCGCATTGAGCCAGACGGCGACACCGATCAGGATCAAGAGCGCCAGCAGCCACCGGAGCCGGCGCAACCCGCGTCTGACAGCCTCGGTCAGCGTCGCCGAATCGCCGCTGTTGTCGTGCATCCCGTCATGGCTCATGGCAAACCCCCGTGTGTCGCGATATCCGACGAAACCGCGCCCGGCAGTCAGCCGGCGCGCGCATCGGCCAGGATGTCGTCGCTGGCCTTCTCGGCGATCATGTAAATGGCGGAGACGATGAAGAGCCCCGGCGCGCGCGGGAAGACCGAGGCATCCACCACCCGCAGGTTGCGAGTGCCGCGCACCCGGAAGCGGCTGTCGAGCACCGCGTCCGGGTCATCCGCCGCGCCGATCTTGCAGGTGCAGGAGGCGTGGTGGCCCCAGGCTTCGTCCCGGACGAACTGGCGGATCTGCTCCCTGGTCCGAACCTTGGGGCCAGGCACCGTCTCCTCGGCGACCAGCTCCCTGGCCCCATCCATCATGCGGCGCGCCAGTTCGACGGCCTCGACCACGGCGTCGAGATCCTCGGTCGCGCCCTCGCTGCCCTCGTTGAAATAATGAAAATCGATCTCCGGCGCCTCGGTCGGATCGGCCGAACGGATCGCGACGGTTCCAGCCCGGTTCTTGGTCCGCGCCTTGAGCACGGCCCAACTGAAATACTGGGTGGCCGCCCGAACCTCCTTGGAATAACCGGGAAAATAGCCCCGGAAGTTGGTCAGCAGACCGAAGAGCACCAGATCCGGCGGCCCCTTGGCGGCCTCGGCCGCCGCCGAGCGCCGGACGATGGAGATGACGGCGCCGTTGGTGGCATACGGTCCACGTCCCTCGCGCTGCCACTGCCGAAACTGCGGATCGGGCGCCTCGCCCGGATCGGGCGCCTTCATGGTCGCGCCATTGAGCAGGACGAAAGGTGCCTTCATCCGATTGACGACGTGACCTCGTAGCGATCCTGAAGATTGGCGCCGACGCCGGGCAGATCGACCCGCACCTCGATGCCGTGTCGCCGCAGAAGATCGGCCGGACCGATCCCCGAGAGTTGCAGCAATTGCGGCGTGTTGAAGGCGCCGCCGGAGAGGATGACCTCGCGCGAGGCGAACACCTGCCTGGGCGTCAGCGCCTGAGCGTCGCGCGGATTGGGATCGGCGGCATAAAGATGCTCGCCGGCAAGATATTCGACCCCGATGGCGCGCTGGTCCGCGTCGAGGAGGACGCGGGTGGCCAAGGCGCCGGTCATCACATGCAACCGATCCGGACAGGCCCGCTGCACGGCCTGGATGCGTTCACGGGTTCCGAGCCGATGCCCCTGGCTGATGGTGAGCGGGGTGACGCGCGTCCCGACCCGGTTGCCCTTGACCATGGCCCAATCATTGGGGTCGAACAGACCCGTCAGGCTATGCCAGATCTGCGTGAGCCAGTTGGCATTCGCGAACAGCGCCGCCCTGACGCCCTTGAGGATGACCCGCAGCATCGCCCTGTCGTCGAGGATCATCAGCGGATCGGCCTTGTTGACCTCCAGCCAGCCATCGAACCCGTGACGGCTGGGGTTCCAGCGCAGCAGCCGTTGCAGGAAGCGTTGCACCCGGCGGTAACGGCAGTTCTCCAGACGCTGGAAATAGCGGCGCATCTGACCGGCGCGCCAGGAGTCGTCGCCGGTGATGCGCGCGATCTCGTCCCAATCGCTGTTGTGCGGATAGAGCAGGATCATGGCGTGGTGCGCCGTGCAGCCGCCGAGGGTCGCCGCCCTGGGATAGAAGACGCCCTTGCGCTCCGGCGTGTATTTGCAATCGCGCCGTTGCTGTTCCTCGTCCGCGTAGTGCCGGACGAAGAACTCCCAAGACATGTCCCGATTCTCCGAAGCAGCGGGATGAAAGGCCGGCACCTGATAGTCGTAGCCATCCGGCGACCCGCCGGCCTCCATCAGCAGCACCCGATAGCCGGCCTCGGCCAGATTGGCCGCGACCGGCCCACCGCCCGCGCCGGACCCGACGACGACGTAGTCATACGTCAGCGCGTCGTCCGCGTTCGGGCTGTTGTCGAGTGGATCGGACGCCATCGGTCGATCTCCATCGGACGGTTGACGAGGTCGCGGCCAGTGTCAGTCTGGATTCAGGCTGGGCTCGGCTGAGTTCAGAGTGTCTTCACGAACTCGATCAGGGCTTCCTTGTCGGCATCCGGCAGTTCGCTCCCGAACGGATGTCCCCGGTCGACCTCGAAATCCGGGCAGGTGCTCAACGCCATCAGGTCCGGGGCCAGCGCCTTCAGGCGCTCGGTGGTCTGCGCCGGGTCGAGCTGTTCGCGGTCGATCTCCTGATAGGCGTGCTTGGCGCTCTTGAGGAAACGCAGCATCCGCCAGAGACCGACGCCCTCGTCCCCGAGGTCGACATTGAGGTTTGAGATCAGATTGACCGGCGTGCCCTTGGGGATGGGGCCGACCACGATATTGCTCCCCTCGACCAGACCGCCCAGTCCGACCACCGACCGCAGCAGACTGGACACCGGGTTGCCGTCCACCAGCGGCTGGGTGTACCAGGGCAGGGTCTGGGTCGCGGCCTTCAGATAGGTGATCTGATCCGTGCGGTGGATCTTGCGGGGACGGGTCTCGGGCCAGAGCAGCTTGCGGATGCCATCGTCGAAGGCGGCCAGGCGGCCTTCGAGACTCGGATCGCTGTTGAACAGCCCGACCTCGTTGTTGTGCAGATAGGGCGCCGTGGACCAGATGGCGACCAGCGAGGGCACGCGCTGATAGCCGCGCCCGCCGCCCGGGGTTTGCCAGTCGAACGTCTGGTTGGTGATGGGATCCATCAGCGCGACCTTGCCCATGGCTGGCAGGTTCTTATAGGTCTGCGAGGAGAAATTGTCCCAAACGTGGCCCTCGATCGCATTGCTGGCCATGGAACTACAGATCTCGGTCTCCAGCGTCGTCACCGGGATACGGGCATCGGTGGACAGATAGTTGTCCTTCAGGAAGTCGTCGGCCTTCACCAGCTCCCGCATCTTGCCCTTGAAGGCATCCGTCTCGGTCCAGTCCCAGTACTCCTTCCAGCAGTCCAGATAGTTGCGCTCGCCGCAGTTGAGCTTGGGGGCATCGTCCGGCAGCTTGCTGGAATGGCAGCGGGCGCAGTTCTCGGCGAAGGCGATCTTGCCCCGCTCCAGGACGGCGGGATCCGGGCTGATGTGGGCCGCGCCGCCGGGCGCATCCTTGAGCGGCATGGGTCCGCTGGCCGCGATCAGGTATTTGGCGAGATTGCCCGCGCGCTCCTGGGTGGTATTCCAATAAACAGAATGCTCCTGGGCGACCTTGACCTCGATCGGTGACTGAGGCTTGACGCCGATCACCGGGCGGATGTGACGGATCCATTCCTGATGGTATTCGCCGATGTTGATGTAGACGCGCGTCAGGGCGGCATTGATGCCGACCGCATCCGCTCCATCCCAAAGCACCTGCGGGACACCAAAGGTCGGCCCCCGCTGCTGCACCTCAGGCAGATTCAAGGCACCGCCAGTGCTGGTCTCGTGGTGCCACAGCTCGGCGGCCTTCAGGCGCGCGGGCAGGTTGAAGATCGCATTCATGGCGCGCGGGTTGTTGATGTAGTCGGTGGCGATGAGCGAGGTATCCACCGCGCCGGGCTGCTGACTGTCGAGGATGTGCCAGACGACGTTGTCTTTCTCCACATTGACCCCGAAAACCCTGCCGAACCAGAAGTACTGAGCGCCGATGGTGGCCGACAGATTCTCGAATTTCGGCGCCTCGGGGTCTGCCGGCGGATGCAGCGGGTGGTCGCTCACATGACAGAAGGAGCAGGCCATGCCGACCCGATAGGGACGGACGAGCTTGGGATCGGAGTAGTAGTCCGGGTCGTTGTAATACTTGTCCGCATCCCAGTGCTTGGCGGCTGCGTCATCGAAATTGGGATTGGGATAGAGACGCAAGCCCAGAATGCCCGACGACCGGCCGTAGACCTTCTCATCGAAAGGCTCCGGCGGCGCCACGCGCTCATCCAGACAGAGCCCGAACGGGTCTGGTTTCGTCGCCTCGACGAAACCGGGCTCGTTCATCAGGCCGACGTAGGCAAATCGACTGCCGCGACGGTAGTGACTCGTATAATTTCCGCCTGGAGATCCGGTAGCAGCGGGCTTGTCCGTCGACCCATAGCCCGGAGTCGTCCCCTGATAACCCACCTGAGAGCCGCCACCGCAGGGATAGGAGCCAGCGACCTTGAGCAGATCGAAGGTACCGAAGCTGTTGTTGGCCAGCCAATCCCAGAAAGCCTCGTTGCCGCCGGTCCAGATCATCCAGGTGTTGCGTCCCTTGACCTGATCCGCGTCCAGCGCGATGCCGTCGTCCATCCCCTTGAAGTAATCCACCGCTGACTCTGGAAAGTCGGCGGGCGTCTTACCGGCCAGTTTGGCCTCGTCTTGCGCCGGGAAGGAATCCTTCAGTCCGTGGTAGAGCGCGATGCCGCCGACGGCAGCGATGCCAAACAACAGGACTAGGCCGAGTTTCTTCATCAGTTCTCTCCCATCCAGTGCCGGTGTGACGGCGGTATCGAATGTCGATCGAGCCGGGACGATCCGACTCGGTCTCGGATCAAATCATCACGAGGACGAGCACGACGATCGCGGCAAGGATCCAGAGAATTCGGACGTGCAGCCGGTCCAGGTGCTCATCGACCGGACTCGAACGAACCACATCGGTCAACACGCGCGTCGCGGTCTTGGTGGTCGTCTGCTTTGTGCTCATCGCCGTGAACCTCGCATCGGTGGAACGGCCAAGGGATCAACAGGTCCGCCGCTCAGTGGAAGGGTGGCGGTTTGAAGACCGACATGACGTCCGCGATCATCTCCTCGCGGTTGGCATAACGCCGCTCGTCGTAACAGCCAAAGGGATTTGCCGGGGCATTGAGCAGACAGCGATTGCAGAAGGAACAGGGGCGGTCCGGCAGATCCTTGCCCGAGGCGAGGATCCGGGGCAGATCGTTGTTCGCGACGAGCGGTCGTGCGATCGCGACCCCATCGAAGTAACCTTCCCGGATACCCCGGCGAATCAGCGCGCCATCCTGGAACCCCCCGGTATTGATGACCGGGATCTTGACCTGTGCCTTGATCTGGCGGCAGCCTTCCATGCTCACGCCCTCCAAGGGGTAATCCTTTTTGGTGCGATTCCACAGCCAGAGGAAGATCGGTCTCAACTGTTTGAAGTGGAATAGAAAATAATTCGGAAAATAGGCCCTGACGCCGTTCGAGACCATGGTTCCATAGAAGCTGTTCGCCTCGTCGGCGGGGAAGGCGCCCGGCGGGACCAGCGGGTGCGGAAAGATACTGCCGGCCGAGATATGCAAACCGTCGACCCCGTCTTCCTCAAGCCATTTGCAGACCTGAATGTAATCCTCGATGTCATTGCCCTTCTTCTCCCACGGAAACAGCGCATTATTGAGATCGAAGGCATTCATCTTGACCTGCAGATGGAAATCCGTGCCGGCCTCCTTGCGCACGGCCTGGATCACCTCATGCAGAAAGCGGTAGCGGTTGCGTAGCGAGCCGCCGTAGTCGTCAGTGCGGTCATTGATCGCCGAGCTGAGGAACTGCGTGAACAGATAGCCGTGCGAGGCATGCAATTCCACGCCATCCAGTCCCGCCTCCCTGGCCCGTCTCGCGGCCTGGCCGAAAAGCCGCACGAGTTCCTTGATTTGCTCCAGGGTCGCGGCCTCGCACAAAAGGCCGTGGAAGGTGTCCATCCGAGAGGTGGACGAGAGCCCTTTATTGAACCGGTTCTCGACCCCGCCGATATCACGCTGACGCCCGGAGTGACTGAGCTGGATGATGAACTTGCAGTCGTATTCGTGGACCTTTTCCCCGACCTTGCGCCAGAAGGGAATCTTGTCGTCGTCATCGATCATCGCGTAATTGGGGAGGATGCGACCGCGTACATGCACCGGGGCGAAGGATGAAATGATGGCCCCGACACCGCCACGGGCGAATTTCTCCTCCCAATTGATGCGCGCGGGATTGCCCGATCCGTCGTAATTGTCCCAGCGACCGGAGATGCTGGAGCGGAACAGCCGGTTCTTGACCGTCAGGTTGCGAAACTCAAGCGGCTGAAAGATGACATCGTTCTGCATACCAGAGTCTCCATCCGAGACATGCAAAGAGGGCGTCGCCATCGCCGTCGCCCGGTGTCGGCGGCTTCATTCCCGACTGGTCGAGGGTGGCTCGACGGCACCGTAAAGCGCGGTTCCGCCGGGCAGGATCTGCTTCCTCACCTGTCCAGCCGCTTCCAGTCGGTCCAGCGCACGCTGAACCTGTTCGGACGCCTCATCGAAGCGCTGCCGCAGCAGCCACCAGCGCCGGATTCCCTCCGCGCTGTCCGCGGCGGCGGGATGCTCGGTCAGATAGCGAGCAATCTCCCGAGCGAGCTGATCGAGCGTGACTTCGTCGGTTGCCATGTCGACCCCGAGGCGTCCAATGGCGCGGTTGATCGAATGTCAGCATAAGATGCGCCATGTCGATATATCGTCGTATCTATATGATTTAAAATCATTTTTACGCAAGAGCTAATGGGCGAGCGCGGGAAATAATCCGCACTAAAATTGTCTGGAATATGGCCCGAGACAGGTGCAGCCGGCCATTGGGGATGTGGAACTTTTCACGCAGTCCGAGGAAAAAACACCCCAGCAGAGGGCGTTGACCTTATGGCCTGTCGGCGCAGCCGAGGAACACCTGCCGCGCGAGCCCGTGCTTCTTGAGCAGCTTGCCCAGATCGCTTCGATCCTTGCCGGCAATCCGTGCCGCCAGCGTCATGTTCCCGGCCGTTCTGGCCAGTAGACGAGACATGTAGGCGCGCTCGAACTCGGCCACCGCATGCGCCTTCGCGGCCTTATAGGTCTGCTGATCCGGATCCGAGACACGACCGCCACTGGAGCGGCGTCGTCGGCAACGGGCTCGATTGCCGTGATGTCGATCATGGGGCCAGTTTCTAGCAGCCACTCGCGGTAGACGAGATTTTCGAGTTCGCGCACGTTGCCCGGCCATGAATGGGACTCCAGCAGCGCTAGCGATGTGCGGGATAGGGTCTTGGCGGGCGGCCCATATTCCGCGCTCAATCGGTTCAGAAACGCCCCCGTCAGGAGCGAGACGTCACCCGTGCGAACGCGCAGCGCGGGCAACCGCACCGAGAGCACATTGAGCCGGAACAGCAGGTCGGATCGGAACGCTCCCCGGTCGACCATTGCCTTCAAGTCGGCGTTGCTGGAGGCGAGCACCCGGACATTCGCCTGCCTGACCACCGAGCCTCCCACCGGCCGATACTCCCGGTTCTGGAGAAAGCGCAGAAGCGCGGCCTGGGCGCGTGGGCTGATCGCCTCGATTTCATCGAGGAACAGGGTTCCGCCGTCGGCTTGCGCGATGAGCCCGGTATGGGCCTCCTTGGCGTCGGTGAAGGCGCCTCGGACATGGCCGAAGAGTTCGCTTTCGACCAGGTTGTCGGGCAAGGTGGCACAGTTGATCGGGATGAACTGGGCATCGCGCCGCGTGCTCATATAATGGACGGCGCGCGCCACCAGCTCCTTCCCAGTGCCGGTCTCGCCCTGGATGAGAACCGTCGCGTCGCAGGCCGCGAATTTAGCGACCGCAGCCAATGCCGCCAGAAACGGCGGTGAACGGCCGATCAGGTTGAGGTGAGCGAAATCGTCCATAGGCTGCAGTCCCGCACGCACGCCAGGTCGCCTCGGGCATGCGTACAAAGAAATCGTGGTCGGATTGACACGGCAATCCATGCCAATGCTGTCAGAACATTCCTGACTGCCGCGCTCTGTTAATGTTTTCAGAGTAGCAGATTATCCGGCATCTCGCGGAACGTGTTCGCCTGATCGTCAGTAACAGAGTTTGCGTGCGCGCATCAAAAGTGGTCGATCGGATCGATTAGGCTTGGGATCAGCGCGGGCACGCCCCCAACAACGGGAAATGGCCGAGCTGCTGCCGGGTTTTGAGCATTGCCAGAAAGGTCCGGCACGAACTTTCCACTGTCAGCGCCCGCTTTCGATCACCGTCGATGCGACCATGGAGGCAACATGGCAGAGCATGGTCAAAGCGGCCAGTTAACTACTTTACGGCTCTTAACGATAAAATTGCTTGACAAGAAATCGAAGCCCAGTAAAATTACGGGCTCGTTAAGCGGGAATAGCTCAGTGGTAGAGCACAACCTTGCCAAGGTTGGGGTCGCGAGTTCGAGCCTCGTTTCCCGCTCCAATTTCATCGAAAGTCATTGATTTAGTTCCGTGTAGTGCGCTGTCACGGCGATCAAAGCGCCCTGTTTTAGGGTTCGGATCGTTTTTAGCACACGGAACCATCATGGCAACGCTCTCCAACCTCACCGACGCCTTTGTGGCGTCGCGCGAGTTCGGTCACGTGACCCTTAGCCGCTTGGCCTTCTGGGTCCACCTTCAATCGCTATTGCAGCCAGCTCGCGAGCCTCTTCAAGTACGCCCGTAAGTTGCGCCTGTTGTCGCGCGCCCACGTTCCGCCACCAAGGCCCTTGAGAAGGCCACGAGCCGGCCGATCCCAATCGCTACTTGCGACCGGAGGAGGTTGCGCGCCCACTTGCGGTCGCCAGGTTGCTTGATGGCCGCTGGGGTCGACTGTCCGCGTTGATCCTGGTCGGCTTTCATGCCGGGCAGCGGCTCGGCAACCGGCAAGCCTTGCGCCGATCCGATGTTGACCTGGAAGAGCGCGCCATCACCGTACCCAAGACCAAGAACGGCTGGCGTCGGTCAGGCGTGGGTCATGGCCCATCTTGGCCACCGCACCCCTGGTTTGAGCGAGTATTTCGCCTTCTACAATGATGAACGCCCGCACCAATCCCTGGGGTACCTCGCGCCCGACGCGATATACCAATCGGGAAGGGGCGGAGGAGCGAAAAAATCGTGGCTCGCTTCCGCGAGACCAAGCTGAGGCAGTGCCAAACCGCTGCGATTGAAGTTGGCAGCACAACTTAAATTCGAGGAAAAACTGTCCTGGACATGGGGTCTATTTGACGAGGCCATGACGGGCCAGCGGCGTGAATTGCGCAAGCGAGGCAGACCGAGTAAGCACAAGCCATGTTGCTAGGGGGCAGAGCAAGGTGCCGATTAGCGATTAATATCAATGATACCGGTCCTTTTGGCCGATGCCGCGCGCGCAGCGAGGGAGTAAAAGGCAGGCACGCATTGTCAGGCGCGGGCTAGCCGGCGGGTGGAACGTACCCCGCTGGCTTTTCGCCTCCCTCGCCAAAGAAATACTCCTCCATCTGCGCCTCAAGAAATCGACGTGCCTTTGGGTCCATGGGACTCAAGCGATTCTCGTTGATCAGCATCGTTTGGTGGCGGAGCCAGTCCTGCCAGGCGGGTTTGGAGACCTGCTCGAAGATGCGTTTGCCGAGGTCGCCGGGATAGGGCGCGCGCTCCAGCCCCTCGGCCTCGCGACCTAATTTGATGCATTGGACGGTTCGGCTCATGCGTGTTCTCCAGAGTGAATTATCGGCCTGTGTTCAGTTCGTTGAGGATTTTGCTCACCGGCGTGGGAATGCCGAGTGCCGGGATTCGAGTCTTGCTCATCCAGCACTGGTCATCATCGTCTCCAACCCTGGCGGGGTATCGGCTCAGATAGATGATCGCCAGATGCATGTCGAGGACGAAGTGGCTGAAGGTGTGACGGCGCGCGGGGAGCATTTCAACCTGTCGGGGGGTAACTCCGAAGCGGGTCAGGCACCAATCCTCGGGCGATTCGGTCAGGGCGATTTCAGGCAGGCTCCAGAGTCCACCCCAGATCCCGGCTGGCAGCCGGCGCTCCAGCAAGATCTCTCCAGCGGGGTCCAGGACCGCGAGCATGCGGGTGGCGCGGACCGGAACCTCGCGACGCGGGCGCGGGGCTGGTAGCTCGGGTTGCCGCCCCTGGGCGTGGGCGACGCAGGCCGAAGCGAGCGGACAATCCGGGCAGGCCGGCTTGCCACGGATGCAGAGCGTGGCGCCGAGATCCATCATGCCTTGGTTGTAGGGGCCGGCCTGCTCCGCTGGCGTGCAGCGGTCGGCCAGCTCCCAGAGTTGGGCGAGCACATCCGGGCGTCCGGGCCATCCCTCGATGCCGAAGCAGCGGGCGAGGACCCGTTTGACATTGCCGTCCAGGATCGGATGGCGTTGTCCGCACGCCAAGGACAGGATGGCCCCGGCCGTCGAGCGGCCGATGCCGGGGAGTGCCTGCACATCCGCGAACGCGGTGGGAAAGGCGCCCCCATGCCGATCGCGGATCAGGCCGGCGGCGCGATGGAGATTGCGCGCCCGCGCGTAGTAGCCGAGCCCTGACCAGAGCGCCAGGACGGCATCCAGCGGGGCATCGGCCAGGTCCGCCAGGGTCGGAAAACGGGCCATGAAGCGCTCGAAATAGGGGATCACCACGGCGACTTGCGTCTGTTGCAGCATGATCTCCGACACCCAGACGCGATAGGGCGTCGGTTCTCGCTGCCAGGGCAGGTCTTTGCGGCCGGAGTGGCCGAACCAGGCCAGCACCGCGCGCGCGAAGTCCGTCTGGCGACAGCTTCATACGGACTCCGACTCTGGTCGGATGCCGTTGCAGTTCCAGCAGAGGTCGAAGTCGCCGCTCACGGATTCGCCGCAATGGGCACAGATCCACGCATCCGCTGGATCGGCGGGATGGGTTTCCGTGAGGAAGCCAGCGAGCAGTTCGCGGCCGCGTTCGCGATCGTCATTGTGGATCAACCAGACCGTCGGAAAGAGGTTGGCGGGAAGCTCGCCGGTCGCGCCCGACAGGTAGTCGCCGAGGATGACGGTATCGATCAGATGGCGGTCGAGGAAATCCCGGAGGAATTCCGCCTCGATGCGATCACGGGCCAGATAGAGCGGGTACATCAGGGGAGGATTGGAGCGGGTGATGGGAATCGAACCCACGCTATCAGCTTGGGAAGCTGAAGTTCTACCATTGAACTACACCCGCTTTGAGAAGGGCTTAGTGTAGGCACCGCCGTTCGCTGTTGGCAAGCTCAGGTATCCATGCTGTACATGGCCTCGATCTCCTCCCGATAACGCTCGACGACCATGGTGCGCTTGACCTTCAGCGTCGGCGTCAGCAGACCGTTGTCGATGGACCAGGGCTCCAGCGTCAGGGTGACGCGTCGGATCTTGGCATAGCCTGGAAAATCGCTGCAGCGCGAGCGGATCCGCTTGAGGATGTCCTTGTGGAGTTGCGGATCCCGCAGGCTGGCCGGATCGTCCGGATCCAGCCCATACTCGCTGGCCAAGTCCGTCCAGAGATCCGCGTTCAGCACCAGAGGGCGGTGAGATAGGAATGTCCCTCGCCGAGCACCACGACCTGCTCGAACAGCGGATCCATGGACGATCGCCATCTCGAGGTCGGCCGGCGGCACCTTCTCGCCGTTGGACAGCACCAGGATGTCCTTGATCCGGCCGGTGATGAAGATGTGACCGTCGCGGATGCGCGCCTGGTCGCCGGTGTGCAGCCAACCGTCCTGCGTCAGCACCTTGGCGGTCGCGGCGTGATTGTTCCAGTAGCCCTGCATCACGTTCTCGCCCTTCACCAGCAGCTCGTCATCGGCGCCGATGCGCACCTGGATGCCGCGGATGCGGTACGCCGACGCTCTCGGGGATGTTGGCGTTGAGCGGATTGAAGCTGATGACCGGGCTGGTTTCGGTCAGCCCGTAGCCCTGGATCAGCGGCAGGCCGAGACCGATGAAGGTGTGCGCGACCCCGACCGGCAGGGCGGCACCGCCGCTGACGGCGACGCGCAGTCGTCCGCCGAGCCGCTGCCAGCACCGGGCGCGCGACCTTGCGTCGCAGCAAGGGCCAGAGCAGCAGCAGGGGATGCCAGCCACCGCGACCCTGCTCGCGCAGGAAGGAGCGCCATCCCGCCGCGACGGCGAGCCGGAACAGCCAGCGCGCGGGCGCCGGGCGGGTCTTCAGTTGATCCACGATGCGCTGGTAGACCCGCTCGAAGACGCGCGGGACGGCGATGATGACGGTGGGTCGAATGCTCTGCAGGTCCTCGGCGAGCTGGGCGACCGAGCGCGCAAAGGCCACCGTCGGCGCCGGCCATCATCGGCAGGTAATAGCCGCCGGTGCGTTCGAGCATATGCGACAGCGGCAGGAAGGAGAGAAACAGATCCTCGCTGGTAGACGTCGATGAGGGTCAGCACGGCGTGGGCGTTGCTCAGCATGTTGTGGTGGCTCAGCATGACGCCCTTGGGACGCCCGGTGGTGCCCGAGGTGTAGACGATGGTCGCCAGGGAGCGCGGATCGCCGTCGCGCTGCACGAGCGCGGGGAGCGGATCCGGCAGCCAGTCCTCGGCGACCACGACCCGCGGATCCTCTGCCGCGAGCTCGCGGGCAGCGTGGCTGGGCTCCAGGATCACGACCCGCGTCGGCCAGGGCGCATCGCCGATGACCTCGGCCAGACCGCTTCCAGCGTCCGGCGTCCTGGATCAGCAGCACCTTGACCGCCGCATCCTGCAGGATGTAGGCCGCGTTCTCCGCGCGATCGTCGGTATAGAGCGGCACGGTGACCAGCCCGAGCGACGAAGCGCGGCTTGGTCGAACATCGACCCAATCCGGGCAGTTGCGCAGCAGGATGGCGACCCGGTCGCCGCGTTCAGAGTGGCTCGCCCGCGAGTGCCTGATGCCAGCGCGCGACCCGCTCGCCCATCTCGCCCCAGGTCAGCGCCTGCCAGCCGCCCGTCGCGCTCGAAATAGCGATAGGCGACGCGTTTCGGCGAGCGGATGATCCGTTGGAGAAAGAGACCGTCCAGGGTCTTGGCGCGGTCGATCGCGATCAGGTCCTCGGACCATCGGCTCACTGCAGCTGTCCTCGATCGTTGTGGCGATCGCGTCCGGGAGCGTTCGACGCTGGAGCTGATGCCGCGGCGCGTACTTGCAGATCGACGCGGCCGATGCGGATGTCAGGATCCGCCGCGAGCGTATGCCAACGGTATAAAGGCCGTCATCGGATTTGCAATCGCTCGGTCCGACCGCTTGCGGCCGACGCGAGTGTCGGATTTCTCTGGCTTGAAAATCACGCCGAATCATGCAATATTAGTAAAGATCTAATATTTAACGGATGTTATTGCCATGCGTTCATCCAAGTGCTGGCGGCGATCCTCGTGCCTGACTGACGCTCGATGTCCGGCGCCGAGGCGTTGCCGGAACCGCTGTCGCCGAGTACCGCAACCTGCCGCGCGAATATCGGCTCGACGGCCTCGTCGAGGCGGTCAACCGCACCACCGTCTCGGCCCAGACCCAGGGCCAGGTGCAGGAGATCCTTTACGATGTCGACGACTTCGTGGAAAAGAATGCCGTGCTGGTGCGACTGAAGGATACCGAGCACCGTGCCCGCGTCAGTCAGGCGGCGGCCGATCTGAAGTCGGCCACGGCCCGGCTGCAACAGGACCAGGACGAGTACGCGCGGGTCGCCGGACTCTATCGTAAGAAGAACGTCTCGGACGTCGGCGATGGACAAGGCGACGGCTGAACTCGCCAGCGCCAAGGCCGACGCTGGAGTCCGCGACCGCCGCGTCTGGAGCAGGCGCAGGAGCAACTGGCCTACACCGAGATCCGCGCCCCCTACTCGGGTATCGTCACCCATCGCCATGTCGAGCTGGGCGAGATGGCGAGCCCTGGCTCACCGATCATGAGCGGCATCTCGCTCGATGAGCTGCGGGTCATCGTCGACGTCCCCCAGAGCATCATCCCGGCGGTGCGGGGCGGTTCCGGAGCGGGCAAGCTGGCGCGGGTCTATCTCGCCCGACGGTCGAGTCATCGAGACCGCCAAGATCACCGTCTTTCCCTTTGCCGACCTTGGCTCCAACACCTTCAAGGTCCGCCTGGATCTGCCGGTGACCGACGGCCAGGCGACTCATGTCCTGTTTCCCGGCATGTTCGTCAAGACCGGCTTCGTGGTCGGCGAGAAATCCGAGCTGACGGTGCCCGAGTCGGCCGTGGTGCAGCGCTCCGAGGTGACGGGGGTCTACGTCGTCGGCGAGACGGCGACCGTGTCCATTTCCGCCAGATCCGTCTGGGCCAGTGCCTTGCCGGACGCCGATGTGGTGCTCGCCGGTCTGACCGAGGGCGAGCGGGTCGCGCTCGATCCCATCGCCGCCGGCGTGCTGCTGAAGTCCCAGCCGCAGCGCGCCATGTCGGCGCCGAGGAGCGACGGCCATGACTGAGCGACTCGGTATCGCGGGCCGGCTCGCGGCGCGTTTCCAGGCCACCGAGATCACTCCGCTGCTGGCCCTGGTGGGTCTGCTGCTGGGCGCTGTTCGCGGTGCTGGTGACGCCGCGCGAGGAAGAGCCGCAGATCGACGTCACCTTCGCCGACATCTTCATCCCCTTTCCGGGCGCCTCCGCGAGCGAGATCGAGCATCTGGTGGCCGGTCCCGCCGAGCAGGTGCTGTCCGAGATCCAGGGCATCGAGCACGTCTACTCGGTCTCGCGACCAGGCATGGCCGTCGTCACGGTCCAGTTCAAGGTCGGCGAGGACAACACCGACGCCGTGGTGCGTCTCTTCAGCAAGGTGCAAGTCAAACCAGGACTGGCTGCCGCCCAATCTCGGCGTCGGTACGCCCATCGTCAAGCCCAAGGGCATCGACGACGTGCCCATCCTCACCGCAACCCTCTGGTCCAAGGATGAATCCGTCGGCGCCTTCGAGCTGGGGCAGGTTGCCCACGCGATCGAGCAGGAGATCAAGCGCGTTCCCGGCACACGCGATGTCTACACCCTCGGCGCGCCCGCGCAGGTGGTGCGGGTGTTGCTGCAACCGGAGGCACTCGCCGGCTACGGGATCGATCTGGCGGATCTGCGCCGCGCGCTGCAGGCCGGCAACACCACTCGCGACAACCTGACGGTGACCGCCGACAACCAGGAGGTCCTGGTCCAGGCCGGCACCTTCCTGACCAGCCCCGAGCAGATCGGCGATCTGGTGGTCGGGCTGCACGGCGGGCGTCCGGTCTATCTGCGCGATGTCGCCACCATCGAGCGCGGTCCCGCAGCAGCCCGAGACCTATGTCTGGATGGGCGCGGGGCCGGGCGCCGAGCCATGTCGGCATTGAGCTGACCGGAACCACGCCAGCGGTGACCATCGCCGTCGCCAAGCAGGCCGGCATCAACGCGGTCGAGGTCGCCGAGCGGGTCATCGACCGCTTCGAGCAGCTCAAGGGCACCTTCATCCCGGACAACGTCGAGGTCACGGTCACCCGCAACTATGGCGCGACCGCCGACGCCAAGGCCAAGAAGCTGATCAGCAAGCTGACCTTCGCGACCGCCTCGGTGGTGCTGCTGGTGCTGTTCGCGATCGGCTGGCGCGAGGCGATCATCGTCGGCGCGGCGGTCATCGTCACCCTGGCGCTGACGCTCTTCGCCTCCTGGGCCTGGGGCTTCACGCTCAACCGGGTATCGCTGTTCGCGCTGATTTTCTCGATCGGCATCCTGGTCGACGACGCCATCGTGGTGGTGGAGAACATCCATCGGCACATGGCGACTGAGCACGCGCCAAGCTGCTGGATCTGATGCCCAAGGCGGTCGACGAGGTCGGCGGGCCGACCATTCTGGCCACCTTCACGGTCATCGCCGCGCTGCTGCCGATGGCCTTCGTCAGCGGTCTGATGGGGCCCTACATGAGCCCGATCCCGATCAATGCCTCGCATGGGCATGCTGATCTCGCTGCTGGTCGCCTTCGTCTTCACGCCCTGGATGACCAACTTCATGCTCGGGCGCCGGCAGGCGGCCCTGATCCATGCTGGCGCGGGTCATGAGGCGCATGGTGAACAGGGCAACGGACGTCTGGATGCGCTGTTCCGCCGGCTGATCGGTCCCTTCCTGCTCGGACGGCGCGGCAACCTCAACCGCTGGCTGCTGCTCGCCGGCATCCTGATCCTGATCGCCGGCTCCATCCTGCTCGCGGTCAATCGCACCGTCGTGCTCAAGATGCTGCCGTTCGACAACAAGAGCGAATTCCAGGTCGTGCTCGACATGCCCGAGGGCACCAGCCTGGAGCAGACCACGCGCGTGCTGACCGAGATGGGCGACTACCTGGCCGACCGTCCCGGAGGTCACCGACTATCAGGGCTATGCCGGCACCGCCGCGCCGATCAACTTCAACGGTCTGGTGCGCCAGTACTATCTGCGCGAGGGCGCGAACCTGGGCGACCTCCAGGTCAATCTGGTCGACAAGCACGATCGCGACAAGAAGAGCCACGCCATCGCCCTGGAGCTGCGCGAGCCCTTGCAGACCATCGCCAAGACCTACGGCGGCAACGCCAAGCTGGTCGAGATTCCGCCCGGCCCGCCGGTGCTCTCGCCGCTGGTCGCGGAGGTCTATGGACTGGACTACGACGGTCAGATCGAGATCGCCAAACAGGTGCGCGGCGTCTTCGAGGGCACGCCGGACATCGTCGACGTGGACGATTCGGTCGAAGTCGGCCTCCAAGAAGCTGACGCTCGTCGTCGACCGCGCCAAGGCCGCGCGGCTGGGCGTCGCCCAATCGAGCATCGCCACCGCCCTGGCCACCGTGCTGGACGGCGAGGACATGAGCTATCTGCATGGCGCCAACGTGAAATACGCCGTGCCGATCCGGGTCGAATACAGCGAGGCGGACAAGGCCGATCTGGAACAGGTGCTGGCGCTGCGGGTGCGCTCCGAGGGCGGGCAGCTGGTGCCGCTGTCCGAGATCCTGGAGGTCGTCGACGGCAGCCGGGAGCACAGCATCTACCACAAGGATCTGCTGCCGGTGGTCTATGTCACCGGCGACATGGCCGGCGCGACTCGACAGCCCGCTCTACGGACTGTTCGGGATGGCCGCGACCCTGAGCAAGGACATGGGGCTGGAGCAATGGTATCGGCAGGCGCCCGCCAACCCCTATGAATACAGCCTCAAATGGGACGGCGAGTGGCAGATCACCTACGAGACCTTCCGCGACATGGGCATCGCCTATGGGGTCGGACTCATTCTCATCTATCTGCTGGTGGTCGCCCAGTTCCGCAGCTATCTGGTGCCATTGGTCATCATGGCCCCGATCCCGCTGACGCTGATCGGCATCCTGCCGGGCCACGCCATCCTCGGCGCCCAGTTCACCGCCACCTCCATGATCGGCATGATCGCGCTCGCCGGCATCATCGTGCGCAACTCGATCCTGCTGGTCGACTTCATCAACCAGCAGGTGCGCGAGGGCATGAGCCTAGAGGAATCCGTCATCAACTCCGCGGTCGTCCGCGCCAAGCCGATCGCCCTGACCGCCCTGGCGGCCATGGCCGGCGCCGTCTTCATCCTCGACGACCCCATCTTCTCGGGCCTCGCCGTGGCGCTGCTGTTCGGCCTCTTCGTCTCGACCGTGCTGACGCTGGTGGTGATTCCGGTCGTCTACTACGGGGTGATGCGCACGCGGGTGGAGTGGATTCGCAACGCGACGGGGTG
>CAWFSC010000006.1:0-316917 GCA_963818415.1 uncultured Gammaproteobacteria bacterium | reverse complement strand
TCCATCACCTGCGACATGCGCTCGCGCAGGGACAGCGACTCCTTCTCGACCCGGTGGCTGGTGAAAGAGGTCGGCCCGTGCCAACACGCCACGTAAGGCGACCAGGACCTCGCGCAGGTCCACGTCCGGCGGCGGGCGCTGGAGATAGCCCGGCGGCAAGACCGCGTGCACCGTGAATACATCCCGCTCCAGGCGCGGCAAGGCGTCGATGTCCTCGGCCGCCTGCTTGAAGCGCTCGTACTCCTGGAGACGACGGATCAGCTCAGCGCGCGGATCGCCAACCTCATCCTCCTCCGCGCTCGCGCGGGGGAGCAGCATGCGGGACTTGATCTCGGCCAGCATCGCGGCCATCACCAGATACTCGGCCGCCAACTCCAGACGCAGTTCGCGCATCAGCTCGACATATTCCATGTACTGGGCGGTGATCTCGGCGATCGGGATATCCAGGATATCCAGATTCTGCCGCTTGATCAGATAGAGCAGAAGGTCGAGCGGACCCTCGAAGGCGTCGAGGAACACCTCCAGTGCATCGGGCGGGATATAGAGATCCTGAGGCAGCGTCAAGAACGGTGCTCCCAGCACCATGGCCAGGGGCGTCCTGCTGAACGCCCTCGGTCTGGACGTCCAGCCCCTGTTCGCCTGTGCTCCCACGACAGCCGGCGACCAGACGCGCTGCGCGTCCGCCGACGGGGTCGGCCGTCTCCACGACCATCCCGGTGTCGATTTCCGCGTGCTCCATTCCGGCTAAGTGCCATCCGTTCCAGTGCCAACCCAGTCCCGGTCTTGCGCCCGGTCGACCTCAGGCCATCACCAGTGACATGGCATGCCGGACCTCATCAAGGGTCTCGCGGGCGACGTCGCGGGCCTTGTCGCAGCCTTCGTTGATGATGCCGCGCACCAGATCGGGCTGAGCCTCGTATTCCTTGGCACGCTGCTGGATCGGCACCAGCTCCGCCAGCACGCCGTCGATGATCGGCTGCTTGCACTCCAGACAGCCGATTCCCGCCGACTGGCAGCCTTCCCGCGCCCAATCGCGCACCTGGTCGCTCGAATAGACCTGATGGAACTGCCATACCGGGCATTTTTCCGGGTCGCCCGGATCCGTGCGACGAACGCGCGCCGGATCGGTCGGCATGGTCCGCAACGCCTTCTCCACCTCGGCGGGCGTGTCGCGTAGCGCGATGGTGTTGTTGTAGGACTTGGACATCTTCTGACCATCGAGGCCGAGGCATCTTGGATGCCTTGGTCAGCAGCGCACGCGGTTCCGGCAGGATGATGCGTCCGCCGCCCTCCAGATAGCCGAACAGCCGCTCGCGATCGGACAGGGTGATGTTGCCCTGCCCTTCGAGCAGCGCGCGCGCGACCTCCAGCGCCTCCTGATCGCCCTGCTCCTGGTAGCGGCGCTTGAGCGAGTCGAACAGCTTGGCGTTCTTCTTCCCCATCTTCTTCTTGGCTTCCTCGGATTTCTCCTCGAAGCCCGGCTCGCGCCCATAGATGTGATTGAAGCGCCCCGCCACCTCGCGCGTCAGCTCGACATGGGCGACCTGATCCTCGCCCACCGGCACCTGACCGGCCTTGTACATGAGGATGTCCGCGCTCTGAAGCAGCGGATAGCCGAGAAAGCCGTAGGTCGCGAGATCCCGCTCCTTGAGTTTCTCCTGCTGATCCTTGTAGCTCGGCACCCGCTCCAGCCAGCCGAGCGGCGTAATCATGGAGAGCAGCAGGTGCAGCTCGGCATGCTCGGCCACCGCGCGACTGGACGAACAGCGTCGCCGAGCCTGGATTGATGCCCGCCGCCAGCCAGTCGATCACCATCTCCCGGGTGCTGTCCGGGATGATCGAGGGATCCTCGTAGTGCGTGGTGAGCGCATGCCAGTCGGCGACGAAGAAGAAGCACTCATACTCGTGCTGGAGTTCGAGCCAGTTCTTGAGCACGCCATGATAGTGGCCGAGATGCAGCCGGCCTGTCGGGCGCATGCCGGAGAGCACCCGCGCGTGTTGTGCGGAGACAGAAGTCAAGAGTCAGCGACCTCGTGTCAGACCAAAGAAGCTCTTCACGATCCCAGAGCCGGGCAGCAGGCCCACCGTGGCGATCACGATCGGCAGGCAGGACGGACGCCGAGCAGACCGGTGACCAGCAGCGCCAGCAGGATGATGAGCCCAAAGGGCTCGAGCCGCGAGAACAGTAGCAGCCAACGCGGCGGAAGCAGGGCATTCAGCACCCGCCCGCCGTCCAGCGGCAGCAGCGGGACCAGATTCAGGACCATGAGGAAGACATTGATGAGAACGCCGTGCGGCGCCCAGTGTACACCAGCGGCAGCGCGACCCACTCGTTGGCCGGCAAAGAGCAGCAGCCCGACCTGGATCAAGAGCGCCCAGAAGAGCGCCATCATGAGATTGGCGCCCGGACCTGCCGAGGGCCACCAGCGCCATGTCGCGCCGGGGATGGCGCAGATTGCGCCAGTTGACCGGCACGCGGCTTGGCCCAACCGAACAGGAACCCCACCCAGAGAAGGTCACGCGCGGGACAACGATGGTGCCGATCAGATCGATGTGCTTGATGGGATTGAAGGTCACGCGCCCGAGCATAAAGGCGGTCCGGTCGCCGAGGCGGTTGGCGACCCAGCCGTGGGCGGCCTCGTGGACCGTGATCGCGAACAGCACCGGAATGGCGAGGACCGCCAGCAATTGAAAGGGATTGAGGGCTTCCATCATTCCTCGAACAGCGTCGCATCGCCCTTGCCGCGACGCACCAGGCAGGCGGATCGGCCATCATGTCGACCACCGTGGTCGGCTCGAGGCCACAGAAACCGCCATCGATGATGAGATCCACCTGCTTGTCCAGGAGCTCGCGCATCTCGTAGGGATCCGTCAGCGGCAGATCATCGCCGGGCAGGATCAGGGTGGTGCTGAGAATCGGCTGGTCGAGCTCGCCGAGCAGTGCGCGGCAGATCTCGTTGTCCGGCACCCGGATGCCGATCGCCTTGCGCTTGGGATGCAGCAGCCGCCGCGGGACCTGCTTGGTCGCCTCGTGGATGAAGGTGTAGGGGCCCGGCGTCAGTGACTTCAGCAGCCGAAACGCCTGATTGTCGATCTTCGCGTAGGTCGTGATCTCGGAGAGGTCGCGGCAGACCAGGGTGAAGTTGTGCTTGTCGTCCAGGCGGCGGATGCGGCGGATGCGCTCCATCGCCGACTTCTCGCCGATCTGGCAGCCGAGGGCATAGGAGGAGTCGGTCGGATAGACGATGACGCCGCCCTCCGAGCAGGATCTCGACCGCCCGGCGCATCAGGCGCGTCTGCGGGTTCTCGGGATGGATCTGAAAGAACTGGGCCATTGGATCTCTCAGCCGCATGCGGCCCGGAGCTGGGGTGTGGGCCTCGTCATCGGGCCAGTCGTGCCAGATCGGCGTGCAGCCGGCCGGCAGAGTGCGGCAGACGGCCCAGGTCGCATACCAGGGTTCTCGGGGCCGTGATAATCGGAGCCAGCGGAGGCGAGCAGAGCGCATGCTCGCGCGCGTGGCGGGCGTAAGGTGAAGGCCTCGTCGCGGCTATGGCTGCCGGAGACCACCTCGACCGCGGCACCGCCGAAGTCGCGGAACTCGCCGAGCAGCTGCCGCAGGCGGGTGCGGGTGAGGCTCGTAACGCGCCGGATGGGCGATGACCGCCTGACCACCGGCAGCCCGGATCCAGCCGATTGCCTCCTCCAGGGTCGCCCACTCCCCGGTCACATGGCCGGCTTGCCCTTGACCAGGTAGCGCTTGAAGACATCGCGCAGTATCGGCGGCACGACCCGCGCTGACCAGGAAACGGGCAAAATGGGTACGACCGATCAAGACGACCATTGGAGAGGGCCGGGCGCCCTGCATAGGCCTCCGCGATCCCTGCTTGCCCAGCCGGCGGCCGATCTCCTTGGCGCGCCAGGCGCGATAGTCGACGCAGCCGGCGAGGCCGGCCTGGAGGTCGGGTTCCGCCGGATCCAGGTGCAGGCCCACGATGTGAACGGTGCGCCCGCCCCAGGTGACCGAGATCTCGACCCCGGGGATCAGGGTCAGCCCGAGCCTGCGGCCGCGGCCTGCGGCCTCGGCCAAGCCATCGATGGTATCGTGATCGGTCAGGGCCATGACCTCGACGCCCACTCGGCCGCGCGTGCCGCCAGCTCCGCGGCGTCAGGGTGCCGTCGGAGGCGGTCGAGTGGGTGTGCAGATCGGGGATGGATTCATCGTCATAGTCTAACCGAACGCGGGGGCGGCGTGACCGGACGCAAGACCGGGGCCAATCCGATCGCTATCTTCAGACTTGAGCGACGGAGCCCTTCTCCAGAGAGGGGGAAAACGATCGAACGTCGCGCTGACGAAGGGACGAACCCAGACGATGCTTCCACCATCGACATCAGCTATATCGTGGACCGGCTCGACGAGTCGGCCGAGGATCTCCAGCATGCCTTCGAGGACTCGGGCGGATCCGGTCGAACCAGCCCCTCAGGTCTGCTGATCGGTCTGGCGCGCGTACTGGACATCATCAGGGCGGCGACGCCGGATCAAGCGCCGATCTCGCGAACGCGATCGAGGACACCACGGGGTCAGACCCGAGTCGTCCTTGAGCACGGCCGCCCTGCTCGCGCAGCTCGGCGGGGTCGCCGAGCGTCTGAAGCTCCCCGAGCAAGCCCGCGCGATCGAGCAACTTCGTCCCGCCGAGTTGTTGGATGCCGCGTCGCGGCGCGAGCTTCAGCACCCAGACCCATGGTCAACGCCATGGCGCTGCTCGCCAACAGCCTGCGCGATCCGACCAACTGGCCAAGGTCCCGGGCCCGACGAACGCGATCATGAAGGGAATCGGCCTCGAACGGGCGCTGGAGATGGAGGTCGCCACCCCCGCGCGCCCTGGCGCGGTGCTGCTCTGGAACGGCCCATCGTCGCGACCCGCAGTCACCAGCCGGGCCTGATGGAGACGCCTTCAGCGCGGTCGTCGAACACCTGCCGAGACGCCCCGGATTTCTTCCGCGAAGGCATGGGGCAGATCGAGGCACTCGACTATCCACCTCAGGTCCGCGAGGTCATGCAGCGCTATTTCGAGGTTTGGTGCGTGGGGCAGAGGCTGCATTGAGACAACCAAGACCAGAAATCACCCGCCGTCTCGCTCCCAGACCAGGGTGCGGTTGTTCACCGGCATGGCATGGTTGGCCACCAGCGTCAGCCCTCGCCGCTCGGCCAACACCTGGAGATCGTCCAGATCGCGCAGACCCATCCTCGGGTCTCGCACCTTGAGCCAGTCATCGAAGCGCTGGTTACTCTCGCTCGTATAACGCCCGCCCGCATTGAAGGGGCCATATAGCGCAAACCGACCGCCCGGCGGCAGCGCGGCAGCCACCCCCCGGAACATCGCCGCGACATCCTCGGCGGACATGATATGCGCCGTATTGGCGCTGAAGACCGCATCAAAGGGGCCATCCGGCCAAATCCCATTCACGTCAAGCGCCAGCGGCGGCGGAAGATTCGCTAGCCGTGCCTCGTCCAGCCATGCGTGGATACCCGGCAGATGGGCCGCGACATCGCTGGTCTGCCAGGTCAGATGCGGCATCGCGGCGGCGAAACAGACCGCGACGCTGACCGGTGCCAGCGCCGATTTCCAGCAGCCGCCGCGCATCGCGAAACAACGGCTCGATCACGGCCAGGATCGGCTCTTTGTTCTCCTCACAGGAAGCGGAATAGGGCTTGTCATCGGATGCCATGACGGGAACCTCGCGGGCTGAATACGGTGAGTCAGGGGAATATCATGGGGTGTCTCGGGGCGAGATGACACCCACGCCCGCCTTCGACTCCAGCATGGCCGGCAATCAGGTGCCATTCCAGCGATTCGAAGCGCGCGGTCAAACGCATTTCCGCATCCATGGTCGGACCCCATGTTCACTGCGTCAGCGGGGCATCCGCGTTTCGAAACTGAAACCGCTGTCACGGTCCCCTTCCTCACCGAGAGCCTCGACGCAGCGATGCACCAACCAGCGCGCGTCCTTGAGTCGCCATGACGTCACCGACTCCCCATAGGCCAGGGCCGGATAGAACTCCTCATCGTCGTCCGAACGCAGATCAATCAAGCGGTAATCGTAGACGCAGTAGCAGAGCTGATGATGGCTGTCGTAGCCGACCAGGCGCCGTGCGGGAATCTCATATTCCCGGAAGAGGCGGAAGACGCTCGGGACGACGACACGATCGCTCCACTCGGAAGGCAACCCGGATAGCCAGTCCGGGAGACAATCATGGGATAACTTCAGCCCGGATGGCCTGGGACGGCGGCCATAGAGACAGTCTGAGGATGGCATCGGAAGACCTCCATGCAGTTAGGATCCGGCTGGATGGGTCAAGGCAAACCGCACCGGCGCATCAGGCTCGTGGTCGTCGAGAATCGGCGGTGCCGGCTGGATCATGGGCACATCCTCGCCAGGGTGACGGCGTCGATCGGACGGGCCAAGGGTGGAACGGTCGATCTGGCCGGCAAGGGGATGACCGAATCGGCTGGGATATCGAGCCGGGTCCGGGTTCCTGGCTCCGGACAGGGAGCGGATCTGGGCAGATGGACCCGTAATGGCGAATGGTCGGACAACCGGCAAGACAGGGCGTGATAGCCGCCCATATCGATCACCCGCTGGATCACGACCGGCAGCCCGTGCTCCGCGTTGAGACGCGGACCGTCCGGCGGGATGGCGATGACGTCCGCGCGCGCGGCCGGCTCACCCGGCCCGAGCCGCAGCGTCCCCCAGTCACCCCGCGCGGTCCGGCCATCCCAGGACGCCACAGGCAGCAGGTTGTGCCAGCCGAGCACCCGCGCCACCTCGGCATCCGCCGGCCGGGCGAAGACCTCGGCGGTCGGGCCGATCTGACGCAGCGTTCCGTCGATGAGCACGCCCACCCGGTCGGCGACCTGGCGAACGTCTTCCAGGTCGTGCGTCACCAGGATGGTCGGCACCTGGCGATCCGCGACCACCTCCTGGAACAGCAGCCGCAGCGCTTGGCGCAAACTGAAATCGACGGCCGAAAAGGGCTCGTCGAGCAGCAGCACGTCCGGCTCGGACGCCAGGGCTCGGGCCAGTGCGACGCGCTGACGCTGCCCGCCCGAGAGAGCGTCCGGACGGCGTTCGGCCAGTCCGTCGAGCTGAAGCCGCGACAGCCAGAGTGCGACCGATTCCGCGCGCCCGGACCCGCGCGGCAACCCGTAGGCGATGTTGCCGGCCACGCTCAGATGCGGAAAGAGCGCGTACTCCTGAAACAGCAGCCCGACCCGCCGATGCCGTGGGGCCAGATCGATCCGGTGGGCACGGTCGAGCCAGACCCGCTCGCCATGCCGGATGTGGCCGGCGGCGGGTGTCTCCAGTCCGGCCAGGAGCCGCAGCAGGGTGCTCTTCCCGCACCCGGACGGGCCGATCAGGGCGGTGACGCCGGTCGGCGGCACGCGGAGGTCCAGGCGCAGACGAAAGGCGGGGCGGCTGAAATCGAGACGGGCGTCGAGACAGGTCATCAGAGCCGTCCCAGCCGGCGCAGCAGCATGAAAAGCCCCAGCGACAGCCCCCCAAGCAGCACCGACAGCCGCGCGGCGCAGTCGAAATCGCCGTCGAGCACCCGGTTGTAGATGGCCAGCGACAGGGTCTCGGTCGAGCCCAGGATATTGCCGCCGAGCATCAGGGTGATGCCGACCTCGCCGAAGGAGCGCCCGACGCCCAGGGTGAGCCCGGCGGCGATGTGGCGCCGGATCACCGGGATCACGACCAGAAACAGTGTCTCCCAACGGCCCTTGCCGAGCGTGTAGGAGACCTCGATCAGCTCGCGGGCCTGACCCTCGATGGCCGACTGGATCGGCTTGACCACCAGCGGCAGACCGGCGATGAAGGCCACCAGCACCAGCGCCGGGAAGGAGAACACCAGATCCCAGCCCAGCCGCGCGTGCAGCGGGCCGCCGAGCGCGCCCTGCCGACCGAACAGCATCAGCAGGAAGAAGCCGATGGCGATCGGCGGAAACACCAGCGGCAGCGACACCAGCGCGTCCAGCAGCCCGCGCAGGGGATCGGCTGACTGAGCGCATAGCCCAGGGCGATGCCGGCCACCAGGAAGAGGACCAGCACCACGCCGGCCACCTGGAGACTCAGCAGCAGGGCGTCCGGCGCGCAGTCGAGCAGGGTCATCAGAGGCCGTACCGGGTCAGGATCGCCCTGGACTCGGCGGTGCCCAGGAAGTCCGCGAAGCCCTTGGCGGCGTCGGACTCAGGCCGATCCTTGGGGAAGGCCAGGACGATGACCGGCGGGTCGTAGAGATCGACGGGAATCTCGTCGAAGCCGGCGAGCTTGTCCGCAAGCCCCAGCGCGTCGGTGATGTTGATGAAGCCCGCGTCCACCGTCCCGGCCACCAGGTAGGCCGAGACCTGCGGCACTGTCGCCAGGGTCATCAGCTTGTCCTTGACCGCCGGCATCAGCCCGCTGCGCTCCAGAAACTGGATCGCGGCCTGACCGTAGATCGCCTTCCTGGGATCGGGCAGCGCGATGCGCTCGACCTTGGGGTCGGTCAACGCCTGGTACCCGCTCAGCCGCCGCGCGCCATAGGCCAGCACCAGCCGACCGGTTCCGAGGCGGACCTCGCGCCCGAACAACCCGCTCTTGGCGAGAAACGCCTGCTCGCCGACCACCAGATCGACCCGGCCGCTGTCGCGCGTCTGGGCCAGCACCTGCTGCATATTGCCAAAGATGGCCTCGACCTGGATCCTGGAGGATTGGCCGAAGGCGTCATAGATCTCCATCAGGGGCTTTTTATAACCGGCCCCGGCCGCGATCAGCAGCGGTTCGGCCGACACCGAGAGGGACAGAAAGAGCGTGAGGATGAGGGTGATGAAGCGCATGGCGGATCTCCGTGGTTCAGAACTGCGCCGACAGCCCGACATAGAGCGTGCGCGGCGCGCCGTACTGGTAGGTCGAGCCATTGCCGGTCACCCCGTTGAGGGCGGCGGTGTAGGCGGCGATGGCGTCGTCCGCCGCGCTGATCGGGCCGATGTAGTCGCGGTCGAACAGGTTCAGCACATTGAGCGTCAGGGACAGCGCGCGGGTCAGGCGGTAGTGGGCCGAGGCATCGACCAGGGTCACCGCGTCGACGCGCTCCTCGTTGAGCACGTCGCCGTAGCGCTCGCCGATATAGCGCGCGTCGAGACCGACGCCCCAGGCATCCCGCTCATAGCGCGCGCCGAGCTTGAGCATGTGCTCGGGGGCGTCCACCACCTGCTTGCCCTCGCTGGCGATGGTGGCGGTCGAGGACAGCGCGAGGTCGTCCAGATAGCGGAAGCGGTTCCAGGTGTAGTTGCCGGTCAGGCTCCAGGCCGGGGTGATCCGCCAGGTGCCTTCCAGCTCGATCCCGTCACGGTCGGCGTCGGCGACGTTCCAGGGGTAGCGGACGCCGATGGCGGGGTCGTAGATGGTGGATTGTTTGTTCTGGTGCTGAGCATGGAAGGCGGTGAAGCCGACCTCCCAGGTGTCCCGTGCGTGGCGCACGCCCAGATCGAGACTGTTGGCCGTCTCCAGTTCCAGCCGGTCCCACAGCGACTGGAAGCTCACGCCCTTCTTCACGAACGACGCCTTCTGCACGTAGTAATAGGGGAAGAGATTGACATCCAGACCGTAGCTGCGGCCCAGGCGCGCGAAGACGCTGGTGGTGGGATCGAAGGTCCAGGTCAGCCCCAGATAGGGCAGCCACTCGTTGAAGCTCTTGGCGTCGGCCGAGGCCATGGCGTCGACCCCGCCGGCCGCGCGCGCCGCGTCGGCGTCCGTCAGTGAGGCGGCCTTGCCGCTAGCGTTGTAGGCGGTGAGCGCGCCCAGGCGCAGATCGACGAAGCGCAGCCCGGCCTCGACATTGAGCGCGTCGAAGGTGCCCAGGTAGGTCAGATAGGGCGACAGCAGCCGGTGCGGATCGTTGTCAGCGAGCATCTGCCAGCCGTCGAAGACCAGCCCCGAGGCCGTGACTTTGTATTTCTTCTGGGTGGACGGCGGGCCAGGCGGCTCCTGGCTCTGGATCCAGAAGCCCGGCTGGAGCGCTCTGCGTGGGGGTCAGTTGCCAGTCCACGCGGGTCAGCACGCCGAGGTTGTCGTGGTCGATCATCCAGTCGACCACCCGGCTCTTGGTCGCATCCGTGGCGTTGATCGAGCTGAACCAGTAGTCGCCGGATTCGCTCAGGTAATAGGGCTTGATCGACAGTTGCACGCCCTCGGCGAGACGCGCGCGCAGGTTGGCGTAGACGAAGCGGTCATCGAATTCCTGGCGGTTGTAGTCGAAATAATCGACGCGCTTCGGATCGCTCGACCAGTCGCGGTCATGGTTGGCGAAGTTGTTCGCGGTCTTGTAATCGAAAAAGCGATAGGTATGGCGCTCGTCCTGGTTGTCGCCAGCGTACAGCTCCGCCTGCCAGACCTCGCCGCCATCCAGCGCCATCCCGCCAAAGAGATTCTGGCGCTCGTACTCGCCCTCGCCCTTCCAGTTATCGCCCTCGTTGAAGCTCCCCGACAGGAAGCCGGAGAAGATCCCATGCTGGCCCGTGTCCTGGCGCAGGAAGAGGCGTTTGAAGTCGTCGCTGCCGCCTTCCAGTTTGGCCTGGGTGGCGATGGTCGCTTGGGGCGCGAGCGTGGTCAGATTGATCTTGCCCGGCAGGTTGCTGAAGCCCAGCGATTGTCCGACCGGGGTCGCGCCGCGATAGACGCTGATCCCGGCGACGTTCTCCAGGTCGATGATGCCCTTGCTGCCGCCGGGATTGACGGTGATGGGCAGGTCATCGAGGTTGCGCGAGGAGGCCGGGCCGGTCTGACCGACGCCCCGGATCTTGATCGTCTCGTGAAAGCCGACCTCGGTCAGCCCATGCGGATCGGCGCTCTGGAAATTGACCGAGGGCGTGTCGGCGATGGCCTTGAACGGCGAGGACGCCGCCGGCCCGGCCGCCGCGCGCAGGCGTCTGGGCATCGAGGCGCGTGACAGTGGCGGTCGCCCCGAGATCGGGAAGTGCCGACTCATCGGCGGTGACGGTCACCGTCGGCAGCTCGGTGGTCGTGCCGGCCGCGAGCGCGAGCGCCGGGGTCAGCAGGCAGAGGTTGAGGCACAGCCCGGTGGCGGTGCGGTGGGTATGGCTCATGATCGTTCGCTCTGAATTAATATAACGATGGGCGGCAAAAAGGGCTCAGCCCTGCCCCAGGATGTCGCGCACGTCCACCACCTCGGGCTTCACCCCCAGGAAGAGCGCATAGAAGGAGGTGATCTCGGCGTCGGCGTCCCAGGGAAAGCGCTCCGGGTAGAGCCGATTGGCGAACCACTGGATCGCCAGGGCGCGCATGAAAGACGGCGGGCGGCCCAGCCAGTTGAAGGGCGTGCTGGGGGCCAGATGGACCTGTCCCTCGCGCACCGCGCGCAGCTCGGCCCAGGCCGGATCGGTCTTGACGCGGGCGAGGAACCTGGCGTCGTCGGCCAGGATGGCATCGGGATCGAGCGACTTGATCTGCTCCAGCGTGACCTTGTCGCGCCCGCACATCGCCTGGGTCTTGCAGTCCATGACGTTCGCGCCACCGGCCAGCGTGATGACCTCGGCATGGAAGGAGTCGGCGCATTCGGTCAGCAGACCCTCCGGCCCCTCGGCGAAATAGACCCGCTTGCGCTCCCCTGCGGGAATCGCGCCCACCGCCTGATCGACACGGGTCATGGCGTCGCGGATGGCGTTGGCGAGCTGGGTGGCGCGCGCCTCCTCGCCGATCGCCTGGCCGACCAGCTCCAGCGCGGCGGGATAGTCGGCGAGGCGCGCGAGGTGGACGAAAAGACCGGGCGTGCCGAGCGATTGGAAGGTCTCCTCCACCCGCTTGGCGTCGATGAAGGGCATGTCCCAGGCGAGGCTGAGCTGGGGCGCGGCCTTGGCCAGGATCGCCGGATTCGGCGGCGGGCCTTCGCCCGGTATAGCGCCCGACGAGCGGCAGCGTCATCACTGCCGGGCGACACGTAGGCGGCATCCTCCGGCTTGAAGGGGAAGCTCAGGGTGACGAGCTTGCCGGGGTCGATGGCATAGACCAGCGGGACGATCGGCGGGGTGGCGGCGAAGACCCGATCCACCTGATCGGGGATCTGGACATGGCGGCCGGTCATGTCGACCAGCTCGGCGGCCTGGGCGGCGGCACCGGCGAGGAGCAGCGCCGTTGCGAGCAGGGTGCGATGGCGTGGGAGAGCGGGGCTTGGAGCGTTCTGCATCGGACAACATCCTTCATGGATCGGCGGTCGGGAAACCCCGTGGCAAGACCAGGCGGGGCGTGGATCATTGGTTGAGCGTGAATCGCACGGGAATACGCACCCAGGCGGTGATCGCCTGGCCGTTCTGGCGCGCGGGCTTGAAACGCCAGCGTCGCACCGCCCGGAGCGCGGCCTGATCGAGACTGGCGACGCCCGAGGAGTTGGCGATGGCCACCTCGCCGGCGCGTCCGCTGGCGTGTCACCAGCACCCGCAGATGCACCGTGCCCTCCTGTCGCAGACGCCGCGCCGCGTCCGGATAGCCGGGCGAGGGGTTGTTGAGATAGGCGGCGGGCGAGCTGGGGCCGTTGCTGGAGGCGCCCTTGCCGGCGGTTCGGTTCTTGTCGCTGGTCTGGCCCGCGCCCTTTCCACCCGTGCCCTTTTCCCCGCTGGCCGGTTTGACGTGGCTCCTGAACCCTTGATCGGCCTTGGCGAGACTCCGTGATGGCTTCGGCGGCGATGCGGGACGCGAGGGCGCGGGCTTGGGTTTGAGCGCCTGTTTGGGTTTCGGCTTCGGCTTGACCCTTGGCTTGGCCGCTGGCTTGGGTTTCGGCGGGGCCAGTGCGACGGGTGTCGGAGCGGGCTCGGGGGTCGCCAGGGGCGGCGCGGGGGCGATCGGCTCGGGCGCTGGAGCCGGCGGCGGGGCTCTGGTTCGGGCTCCGGCTCCGGCTCCGGAGTCGCCGCGGAAGAAAGTCCGCCCGCCGCACCGCCGCAGCGGAGTCGGCCAGCACGGGGACGGAAACCAAACTGACGTCGATCGGGATGCTCGGGGACTCGGGGTCGCGCGGCGCTGGCCACGCCGCCAGCCCCGCCAGCAGCGCGCCCTCGGCGGCGAGCGCCAGGGAGACGGCCAGCCACAGCGGCAGCGACGGCAGCAGCGCCTCGGCCCGGTTCACGCCCCAGGCTCCCGGGTGGCGATGCCGATGCGGGTGATGCCGGCGTGGCGGCAGGCGTCCATGACGGCGACCAGATCGCCGAGCGCCGCCGCCTCGGCCCCGGCGATGACCACGCGCGTCTCGCGGCCCTGGGCGCGCAGCCGCTCCGCCAGTTGCTCCGAGGGTCAGATCCCGTTGATCGACCTGGATCAGCCCCGCCGCGTCCAGGCTGATGACGACCTGCGGGGGCTCCAGCCGCTCGCGCGCTGGAGCTGCCCGGCAGACGGCTGTCGATGCCGCTGGCGGGGATCATGTTGAGCGTGACCATGATGAAGAACACCAGCAGGAAGAACATGATGTCGATCATGGGCACGATCTCGATGCGGGCCTTGCGGCGCTGGAGATAGCGCATCAGTGCGCTCCAGCGCCGTCGGTCGGCGCGGCCGGGCGCGGCGTTTCCGGCTGGCCGAAGCGGTTGACCAGCATCACCTTGAGCGTGTCGAGCTGATGGACCGCGAGCCGAACCCGCTCGTTGAGTCCGTTGAAGAACACCAGCCCGATGACGGCGATCAACAGCCCGGCGGCGGTCGCCACCAGCGCCTCGGCCACCCCGCCGGTCACCGCGTGGGGCGATGCGCCCGGCTCGGCCAGGACATGGAAGGCGTGAAACATGCCGATGATGGTCCCGAGCAGACCGAGCAAGGGGGCCAGGGTGACCGTGGTATCCAGCACCCAGAGGCGCCGGTCGAGCAGCGGGACATGACGCAGGATCACCTCGTCGAGCCGGCGGCCCAGCACGCCCTCGGCCGATGGCGGCAGGGCCAGCGTGGTCTCCAGCAGGACGCCGTGCAGATGCCGGGCCTGGGTCTCGCGGACCCATTCAAGCCCGGAGCGATCCCCGGTCGCGACCGGCGCCAGGGCGTGGGTCAGCGCCTCGCCCTGGCGCGTGACGCTGCGCAGCACCCAGGCGCGCTCGGCGATGACCGTCAGCGTCACGGTCAGGAGCGCCACCATCAGATAGAGGACGCCGCCCGACTGGTCGGCCAGTTGCAGCCAATAGGAAAGAGTCATCCGCGTCTCCTCAGTCCCCGAGCGGCCTGACCTCGACCGCGTTCAGCCAGCGGACATGACGCGGTCCGGTGCGGTTGTCCGTGGTCGAGATGAGCGCGATGCGGCCCTCGGTGTCGTCGAGCGGGCGGCCGTCCTTGCTGAAGTAGACGATGACCTGATCGCCCACGGTGGAGTTGAACAGCTCGGCCCAGGAGAAGACGGCGATGTAGCCGTCGGTCGCGTGGGCGATGATCGCCATCTTGCGGAAGTGCTTGGGCGTGAGCGCCTTGAGCTGTGCGTCGAGGAGGAGGTCGCGCAGCAGAACGCCGCGCAGGTTCTCGCGCTTGCCCAGGTTGGCGCCGAACTCGCAGATCATCTCGACCTCGGCGATGCGGTGCGGGGGAAAGCGCTCCAGGTCGGCGACGCTGAGCGTCTTGGGATGGACGACGGCGCCGGTGATGGAAAGGCTCTCGGAGACGGCGGAGCGTTTCGGTGCCAGCAGGGCCTGGAGGGGGCTCGGCGGTGCGGACGCCTTGGCCGGCGCGGGGGCCTGGGTCTCGACCGGGCACGCCTTCGGGGGCGGCGCGTCCTCCCGGCTCAAGGCGGCCAGGGAGAGGCCCACCAGGGCGATCACGAAGAGAGGTTGTTTCAAAAGTGACATCATCGGTTGCTCGTGGAAGATGGATCGGGGGCCGGGCTCAGAATTCATAACGGGCGTTCAGCATCCAGGTGCGGCCGGCCGCCGGGTAGCCGTCGGCCAGCTCGTAGTCGGCGTCGGCGAGGTTGTCGAGCCGCGCCTCGACGACCAGCGCCTCGACCGGGCGATAGGAGAGCTTGAAGTTGGCGGTGGTGTAGCTGTCCAGCTCGACGGTCTGGGAATCCCAGCGCGGTCCCTCGTACTGGAGAAACGCCAATGCCTCCAGACGCTCCATCGGCCGGAAGAGGACATGGGCGGTGAGCTTGTGGTCGGGGACGCCGGTCAGGCGGGTGTCCGGATCGCTGCGGTTCTCGCGGTCGAGCAGGGTCAGGTTGCCGCCCACTTCCCAGCGGGTGCCGATGGGCGCGGAGGCCCCAAGCTCCAGGCCGGTGGTGCGCACCTCGCCGACGTTCTGCATCTGGTACTTGCCCGGCGTCGACGTTGTTGACCTGCTGAATCAGATCGTCGATGTCGCTGAGAAAGAGCGCGGCCTCCACCCGGACCTGGCCCCAGGGCGTGCCCTGATAGCCGATCTCATAGTTGGTGGACTGCTCGGTCTCCAGATCGGGATTGGGGATGGCGGTGCCGAGGCGCAGCGAGTAGCGGTCCTTGAGCGTCGGGAAGCGGCTCTTGGTGGCGACCGTGGCATAGAGCCGCCCGACCCGGTCGAGATCCCAGAACAGCCCCGCCTGACCATTGGTGGCGGACTGGGCGTCCGGCGCGGGCACCGGATCGCTGGACTTGTAGACGGTATCGGCCTGCTGCTCGCTCCAGGCGGCTCCGAGCGAGAGGGTCAGATCCTTGGCGAGGCTGACGTTGTCTTCGAGCCCGACCGAGGTCAGGGTGTCCTCGAAGTGCTCGGTGAGCCTGCGGGTGTCGTCGGCCTTGTGCTCGTCCTGCTTGAGCTGGACGCTGAGCCCGATGTCCTGATGGCTGAGACGGGTCGAGCGCAGCTCCACCGAGCCGCCGAGGGTGCGGTCGTTGTAGACGCTCTTGCCGGCCGCGCCGACGCTGCCCTTGCCCGAGGTCTTGAGCTTGGAGTAGCTGTCGTCGGTATAGGACGCGACCGCGTTGTCGTAGGCGTCGTGATAGAGCCGCAGCTTCACCGATTCGCTCGCGCCGAGCGCGGTGTTGGAGATGAAGTAGAGGCTCTCCTTGTCCCAATAGGGCCACTGCCAGTAGCGCGCGGCCGCTCGGATCGGTCGAGGGCGGCTGGCCCTTCTCGCCCTCCTGGCGGTAGTAGCTCAGGGCGTACTCATCGGTGGCGTTGGGGGTCAGGCCGAGCTTGAGCGAGAGCTTGTCGTCGGTGCGATAGGAATTCTCGCGCCCGCCGCCGTCCTCGGTCGGGGTTGGCTCGAAGTCCGAGGACAGTCGGAACTCGTCGCTGTCGATCCAGGAGGCACCGGCCTGGACGTACCAGAGCCCCTGGTTGCTGCCGACATTGGCCGAGGCGGTGCGCTCATTGCCGTCGCCGAAGCCGAGGCTGACATCGCCCTCGATCTCCCGCGTTGGCTTGCGCGAGATGAGGTTGATCGCCCCGCCCAGCGCGTTGGGGCCATAGGCGACCGAGCTGAAGCCCTTGGCGACCTGGATGGCCGCGAGGTCCGCCGTGGTGAAGCGGTCGAAGTCGACGTAGCCGTCATAGGGGACATAGACCGGGATGCCGTCGATGAAGAGCGGCACCTGGCGCGCGTCGAAGCCGCGCACGAAGACCGTCTTCTCGTTGCGCGAGTTGGTCGAGACGGTCACCCCGGAGAGCAGATCGAGCGCGTCGCCGACGCTGTCGCGGTTGAAGCGGCGGATCGTCGTCCAGGGTCACCACCGAGGCGACCTGATCCGCGCCCATCGCCCCCAGGTCGGGCGTGCTGGCGGTCACGTTGATGGTTCCCAGCTCATAGACCGGGGGGTCGGATTCCGCTTGCGCACCCACGGACAAGCCAAGGAGGGTCAGCGCGAGGGTGCGGTCGAGTCGTTGATGGTGATTCAAGGTCGGTGTCTCTCTACAGCCTTGGTTGAGTGAAGCGGATGGATCGTCCAGTCGTGCGCTATACTTTTTTTCGCATAACGCATCGCGAACCCAGACCGGGGTGCCGATCCGCGACCTGGATGGCTAATGCAGGTTCGATGCCATCGATAGATCGCCTTCCGACGTGCGATTAACTCCCTGTTCCGTCAGCTAATCCCGACCGAGCCGAGGGATGACGGGCAGACCATGGGGCAGGAATGGCGCGAAGATCACAGGTCGCTATCATCTTTTGTATATAACGTGACAAGCGGCGAAGTCGCCTCCGCGCGCCGGTCCGTGAGACCAGGGGAGCGCGGCCAACTCGGAATCAGCCGAGGGTGGCGAGGATGACGCTGGACGCCTTGAAGACGGCGCAGACCGAGCCGCCCACCTCCAGCCCGAGGCTGGCGGCGCTGTCCCGGGTGACCAGGGCGGTGACGGTCCGCCCGCCGGGGATGGACAGGGTGACGTCGGCGTTGACCGCGCCCTCGTGGATGCGCTTGATGACGCCCCATAGATGGTTGCGCGCGGAGGTGCGCAGCCCGGGCTCGGTCGAGAGCAGCACGGAGGACGCCTTGATGAAGGCATGGACCTCACGGCCGACCGCGAGGGCCAGATTCTCCGCGCTCTCGCGGGTGATCAAGGCGGTCAGCTCCAGACCCTCGTCGACCCGCAGCCGCACCTCGGTGCTCACCTGGCTGTGGTTCAGGCCGGAGACGGTGGCGATGAACTGGTTGCGGGCGCTGGTCTTCATGGCCATGCGGCGCAGCAGGACGCGGCAGTGCTGGAGATCGGCCGCGTCGCTCAGATCCGCGTCCCGCGACAACCGCTCCATCGCCCCCTGATATTCCTGCTCGACGGCGCGAAACATGGCGATCAGCTTGGTGCCGTAGGCCGTCAGATGCGTCCCGCCGCCGTGACGCCCGCCCACCGAGCTTTCCACCAGCGGCGTCTCGGCGAGGTTGTTCATGGCATCGACGGCATCCCAGGCGGCCTTGTAGGACATGGGGACCGCCTTGGCCGCGCGGGAGATGGAGCCATGCTGGGCGATGGCCTCCAGCAGTCGGATCCGGGTGTCGCCGAGAAAACTGCCCAGCGCGGTGTCGATCGACAGTCGGCTGAGCAGCTTGGGCGGTTCGGTACGATCAGGTGGCATGAGAGACGTTATATTAAAAACAATATAACGTTGATTATATCCAGATCGTTTGGAGGTGAACCAGTTTCCTGTTCGCTATGGTGGTCAATACCAACCGCTTTGCTCTAGATTGCGCGCCTCGTCTCCGATCGATGGAGACGGATTCCCACGTTAATCAAAGCAAGTCATGAGATCCGACATGAAAATCAGTGCACGCAACATCTTTCGCGGTCAGGTCGAGGCGGTGAAGGCCGGGGCCGTCAACAGCGAAGTGGATCTGCGGCTGTCCGGCGGGGAGAAACTGGTCGCCATGGTGACCAACGAGAGCGCTCAGTCGCTGGGGCTGGCGGCGGGCAAGGAGGTCGTCGCGCTGGTCAAGGCGTCCTCGGTCCTGGTCATGACCGATGATTCGGGCATCCGTCTGAGCGCGCGCAACTGTCTCGCGGGCACGGTCAAGGGCGTGACCTCGGGTCCGGTGAGCGCCGAGGTGACCATCACCCTCGCCGGTGGCGACGAGGTGCACGCGACCATCACGCACAACGCCGAGGTCGAGCTGGGGCTCAAAGCAGGCAGCGCGGCGACGGCGGTCTTCAAGGCGTCGGCCGTCATTCTGGGCGTTCCAGCCTAAAGCCATCCCGGTCCGCACCAGACCGGCGTCATCGCGCGGCGAGCGCCGGTCACCCCGCCCTCAATCCATCAAGGCCACCGCCTTCACCTGGGCGTAAACGCTCTGACCCTCATGCAGCCGCAGGCGGTCGCGCGAGTGGCGGGTGATGCGGGCGAGCAGCGGCGTCTTCTCCCCCGCTCCGGTGCAGAGCTTGACCAGCACCTGCGCCTGCTCGATCTCGCGCATTTCAAGGATGCTGCGCGGGCAGGATGTTGAGGATGCTGGAGGTGCCCGGCTCGTCGAGGGCGAGGCTGACGTCGCGGGCATGGATGCGCACCCGCACCAGTTCGTGGATGTCGCGCTTGAGCCGGGCGACGGTCAGGCGTCCGCCGGGGATCTCCAGCCGGGTCAGGGCGTAGTCGTCGTCATGACTCAGGACGACCCCTTCGATGATGGCGCTGGCCTCCTGGTCCTGGGCGAGCGACAGATCCAGCCGGCTGAACAGCTCGGTCACCGAGCCCTGGGCGCGCACCCGGCCCTGCTCCATCAGCACCACCGTATCGGCCAGGCGGGCGACCTCGTCGGGCGAGTGGCTGACGTAGAGCACCGGGATGTCGAGCGCGTCGTGCAGCCGCTCCAGATAGGGCAGGATCTCCTGCTTGCGCTTGAGATCGAGCGCGGCGAGCGGCTCGTCCATCAGCAGCAGCCGTGGGATGCAGCGCCAGGGCGCGGGCGATGGCGACGCGCTGGCGCTCGCCGCCGGAGAGCTGATGCGGACGGCGGTCGAGCAGATGGGCGATGCCGAGCAGTTCGACGGCCTGGTCCAGCGCCTGCCGGTCCATGGCGTGGCCGACGCGCTTCATGCCGTAGGCCAGATTGCCGCGCGCGCTCAGATGCGGGAAGAGGCTGGCCTCCTGAAAGACGTAGCCGAGCGGGCGCTTGTGGGTCGGCAGGAAGGTCCGGCCGTCCTGCCAGACCTCGCCGTTGACGCTCAGATAGCCGTCCGGCACGCGCATCAGCCCGGCGACCAGACGCAGCAGGCTGGTCTTGCCGGAGCCGGAGTGACCGAAGAGCGCGGTGACGCCCCGACCGGGCAGCGTCAGATCCACGTCGAGCGAGAACTCCGGGTAGTCGAGATGGAAACGGGCCTGGATCTGGTCGATGGACATGGCGGCGGTCAGAACTTGCGTTGGTTGGGATTGAGGGTATAGAGCGCCAGCAACACCAGGAAGGAGAAGATCACCATGCTCGCGGCCAGCCAGTGGGCCTGGCCGTATTCCATCGCCTCGACATAGTCATAGATCTGCACCGAGACCACGCGGGTCGCGCCCGGAATGTTGCCGCCGATCATCAGCACCACGCCGAACTCGCCGACGGTGTGGGCGAAGCCGAGGATGGCGGCGGTGAGAAAGCCCGGCCGCGCCAGCGGCACGCACCACGCGTGAAGAAGCGATCCCAGGGACCGGCGCGCAGGGTGGCGGCGACCTCCAGCGGACGCTCGCCCAGCGCCTCGATGGCGTTCTGGATCGGCTGCACCACGAAGGGCATGGAATAGAAGACCGAGGCGACCACCAGCCCCCAGAAGGTGAAGGGCAGCATGCCCGAGACCGAGCGATTGGGTGAGCTGCCCGACGGGGCCGTTCGGACCCATCGCCAGCAGCAGATAGAAGCCGAGCACCGTCGGCGGCAGCACCAGCGGCAGCGCGACCACGGCGCCGACCGGCCCCTTCCAGCGCGAGCGGGTGCGCGCCAGCCACCAGGCGATGGGCGTACCGATCAGGAGCAGCGAGCAGGGTGACCAGGCTGGCCAGGCGCAGGGTCAGCCAGATGGCCTGGAGGTCGGCGTCGGAGAAGCCCATGGCGCGGCTCCTAGGGGAGTTGCGTAACCGTAGGAGCGGATGATGGCTCGGCGCCTTATCGCCCTTCAGATACTCCATCAGCGCAGTCGCGGCGACATTGTCCTTGCCCGTTCTTCAGGATCACGGCGTCCTGGCGGATGGGATCATGCATCTCGGCAGGGACGATCCAGCCGAACCCTCACCGATCTTGCCGTCCTTGGCGACCTGGGAAAGCGCGACGAAACCCAGCTCGGCGTTACCGGTGCTGACGAACTGCAGCGTCTGGGCGATGTTCTCGCCCATCACCAGCTTCGGCTTGACGGCTCTGGTTCAGGTCGAGCTTCTTCAGCACCTCCATGGCGGCGGAGCCATAGGGCGCGGTCTTCGGATTGGCGATCGCGAGCTTCTTGAAGTCGCCCGACTTGAGTACGCTCGCCTGGTCGTCGACGAACCCCGGCTTGGCCGACCACAGCACCAGGGTGCCGATGGCGTAGGTGAAGCGCGTGCCGGGAACCGTCAGCCCTTCGCGATCCAGCTTGGCGGGCGTCTCCTCATCGGCCGACAGGAACACCTGGAAGGGCGCGCCATTCTTGATCTGGGCGTAGAACTTGCCGGAGGCACCCGTGGCGATCTCGGCGGTGTGTCCGGTGTCCTTGGTGAAGGCCGCGACGATTTCCTTCATCGGCGCGGTGAAGTTGGCCGCGACAGCGACCTTGACCTCATCGGCCAGTGCCGCCGCGCTGGCGCCGCACAGCACCAATACCGCAAGACTCGAACGCAAGAGCTTCATGATGAGCACCTATCAATTTCCATTAAGAAACAACGATCCCAGGCGATGCGTTGATCTGGATACAACGCCTGGCGCAAGGACAAACGGGATTCGGGCCAACGGGCGGATCAGTCGCTGACGGCCAGGATGACATGCGGGGCCTTGATCAAGCGCGCAGGCGCGACCGCCCTGGGTCAGCCCAAGCGTCTCGACGCTCTCGTTGGTCACGACCGCCGCGAGGTGGGCGCCTCCATTCAGCTCCAGCACCACCTCGGTGTTGACGGCGCCGGCGTTGATCCGCTCGATCGTGCCGCACAGGCGGTTGCGCGCGGAGGTCTTGAGCCCGCCGTCCCCAGTCGTCAGGATCACGAAGGAGGCTTTGATCAGGGCGAAGGCTTCCACGCCGATCGCCAGCCCCAGCGACTGGACGCTCTCGTTGGTGATGATGGCGACCAAGGAGGTACCGTTCATGTCGAGCGTGACCTCGGCATTGACCGCGCCGAGCTTGATCTCGGAGACGACGCCCCGCAGTTGATTTCTGGCACTGACCTTCATGATGGAGACTCCGCGGCAAAAGGTTGGATCGGCTGGATGAAGACGTCAGGTCAGCAGCGCATAGAAGCGGTCGAAATCCTTGCGGCGGCGACCGAGTGCAGCGAGAAACCGGCGGTGCTCACGCTCTGCGGCGTCGCAAACGGCAATCAGGCGTCGCCCCTCGTCGGTCAGCTCCATTCCGCCGCCATGCCGCCACCCGTCTGACGAGAGGCTGCACCGCCGACTGATTCATCAGGTCGACCGTCGTCCATGACCGTTTGTAGGACATCCCCATCGCCTCGGCGCCCTGGGTGATCGAGCCTGTCTCGCCGATGTGACGCAACGGCTCGACCCGCTTGTGTCCGGCGAGGCCAGGCTTGGCCGGGGCGGCTCGATGGGGTCGGACGATCTCTACATTCGGCTTCATTGAGCGGCTTATCGGCATTGTCACTCTGAACATCTCTATTCGTTATATCACAAAGAAATAACGCATCACAATCAGGGGACCAAAGCGACCTCCAACGCCGGCTCGATCCCGAGTGCCCGGCGCAGCCACAGCGGTGGGCGGGCGATCAGGCGCTAGACATGGACGATGACCTCCGGGATCTCGCGCGCTCCAGCGTGACGGGATAGACGCCGAGGTTGTTGACGCTGACGGCACACAGATCGCGCAACCCTGCTGAAGCCCAGCGCGCGGGCACGGACCGCCTCGATGCACTCCTGCATCGGCTCGCTGCTGACGCCGCCGCTGCTGGGGTCGCCCATCGAAAACCACAGTCTGCCGCCTTGGGCCGCGTGTCGCGCCCGTGGTCCAGGACGTCTCTCAGTGCTCCTGGCGCTGTTCGCCTTGGCTATCTTGGTCATCTCCAAGAAAGCGCTATTCGCCTGACACACCCGAGATGCCAAGAAAAAGGCCAGCTCCCATCGAAACAACCAATCAATTCGCCGCATTTATCGAAAAAATCGCTCGCGGACGACGATACGGCTGAAAAAGCTGAATTGATCAGCGGTTCCCTATCAAGCATCGGGAAAATGCCTCCTCCTCGTTTCCCCGATCTCTCGCCATCGTGACCGGAGCTCGCCGCCACGATGGCGTTTTTCTTCCAGCAGGCGCCTTGAGCCACTAGTACCATCCCTGTATCCTCGCCACTTCCCGCCTGCCCGAAACATGCCAGCGACATCGCCTTGCGCAGCCTCAAGCGGCGGAACCCTCCAAGGATGTAACGATCGCGCGATGAATCCATCAACGCAGACCGGGCCGAGGAGCTGGAAACAGGCCGGCCGGGAATTCCTCAGTCCCTGCGTCATCAGCATGCTCTTTCTCGGTTTCTCGGCTGGGATCCCGCTGCTCCTGATTTTCTCCTCACTGTCGCTGTGGCTGCGCGAGGCGGGCATCGAACGCAATGCGGTGACCTTCTTCAGTTGGGCCGCGCTGGCCTTCTCCTTCAAGTTCATCTGGGCGCCCCTGGTCGATCGCCTGCCCGTCCCCTTTCTGACTCGCTGGCTCGGCCGGCGCCGGGCCTGGCTGCTGGTCGCCCAGACCTCGATCATCACCGCCATCCTGCTCATGGCCCACGTCGACCCGGCGACCGGCGGCGACAGTCTGACCTGGATGGCCTTGGCCGCCGTCATGCTCGGCTTCTCGGCGGCGACCCAGGACATCGTGATCGATGCCTATCGGATCGAGTCCGCCGCGCCGCGACTCCAGGCGCTGATGTCGTCCACCTATATCGCCGGTTACCGCATCGGCATGGTCGTCTCTGGCGCGGGTGCCCTGTTTCTCGCCGATCTCCTGGGCTCGGCGGCCGGCGCCTACAGCTACGGAGCCTGGCGGACGACCTACCTGGTCATGGCGAGCACCATGCTGGTCGGGCTGATCACCACCCTGACCATCCGCGAACCGGTGACCGATCGCTCCGGCGACCATCTCTATGCGCCCACGGATTATCTGCGTCTGCTGGCGGTCTTCGCCGTCACGGCCGCGACCTTCGCGATGGTCTTCTTCCTGGGCGACGCAGTCTTCACCGGGATGAAGACGTCCGCCGGCGGCGGCGCACTGACGAGCTTCCTACTGGAGATGCTGCATTTCGCGCTGGCGTTGGGCGCGGCCATCCTAGTCGGCTGGACGCTCGTCACCCTGGGCGCCATCAACCGGATCATGGCCCGCGAGACCTGGCTCGAGCCTGCGCTGGATTTCTTCCGTCGCTATGGGATCAAGACCGCGCTCCTGCTGCTCGCACTGATCGGGCTCTATCGGATCTCGGACATCGTGCTCGGCGTCATCTCCAACGTCTTCTATCAGGATTTGGGCTTCACCAAGCCGCAGATCGCCACGGCGGTCAAGACCTTCGGCGTCTTCGTCAGCATCGCGGGCGGCCTGCTCGGCGGACTGCTGGCGACCCGCTATGGGGTGATGCGCATCCTGATGCTCGGCGCCATCCTCTCGTCGGCGGCCCAGCTCATCTTCATCGCGCTGGCCAACGCGGGCGCCAACCTGATGCTCATGTATCTCGCGGTGGGCGCGGACAATCTGGTGGCCGGGCTCGCCAGCGCCGCCTTCGTCGCCTTTTTGTCGAGCCTGACCAGCGTCTCCTTCACCGCCGTGCAATACGCCATCTTCAGCTCGCTCATGACCCTGCTGCCGAAGCTGCTAGGTGGCTACTCGGGCACCATCGTCAACGGGATCGGCTATCCGGGCTTCTTCGTCTTCACCTGTCTGATCGGGGTGCCCGTCATCGTCCTGGTCTGGATCGCGGGCAAGCGACTTGCCATCGACGGCCGTCCCAAACCGAACGACAAAGCCCGCAACTGAAACATTGGCCGTCATTCGCTCCCCGCGAACCAAATCTTCCGCGCAAGATCGCCAGAGGCTTGCAAAAGCAGAATAGTAGCGTATACTGATATTATGAAATAACGGCAACGAACGGATTAACCGTCTCGCCCGAGGAATACTCCTTCAGATGTCGGCCCAGCGAGCCCTCAAGCCTCCCGTTTGACCGGATTCACCCCATCAGCGGATCCAGCCATTCGGCAGCTTGCATCGACATAAGGTCTATTGCGGGAAGGTCTTCCCGACTCCCCTCAGGTTTTGCTTCGTTTCGCAACACGGGCCGTGACGACTTCATCGGCACCTTGTTTTCTGGCTGGACGGACCAAATTCATAGGCCGCCTCCAATCCGTCCCGAGGAGGACACTGACTGGAGCCATCGTTGGATTCAGTCAGCTTGCGGTCCAAGACCTGGCGCTCGGATCGCGCCATCCACGGCGTCTCAGCGGCGCCGAGGATGGCGGGGCAACCTGCCCCGCGGAAAAGGCTGCACTAACAGCGTTTCCATAACGTTAATAACAAAGGTAATGACAATGAAAAACATCGCTAAGTACGCCGGCCTTGCTGCCGTGATCGGTCTGGCCAGCGTCTCCTTTACCGCCAGCGCCTGGTGGGGCGGCCCGGGCGGCGGCAATGGCAATGGCAACGGCATGTGGGACAACATGGGCGACATGTTCGGCGACGGCAATGGCGACTTCAACATGAACATGAGCGGCGGCGGCAGCGGTCGCGGCTATGGCCGCGGTTATGGTCGTGGCTACGGCAATGGTTACGGGTACGGCGATGGCTATGGCGCACCCTACGGTTACGGCGCGCCCTACGGCGGCGGTTACGGTGCTCCCTACGGTTACGGCGCGCCCTACGGCGGCGGTTACGGTGCTCCTGGCTATGGCGCTCCTTACGGCTACGGCGCGCCCTATGGCGGCATGCCTCAGCAAGGCGCCGCTCCGGTCCAGCCGCAAGCTGCCCCGGCTCAGTAAGGTCTTGCCTTTCAGGTAAAGTCCGACGAGATTCCGCGGGCGCCCCGGCAACGGGGTGCCCTGCGGTTTCACGTAGTGTTAGGCATCATCACGATGCCTAACACTTGTTTTTCAATCCTCGCTCAAATCCTCATACCGCACCCCAGACCTCGCGCTTGGCGTCGGTCTTGGTCGCCAGCACCTCCTCCAGCGTCTTGATCGGATAGCCCGGCTTGTAGTCCTTGCTGGCCTCATAGAGAACGACGACCTTATCCTCGCCAGACATGCCTTTCATGTCCTGCTTCTCCACGTAGAAGGACTCGACCAACTCATTCCAGACCAAGCCCTCGCGGAACTGGATCAGCACATACCGATTGCCCTCGATCTCGACCTGACAACTCTCCGCCAGATTGTCGATGTAGAAAATCGGGACAGCGCCTGGCGCCAAGTCCCCCTTGAAGCGCGCCAAGAATTCAGGAAGCTCGTCAACACTCTCGAAATTGCCCGCCACCATGAGCATTTGGTCGGCGTTCGCCAACAAGACCGCCTGCTTGATCAGCGCCTTGGGCGGAGTGCGCTTGCCAGCGGCCGCCTTCAGCTCCCCCGCGAGCACGACGAGCTCACCCCGAAAGGCTTGCAATCCAGGCTTGCCGGTCGCGCCGAACAGGGTTTTGAGCCAAAAACGTTCTTCTTTTTCATAGGTTTCGAGCAGCATTGCGGAATCGTCTCCATTTGGATTGAGAGGAACTGGATCGCCGTCGTCGCGCAGGGCGCGGAATTGGCTGATATCGATCCTTTGTCGTCTTTGCCACAAATCGGCCCGTGCCGAGGACGCTGACCCAGACGAAAAGCCACCACGATCAGCCATACCGATCAATACGTTGCCTTAAATGACAGAATTTTTGGCGGCAAGCGGATTGTCTTGATGCGCGACAGGAGCAGGCCCAGCCAGGGATTGAGCAAAATGGATACCAGCCGCACGCTGACGGCCTCTGGCGAGGCATGACAGGCGCCGCGATTCGTGGCACCCTTTGCGGCCACTTTCGAGCGAGCCCACTGCCATGCCACAACTTTCCGTTCTTGCGCGCGCGATTCAGTCGCGGTGGCTGATCGCCCTGTCGCTGATCCACGCCTCGACCTTCAGCGCGCTTGCGGCCGCTGGCCAGATGCCACCCGACCGAGCAGGACCGGCACCCTCGACGAGCGGCGGCGGGCTCTTCAGCGAGCTCTTCTTCCTCAAAATGGGTTTTTCCTTCATGGTCGGTCTGGCGATGGGCTTCGCGCTCAAGGTCGCCTTCAAGATCGCCCTGCTCGTCATCGGCCTCGTCCTGCTTGGGCTTTTCGGTTTGCAGTTCGCCGGGGTCGCGCACGTCGAATGGACCGGATTGGAGACCCACTACAATGGCTGGGCCAGTTGGATGGCCGCCAGCGCGGGCGTCTTCTTCGGGTTCGTTGGGGACAATCTGACCAGCGCCGCCTCGTTCCTGGCTGGGTTGGCGGTGGGCCTGAAATTCTAGCGTGCCCGCCACCCTGGCGGATCGCTCAAGGACGTCTGGCGATGAGAATGGCTCGGACGGGCGCCGGCAGACCCTCGATCGTTCGATTCGGGTCGCGCGGATCAAGGTAATCCGGCAAGGACTGGAACCGCATCCATTCGGTGGAGCGCTGTTCGCCCACGCTGGTGCGGGTGACGTCGATGACCTTGACCTCCGTGAAACCGCAGCGGCCCAGCCAGACCCGCAACGACTCCACGCTCGGGATGAACCAAACGTTACGCATACTGGCATAGCGTCCAGGCGGCACCAGCGCCTGCTGACCAGCGCCTTCAAGAACCAGAGTCTCCAGGACAAGTTCGCCGCCTGGCCGGAGCAGGCGGTAGAGATCGCCGAGATGATCCATGGGCGAACGGCGATGATAGAGCACACCCATGGAGAACAGCGTATCGAACCCGCTGAGATCCCTCGGCAGATCCTCGATGCCGAGCGGTAGCACCGCAAGATCCTCGCGCGCCAGGTAACGATTGATGGCCAGAAACTGGGCGACGAACACCAGGGTCGGGATCGATCCCCAGAACCAGTCGCGGCACCCGCCCCCAGCATCCGCCAGGCGTGGTAACCGTTGCCACAGCCGACATCCAGCACCAGCCGACCTTCCAATGGCGCGATCGCCCCCGCCAGCCGATCCCATTTCCAGTCCGAGCGCCATTCGGTGTCGATGTGCACACCGTGGATCTCGTAGGGTCCCTTGCGCCAGGGATGCAGCGCCATCAGGGCCGAGCGGAGACCCTGCTCGATCTCCGCCGCGAGGGATTCGGCGGATTGGATACCGACGCAGGCATCGGCCAGCGTGATGGAGCCCTCCGGACAGGCGGGCAGGGCATCCAATGCCGCCTCCCAACGCGCGAGGTCGCCATGGGCGCCGGGGCCAAGTCGCGACAGAACGGCGGCTCCCAGCTCGCCGACCCAGGGTGCGAGCGGCGTTTGCGACAAGCGCGCCAGGAAGGGCTGAAAGGGGCTCAGGTCCATGCCAACCAGGCGACGAAATTCAGGCTCTGAAACCAGCGGACCGACCCGGCGAAACCGGCGGCGGCAAGCCGTTGCTCATGGGCATCGAGACTGTCCGGGATCAGAACCCGGTCCAGCGCGGCCCGTTTGCGGCTGATGGCCAGCTCGCTGTAGCCGTTGGCGCGTTTGAAATCCTCATGCAAGGTCGTCAGCCAGTCCCCTCCCCGCTCGGTGGGAACCGCAACCTTTTCGGCCAGGATCATCGCCCCGCCCGGCGCCAGACCGGCGCGAATCCGCTGGAGGAGCGGGAGCCGACCGGACACCGGGACGAATTGCAGGGTGAGATTGAGCACCACCAGCGCGGCTTGCTCGATAGCGACCTCTTGGACATCGGCACAGACCGCATCGACCCGCCCGGCATCCGCGACATCGACCGAGCGCGCGCGCAATCCCTCGACCATCGCCGGAGCATTGTCGACGGCGATCACGCGCACCTCTGGCCCGGTCTGGCGCAGGATGGAGCGCGTCACCGCCCCCAGCGAGCAACCCAGGTCGTAGCAGCGGGCGCCCGGACGCGCGACGCGCCGCGCGATGAGCCCCGAGAGCCCGACCAGCTCGGCATAGCCCGGCACGGAGCGGCGCACCATGTCCGGGAAGACCCGCGCGACATCGACGTCGAATTCAAAGGGACGAACCGGACCTTCGGGCCGGTCGAACAAGTCATCAGGGTCGGTGGGCATCATGGGCGCGCATTGTACCCCCGCCGCCAGGCGCTTCCCGCACGGGTCAGTCACAAAACCACCATCCACGAACGGCGGGCGGTTGCTAGAATGGGCCACAGCCCTGCCCAAACCCGCCGAGGACCACGGATACCCGCCATGAGCACAAGCGAAATCGAGCTGCTGATCGAGGACGACACCGAGTCCGAAACAAACGATGACGAACCACCGACCCTCGCGCCAGATGTCCACCTCGACGACCCCAGCCTCTATCTGAACCGCGAGCTCACCTGGCTCGCCTTCAACCGCCGCGTGCTCCATGAGGCGGACGATCCGCGCACCCCCCTGCTGGAACGGGTCAAATTCCTCGCGATCGTCAGCAACAATCTGGACGAGTTCTTCATGAAGCGCATCGGCGGTCTGAAGCAGCAGATCGCCGCCAGCGTGCACACCCTGAGTCTGGATGGGCGCACACCCACCCAGCAGCTCAAGGAATGCCAAGCCGCCGTGCGCGAGTTCCAGGCCGAGCAACGCCGCATCCATGACATGCCTGATGAAAGAGCTGGATGCCTTCGACATCCGCGTCGCGCTCTACAAGGATCTCTCTAGCGATGTCCGCGAGCGGCTGCGCGAACAGTTCCGCGCCAATATCTTCCCGATGCTCACCCCGCTCGCCATGGATCCGGCGCATCCCTTTCCCTTCATCTCCAACCTGACCCTGAACCTGCTGGTGACCCTGCGCTTCCCGGGCGGCAACGAGGTCTACATGGCGCGCGTCAAGGTGCCGGTGAGCAAGGACGTCTCCAGGCGTCTTATTTCGGTGGATGGCACCCACACCTATCTGACCCTGGAAGACCTCATCGTCAACAACCTCGACATGCTCTTCCCCGGCATGGAGTTCGTGTCTTGCGCCCTGTTCAGGGTCACCCGCAACGCCATCGTCGAGCCAGACGTGGAGGCGGCCAACGACCTGCTGGAGATGATCGAGAGCGAGCTGCGCGAGCGCCATTTCGCGCCCATCGTGCGGCTGGAGGTCCAGCCCGGCATGGAGCCGACCCATCGCGGCATGCTGGCGGCCGAGCTGGGGCTGAATGAGGAAGAGGACGTCATCGAGGTGGAAGGCATGATGGCCCTTCGCGACCTCTTCGAGATCGCCGCCATCGACCGACCCGAGCTGCACGACAAGCCGCACCGTCCGGTCGACCATCCCCTGCTGGCCAACGACCGGCGCAATATCTTCCACATCATCCGCGAGAACGGGCCGATCCTGCTCCAGCACCCCTATCAGCCCTTCAGCACCTCGGTCGAGCGCTTCCTGCGCACCGCCGCCGACGACCCCAAGGTGCTGGCCATCAAGATGACCCTGTACCGGACCTCGGCCGGCGCCATCCTGGACTCGCTCATCCAGGCCGCGCGCAACGGCAAGCAGGTCGCGGTGCTGGTGGAGCTCAAGGCACGCTTCGACGAGGCCGCCAACATCCAGTGGGCGCGCCGGCTGGAGGCCGAGGGCATCCACGTCAACTACGGCGTCATGGGTCTCAAGACCCACAGCAAGCTGATCTTCATCGTCCGCCGGGACTATGCGCAACTGCGCCGCTACTACCATATCGGAACCGGCAACTACCACGCCGGCACCGCCAAGCTCTACACCGATCTCGGCATGCTCGGCTGCGACGAGGACATCGGCCAGGACCTGACCGAGCTGTTCAACTATCTGACGGGCTACTCGCCACCGCCGAGCTACCGCAAGATCCTGGCGGCGCCCTATAACCTCAAGCGCGCCATCATCGACAAGATCAACCGCGAGATCGAGCATCACAAACGCGACGGCAACGGCGTCATCCAGATGAAGATGAACGCCCTGGAGGACGCCGACATCACCCGTGCCCTCTACAAGGCCAGCCGCGCGGGGGTACAGGTGGACCTCATCGTGCGCGATACCTGCCGCTTCCGCCCCGGCCTGCCCGGCATCAGCGAGAGCGCGCGCGTGGTCAGCATCGTCGGACGCTTCCTGGAGCATGGACGGATCATCTACTTCCGCAACGGCGGCGAGGAGGAGTACTACATCGGCTCCGCGGACATGATGGGCCGCAACCTCGATAGCCGGGTAGAGGTGCACGCGCCGGTCGAGAACCCGGAGCTGCGTCAGGAACTACGCCTCATCCTGGACGTCCAGTTCGCCGATACGCGCTCCGCCTGGGATCTGGACTCGGACGGCAACTATACCCAGCGTACCTCCGACGACGAAAACGCCAAGGGTGCCCAGGAGACCCTGATCGGGGTCGCCGAGAAGCGGCTTGCGGCTGCCGCGAAACACAAGGAGAAGAAGGTTCGCTCCAAGCTGCTGAGTCACTTCCAGTGGCGACTGCGGGACAAGGGGCTTCAGTGAACATGGGGGAGGGAGGCAGGCACTCCGCTCCCCTGGTACGCGACGGCATCGGCGCAAGGCGCCGATGCCGTGGTCGTCAGTCTCCGGCGCCGCGTGCATCGATGTAGGCGAGCGCCTTGTCGATGCGACGCAGGGTTGCCTCCTTGCCGACCAGCATCAGGGTCTCGTCGATCCCTGGGGAGGCGGCGCGCCCGACGATGGCGACCCGTAGCGGCTGGGCGACTTTGCCCATGTTGACCTCCAGTTCCTCCGCGACCCGCTCGACGACATGCTTGAGCTGCTCGGGCGTCCAATCCTCGAAGGCCATCAGCTCGAAGGCGGCGCGCAGTCGCGCCAGGGGCTCGCGCGCGACCAGACGCAGGTGCTTCTTGGCTGACCCCTCTTCGAAGTCGTCGAAATCTCGGTAACAGAAGGCGCTGATCTCGGCCAATTCCACAAGCGTCTTGGCTCGCGCGGCCTGAGCCTTGATCACCTCGGCCAGTTCCGGGCCGGTCGAGGGATCGATGTCGAGCCGGCCCATGTGGGGACTCAGCAAACGGGCGATGCGCGCCGGTTCGGCGTGTTGCAGGTAGTGCTGATTCAGCCAGTCGAGCTTGGTGGTGTTGAAGGCTGAAGCGGACTTGTTGACGTCGGAGATGTCGAACAGCTCGATCATCCGATCGATCGAGAACACCTCTTCATCTCCGTGCGACCAACCGAGCCGCACCAGATAGTTGAGCAACGCCTCCGGCAGATAGCCGAGGTCGCGATAGGCAATGACACTGACCGCGCCATGCCGCTTGGACAGGCGCGCGCCGTCGTCGCCGAGGATCATGGGGACGTGGGCATAGCGCGGCGGCTCATGGCCCAGCGCGCGTAGGATATTGATCTGCCGCGGGGCATTGGTGAGGTGGTCGTCGCCGCGGATGACGTGGGTGATGGCCATGTCGGCATCGTCCACCACCACGCTCAGGTTATAGGTCGGTGCGCCGTCGGTACGGCGGATGACGAGGTCGTCCAGCTCCTCATTCGCGAACGGCACCCGGCCACGAATCATGTCATCGACGACCACCACGCCATCCGCCGGGTTCTTGAAGCGAATCACATGCGGCGCGTTCGGATCGACCTGGAGATTGCGGCAGCGCCCGTCGTAACGCGGCTTCACCTTGCGTGCCATCTGGTCGACGCGCAGCTTTTCCAGCCGCTCCTTGGGGCAATCGCAGCGATAGGCCAGACCCTTGTCCAGCAGCTCCTCGATCACGGCGTTGTAGCGGTCGAAACGCTGGGTCTGATAGAAGGGGCCTTCGTCATAGTCGAGCCCGAGCCAGGTCATTCCCTCCAGGATCGCGTTCACCGATTCCGCCGTGGAGCGCTCCAGGTCCGTGTCCTCGATCCGCAGGATGAACTGACCGCCATGCTTGCGGGCATAGAGGTAGCAAAAGAGCGCGGTGCGGGCACCGCCCACATGCAGGTAACCGGTCGGAGAAGGAGCGAAACGGGTGCGAACTGTCATGGGCTTCCGGATGGGTTGGGGGAAAAGGGATGGGAAATTCTACACAGTGCACTGCTTCCCTGCCCGCTTGTTCGCTCTTCTGGCATGGGGTATGTTGCCCGCATGAAATTCACCGAGGCAAACGACGCTGGCGGTCATCTGATCGAGGGCTATGGCACGGAAGGCATCGCGATCGGCGGACGCCGCTATCGGCGGAGCCTGATCCTGACCCCGTCGCGGATCCTCGAACCCTGGGAACCTTCAAGCTCCGCCAACCTGACCAGGGAGCACCTGAATGAGCTGCTGGCGCTGGAGCCGCAGGTCATCATTCTCGGCACCGGCCCTCAACAGGTCTTCCCGGATCCCGCCGTCTACTTCTGGGTGATGGAGCGCGGCATCGGCATCGAGGTCATGGACACCGGCGCCGCCTGCCGTACCTATAACATCCTCATGTCCGAGGGCCGGCGCGTCGTCGCCGGGCTGATCCAGGATTCGCCACCTAGCCCCATGAGCGCCTGACCACGGAGTACGTCCCACCATGGATCGAACCATGATCCTGTCCATCCTGGGCGCCGCCGTCCTTGGTTTCGTTGCCATGCTGCTGCTGATGCCAGACCCGATCGACGACGGCATCGCGCGCCTGCCCTGGCGAATCAAGCAGGATGCGACTGGACACACCCAAGTCTTTGGCTTCACCTTGGGCGAGACCCGGCTCGCGGAGGTGCGCAAGGTCTTCAAGGAAGACGGCGAGATCAATCTCTTCAGAACGCCCGGCGCGTCCCAAACGCTCAACGTCGAGGCATTTTTTGAACAGATCGAGCTTGAGCGGCTGCGTGCCGATTTCGTCATGACGCTGGACGTCGATCAGACCGCCCTGGAGGGAATGTTCGATCGCGGACTGCGCATCAGTGAGCTCGGCAGCGGCAGCAAGAAGGTAAAGCTGGACCCAGCGGATGCCGAGACCCTGGCCAGCGCCCAGGTCCACTCCATCAGCTATCTCCCCAAGGTGCGACTAGACGATGCCTTGATCGAGCAGCGCTTCGGCGTCCCCACCCAGCGGCTCACGGAGCCAGAGACCGGTATCGTCCACTGGCTCTACCCCGAGCGCGGATTCGACGTCGGCCGCGACCCCGAGGGACGAGCGGTGATTCAATACGTCAATCCAGGCGATTTCGGATCGCTCATGGCACCGCTCAAGCCGCTTGCCAGCGAGACAGCGGCGAACGCCGCGAAGGCTTCCGAAACAGCGGGAGGCGTGGCTTCTCGGTAAGTCATGGCAGGCACGGATAAACTGCGGCGGTTGCGACTCAACGGCATGCCTGTGGCCCGGCGCAAGCCGCTCGATCTCCCCGAGATCACCATTTTTGGCTTCGAGTAGCGTTCCAGGTCCGCGGGACGATCACGAACTCTCCGCGCGCTACAGCGCCTGCACAACCGCCTGCGCCAGGCCAAGCCCGAACACAGCGCGGGCCTTGTGGGCCTCGAACGCCATACCCCGCCTGGCCTCGACCATGCGCTCATCACCCAGTCGGGCACCGGCGAACGGACCCGCGAGGAATTGGACTGCCTGATACTCGGCCCCACCGGGGTCGGGAAACCCTGGATTGCTTGGCCGCTCGCCGAGCAGATCTGTCGTTAGGGCTTCACGACCCGCGATCCGCGTGCCCCACGCCGGTTCGTGGAGTTGCGCCTCGCCCATGCCGACGGCGGCTTCCCCAGGCTATCGATTTCTTGACAGCCGCTGAGAGGGGAACACCAGGACCGCGCGCGCAGCGCGCGCAACCCCTTTTGGATCGACGGCGGGATGCCGTCACGCCACCTGCTTGTCCTCGCCCTCGAGCTTACGAATCAGGGGATAGAGGTGCTCCGTTTCGCGCTGGATGCGGTCCATCACCAAAGCGAACATCTGCTCGGTATCTTGGACGAAGGAGGCGTGGTCGTTGATGGTCAGGGCGTGGCGCTTTTGCGAGCACCATTGCTTCACGTAGGAGGTGAAAATGCGCTTGATCTCGGTCGAGCCGGACAGAAAACGGTTCGCGGTGTTCTTCACGGACTGATCCGGATAGGAGATCAGCTTGCCGCAGAGATCGCGATCCACCAGCTCCATGTGCTCCCGCACCCGGTTCGTCAGGTCGAAAAAGACGTCGCAGGCGACGTCCGTGTCGCACATGGCGCGCTCGCGGACGAGGTAGAGAAAGACGTTCGAAAGTTCGGTAATCTTATGATTTTGGGCATGCAATTGCGCAAAGGCGACCATGGTTAATACTCCTCCGGTCGATCGGTGGACGGCAGCGTCATTTATTTTGATGGTGTTCCGCGCGGAAGAAGCTTCCTTCGGGGTGGCTGATGGTACAGGCCGCATTTGGTGTCGCGGCTCAAGTAAACCATAGCGCTTTGCGTATCTTACGCGAAATACCCACGTCGATGTAGATTGCGCATGGTCAATATTTAATTCTCAAGCCCCTACCAGCGGGAAGGCCGCGGCGATGGCGATGGCAAACACGACCGCGGTGGCGATCGCGCCGACCATGGGATGCCCGACTCGACGATAGACCCAACCGCTCATGAGACCGTAGACCAGAAAAAGGATCAGGATCGCGGGCACGATGATGATGAGAAAGAAGAGCTGCCTCAGGTTCAAGCCCACGGCCAGGAGCAGGGACAGGAGGAACAGCAACTTCGTCAAGGCATACCCCCATCGCGCTCCACCCTCCCCTCGCGTCAGCCATTCATCGGCGCTGAAATAAACCAACGTCGCGAATAGTAAAACGCAAACCACTCCGAAACGTTCCTGCCCTGGAAAGAAGTTGGTGACGAAGCGGTCCGTCGTCAACCCGAACGCCAGGGCTCCGTAAGCGGTCGCGACCACGACCGCCACGGCGAATGCGCGCCACCCCGACGCGATTGGCTCCTCCGGCGCGGGTGGGCGTGCCAGGCCAGGCCGCGCGAGCCAGAGCCCGAGCGCGGTGAGCGCACCGTAGAGCGCAAAATGTAGGGCGAGGTAGTCGCCGATCAGGATCGGCAGGACATCATGCGGGAGCTTCCAGAGAATCAGCGGCGTCAGTAACGCCGGGGCGATCGCCACCGGCAGCAGGCGGCGCCAGCCCAAGCCCGCGCCCTTCGGCCGCACCGTGACGCGCGTGGCAGCAACCGCGCAAGCGGCCAGGCAAGGATGATCAGCCCAAGATAAACCAGACCCAGCCAGGGACCGCGTCGTTCGATGTAGCCGCTACCCGCGTGTCCAAAGGTCTGGTCGAGCCAGCCGAGCGTCTCGACCAGTCCCGCGCGGCTATATAGGATCCCGATGTGTTCGACCCCCTTCGCGAAAACCAGGCGGCGCGCCCGCCCGTCCGCTGGCGTGCCGTAGGTGGTCCCCTCCGCCACCCTGCCTCCGACGGACTCGGAGAGGACTTTGAGCCCTTGCCGATGCAGCATCTCGGGTTCGAGCGCGCCGTAGATCAGCAGCAGATTGCTCAGGCCGGTCGTCCTGGTCTGCTCGGAGAGATAGGGCGAGAGCAGCACCGTGGCCGAGACGGTGCCGGGGTGGGCCAAGGCATGGCGCACCAGGACATCGCCGGCCATGGAGTGCCCGACCAAGGCGAGACGTCCGTCCGCGCCGGGCCGCGCCAAGGCGAAGTCGATTGCCGGCTCCAGCGCGGCGAGCAGGACACGCAGCCGTCTGTCTTGGTCCATCAGACTGGAAACAAAGGGCGTGGCATTCCGGCCATGACCGGGGAAATCGAAGGTCACCGCGATGTAGCCGTTCCTGGCCAGCGTGATCGCATAGGTTTGCATGAGCTGCTGAGAGCCGGCGAAGCCATGCGCAATCACGACAACCGGGGCCGGGCGCTCGGCGCGCAAACGATAGAGCGTCACCGGCACCGCTCCGACCCAGGTCCGCGTGACCTGGAGTCCCTGCGTTGCGGCGACCAGATGGAACAATCCAACGAGAATCGCAAGCGACGCAACGATCGCCAGAGTCGCTGCCAGGAGACCAGTGTGCCGCGCCCGCGCGCCAGTAACGCCTTGATGTTCGACCGCATCCGGTATTCCGCTCCATTTCGCAGGTTGGGGTGCGCTCGCCGAGCGCTTTTCCGTGCGGGCTCGGTACCCACCCGGGTGTCGGAGGGTTACACTTCCGGCTGATTGTGAATATGTCTCGCCGAGGAGCGATCAACCCATGCTGGACAAGAAACTACTGGATATCCTCGTCTGCCCCGTGACCAAGGGGCCTCTGATTTTCGACAAGGCGCGTGGCGAACTCATCTCGCTGTCGGCGCAACTGGCCTACCCGATCCGCGACGACATCCCCGTCATGCTGGAGGATGAGGCGCGACCGCTCTCGCTCAATGAGATCGACGCCTATCGTCAAGCGCATTAGCCGGCGGGAGCGCGCGGAGCGCGCCATGATTCCGGCCGGCAATCACGGGCGGTCGGTCGGAGTTCGGGGAACGCGGGTCGGCTTACGCCGAGGCCAACCGAGCGGAAGTTGTCGAGTCGCCCTGTGAGACGATTCCTCTCGGATCCACAGGATCCCATGGCCCGGCGCATTCGCGCGCTCAAGGTCACGGCGGCCTATCACCAGCTCCCGATCGGGCTGACCGTCAACATCATTAACGGCCTCATCCTGGTCGTCATCCTCTGGGGCGCGATCGATGGCGGCCGCCTGCTGACCTGGCTGCTGCTGCTCTATGGCGTCACCCTGCTCAGGTTCGCAATGCTCCGCCGCTACCAGGGCGCTCGCGCGTCGGGAACCGAATCCGCCGCCTTCTGGCGGCTCGCTTTCATCGCCGGCGCGCTGGGTTCGGGTCTGGCCTGGGGTGCGGCCGCCCTGCTGCTCTTTCACCCCGACTCACTCAGCCATCAGATCTTTCTGGCCTTTGCCCTGGGCGGCATGGTGGCCGGGGGCCTGCCGCTGCTCTCCATCCTGCCGCCCGCCTTTCCCTGCTTCCTCATTCCGGTCAGCCTGCCGATCATCGGTCAGTTAGCGCTTGAGGGGGGACGGCTGCCGATCACCATGGCGCATCCTTGTCCTGATCTTCACCATCGCGATGCTGGTCTCCTCGGCCCAATTCAGCCGAACCTTTCGGGAGTCGATCGAACTGCGGCTGCGACTCGAGCTCGTCCATCGAGGAAAAACAGCGGGAGGCGCTGCTGGCGCGGATCGACACCCTCACCGGCATCGCCAATCGACGCCACTTCGACGAGGCGCTGGACAGCGAGTGGAAACGTGGGCAGAGAACCCAAACCCACCTGGCGATGATCATCGCCGACATCGACCACTTCAAGCTCTACAACGATCGTCTGGGTCATGTCGCCGGCGACACCTGCCTGACCCGCGTCGCCCAGACCATGGCGACGGCGGCGCGGCGCCCTGGCGACCTGGTCGCCCGCATCGGCGGCGAGGAATTCGCGTTCCTGCTGCCCAACACCTCATTGCATGACGCGACGACGATCGCCGAGCGCGTGCGCGAGGACGTCTTCGAGCTGGCGATCCCCCATCCGGCATCGCCGGTGGCGGATCGGGTCAGCATCAGCCTCGGCGTGGCCGGTCTGGTCCCAAGCGACGCCATCGCCATGACCACGCTCATGCAAGCCGCCGACGCCGCCCTCTACAAGGCCAAGCACGCCGGCCGCAATCAGATCGCCACGGCGTCCTGAGCCGCGCGCCGCCGGGCGCATCCCGGTCACGGCGGATCCCGCTCCCCTTCCACCGCGATCTCGATCCGCGCCTGGCCCTCGGCGCAGCCTGTACCCGAATCGTCGCGCGCACTCAGGGTCACCGAATAGCGACCCGGCTTGGCGAAGGCATGGGTCACCAGGGATCCGCGCGCGCTTGTGCCGTCGCCGAAATCCCAATGGAAGACCAGCGGATCCCCCTCCGGATCGGTCGATCCGCCGGCATCGAAGCGAATCCCATCGTGGGCGCCGCCCGTGCGGGCGATCAGGGCCGATGCCTGAATCCTCGCCTCGGGCGCGCCATTGACGATGGCCTCCGCGCCGGCCTCGGCGGAGGCGCATGCGCTCCCGGAATCGTCCGTCACCCGCAGTCGAACCCCATAGCGGCCCGCGCGTTCGAAGACATGGCCGACGCGCGCGCCCTGCGCCTCGGCGCCATCCCCGAATGTCCACTGATAGCCGGTGAGTGCGCCGTCCGGGTCCAGTGACGCACTGGCATCGAAAGGCAGTTCCTCGCCGGGACAGCCCCGCACGGGTTGCGCGATCACCGCTCTCGGCGCGGTATTGACCCGCACCTCCCGCGTCGAGCAGGCTGGTCGCGTTGCTCGCCTGGCTGGCGTCGCTGACCGCGAGACTCAGTCCATAGCGCCCCGGCGACCCGTAGCCATGGGTGATGGTCTTTCCGGTCTTGACGACGCCATCGCCAAGGTTCCAGGTCCAGCCGGTCAGGCTTCCGTCGGGATCGGTCGAGCCGCCGCCATCGAAGCGCCCCGCCTCGCCAGGACAGAGCACCGCCGGATCCAGGTCGATCCGTGGCAGGGGCGCGGCATTGCTCGTGACCCTGAGACGATCCCGCTGCTGGTTGTTGGGGAGATCCGTGTCGTCGGTCACGGTCAATTCGACCTGGTAATCGCCCGGCCGCGCGAAGCGGTGACGCTACCGCGACGCCCTCGCCCCGCTCGCCATCGCCGAAGTCCCATTCGAAACGGCTGATGGCGCCATCCGGATCCGTGCTGGCGGAGCCATCCAGCACCAGGGTTTCGCCGGTGGCGACCACCTGGTCCGGTCCAGCGACGGCGCGCGGCGGGGCATTGACCAGCACCGCCTGCTCGACCCGCGCCCGACTGCATTCGCCGCCTCGGCCATCGTCGACGACCAGGGTCACCCGGTAGCGCCCCGGCTTGCGATAGGCGTGCTCGACCGCCATGCCTTCGGCGCTGCCGCCGTCGCCGAAGTCCCAGCGTAGCCGCAACCCCGGATCCAGCACAGCGGGCGCGAGCGGCACCGCCTTGAAAGCGACCGGCACGCCCAGGGCCGCCCGCGCGGGCGCCTCCAGGCCCACCCTGGGCGCCTCCAGAACCCGCACCCGGAGACCATCGCTGTGCCGGTTGGCGCAGTCGCCGACCTGGTCGCCGGTGATAGTCAGGGTGACCTCATAGTCGCCCGCGTCGGCGTAGACATGGGTGGGGTTGGGACCGCCGCCCTTGCCGCCGTCGCCGAAGTCCCATGCATAGCTGTTGACGACCCCATCGAAATCCCGCGAGGCCGTGCCGTCGAAGGTGACCGGCGCCTTGGCACAGACGCTCATGTCCGCGCCCGCGTCGGCGACCGGGGCGTCGACCACCCGCACGGCGAGCGCGGCCGTGCCCTGGTCGCAGGCCAGCCCGGAGTCGTCGCGCACCTTCAGCCTGACCTGATAGAGCCCGCCCTGGCTGAAGGATTTCGCGGGGCTCGCCGTCAGTGCCCGCGAGCCGTCACCGAAATCCCAGTCGTGCAGCAGCAGACCGCCATCCGGATCCTCGGACCTGGCGCCATTGAAGAGGATGACATCGCCGGCGCAGGCCAGCGCCGGGGCCTCGGCAACCGCCGTGGGCGCGCGCTGGATCCACACCTCGGTCGCGGCGGCATGGCGCGCGTTGGCGGCCCCGCTGCCATCGTCGACGCTCAGGGTCACGGGATAACGCCCCGCCTCCGGGAACTGGTGGATGACCTTGGCGCCATCGCCGGCCTCGCTGCCGTCGCCGAAATCCCAGGCGTAACGCAGTGGGTCGCCATCGGGATCGCGCGAGGCGCCGCCGTCCAGCTCGACCCGCGTGGCGCAGCCTTGCAGCGGCGCTGGTGGAACGGCGGTCGGCGGATGGTTGATGCGGATCAGAACCGAATCCTGGGCCTGGCCATTGGCCGCGCCGCTGTCGTCGGTCACCTCCAGCACGGCGGTCAGCGTCCCCGGCTCACTGAGGTCGAGCCGCACGCGCGGGCCTTCCAGGTCCGGACGTCCGTCGCTGAAGCGCCAGCGGTAGGTCGCGATCCGGCCATCCGGATCCAGGGATCCACTGGCGTCGAGTTCGATCGACGCGCCCGGCGCGACCAATCGGTCGGGACCGGCATCGGCCACTGGCGCGGCATTCACCCGGATCACCGCGTCGGCCACGCCGACCGCCAGCCGGTCTGCGGTGTCGTCCCGGACCTCCAGCCGCGCCTGGTAGACGCCGGGTTCGGCATAGGCGTGCGTCACCCGGGCTCCGGTCGCGCCCGTGCCATCGCCGAAGTCCCACGCATACCCCTGAACCGCGCCATCCGGATCGAGCGATCCGGTTCCATCGAAGGTCAGCGCCTGACCGGGCGCGACCAGGCGGTCGGGGCCGGCATCGGCCACCGGCGCGGCGTTGATCCGCACCAAGAGTTCATCCTCGGCGGTCGCAGACATCGTTCCCGAATCGTCCCTGACCGTCAGTTTCACCCGATACTCACCCGGCGCGGCATAGACATGGCGCGGACGCGCGCCGGTGCCGGTGCCGGTGCCGGTGGCGCTATCGCCAAACGTCCATGTCCATTCCTGGATCCGGCCATCCGGATCCAGCGAGCGGCTCCCGTCGAACTGGACCTCGCTGGCGGTGACGCGCTGATCCGGCCCGGCGTCCGCGACCGGCGGCGCGTTGACCCGAACGCTCAGGCGATCCTCGCCATGGCTGTTGCCAACCCCCGCGTCATCGGTGACCCCGAGGATGACCTCGTAGCGGCCGGGCGCCTTGTAGATATGCTCGACCGTCTGTCCCCGCGCTTGGATACCGTCGCCAAGATCCCAGACATAGTCCACGAGCTTGCCGTCGCCGTCGCGACTCGCCCCGGCATCGAACCGGACCGGCTCGCCCGCCGCCACGACCTGATCCGGACCGGCCTCGGCGATCGGCGCGGCGTTGACCCAGACCTCCGTCGTCGCCTGTCCGCTGCACGCAGGGGCCGGGACCATCGTCCTCGACGCTCAGTCGCACCGGGTAGCGGCCGGGGCTCGCGTAGGCGTGGCTCACCCGTGCGCCCCTCGCCTCCTGACCGTCCCCGAAACTCCAGGTCTGAGCGGTGATGCGCCCGTCCGCATCGCGCGACCCATCCGCGCTGAAACTCAGGCGCTCGCCGGGCGCGGCGATCCGGGGCGGGCCGGGATCGGCCAGCGGCGGCTGATTGACCTTGATGGGATAAGCCAGACGCGCTCGGTCCATGATCCGCCCCGAGTCGTCGATGACCGTCAGGACCGCCGTGTAGATCCCTGGCCGGGGATAGCGATGCTCGATCCGCGCCCCCTCACCGCTGGTGCCGTCGCCAAACTCCCAGCGGTAGGCGGTGAGTGCGTGTTCCCCGCCATCCGAGGCCGAGGCGTCGAAGGCCACGCTCAGACAGTCCGGCGGATAGCTGTGCGTGATCACCGGAAGCGGCGCCACGGCGCGCGGCACGAGTGCGATCGGCAGCCGCAAGGGTAGCGGTCGGCGATCCTGATCCAGAACCTCCAGCGCCAGGTCGTTGAGCAATTTGCGACCGCCCTGGATGACCAGCGCCGCCGCCCCGTGTGCTTCAGCCGCGTCCAGGCGGATCTGGTCTTCCGCCCAGCGGGCGTCGCCCGAAGGGCGCAGCGCGAGGGGCGGCGCGAAGGGTCGCTCCAGCCAGGCGCGCGCGCCGTCGAGATCGAAGACACGGACCGCCAGGGCGGTCGCGCCGGGCGGGATCTCGACCCGCGCCTCGGTGAAGCGCTGCGCGCCCGGCGGGATCGAGATCGTGGGTCGGTCGCTGGACAGCTCGGCTCCCGTGACCGCCGTGTTGGTGGTCGGCTCGGCGCTGATCGCCAGGTCATAGAGATTGCCGTCGTCGCCGTCCAGTCCCTCGACCACCAGCGTGAAGAGAACCGATTCGCCGATCCGCTCTCCCTGCTCGGGCGACAGGGTCGCCAAAACCTGCCAGCCGCCATCGCTCCGTGCGTCCTCGCCGAAGGTCGCCTCCGCGAGTGGAGCAGCAATCGGGTCCGGCGCACCGGCGTAAACCGCGAATCTGGTATGGGTGTTCCAAGGCCCGTTCGGTTCGTCCAGGGTGCCGCCGACATCGGGATCGCGGATACGCAGGTAGAACGGCTGTGGCGCATGCGCGGGAACCCGGATCTGGACAATCTGGCGGAAGTCGTCATCTCCCTTGCCTGGCGCCGCGTTAGGCCCGAAGGTGACGAGGCTCGCCGAGTCTCCGCAAGCCGCTCCCCAGCAGATGACCAAGGGTAGCCACGTCAGGCGTGGGGTGAGGATGCGTGCGATCGTCTCAATCAAGGTCGATCTCCTGGCGGTTGCCGAGATAGTCCCTCAGGGTCACCGAACGGAGCCGGGGTGTGGCGCCGCCGCCAGCGCCGGCATCCACGGGAATGACCACAAGATCCTGATGACTGGCCCTGTCCGCGCGACGCATGGCAACTCCCCGGCGCTCGCCATCCCCGACCGCAAGCCGATAAGGCACTGCGGCGACCACGCCGCTGCCGTCCTCGGCGACGATCTCCACCACCAGTGATCTGAGATCGGCCCCCTCCGCCGGAAGCAGACGGTATGACACAAGCCTCGGAGGTTCCTGGTCCAGCAGGACGCTCTGGCGCCAGCCGCTCTCATTGCCGGCCCGGTCGCGCGCCCTGAGCAGAATCTCGTTGGCCCCCGGACGCAACGGGATCGCCAGCGCAAAACGGCCATCGGGGGCGAGCGCAACGGATTGGCCGCCGGCCATCAGGGTCTCGCCGCCCTCGACCCAGCCGGCAAGACGCAGCGTCGCCTCGGCGGTGCGCTCCGCCGGAGAGCGGTCCAGATGGATGCGCGGCGGCACGCCGTCCAGAGCGATCTCAAGGGCCTCGCGGCGGCTGGCCCCAAAGGGCTCCCCTGCCTGGAGGTCGAAGCGGGCGACCTGGGTCCGGGCCGGCAGCGTCAGGCGGAAACGGCCACCCGCGTCGGCCAGGCTGCTCGCCACGAAACCAGCCGCGTCGGCGCTTCGCGCCGAGCACCGCGATCCCGGGCCAGGTGATCCCGGCGAGGTCGAACGCCGGCCGGGCGACGAGGAGGCGCCGGGCCTGGTCGCGCGGCGACTCCTCGTCGTCGGGCGCCGCGATTCGCAGTGGCGGCGCCTCGTCCGGCAGGCGATGCGCGACCCGCTCCACCCGGGTCTGGTGACCGGCGCGATCCCTGGCCACCAGGACCAACGGATTGTCGCCCAGCATCAGCGGACGCTCGACACGAAATGCTCCGTCCGGATCGACCGGGATCGGCTCGCCGCCGAGTTCGAGCACGGCATCTGGCTCGGTCCGACCGACGATGGCAACCCGCGCGGCGCTGGAACGATACCCCGGCGCCGGGCCGCGCACCGCCAGATAGGGCGGGGTCTCGTCACGCACGACCTGGAAGCGCCGCACCCGCGAGGGCGAGCCGGGCAAGCCGCTCGCATCCACCGCCGACAACCGCCAGTAATAGAGGCCCTCCTCGCCGGTAGGCAGCCGGTACTGGGTATCCCTGAGCGCCGTCTCGGTCAGGACCAGGGTCGCGAAGCGCGGATCGCGGGCGACCTCCAGCCAATAGGCGGCCGCTTGCGGCCTGGCCGACCAGCGCAGGGTCGCGTCCGCGCCATAAAGAACCTGGGCATCCTCGGGCTGCTCCAACGCGGGCGGGTCCAGGAGATTCAGGGGCGGCAGCGGCGGTTCGTTGGACTTGACCAGGGTGCCTTGATTCGCGCCCAGCACCACGGTGCCGCCCTGAGACGCCACCTCGATCTCGCCCTCGTAGTTCGCCAGCCGGGTGCTCTCGGGGGTCTTGCCGACCCAGTAGTGACTGGAGCGCGTCCCGGTCCGTATCCCCGGAGCCTCGACCTGGATCGTTTGGCGGCTGGCGGTGGCATCGAGCAGCGCCCGGATGTCCCCGCCGTAGAGCACCACCTCGACCGCCTCGCGCCGCGTGAGCCGGTCCTGGCGCAGACGCCGGATTTCCAGTTGCGAGCCGGCGTTCACCTGGATCGAGCTGGCGTCGCGAAAGCGCACCAGGGCGAAGGAGCGGGACAGGGTGCGCAGCCGCTCCTGCTCGGCGAGCAGGGTCTTGACCGCGATCGCGGACCAGTCGGGCTCGTTGGGGCGGCGGCGCTCGACCGTCCCGCGCGCGCTGTCCAGCACCGCCTCGGCCGCCGCGTCGCGGTTGCCGCTGCTGATCGCGAACGCCTCGCGCGCCGCCTGGATGCCCTGACGGGCCAGGGGGATCGCCGCCTCGAACCCCTCGCGCTGACGGGCCTTGATGGCGGCGGCCTCGCTGGCGATGGCATCGCGGATGGCGTCGGGCGCGAAGACCTGGCCACCCGCCCCGGTCGCCTGATAGATAAGCTGCCGCAGCTCCGCGAGGAGGCGGGCGGCCTCCTGGCTCGGCCCCATCGGGATGCGCAGGCGCATGCCAGGGCGCAACTGGTCAGCCGACAACAGGCGATTGGCCCGCAGGATCTCCGGCCAGGCGTCGGGGTCGTCGAGATAGCGCGCCGCGATTGCGCGCGGATCGACATCGGCTCCCAGCGTGATGGCCAACCCGTCCACCGGCTCGGCCGCCAACGCCGAATGAGCGCCGAGGACACATGCGAGGACGGGGGCAAGTAAGAGCAGCATACGCGCGGTGACTCCCCTGATCCGAACGAAGGCGCGTCTTTTCAGGTCGACGCGGGCGGGACTGCGTCGATCACAAACTGGTCGCCAAGCGTCTGCGCGAAACGCTCGGCGGGAACCGGGCGCCCGAAATAGAAGCCCTGGATCAGATCGCACTGCCTGCGGCAGAGGAAGTCGAGCTGTTCCCTCGTCTCGACCCCCTCGGCGATGATCCTCAGGCCCAGACTCTTGGCTAGGGCGATGACCGCATCCACGATGATGGCGTCGTTGGCGTTGGTGCCGATCCCGGCGACGAACTCCTGCGCGACCTTGACGTAGTCGAGCGGGAACCGGCTCAGATAGGCCAGCGAGGAATAGCCGGTTCCAAAGTCATCGATCAGGATCTGTACGCCCATTTCCTTGAAACTGGCCATGAGATCGATGGCGCGCCGGGTATCCTCCAGGAGCACCCCCTCGGTTAGCTCCAGACCTAGTTGACCCTCGGCTAGATTGGCGGCTTCGAGGCTGGTTCGGACCCGCGTGAAGAAATCCTGCAGCCGGAACTGCGAGGCGGAGACATTGATCGAGACCGCCAGACCCGGCAGCCCGGCCTGCCGCCAGGCACAGACCTGACGGCAGACCTCGTCGAGCACCCAGCCGCCCAGGGGCACGATCAGGCCGGTCTCCTCGGCGAGCGGGATGAACTCACCCGGCGAGGCGATGAACCCACCATTGCGGTCCGGCCAGCGGATCAGTGCCTCGGTCGCGACGATCAGGCCCGAATAGATGTCCACCTGCGGCTGGTAATAGACCTCCAGCTCGCAGCGCTCCAGCGACCGCCGCAGCCGATTCTCCAGCGACAGCTTGCGGATCGCGCGCTGCTTGAGCGCGCCATCGAAGAACTGGCACTGACCGCGTCCCTGCTCCTTCGCCCAGTACATCGCCATGTCGGAGCGATCCAACAGCTCGGCGACCTCCGCGCCCTCCTCCGGCGCCATGGCGATCCCGATGGTTCCGCCCACATGCAGCTCGTGCCCCTGCAAATGGAAGGGCTCGCGGAAGGCTGCGATCAAGCCCTCGGCCACCGCCGAGATCGCCGCGCGATCGCGCAGCCCGGTCAACACGATCAGGAACTCATCGCCGCCCAGACGGGCCGCCAACGCCCGCTCGCCCAGACGTTCCTGAAGGCGCTCGGCAGAGAGGATGAGGAGCTGATCGCCGATGGCGTGACCCAGGCTGTCATTGACGGTCTTGAAGCGGTCGAGATCGAGGAACAGCAGGGCGATACCCTCCGCGCGCAGGCACGGATCCGCGACCAAGGCTTGCAGATGACTCAGCACGCAACGCCGGTTGGGCAGTCCGGTCAGCGAGTCATGCGTGGCCTGATGGGCCAAATGCCGGTGGGTTCGGTCCAGCGCCTGGATCATCCGGTTCAAGCGAGTGCCGAGCAGCCCGATCTCATCGCGGCGACCGGTCTCGCGAAAGCGCGCCTGGAAATCACCCAGGGCCACCCGCTCGGTGATGGCCGCGAGCGCCTGAATCGGCCGGCCGATCCGCTGGGCGAGCACCAGCGCGCCGAGCACGGCGGCCAGCAGCCCGAGCGCCAGCCACAGGGCCAGATCGCGCCCCATGCGGCTGATCATGGCATAGGCATCGCGCTGGGTGACCGCAATCGCGATCGTCCAGGCGGGCGGCGCATCGGTCATGCCCAGGGCACCCAGCATCGCCCTCCCCTCGCCGTCCCGGTAGGGAGCCACCAGTACCAGATCGCGGGTGGCGGATCGGGCGTCGCGCGCCGCCTCTTCCAGCAAGGGCAGCGGCGGCTGCGCCGACGCGGAGAGCAGCGGTTCGCGCCGATCGTTCATGAGCCAGACGCCCCCGCCGCCGGGGAAGGCGCGCGCCGCGAGCGCCTGCTGGAGTTGGCTCGCGTCCAGATAGGCAATCAACTCCGCCGCCCGGTCCGTGCCGCCCCGCCCCACAGGGATCGCGACCGGCAACAGCCAGAGGTTCAGCGCTTCCACGAAATAGGGGTCCAGAACCGCAATCCCGTCGGCATTCGCGCCCCCTGGCGTCACCAGGGCCTCCGCGACCCTCCGCTCGTCGTTACCCAAGCGCGCCCTGAAATCCCCGGCGAGCAGAAAGGCGGGTGGCTGACCGGGCGAGACCAGTTGAATCGCCACGACCCCAGGCAGGTTCTGGATGGTGCTCCGTAGCAGGCCCAGCTTGGCGTCCGCGTCCAGCCCCCCGTGCTCCAGGGTATCGCGCAGCAGCGCGAGCGTCCGCAGGCTTGGATCCAGGGTCATGCGGACCTGGTCGATGAGGTCATCGACGGCACCCAGCAGACGTTCGTTGACCGAACTCTCCAGTTCGTCCCGGGTCATGGAGAGCATCGAGAGACTGGAGACCAGCAGGGGCAGCAGGGCAAGCAGCACGGCGAACAGCAGGATCTTCGCGCGCAACCCGGGGCGCAGGCCGCGTCGCGCCGGAATGGCGACGGGCGCGGGCTGCAGATAACCGGAAAGCGCCGGTCTCTCCGCATTCTCTAGGGCTTTGGTTTCCATACCTGCCGGATCGGACAGCCGGATGAGGATTGGCGGATCTTACGTCTTTTTACGTCCAAAGTAGTGAATCTTCACCAGTGAATCTCCCCCGCCTGGATCCATCAGGTCGTGACGATCACCCGGGCGGCGTCCAGACGGAGATGAACCTTGTGGAGATAGCGCCCCAGCCGCTCGCGACCTTGCTCCAGCCGCTGGATCTCGTCCGCGCGCACCGAGGGATTGACGCGCGCCAGGGCGGTCAGGCGCTCCAGCTCCTCCCCCAGCACCTGGCGCATGCGCGTCATGGCGTCCTCTTCCAGACGTCTGACCGCCGCCGTGGCGAGCACCTCGCCCTGCTCCAGCATGGCGGTCAAGCGCGGCGCCTGGGAGCCGATCACCGAGCGGGCGAGCTTGAGGTTGCGGGTCAGGCAGTCGCCGCGCAGCGCCGCGTGCGCCATCTCGCCGGCATGGTCGCGCCCCTCGGTGTCCAGCAGCAGACGCACCAGGGTCGGCGGCAGGAAACGGCCCACCCGCAACTCGGGCGGCGCGGGACATTCGGCGACGTACAGCAGCTCCAGCAGCAGGGTGGCGCGCTTGAAGCGCGCGTCCCTGAGCAGGATCAGGGAGGAGGTTCCAAGATCGGAGGCGGTCAGCAGCTCCATCGCCTCGCGCGCCATGGGATGCTCCCAGGTCAGGAACTCGCGGTCCTCGTGGGCCAGGGCGCTGGCACGGTCGAAGGTCGCCGTCAGCCCGTCCTCCGGCAGACGCGGGAAGGTCTCGTGGAGCATCTGCTGCCCGGGCCGCACCACCACGGAGCCGCCCGGCCCGGACTCGTGCTCGACCCCGAAGGCATCCCAGAAGCGCGTCAGATAATCCGAGGCCGCGCGCGCGGCGTCGATCTCCTCGATGGCGTCGACCAGTGCCGCGTCCTGGTCCGCGCGATGCGAGTGCAGTTCCAGCAGACGATCCCGCCCGGCCGCCATGGCGGTGTTGAGTTCCTCGCTCAGGGCACGCGCCTGGGCGACCAGCGCCTCGCCGCGCGCGGGATCGGCCAGCGCCTCCCGCAGCCCATCGCCCAGCGCCGCGAAGACCGCGGAGGCCGCCGGGCAGATGCGCGCGAAGGCGTTGAGGCCCTCGGCGTACCAGCGGAACAGCGTCTCGCCCGGTCCGCCGGTCAGATAGGGGACATGGATGCGAATGGTCTCGCGCTGACCGATACGGTCGAGCCGGCCGATCCGCTGTTCCAGCAGGTCCGGCTCCAGGGGGAGATCGAAGAGGATCAGATGATGGGCGAACTGGAAGTTGCGGCCCTCGCTGCCGATCTCGGAGCAGAGCAGGATCTGGGTGCCGTCCTCGACGGCGGCGAAATAGGCCGCCGCGCGGTCGCGCTCGACGATCTCCATGCCCGCGTGAAAGATCGCGGCGTGGATGCCGGCGCGGCGCAGCAGCGCCTCGCGCAGGTCCAGCACCGTCTGATCGTGGGCGCAGATGAGCAGAACCTTGGCCGGACGCAGACCCCGCAGGGTGGCGATGAGCCAGTCGACGCGGGGATCCTGGGCGTCCCAGCCGGGGCCGAAGAGGCGCTCCGGCGTCAGGCGCGCGAGCGCGTCCGCCGCCCCCGCGCGGTAGACCTCCGGCTCGGGCAGCGGATGCGCGACCAGCTCGCGGCCTGGGAAGCCGGGAATCGCGGCGCGGGTATTGCGGAAGAGCACCCGCCCGGTGCCGTGACGGTCCAGCAGACGCGCGAGGATCTCGTCCCGGTCCATCCCGGAGGTGTCGCCGAGCAGTGCATCCAGCGTCGCCCGATCGGTGTCGGCGAGCGGCTCCTCATCCAGCAATCGCGCCGCCAGGGCGGCGATCGGCGCATAGCGTGCCTCCTCCTCAAGGAAGGCGGCATAGTCGTGGAAGCGGTCGGGATCGAGCAGGCGCAGACGCCCGAAATGTCCCGCGCGCCCCAGTTGCTCGGGGGTCGCGGTGAGCAGCAGCACGCCCGGCGTGCGCTGGGCGAGCGCCTCGATCAGGCGTATAGGCGCGGCTCGCGCCCGCCTCCGACCAGGTCAGGTGATGGGCCTCGTCCACCACCAGCAGATCCCAGTGTCCATCCAGGACGGCCAGTTCCGCATCGGGTTGGGAGACCAGCAAATCGAGGCTGCACAGCACCTGCTGCTCGGCCTCGAAGGGATTGCCGTCGGGGATGGCGTCGAAGCGCTCGCGATCGAAGAGCGCGAAGCTCAGATTGAAGCGCCGGCGCATCTCCACCAGCCATTGATGCAGCAGCGGCTCGGGGGTCACCACCAGCACCCGCCGCGCGGTCCCGGTCAGCAGCATGCGGTGGAGGATGAGTCCGGCCTCGATGGTCTTGCCGAGCCCCACCTCGTCCGCCAGCAGCACGCGCGGGGCATCGCGTCCGGCCACCTCCGCCGCGATATGGAGCTGATGCGGAATGAGCGCGACCCGCGCGCCCAGCAGTCCGAGCGTCGGCGAACCCGCCTCGCGCATGCCCTGCCGCCAGGTGCGGTAGCGCAGGCCGAACCAGTGATCGCTGTCGATCCGCCCGGACAGCAGCCGCTGATGGGGACGATTGAAGCGCTGGTGATCGTCCAGCTCCGCCTCCGCCAGCTCGCACTCCCGGCCGTCGAGATCCTCGCAGCGATAGTGGATGAGCCCCTGCTCGATGCGCGCGGCGATCACCCGCAGCTCGCGGCCCTGACGATCGCGAATCCGCTCGCCCGGCCCCACCTCGATGCGCGCCAGCGGGGCGTCGCGCATCGCATAGAGTCGGGTCTCTCCGGTCGCCGGGTAATCGATACGCACGCAACGGCCATCGGTCGCCACGACAATGCCGAGGCCCAGTTCGGCCTGTGTCTCGCTCAGCCAGCGTTGGCCAGGCACGAAGTTTTCCATCTTGGTCGGTCGCTCAAGCCGTTCGTGAAAAGCGGCTTATCCTACACCGACTTCGCGGCCCGCCCAATTTCCCAGGAGGCTTCGGTATCACGCCCACCCGCGCCACTCCATCGACCGAATGTCCCCGCAAGATCTCGCCGGATGCGAACAGGGTCGGGGCATTGAGTATCTGGTCGGCCCAGAATTCGAGTTCGGCTTACCTGCGCCCCATGGTTCAATCCAGCGCGGCAATACACCCAAACAGCGAGTCCGCCGCCGGTGCGAAAAGCTGGCCTCGTGCTACCGTTGCGCTTTAGCTCACAACGGAAAAGCATCCGAGAAGGCACGCCATGGCAACCAAGTACCCACTGATCCTCGTCGATGCCTCCGGCTATCTGTTCCGCGCCTACCATGCCCTGCCCAAACTGACCAACTCCAGGGGCGAGGCGACGGGCGCCGTGGTCGGCGTGCTCAACATGCTGCGCAAGCTGATCGACGAGTACCAGCCCCAGTACATCGGGGTGGTGTTCGACGCCGCCGGGCGGAGCTTTCGCAACGATCTCTATGCCGAATACAAGGCCCATCGCCCGCCGATGCCGGAGGATCTGCGCGAGCAGATCGAGCCGCTCCAGGCGGTGATCCGGGCGCTGGGGCTGCCGCTGCTGGTCATCCCGGACGTGGAGGCGGACGACGTCATCGGCACGCTGGCGACCCAGGCCGCCGCGCAGGGCCTGCCGACCCTGATCTCGACCGGCGACAAGGACATGGCGCAACTGGTCGACGCCCATGTCACCCTGGTCAACACCATGACCGACACCCTGCTCGACCCGGACGGCGTGCGGGAGAAGTTCGGCGTCCCGCCGGAGCGGATCGTCGACTATCTCAGCCTCATGGGCGACAGCGTCGACAACGTCCCCGGCGTGCCCAAGTGCGGACCCAAGACGGCGGTGAAGTGGATCCAGGAATTCGGGGATCTGGATGGCGTCATCGCCAATGCCGATGCCATCAAGGGCAAGGTCGGGGAATGCCTGCGCGCGGCGCTCGATCAGCTTCCGCTGGCGCGTGAGCTGACCACCATCAAACGCGACGTCGCCCTCGCGCTGGGACCGACCGACCTGCGCCCAACGGCGCCGGACCTGGAGACCCTGCGCACCTGGTATGAGCGCATCGAGTCGCGCCGGCTCCTGGCGACGCTGGATGAACCCATCGAGGGTGCGAGCAGCGCAACCGACCCGCAGCCGCAACCCGCCGAGGCCGACTACGAACTGGTGCTGACCCAGGAGGCGCTGGAGACCTGGATGCGGCGTCTGGAGTCCGCCGAACTCTTCGCCTTCGACACCGAGACCACCGATCTCGACTACATGCGCGCCGAGATCGTCGGCGTCTCCTTCGCGGTCGAGCCCGGCCAGGCCGCCTATGTCCCGGTCGCGCACGTCTATCCGGGCGCGCCGGATCAGCTCGACCGCGACGCGGTGCTGGCCCGCTTGAAACCACTGCTGGAGGATCCCGACGCGCGCCAAGGTCGGGCAGAATCTCAAATACGACATGAGCGTGCTCGCCCGCTACGCCATCGCACTGCGCGGCGTCGCCCACGACACCATGCTGGAAAGCTATGTGCTCGACAGCACCGCGACCCGGCACGACATGGACTCGCTCGCCAAGAAATATCTGGACTACGACACCGTCCATTTCGAGGACGTCGCGGGCAAGGGGGTCAAACAGCTCACCTTCGATCAGGTCCCGCTCGAACAGGCCGGACACTACGCCGCCGAGGACGCGGACATCACCCTGCGTCTGCACCGGGCCTTCTGGCCCCGGCTGGAGGAAGCCCCCTCGCTTGCCGGGCTCTATCGCACCATCGAGATGCCGCTGGTCGGCATCCTCTCGCGCATCGAGCGGCACCGGCGTGCGCATCGACAGCAGCCTGCTCGCCCAGCAGAGCCAGCGAGTTGTCCAAACGGCTCGCCGAGTTGGAGAACCAGGCTTACGAGACGGCCGGACACCGCTTCAACATGGGCTCGCCCAAACAGATCGGCGCCATCTTCTTCGAGGAGCTGGGCCTGCCGGTCATCGCCAAGACCCCCAAGGGCGCGCCCTCCACCTCCGAGGAGGTGCTGGAGCAACTGGCGGCCCAGGGTCATGCCCTGCCCGACATCATCCTCCAGCATCGCGGGCTCGCGAAGCTCAAGTCGACCTACACCGACAAGCTGCCGCAGATGGTCAATCCCGAGACGGGACGGGTCCACACCTCCTATCACCAGGCGGTCGCGGCCACCGGGCGGCTCTCCTCCAGCGACCCCAATCTACAGAACATCCCCATCCGCACCGAGGAAGGCCGGCGCATCCGCCGCGCCTTCATCGCCGAACCCGGCCACCGGCTGCTCGCCGCCGACTATTCGCAGATCGAGCTGCGGATCATGGCGCATCTCTCCGGCGACGAGCGGCTGCTCGCCGCCTTCGCCAGCGGTCTGGACATCCATCGGGCGACGGCGGCGGAGATCCTGGGGCTGGCGCCCGAGGAGGTCACGGGCGACCAGCGACGCTCCGCCAAGGCGATCAACTTCGGGCTCATCTACGGCATGTCGGCCTTCGGCCTGGCGCGCCAGCTCGGGATCGAGCGCGGCGCGGCGCAGGAATACGTGGACCGCTATTTCCAGCGCTATCCCGGCGTCAAGGAGTTCATGGAGCGCACCCGCGTCCAGGCGCGCGCGGATGGCTATGTCGAAACCCTGTTCGGCCGTCGGCTCTATCTGCCCGAGATCGCCAACAGCAACCAGAACCGCCGCGCCGCCGCCGAGCGCACCGCGATCAACGCCCCCATGCAGGGGACGGCGGCGGACATCATCAAGCGCGCCATGATCGCCGTGGACCAGTGGCTCCTCAGCGAGCGCCCGCCGGTGCGCATGATCATGCAGGTCCATGACGAACTGGTCTTCGAGGTCGCGGAGGATGCCATCGCGATGGCCTCCGGGCGCATTCGCGCGGCGATGGAGTCGGCGGCCGAACTGGCGGTGCCTCTGCTGGTGGAGATCGGTGATGGCGAAAACTGGGACGCGGCTCACTAAAAAACAGAGGAACTTAGTCGATCATTAGGCGTCAGAAGGTTCGAGCGAACTGGGACCGTCCATCTTTCCCCCTGGATGGCGGCCCCAAGCCCCGGGCAACCCAAGCCGGGGAAGCGTTCCCCCGAGATCCCCACCCCCGGATCTCGGGGGTTCTTTATTGCGCGACCGCGCGGCCCGTCTTCCTCTCCAGTTCACCTCCTCCCCCGCCGCAAGTCGCGCCCGCTCCCGCCGGTTCTCCTCCCGATCGCCGATGAAGGCATCCGAAGGCAACGGGCGCCCGAAGCGATCGACCTGGTTTGCAAACTCAGGATTGCCACGCTGGACCGGATCGGCTTGACCTCGGTCAAGGCTCCCGTCGTCCCTTCCCGCGAGACTTGATCCCGCGCCATCCTCGGGCCATCGAACCGACTCGCGCCTTGACCCATTTTCCAGACTCAGAGGCCAGCATGTATTGCAATCAATGTGAACAGACCTTCCGTCAGACCGCCTGCGTCAACTCCCCCGGCGTCTGCGGCAAGGATGCCGATGTTCAATCGCTCCAGGAAACCCTGCTCTACGGACTCAAGGGCATGGCGGCCTATGCCCATCATGCGCGCCGCATGGGCAAGCACGATGAAACGGTTTCGGCCTTCATCGAGGAGGCCCTGTTCGCGACCATGACCAATGTCAACTTCGACTTGGAGACCCTGCTGGAACTCTGTCTCCAGTGCGGTCAGATGAACCTGCGGGTCATGGAACTGCTCGACGAGGGGCATGTGGAGACCTTCGGCAAGCCAGCCCCGACCAAGGTCAAGGAAGGCACCCAGGCGGGACCGGGGATTCTCGTTTCAGGGCATGACCTGGTGGATCTCTGGAACCTGCTCCAGCAGGTCGCTGGCACCGACATCAAGGTCTACACCCACGGCGAGATGTTGCCCGCGCACATGTATTCCAAGTTTCAGCAGCATCCGAATCTGGCCGGTCACTATGGCGGAGCCTGGCAGGATCAGAAGAAGGAATTCGCGGCCTTCCCGGGTCCGGTGGTCGTCACCACCAACTGCGTCCTGATTCCGCCCGAGAGCTACAAGGGACGACTCTTCACCATGCGCGCCACGGCGGTTCCAGGCGGTCAGCGGCTGGATGAAGACTTCTCCGAGGTGATCGCCGAGGCGCGCCGCTGCGAGCCGTGCGAGGAGCACATCACGGGCGAGTCCACCGTCGGCTTCCACCGCACCGTGTTGCTGGATCAGGCCCAGACCATCGTCGATGCCGTCAAGGCCGGTCAGATCAGCCATTTCTTCGTCATCGGCGGCTGCGATGGCGCCGAGAAGGGCCGCAACTACTTCAGCGACTATGCCCAGAGCACGCCCAAGGATTCATTTATCCTGACGCTCGGCTGCGGCAAGTTCCGCATCCGCGATCACGACTACGGCGAGCACCTCGGCCTGCCGCGTCTCATGGACATGGGTCAGTGCAACGACGCCTATGGCGCGATCGCGGTCGCCGTGGCCCTGGCCAAGGCATTCGACTGCGGCGTCAACGATCTGCCGCTGACCCTGGTCATCAGTTGGTTCGAGCAAAAGGCGGTCGCGGTCTTGCTGACGCTGCTGAGTCTGGGCGTCAAGGGCATCACGCTCGGTCCGAATCCCCCGGCCTTCGTCACCCCCAATGTCTTCGCCGTCCTTCAGGAGCGCTTCGATCTGCGTCTCACGGGCGATGACCCCAAGGGTGACCTCCGCGTCGCGATGGGAGGCTGAGGCGGTTTCCGCCCCTTGCCCGTGAGATTGGGCAAGAATTCGTCGTAGATGGGTTGAGGAACGAAACCCAGCATTGGCGGCTGCATAAGCGGCTCAAATGCTGGGATTCGCAAGTTCATCCCAGCCTACGACAGACCGCTATTGGATGGTGGAAGCGAATACTGTCACAGTCTCCGTGCGCCGGGGGCTCGCCTGTCAGTCGCCAGCGATCTCGAAGAGATCCGGCGTACCGCCCGAGATCGGGGCCTTGGCCCCGCTGAGTCCGAAATGCCGATAGGCGGATTGCGTGGCCATGCGGCCACGCGGAGTCCGCATCAGAAAACCCTGCTGGATCAGGAATGGCTCCAGAACATCCTCGATCGTCCCGCGCTCCTCACCGATGGCGGCCGCCAGGCTCTCGACGCCGACCGGACCGCCATCGAACTTCTCGATCACCGCCTCCAACAGCCGACGGTCCATGTGGTCGAAACCCAGTGCGTCGACCTTCAGCATGGCCAGGGCTCGATCGGCGATCTCCGCCGTGATGCGTCCATCCGCGCGCATCTGGGCGTAGTCCCGCACCCGCCGCAACAGCCGGTTGGCGATGCGTGGCGTGCCGCGCGAGCGGCGGGCGATCTCGGCCGCGCCGCTGGGGTCGGTCTCGATGGCCAGGATTTGAGCCGAGCGCCGCACGATGGTCGTCAGGTCTTCCGCCGAGTAGTACTCCAGGCGCTGAACGATCCCGAAGCGGTCGCGCAGCGGCGAGGTCAGCAACCCGGCGCGGGTGGTCGCCCCGACCAGGGTAAAGGGCGGCAAGTCGAGCTTGATCGAGCGCGCGGCCGGTCCATCGCCGATCATGATGTCGAGCTGATAGTCCTCCATCGCGGGATAGAGAACCTCCTCCACCACCGGACTCAGCCGGTGAATCTCATCGACGAAGAGCACGTCGCCGGCATCGAGGTTGGTCAGCAGGGCCGCGAGATCGCCGGCCTTCTCCAGCACCGGTCCGGAGGTCTGGCGCAGATTGACCTGCATCTCATGGGCGATAATGTGCGAGAGCGTGGTCTTCCCGAGACCCGGCGGGCCGAAGATCAGGACATGATCCAGCGGTTCGCCACGCCCGCGCGCCGCGCCGATGAAGATCTCCATCTGCTCGCGCACGGACGGCTGACCGACGTAATCCGCCAAGCGGCGCGGGCGGATGGCACGGTCGATTGCCTGGTCGTCGTTAGCGGTCTCGGCACTGATGAGGCGCTCCGGGGTGTTCATATCGGTCTGGCTCGCGCGGATGTCTTCTTCTCCGCACCTTACAGACCAGCCGGCGCCTGGGGCAATCGGAATTCAAGATTCTCGCGCGACAACCGTCGCCGCTCGGCGTTCGACGGCATCAGCCAGCTCGTTCAATGGGGGTGAGCGCGCTCCGGCAACTGCCGGTACTCCGAGCAGCGCTTGGGCGTGGGGATGCCCTTGCCGGGGTTGAGCAGGGCGAGCGGGTCGAACGCCTGCTTGACGGCATGGAACTGGCGCAGCTCCTCGGGGGTGAACTGGACGCACATCTGGTTGATCTTCTCGATGCCCACGCCGTGCTCGCCGGTGATGGTGCCGCCGACCTCCACGCAGAGTTCCAGGAGACGTCCGCCCAGTTCCTCGGTGCGCTCCAGTTCGCCCGGCTGGTTGGCGTCGAAGAGGATGAGCGGATGCAGGTTGCCATCGCCGGCGTGAAAGACGTTGGCGACCCGCAGACCGTACTCGCGCGACAGCTCGGCGGTGCGGCGCAATACCTCCGGGAGCGCGCGGCGGGGGATGGTGCCGTCCATGCAGTAATAGTCCGGCGAGATCCGGCCCACGGCGGGGAAGGCGGCCTTGCGGCCCTGCCAGAAGCGCAGGCGCTCGGCGTCGTTCCGGGAGGTGCGCACCTCGGTCGCGCCGCTCGCCAGGAGCAGGTCGCGGACCTGCATCACCTGTTCCGAGACCTCCTGATTGGTGCCGTCCAGCTCGCAGAGCAGGATGGCGGCGGCATCGGTCGGATAACCGGCGTGGACGAAATCCTCCGCCGCCTGGATCGCCGGGCCGTCCATCATCTCCAGTCCGGCCGGGATGATCCCCGCCGCGATGATGTCGCCGACCGCCTGGCCGGCCTTTTCGACATCGTCGAAGGCCGCGAGCAGGGCCTGCGCCCGCTCCGGGACCGGCAGCAGCCGGACCCTCACCTCGACCGTCACCCCCAGCATGCCCTCGGAGCCGATGATAGAGCGCCAGCAGGTCATAGCTCGATGAGTCCAGGGCCGCCGAGCCCAGTTCGATGAGCTCGCCCTCCATGGTGACGAGAGTGACCGAGAGGACGTTGTGGACCGTCAGTCCGTACTTGAGGCAATGCACCCCGCCGGAGTTCTCGGCGACGTTGCCGCCAATGGTGCAGGCGATCTGGCTGGAGGGGTCCGGGGCGTAGTAAAGCCCGTGCGGCAGCGCGGCCTCCGAGATGGCCAGGTTGCGCACCCCCGGCTGGACCCGCGCCGTCCGCCCGATCGGATCCAGTTCCAGGATGCGATTGAAGCGCGCCAGACTGAGCAGCAGTCCGTCGGCGAGGGGCAGTGCCCCCCCCGAGAGGCCGGTCCCCGCACCCCGCGCCACGACCGGAACCCGGCGCTCGTGACAGAGCCGCAGGATGCGCTGGACCTCCGCGACCGTGCGCGGCAGGGCCACCAGCAGCGGCAGTTGCCGATAGGCCGAGAGGCCGTCGCACTCGTAGGGACGCACCTCCTCCTGGCGCTCCAGCACGCCGTCCTCCGGCAGAAAGGCGCGGAGCGCGGCCACCAGGGCGGCGCGCGTCCCCGCCAGCCCAGGGTCATCAAACGCCGTCTGAGTGGGTTGAATGAGGCTCATGATGTCGCGATTCAGCCGGGGTAGATTCAGGGACATGTTCCGAGACTATGGGCGGAGAGCCCCGCAGTAAAGACTCGCTGCCCAAGAGCACCAAGCAGACCTGTCCGTCACGTTGAGGGCGCGGTTGTCTTCGCGATATACTGTCGAACGGCGTCACGATGCAGCCAAGAAGTCAGCACAACCCGCCTCGCTGGCGTAGCTCAGTTGGTAGAGCAGCTGATTTGTAATCAGCAGGTCGTCGGTTCGAATCCGACCGTCAGCTCCATAAAAGACAAAGGGTTATCCGTATCGGCTAACCCTTTTTTCTTGTAAAAGTTGAAATTAGGTAACGTCATAGGTAACAGCGGGGTGTCGAGCGGTCCGGTCAACGATCTCGAACTCTTGGCACTGGGGAGATTCCTTCCGTGGCACTCATCCACCTCATCTACGTCAGTTCCGCGCGCCAAGATTTAGACACGCCAGGTCTTGACGGGATTCTCGACTCGTCTGTTCGCCACAACACGCCGCAGCATGTGACGGGGATGCTGCTTTATGCCAGCGGCAGCTTCATGCAGGTGCTGGAAGGTGAAGAAGCCGCAGTGGATGAAACCTTCTCACGCATCGAAAAAGATCCGCGCCACACCGCGATCGTAGTGATTGACCGGGCGCCAATCACCCAGCGCGACTTCGATCACTGGAGCATGGGGTTTCGACGTCTTGACGCAGAGGACGCCAAGCATCACCCCGGCTATGCCCCGTTTTTTGAATGGGGATTTGACGCGGCGAGTATCGGCGCCCATTCGAGCCTTGCCTTGGACATGCTAAAGTTCTTTGCCGTCAGCCAAGACGCGCATGCGGCAGGGCTTCGATAGTGGCGCAGCCAAACACGAGCCCCAGTTGAAGCGGTGAGGCCCCCCTCATCGCATCTTCCTCATCAACCGAGTCTGAGTTGTTTGGAAAATGACGATGCGCGTGTTGCTTCTGTTGCTCGTGCTGGCTGTGGTCGGGGTGACTCTGGCGCAATGGTTGGGTAGCAAACCGCCGAATCCCCTGGCTGCCCAAGAAACCGCTGTGCCGAACCGCTTGATGCCGCCAACGCTACCGACCCGCCCCCAGGACTTGAAGGGGTTTGAGAAGGACATCAATCAGTTTGTCCAGGATGGCACCAAACAACAGGCGCGCCAGATCGAGCGCCGGGAGAAATAGCCTCAGCCTGGTACCTTCGAGATGATCCAGCGCTAGCCAGGGCTCTTGCCGATCCCCTTCAGATCGACTTTGGGGATTGCCTAGCACACCTTTTTTGCCTGCCATCGTTGTGACTCCTTGCTCCGACCAGGCCGCCGCGCTGCGATTGATGGTCATCGCTAGGTCGGCAGCCATCATGCCAGACATCCCGTCCTCGCCGTATCCGCCCGCCTCCCTCCCGCTTGAGGTTCAATGTCATTTCCCGATGCATCCCTAAACGCATCCCCTTCCACACATCTTGACCGTTAGGGCGCGAGCCATAGGATAATGCTCCCAGAAGCAGACTTGGGGGCATGATGAGCTGGGCGGAAGCGGAATTGGCGGGGCTGAGGTTGGGTGACAGGCGGCGCGAGCGGCGGGCGGTTCGGGTGTTGGAGCGCTTGGGTGAGCGTCCGACGGCGAGCATTCCGGGTGCCTGCCACGGCTGGGCAGAGATCCAGGCTGCGTATCGCTTTCTCGCCCATGAGGGCTACGACTGGCTCGACCTACTGGAACCGCATCGCCTGTGCACCCAGCGGCGGATGGCTGAGCAGCCGGTGGTGCTGTGCCTGCAAGACACCACGGAGTTGGACTTCAACGGGCAAGCCATCAGCGGGCTCGGTCCCTTGAGTTACGAGGCGCAGCGTGGGATGTACCTGCATCCGACGTTGGCGGTGACGCCGGGGCGTGAGCCGCTGGGGATCCTGGATGCGTGGATGTGGGCGCGTGAGCCCAAAGGCACGGATGGAACACGCCCCGGCGCGAAGGAGAGCGAGCGCTGGCTCGAAGGCTATGCGCGCGTGGCCGAGTTGGCTGCGCACCTGCCCGAGACACGTCTGGTCTATGTCGCCGATCGTGAAGCGGACATCCTGGCCTTGATGGTGCGTGCCGAGCGCTTGGGCGCCCCGGCCGACTGGCTGGTGCGCGCCCAGCACAACCGCGTGCTGCCCGAGGGTGCGCGTCTGTGGGAAGCGCTCGGTGCGAGCGCCCCGCTGGGTGAGATCCGTTTCACCGCCCCCCGCGGCAAAGGACGACGCGCGCGCGCGGTGCGCCAAGCCCTGCGCATCCAACGGCTGGGCATCCCCGACAGCGCCGGTGGTGAGATTCAGGTCACGGCACTGATGGCCAGCGAGATCGACCCGCCGCCCGGCGTCACCCCGGTCACCTGGCGCCTGTTGACCAACCGTGAAGCCACCACCCTGGAGGCCGCGCGCGAGTTGATCGACTGGTACCGGGCGCGCTGGGAAATCGAGCTGCTGTTTCTGGTCCTCAAGGAAGGCTGTCGTGTCGAGGCCCTGCAATTGGCCAGCCGTGAGCGCCTGGAGCGCGCCTTGGCGCTGTATCTGATCATTGCCTGGCGCGTGACACGCCTGATGCGCCTGGGTCGCACCGTCCCCGACCTGCCGGCCAACCTGCTGTTCGAACCCGAGGAATGGCAGGCCGCCTACATCCTGGCCAAACAGCCACCGCCCGAGAAGCCGCCACGCCTCAACGAGGTCATCCGCCTGATCGCCCGCCATGGTGGATTCCTCGCCCGTAAGGGCGACGGGGAACCCGGCGCCAAGAGCCTGTGGCTCGGCTTGCAGCGGGTTCAAGATGTCGCCGTCGGCCTCAAATACGCCAGTCAATACAAGCGGTTATGAGATGTGTGGAAGGGGATGCCCTAAACGGGGCTTGTTGGCGGAGCATCCTAACCGAGACTTGCTTCGGGTTTTTCGCTGGGTGGATGGGGTAGTCTTTGCTCTCGATGCGGCGTGGTTCGCCAACCAGACAACGAGCGCGGGTTACCATGAAGCGTTTCGCCCTTTCTTTACCCTTGTTATTTCTCGCGGGTTGGACGCGGTCTTGGGCAGTTCCCGATGCTGGTCTCGTAAGCATGGGTGACTCGGCCTTATACGTGGCGTTAATTGTGGCATTTCTGGGGATGACGGTCGGGGTGTTCGCCAGCACCAAGAGAGGACTCAACATCTTCCGAGCAGCGATCGGCGGTTTTTTTCTTGGTCCCTTCGCCTTCCTGTTGTTCTTCATACCCGCGCGAGCCTCATGCTCAGAAAGAGGTCTCAAAAGGCTGCTTTGCGGCATTGGCTATCAGGATAGAAAGAACGAGACTGGCCTCCCTGAGACAGAGCAGAAATCTCCACTGCCGAAAGCCACAGCCACTCGGAAAGCCAAGGCCGCCGCGCCAACCGATCTAAGCTCTGAGTTTGCGCAATATTCCGAGATGTTGAGGCGGACGATGCCTGGGGCGCTCATCCGGCAAAACCCGATCGATTACGCGGCAAAATTTGGGGAGGAGAGCGTGATTCGATGCTCCAACCCGGATTGCAACCGAATCCTTCCGCCCCCGCATCACACATGTCCGCATTGCGGAACTTTTCACGCATGACGTGAAACTGACGCCTTTCTCCTGCCGTGGCGGAAATCACTGAGGCGCTAACCGTCGAACCCAGCCCTGTCGAGCACTCAGCGCGATCGGAATTTGCCCTGTCCGACAGGTTTGCTTCGCCGCCAGTTCTTGCGGCACGGAACCGATCCTCCAGGAAGTCCTCGGCGCCGCTCTCGCCGGTCGGGCCGACGGGTGAAACCGGTAATCACGATGCCCTCGGCACCGCCTCATTGCACGGACAGCGGTCAAAATTTATCATTACCATTGAATTTCTCGAATCACCTTCGGTCTTCGTCCATGCCCCTCAACCACCGCTATAACCGTCGAAGCGACTTCCGCGTCCCCTTACAGTGTGGTGTACAACTGCAGTCACTTGATGCCACCGCGTCAATCCATCTGGGGGTGGCGCAAAATATCAGCGTGAGCGGGATGCAACTTCTGGCCGACCAGCTCTATCCAGCGGGTTCACAGGTGCGACTCGCCTTTCATTGCAAAGAACTCGGGTGGGGGCCTGTCTCGTCCTGTCTGGCTTCCGTCAGATGGATCGATGCCCAGCCAATTCATGGTCAACACCGGCTGGGGGTCAAGTTCGAGGATCCGGACTGGCAATAAGAACAGGGTCGCTAACGCCTCACGGCCGACGCAACAGCCGCGTGATCGCGCGCCATGTGTCCTAGGCGCATGACAAACGACGAAAGCGTGCGTATGTGGCGCTGTAACGCGCCATGAGGTAGCCGCGCCGCGACCGAGTGAGCGCCATTTCCCAACGCCAGAAAAGGCTCCGCATCAACCTGGTCGCGCCGTTGGAGCGATTCCTGGGCCAGGATCTCGCGTTCGATGGTGCTGCAAAGCAAATAATGGAAAACGTTGATCAAAACCCGTTCACGATAACTCTTCGGCGGAGTAATGAGTTTTAATTGCTGTTCGTAGTATTCAATACGCTCTTTGCCCGTCATCCCTTCGATGTCAGCGCTACTGCCAGCTTCATTCATGGCCGATGCTCCACCGAGCTTTCGCTGAGGTTGTCGATTCGGTCGATCTGATTCCGTCGCCATTTCGCGATACAGGTTACAGAAAAGCGCCAGCGATTTTTGTGTTGGAGTCGGCGATTTTGGTGAATCCAAATCCGCGCGACGAGCGTCGTAGGATTGATCTCGTCGCAACTGGCGTTCTCGTTGGCCCTCAAGCAGTCGTCCGCCGGCTCACCCGAACAGTTCCCGCTGTCAAATAGCCGAGGTGACGTTGCCCGCGAATATTGGCGACGGGCTGATGCCCGATTTCAAACGCCTCCTGAGTTTGTTGGCTTATCCCAATTGTAGCGAACGCATCGAAATCGCTCCCAACGTCACGCGCTCAGTGAAGAAGGCGATTTCATCTTCATCCGCGCGCAAGCCGAGAATATAGAGCAACGGCAAAAAGTGTTCATTCGTCGGCACCGATAACCTGGCCAACTCGCCTTCTTGATCATATTGAATGATCGCCTGATCATCCCTGGCGAGAATCCTCCGTTTAATTTCCGCATCGAACGTAACGGCCCAGTCGTAGGCGATATCTTTCCAAACAAGCCGGCTGAGGTTATGGACAATGTTGCCGCTCCCCATGACCAAGACACCCTGTTGACGAAGCGGCTGCAAGGCTTGTCCCAGCTTATAATGCTGTGCGGGTGTCTTGGTTCGATCCAGACTCAGTTGCACGACAGGGATCTCGGCGTGAGGAAACATCCGGCATAAGACTGACCATGTACCATGATCAAGACCCCAATCGACGTTCAGCGTCAGCGGCGTGTCTGTGATGGTGTCTTGAAGCCAGTGCGCTAACGCCGGATGGCCAGGGGCCGGATATTCCAGATCGAACAGCGGTTGGGGAAACCCTGAAAAATCGTGGATCGTTCTGGGGGCTGGCATGGCCGTGACCTGCGTGCCATTGGTTTCCCAATGGGCCGAGATGCCGAGAATCGCCTTCGGTTTCGGGATCGTCTGACCGAGCGCGAGCCACGCGTGGCTATACTCTGTGTCTTCAAGCGCATTCATCGGATCGCCGTGGCCGATAAACAAGGCGGGCATTTTGAATCCCGAATCGGCCCGTGTTGGATCGAAATCCATCAAGTGATGGGGCATCGGACGGTTCCTCTCGCCAACTGAAAGACCTTGAGCGATCGCTCGACGCGGAGGCCAGCATGTTCGAACGAAAAACGGAAAAACTCGCGCCGCTCTCCGTCTTTGCACGAAGGGTCGCGGCATCGGCGGTCATGGCCGGTAGCTTGATTGCCACGGCGCTCGCCATTGGTGTCGTGGGTTATCACCGGATCGCGGGATTTGATTGGGTGGATTCCCTGCTAGAGGCATCCATGATTCTGGGGGGAATGGGGCCGATCAATGCGCTGTCGACGACGGGTGCAAAGCTGTTTGCGTCTGGCTACGCACTCTTCAGCGGGCTGATCTTTATCGCCATCATGGGGATCGTGCTGGCCCCGGTCACGCATCGGATGCTGCACCAATTTCACCTTGATGAAGCGGATCTTCAGCCATCGGGCCAACCGGGTAGCCCCCGACAATCGGGATGATGGGCTCCGCACCTGAACGGTGGGAGGGGTAACCTCGCGCGAGGACGCACGGATTTGGTGGCCGGGTTTTGGCGTTGCGTCCAGCACGCGAATCCAGCGACAGCCACGCCTGACGACATTGTCGGTCGGGCACTGACGATTGGATCTGTTTGTCCACGCAAAGCCCGACGCCCCATGAATTGATCTCAATTGGGCGTCATCCCTCCAAACGCAAGCGCCCGCCATTCGCACGCCCAGCGGCTTGCACCGTGAGGGCTGGCGCCCCACGTAGGACGCCAGACCGGATATCCGGTCGATCCAGGTCGTCAGCGTCCCCTCCCTTCGCACCAACAGAGAAATCCCCATGAGCATCAAGAAGAGATTGCGCCCAACCGCCTTGGTTGTTGCCGTCACAGCCATGCTGATGGCACCCCTGGTGGGCGCCGACGAAAACGCACCCGTCAACCAGCCAGTGCCACCGACGCAGATACCGGCGCCGATGCCGATGGATCAAAGCGGGATGATGCCCGGCATGGACGGCATGACGGGAGCTCCCCAGGCCGGCCCGAACGGTATGTGGGTGAATCCTCAAGCTGGGCCGGGGCCGGGTTGCATGGGGATGAGAAACATGCAGATGTCGACGCAGAATCGCGAGCAGATGCAGCAGCACATGGCCGCGATGGAGACGCATCTGGCCAATATCGAGGCGCTGCTGAAAGAGTTGCTGGCGATCCAGAAGACCAAGTAGCGGCGCCCGTGGAGCGACGGCGTCAGCCTCTGACGCACGCCTCCAGTGGTTTTGCCCCGCCGTCAGCGGCCCCGCTGTCCGGGGTGAGCGATGCCTGGTGTTGGCGTGGGACTCCGCGCATTTTCGGTGGGCCGCTTGACAATGGTCTATGATGCGGAAATTCACTCGAAACCATCATGATGGATACGCCCGCGCGGGTGATCAGACCTGGCTAAAGCCGCTGGCAAACGCGATCAACTGAAAATTCGCCTCCATGACGCAAAGCCGCTGATCTGGCGCCGCGTGCAGATCGCCGATGCCGTGCCATTGCCGCTGCTCCATGATGTCATCCAAATCACCATGGGCTGGACGGATTCCCACCTGCATCCGGTTATGGCTCGGGGGAAATATTTTGGCACGCCAGACCCTGATAATGATTTTCGGGACGTGGTCGACGAGCGACGCGACACGCTCAGTCAACTCCTGAAAACAGAGAAAGCGTCGATCCGGTCTGAAGATGATTTTCGGCGATGGTTGGATACACACCATCACGCTTGAGAAAATCCTGCCCTTAGACCCCGACCCGGTTTTACCCCTCTGTCTTAAAGGGAAAGGCGCCTGCCCACCCGAGGATGTTGGCGGGATCTGGGGTGACGACCACTTCCTTGAGGCGTTAGCCGATCCAGAGCATCCGGAACACGCCGAGTACAGGGAATGGATCGGTGACGACTTCGACCCGCATGCTTTTGATCTCGACCAAGTCAATCCTCTGCTACATGCGTATGGTCGATCAGCCGGCGTGCCCGGCGCGTCATGCCATGCCGACGATTCCGCGTCAACGCCACCCTCGTCGACCCGCCTGTTGCCTGCTTCAGCGGGTTCCCCGCCCTGATCGCCCAGGTCCAGCGTGGATTGCGTCCACGCCGTCCATTCAGTCGCTCGATTTCGCTGATGGCGAAAATCATCTTGATCGAGGATAGGCGTAAGATTGGTACGCAGGCACCACGTCCGACAGTCCTTGACGAAGCAACCTGGACTCCTCGCGGTCGCGAGCAAACCACAGAACGATTCACCGAACCCGAAAGACCATCAGCATGCCGATTATCTGGCGACCACAATTAACCACGGGCGATGAGCGGCTCGATCAAGACCATCAATATCTCTTCGCCATCTTCAATTGTGTCGAACTGGCCTTGAGTGCACCCGATCAAATGAAACATTTGCCACTCTTTTTCGGGCAACTGTTTGACTATACCGAAGAGCATTTCCTGCGTGAAGAGAAGCTCCAGGTTTCGATCGGTTATCCTGGGTACTTAGAACATAAGCTGGCACATCAGGACATTCTGGAGCGGTTGAAAGCGGTGAATGACCATCTTCAGAAGATCTCGACCGCGAAGGGAGGGCTGGATGATCCTGAATTGCTCCGGGGCGGTCTGGATCAGGAGATCCTCGACTTGGCGCGCAGTTGGATTGTTGGGCACATCGCCAAAATGGATACGGCCATGCTTCCCTATCTGAAGCCCCACGCGGGGTCTAAGCTCAAGTCTTAGCCTTGCGCTTTGTCCAGTTCTCCGGCGTCGATGCAGCACCGGTCACCGCCATGCAAAGGTCGCGATCATGCCCCTTGCCCGCCCACGTCACTGGGTGTCCAGTCGCAGACAGTGAGCAGGTCATCGGCAAATGCTTCGGTTGCCTGGATATTCATGCGATGGAAATCCTGCCCCAGGCGGCCGGTAGCTTCTCGTTGGCGATCTCATCGGGGGCGGCGCGGGCGTTTTTTCCTCGGTGATCCCCTACCGTTTTTTATCCTGATGCGCCACAGCCATTTCCCAGGTTGACGCAGCCGTATCCTGAACGCTGAATGAGCTCGGGCGCCCACCGGCATCAGGGTGTGAGTTTGGTGAGTTTCTTGCGGTCGCTGGGAGCGCTTTGCTGGGGTGGTCCGGACTCGGCAGAGCGTCAAGCCAGCGGCCCTCGACTTCGCCAGACCGCTGACGCAGCCCGTTTCGAGCTGGCCAAAAGAAACTCACCAAACTCACAGGCGGCGGCGAGCGGCGCTTGGGTTATTCTCCAGTCGTTAATTATCCTGGCGGCCGAAACGGATTCCACCTCTGGATCAACGCCAAGCCGCTCGCTCGGTGACGACCGTGTGGTACTCGCTGACCATGACCGAGGAGTTCACCAGATGACCCCGCGCCGCCGGCTGACCATCTTGACGATTCTGCTGATCGGTTATGGCGTCATCGTTATCGCCGTCGCTGGGCTGGGATGGTTTACAACTCGCAGTCTGCATCAGTTGCAGACGATGACCGAAGCGCTCTATGTCCATCCGTTTGCCGTCAGCAACGCGGCGGTGAGCCTGAAGGGGTCTTTGTTCCAGTTGCGGAACCAGATGGTTCAGATCGTCCTGGTGAAGGACAGGCATGAAAACCTGGAGGCGATGGAGCAGGACGCGGGGGATTACGAACAGCAAATCCACGCGGACGTGGCGGTGATCAACGCCAATTTTCTTGGGGACATGAACCGCGTCCGCGAGTTTGAAGCGCGCTTCGCGCAATGGAATCGGGTGCGCGCGGAGATCCTCACCGCGAATCGCGCGGGTCAAAGCGAAGCCGCCGAACAGCTCATCAAAACTGATGGTACGGCGAAATTTAACGAATTACTCCCGCTGGTTGATTACGTCCAATCCTTTGCGAAAGATAAGGCACAGTCTTTTGTCGAGCAGGCCGAGCGTGCTTCGCAGCACATGATGACGCAGGTCTTCAACGTGATCGCGCTCCTGGTGACCCTGGTGCTCGCAACGGCGGCGGTGGTGGTCTGGCGCGTTCACTTTCTCCAGCGAGAACTGGATCGGCAGGCGACCACGGATGTGCTGACAGGAATTGCGAATCGGCGCGCCTTCATGGAATTCGTCAGCCGCGAGATCGAACGCGCGAAGCGTTACAAAGCCCCGTTTGCGCTGGCCGTGGTCGATCTGGATTGGTTCAAAAACGTCAACGACACCAATGGGCATCAGACGGGTGACACGGTCTTAAAGAACTTCTGCACGGTCTGTCAACAGACGGTGCGCGCGACCGACACCTTAGGACGGATTGGGGGCGAAGAGTTCGCCATTTTGTTCCCCAATACCGCGCTTCCCGAAGCCAAGGAGGTACTGGAGCGGGTCAGAGTCGCCGTCGAGCAGGCCGAGATGGCGATGTCTCCGGGGGCGCCTGTGCGCATCACCGCGTCCTTTGGCTTGACGGCCTTTGTCTCGCCAAGGAGCGAGCTCGATCTACTCTTCAAGCAGGCGGACGAGGCGCTCTACCAGGCCAAAGACCGTGGACGCAATCGCGTCTGTACCCTGGCGTCGTGACGGGTTGTCGTGCCGTTGCGATCCAGGACGACGCCTGGCCGAGGTGCAACCAGCGTCCCTCCTGACCCGATGAGTTTCGGCGTATGCTTGTCAGCGCTGAAGGGGATGCCGTTGCTCGACGTTCCTCCCTTCCAACCAAGAACACGCCTTCGGGAGGCGGCGTATGTCAACGACCGAGACCAGCCGCTTCGATCCGCTGAACGGCCTGTCAGCGCTGGTCGATGGTGAGCCGGCGGTGCCCAGCGACCTGTGCGCCAAGGTGCTGGATCTCATGCCCAACGGCGTCGCCGTGTGTCGGATGCTGTTCGAGGAGGGCGTTCCATCCGACTACATCCATCTCTACACCAACCCCGCTTTCCATGTGCAAACCGGACTGGGCCAGATCCGTGGCCAGCGCATCACCGAGGTCATTCCCGGCATCCGTGAGGCGGATCCCCGGCTGTTCGAGATCTACGGGCGCGTGGCCGCCGGTGGCCCACCGGAACGCTTCGAGCTCGCGGTCCAGACCCTCAACAAGTGGTTTTCGATTCAGGTCTTTTGTCCGCAACCCGAACACTTCGTCGTCATTGTCGATGACATCACCCAGCGCAAGCAGGACGAGGCTCAGCTCCGTCTCCAGGCGCTGGTGCTCGATCAACTCCAAGATCATGTCACCATCACCGATCTGCACGGCGTCGTGACCTACGTCAACCGGACGGAAGCCGAGGCGCTGAAACTGTCCCCCGCCGCCAGGATTGGCCAACATGTCTCGGTCTATGGTGAAAGCCCCCAGGCCGATGCGACCCAACAGGAAATCGTCGACGCCACGCTGAGGCAAGGGGCTTGGACTGGCAAGGTGGTCAACGACCGGTCCGATGGTTCGTCCCTCATCCTCGATTTGCGCACCACGCTGGTCAAAGACCAGGCGGGCCACCCCGTCGCCATGGTCGGTATCGGGACCGATATCAGCGAACGGCTTCAGGTGGAAGCGGCACTGCGCGAGAGCGAGCGAAATTACCGCAGTCTGTTTGACAACCTCATTGCCGGAGTGGTGGTGCATGGACCCGACACCGGTATCTTGCTCTCCAATCCGATGGCCTCGCACCTTTTGGGGTTGACGAGCGCACAGATGCGTGGCGTCACGGCCATTGATCCGGCGTGGTGTTTCATTCGCGAAGACGGTACCCGGATGCCAGCGGAGGAGTACCCGGTGCATCGCGTCGCCGCGTCAGGTGTTGCGACGCGCCATTTGATCTTGGGCATTCTCAGGCCCGACCGCAAAGGACCGACCTGGGTGCAGTATGAGGCACATCCCATCCAGGACGAGCAGGGCCAACTCCAGCAGATCGTCGTGACCTTCTTCGACATCACCGAACGCAAGCAGGCCGAGGAGATTCAAACCTTCTTGGCGCGCACGATCAGCACGGTCACGGAGCCGTCTTTTTTTCATGCGTTAGCGCGCGACCTGGCTGAACGGTTGGACGTGTTCTGCGTGCGCATCGCTCGCCTCGATGGGGATGGCTTGCATGCCCGTACGCTGGCCGTTTGGTGCGATGGACAGTTCAAGGACAACATCACCCATGCCGTGCAGGACACCCCCTGTAGTGACGTCGTCGGCCACCAGGGCCGTTGCTTCCCGGCCCGCGTCTGTCAGTGCTTCCCGCGCGACCCGGTGCCTCAAGCGTTGCGCGCGGAAAGTTATCTCGGGACCACGCTCTGGAGCCATACCGGCCAGCCGATCGGCCTGATCGAGCTGATCGGACGGACGCCGTTGGACAATCGCCCCTTTGCGGAAATGGTCTTGCAACAGGTGGCGATCCGCGCGGTGGGTGAATTGGAACGCCTGTTTGCCGAGGAAGCACTGCGCGAGAGCGAACAGCATTTCCGCACCCTGGCCAATGGCGGTTCGACGCTGATCTGGACCTCCGGGCAGGACAAGCTGTGCAACTACTTCAACGAACCCTGGTTGCGCTTTACCGGACGGACGCTGGAACAGGAACTGGGCAACGGCTGGGCGGAGGGTGTGCATCCGCAGGACTTCGACCGCTGTCTGCAGACCTATGTCACGGCGTTCGATCGGCGCCAACCCTTTAGCATGGATTACCGCCTGCGCCATGCCGATGGCACCGATCACTGGATCCGAGACGACGGCACTCCGCGCTTTGACAGCCAGGGGACTTTTCTCGGCTATATCGGGTTCTGTGTCGACATCAGCGAACAAAAGGCCGCCGCCGACGGAACTGGAGCGCTACCGCCAGCATCTGGAACAGCTGGTCGACGCGCGCACCCGCGAGCTGGTGATCGCCAAGGAGGCGGCCGAAACGGCGAATGTCGCCAAGAGCGCCTTCCTCGCCAACATGAGCCACGAGATCCGCACCCCGCTCAATGCCATCACCGGGATGGCACATCTGCTCAAGCGCTCCGGTGTCACGCCGCAGCAGGCCGGACGGCTCGACACCATCGATGCCGCCGGACAGCATCTGCTGGACATCATCAATGCCGTCCTGGATCTCTCCAAGATCGAGGCCGGCAAGTTCGCCCTCGACGACACCGAGGTGAACGTTGGCAGCCTCACCGCCAATGTCGCTTCCCTGCTCTTCGAGCGCGCTCAGGCCAAGGGGCTCGAGCTGGCCGTCGAAACGCAACCGCTACCCCATCCGCTGCTGGGCGACCCCACCCGGCTCCAGCAGGCCTTGCTGAACTACGCCGACCAATGCGATCAAGTTCACCGAGACCGGAACCGTCACCCTGCGCACGCGGATCGAGCGGAGACGCAACGACAGCGTGCTGGTCCGCTTCGAGGTGCAGGACACCGGCATCGGCATTGCCCCGGAGATCCTTCCCAAGCTCTTTTCGGCCTTCGAGCAGGCCGACAACTCGATCACCCGCCACTATGGCGGCACCGGGCTGGGGTTGGCCATCACCAGAAAGCTGGCGCAGTTGATGGGCGGCGAGGCCGGCGTGGTCAGTACGCCCGGGCGTGGGCAGTACCTTCTGGTTCACGGCGCGGCTCAAGCAAGGTCGCGTCGCTCAACGGACACGGCGCCCGCAACGCCGAGCGGTTCCGCCGAAGCCATCCTCGCGCCGGGACTACCCGGGCCGCCGGATCCTGCTGGTCGAGGATGAACCGATCAATCGCGAGGTGACCTGCGAACTCCTGAAGGATCTTGGGATGGTGATCGAGATGGCCGAGGATGGGGTGCAAGCCGTGGAGCTGGCCCGCCGCCACGACTATGACCTGATCTTGATGGACATGCAGATGCCCAACCTGGATGGGCTGGAGGCGACGCGCCGGATCCGGCAGTTGCCCAACCGCGTCGAGGTGCCGATCCTCGCCTTGACGGCGAATGCCTTTGCCGAGGACAAGGCACGCTGCTTCGACGCCGGGATGAACGACTTCATCGCCAAACCGGTCGATCCGGAGGCGCTGTTCGCGACCCTGTTGAAATGGTTGGCGCGGCCTTCAGGCTGAGGCTTTGGTGTCTCGGCCGCGATCGGTTCACCACGCGTCTGAGGCGTTCAACACTTCTCTGGGCGCTCCGCATCACCGGCGTTCCCCGGGCGTGGAGCTGATTCGCTGACTCGGATCGGCTGGGCGGGAATAAGCGGGTGAAGTCTACGGCGTTGGCGTTGGTGCCACGGCGAAGCGACCGATGTGAGTTTGGTGAGTTTGGTGAGTTTCTTGGGGACTCTTGCTCACGCAACAGGGACCGTGCCATCTATGTTCAATACGAGAATGCTTACAATTAAAAAGATATAAATACTATTAAAATAACGGTAGTGCCACAACCTATAGGATATAGATATCCGTCACGCTTTCGTTATCAAGAGCTTAGCTTGATTGCCATCATATAGGCCGGGGCACTACCCCGTATTGATATTCGGACTTAGCCTTTACTTCTGCGCCATTGAACCGCCATTTGATAACGTAATTTGGAGAATCCATCCATTTGGTGCCTTTCGCCCCGTGCACTAATGGAACCCACGGCCAATCCCCTGCTTCTTCGGCTATTGAGCATGCCGGAATTTCCCAAGCATAGCGATAGAATCTTGGGTTATCACCACTTGTTAGCCCAAACCTCGCCGGGCATTCTGTTTCCACAAGTGGGTCGGATAGATAGACTTCGATGAACTTCTCGTCCCACCAATACACCACCGGCCACTCAGGCACGACCTTCAAAGCCGCCGCATCGAACTCGTACCGCCCAACCTGACACACCGTCGCCGCCCGCTTCCGTTGCGTCCGCTCGCCATCCCGTGACCGATCATCCCGCGGCGTCGGACAGATCGCCACGCTCTCGCCGCAAGTCTCACTCTTGCGGAAGACGCTCACGGCCACACTCACGACCTCATCCGGCACATCGTCGAACGCACCGCGATCGAAATCCCCCAACGCCCGCAGATCGAACCGCTCCAGCAGATGCGCCCGCAGCGCCGCATACTGCTTGATGAACATCCAGTTGCGCATGGTGAGCATGGCCGACACGCCACCCTCGCGAACCAGCTGCAGCCCGCGCAGCAGAAACGCGGCATAGAGATCGGCCTTGCCGAGCGGATAGTGCCGCTTCGACGTAGCGCGCGTCGGCCATCTTGGACGTGCCCTGGTACGGCGGATTGGCGACGACCAGGTCGTAGCGTCCCTTCCCGCACCATCCGCACGAAGCGCACGCCGGCGGCCAGTTGCTCGCCGCGCAGTCGCAGGCCGAGATCGTCGCCGCCGGTGTGCCGGGCCAGGAAGCGCTTCCAGCCGGTCCAGCACGCTCGCCCGCGCCTCGTCGCGGTCGAGTGGCATGTCCGTTGCGGCTCCGCGAATCCCGCGAACAGATCGCCCTGCGCGGGCAGCTCGCGGCCCAGCTCGGTGTCGTGCCGCTCCAATGCCTCCTCGACCGCGCGCGTCGACCTTGCAGCAGGCTGCCCAGATGGTCGGCGCCGCGCAGTGCATGGACGATCGTGTCGGTCAGCGCGGCGGGAATCCCGGTCTCGCGCTCCACCTCGCGGCGCAACTCGACCAGCGCCGGGTCGTCGTCCGGCAGGCTCGCCAGCCGCAGGTTCGAGGCGACCAGGTTGAGCCGCTCGGGCCGGGCCTCGGGCGCAAGTCGGCTGCGCCTTGAGCCACAGCGCCGCCGCGGCGATCTGCACCGCGCGCGGGTCGAGGTCGATGCCGTGCAGGTTGTGCTCCAGGATGCGCTCGACGATGGCGCGGTCGGTCCATTCGGCTCGTAGCTGCCAGCTTCCGCCGGTTGCGATTCCGCCTGAAGCGCGGCGCTCGACCTTACCCGCGATGCCGCGCGCCTCCTCGCGGTACAGGCGCGAACCAACAGATCGAACGCGACCACCAGAAAGTGGCCGGAGCCCACCGCCGGGTCGAGGATCTTCAGGTCGCGCACGCTGGCGGGCGCGTGCTCGACGGCGTCGTCGGGGATCGGCTGCGGCACGTAGTAGGCCCAGCGCCGCTCGGCGTCGGTGTGCAGCGGCATCAGCTCGGTCAGCGACACCTCGCCCGCCTCGCGCTTGGCCCGCCACTCGACGCGGCGCTCTTCCAGTCGCTCCAGCGTGCCGTCGGCCTCGACCTCGGGCGTCCAGCCGTGCTTCTTGCACATCGCCAGCCACATCGGGCCCAGGCTGTTCTGCAGCAGCCAGTCGACCATGTAGCGCTCGGTGAACATCTGCGTCTTGCTGGCGATCTCGTGCGGCTCGACCTTGCCGCCGCGCGTTCAGCTTGGCGTCGAGCGCCTCGCGCTCCGGGTCGTTCCAGTACTGGTAGACCCAGCCGAGCGTCATGTCGTCGGTCCAGCAGGATTCCAGCTCCGGATCGTCGAGCGCCTCGACCACGTGGCGCAGCGTGGCGGTCGGGATCGGGCACCAGATCGGCCACGCCCGCCGGACCGTACAGTCCGGGCAGGTCGGTGGCCAGATCCTCGAAGACCAGCTGAAGCAGAAAGGCATAGCCCTCGGTCTCGTCGCCGCGCACCAGCGCCGGGGCGAGCTGGCGAAAGTCCTTGTAGGCCTGGCTCTCCCAGCCGCCGGTGACGACCGGGGCCGCAGCGGCTTCTCATGCCGGAGCCGCCGGCCGGCCTCCATCAGCCGCAGGATGACCAGCCGATTGAGCAGGGTGTAGGCGGCCTGCTTCTCGACCTCGCGGCGGAAGTCATCGTCGTCCCGTGCGATCTCGGCGTTCGGCTGGGCACGCCGCTGCTCGGCGATCCAGCCCTCCAGACGCCGACGCCGAGCCTGTGCCGCCTCGCTTAGACCCGCATCCTGAACGCGGATGGACAGACGGTAGGCGGACTCGGTCGCGGCATGCAGATCGGCGAGCAGACGCTCGCGCAGGGCGCGGATGGTCGTCGCGAGAGCATTCTTGGCGGCGGGGGTCATTGGACATCGATTCCTTCGACATGGTCTCGCAGCCATTGCGCGAAAGCGTCCTCCGGGATCTTTCCCGCCGCCAGGTCGAGCACGGCCTGGGTCGCCGTCGCCTCGCTCGCGGTCAATAAGAGACCATTGCAGGTGAGAAACACGTAGGCGGCCATGAAGCCCGAGCGCTTGTTTCCGTCCACGAAGGGATGATTGCGAATAATGCCGGCGGCATAGGCCGCGGCGAGATCGGCAAGGTCAGGCTCGCCATAGGCGAGGATCTGTCGTGGCCGTGCCAGAGCGGATTCCAGCAACCCACCATCGCGGAGTCCCGATGGTCCGCCATGATCGGCCAGCAGGCGCTCATGGATCGACAGCATGACATCCTGTCTGACCCAGACCGGCTCGGTCATTCCGACAGGACCTTGAGGGTGTTGCGATAGCGGCGCATGCCTTCTTCGGCAACCTTCATCTGGCGCTCGAAGTCGGGGTCATAGGGCGTCAGGCGATAACCGCCGTCGGGCGACTCGGTGAGGATCACCCGATCACCGTCTTCGAGGTGCAGACGATTCAGCGCCTCGCGAGGCAGACGCACGCCCAGGGAGTTGCCGACTCTGACGACTTTCAGTTCGATCATGATGGCGCTCAGCGGCTGTAATTATCGGGGTAATTACAGCCTGTTTCGACGCATTGAACAAGGGAGAGATGAACGGCAGCGACCATGGGATATCGGGTAATCCTTCACGCACCGAACCAATTTTGGTACGATTCGGGCATGAATATGCCTGTCCTCGATGTGCGCTTCTTCATGACCACTGGCGGTGGCACGGAGCCAGTGCGAGATTGGTTGAAATCCCTACCGGCAACGGACCGACGCACGATCGGAGAAGACATCAAGACCGTCCAGTTCGGTTGGCCCTTGGGAATGCCTCTGGTCCGGAAGCTGGGAAAGGATCTCTGGGAGATTCGGATTCGACTGACGGACCGCATCGCCCGAGTCCTCTTCACTGTCGAGGGCAATGTGATGGTTCTACTGCACGGGTTCATCAAGAAATCGCAGACGACACCTCAAGACGACCTGGATCTCGCCAAGGCCAGATTGAAGCAACTTAAGAGGTCACCATGAATCAACATTTCGGTAGCCGGTTCGATGATTTCCTGGCCGAGGAATCGCTGTTGGAAGAGACAACGGCCGTCGCGGTCAAGCGTGTGCTGGCTTGGCAGATCGCACAAGAGATGAAGACCCAGCATCTGACGAAGACCGCCTTGGCGGCCAAAATGCACACCAGCCGAGCCGCACTCAATCGCCTGCTCGACGAGACCGACACCAGTCTGACGCTGACCACACTCACCGGCGCGGCCAATGCCTTGGGAAAACGTCTTCGGATCGAGTTGACCGAGGCTTAGGCCTGCCTGCCGGGAGCACTGCGCCCAAGCGAAATAAGGTGCGCGATGCATACCCTACAGCAGACGCACCCGTGCCCCCGCGTGCAATTGCTCCAGAAGCTGTGCCCGGATCTCGCTGAGCAGCGCATCGACCTCGGCCTCGCTGGTCAGCTCGCGGTTACGCAGCCGCAGATCGACACGCTTGACCAGCGGCTGCTCCCCTTCGCTCAGGATCTCGTCGAGCGTGTCATCGGCCTCCTCCTCTGCTCGCTGCAGGGCCAGAAGGAAGGGGTCATGGAGCTGGCTCAAGGCGGGCGCCACGGCCTCGGCGGTGGTGTCGGTCACGGCGCGCGTCAGGGGCCGCAGCACGCGGTGAGACTGGTCGGCGGTGAGGGTGCTGAAGCCCATGCGCGACTTGACCCGCGCGCGGGCCTGCTCAGCCTGCTGCTCCTGCCATTGCAGCAGGCGCTCACGCTCCGCGCGATAGGCCGATCGGATCGTCTCCAGCGCGGGCTCCAGCGCGGCGATATCGCGCCAGGGGCGCTCGGCGGCGAGTTCCTCGGTCAGCCGCGCCATGATGGCTTCGATCTCCGGCGTCAGGCTGCCGATCTCAGCGAGCTGTGCGGCCTGGACGGTCAAGACCTGATGCAGCGCGCCGACCGCCTGGATGGCTTCCGAAGTCAGCTCGGCGGCGAGCATCTGGAGCTGTTGCACGCCGTCACTCAGGACGTCGAGCCATTTCTTGACCAGTTTGACGGTCGGCTTGGTCTGGCGACAGACACTGACGCACTGTTCCAATGCCTCGCCCAGGTTGCGCAGCAGATCCGGATCACGGCGCTCGCCCGGCAGCCGGTCCAGATTCGTCAGGACGGCTCGCTGCTGTTGGGCCAGGGCGGGGAAATACTGGCCGACGGCATCGGCGATCGCATGATCCTCGCGCTCCATCGGATGCTGGAGCCGCTCCTCGAAGAACTTGCAGATGCGCGCCCGCGCCCGGAAGCCGATATCGTCCTCGCCGGCCGGAAAAAAGGTGGCGCGGCGAAAGGCTCGGTCTTTCTCGAAGAGGTCGCGCACCCCGGCATCGCGGATGGCGGTGATCTCGTTGCCACCCTCGGGCTGGATCCGCACCTTGCCGGCACGCAACAAGCCCGTGACGCACGCCTTGACGACGTTGGCGGTATAGCCGTAGGGCGGCCCGCCGAACCAGGCAAGCAAAGACGTCCCTGCCAGACCGCCCTCCGATTCGATCCGCTCCTGAACCCGCCGCGGCACCACACCGCTGCAGGCGGGGACGTAGCGTCCGGAATCGAGTTCAAGGATGCCCAGCTCGCCGGAAAGAAACTTGGGCGAGGGTCCGGCCAGCTCGGCTGCGATCAGGGGCATGAGCTCGGCGGGCAGAATCTGGGTGGCGATGAAGTGCGGATAGAGCTCGGGGAGGATCAGGGTCGCGGCGCCATTGACCGCGGTCCCGAAGCTGCCGCCCTGATCCCTGGGGGCCAGGGCGCGCCCACGGAAGTAGAGGCGCCCCGCCATCCAGGCCACCGCGATGGCCTCGCGTACCCGCGTCTCGATGTCCTCGATCCGATTCTTTTCCTGCTGCAAGAGCAGCTTGCGCGCGCCGCTCAGTGACTCCCGACGGGGCTCGTACTTGCTGACCATGGCGCGCGAGCGATGCAGCTCCCGGGACAACTGCTCGACCGTCTCGCTCTCGCCGGCGACCCAGATCAGCCGATCGGCGAGCGACGACTCGGCGCTGCGGCGCACCCAGGTGCTTTCGGTCCGCTCTTCGCTGGCCAGGAAGCGGCAATCGACGCGCAAGGCAGCCTCGTCGCGCGGGTCGATCAGGGTCAGATCATCGGCACGGCGACCATCGGAGAAGACACCGGCCCAGGGGAATGGACGACCCTGGAGACGGGGGCGCTCAGGCTCCGACAGCAGGTGCTTGAGTCCTTCCTGCACGATCGCGGTCAGTGTCTCGCGGGCCACACCGATGTCGCGCCGCTCGCGCTCCCATTCCTCCCCGGCCGACGACTGGATCTTGTAGCCCTGCTTCTCCGAGTATCCCAGCAGGTTGCGCCGGCGCAGCTCTTCCAACGCCTCGGTGACCGTCGCGAGCTGGTTGCCGCGATCGAGACGGTCGTAGAGACATTGGGCGACCAGTCGGGCGTCGGTGGGCAGGGTCTCCTGGATCAGTTCCAGCAGGGCGACGGCCTTGGCGGCCCGCACCAGTAAGGCATCGGCGTCCGCGCTACATTGGCCGAGGATGCGCGCCATGGTGGCCTGAACATCCGAGTCGAGCGCCGTGTGCTGGACCTCATAGATCTGGTCGAGTGTCACCAGCGCCCCGACCGGTTGGTCGGCAAGCTTCTGATCGCGAAACAGCTCGCCGAGCAATTGCAGCAGTCCGCGGATGGCCTGATCGTCGCCCTGAGCGCGGGCCGAGCGGGTGCGCAGCGCGGTGGTGATCTGCAGAATCAGGTCGATGTGCCCGGGGAGCATCGGGTAGCACTCGACGAAGTCCTCCGCGGTGACCGTCTCGCAGCCATAGGCAAACAGCTTGAGATCGGGGCGATGACGCTCGAAGAGCTCGCGCAGGTCGGGCTCGACCTCGGGCCTCTTCTGCAGCAAGCGCCGGTGCACGACGTCGCGGATGTTGGTCGGCGCCAGATGCACCCGCAGCTTGGGCGGGAAGCGGTCCTTGGCCCAGACCAGGAAGGAGTCGTCGGCCTCCTCGTCCAGCTTCTGCTGGCCGAGCGCCAGCAGCCAGGCCTGCCCCTTGAGGGTCGCGCCCAGCGCGGTGGCGAAGGCGCGCAGCCGGTCGACGCGATCCTTGCTGGCGAGGACATATTGCGAGACCTCGTCGATCACCAGGAAGAGTGTCGCGCCGGGGCGTCGGAAGCGGAGCATGTCCCGGATGGCGGCGACGGCCTCCTCGGGGGACTCGGCACGCTGATGGGTGCCCCCGCGGCTGGTGAACCAGCTCATGGGATCGGTGTAGCGCTCGGGATACAGGACCGACAGGACCAGCGAGAAGTCCTCCTCCGCCAGGGCTTTGTCCTTGACCTCGGACCATGGATGTCCCAGCACCTCTTCGGCCGTGCGCTCGAAGCGCGCCCACTCACCGTCACGCTCGAGCCGCAGCTCGAAGTCGGCGACGAGTGCCTCGGTGGCGCAATAGCCGAGCCGCTTCTGGACCTGACGCACGGCGGCCGCGTGGATGTGCTCGTTGTCGCGCGCCGTGCCACCGATGTCGAAGACCACGGCGATGGGGTCGATTCGCTGGCGCAGCGCCTGCCAGGCAGAGCGCAGCTCGGCGGCCCTTGGCGAGGTGTCACGGCGCAGCCAGCCCTCGGAGAGGGAGGTCCCGTCCGGCAGCGACACGCCGTCGAGCGAGAGACCCAGCAGCTTGGCGAAGCTCGACTTGCCCGACCCGTAAAAGCCAGCGCACCAGATGTTCGGCAGCTCGGGACCACCGGGCTTGTCTAGCTCGGAGACGATGTGGGTCAGCAAACGGACGTATTGCTCGTGGATGCCATCCGGGACACGTCGATGATTGGGGTGATCCTCGGGCCAACCGCCGGTGATGATGTACTCGGAAACTTCGGCGGCGAGCTTCTCGGGACTCTGCTCGTGGAAATAGACGACCGGCGGAATGTCTCTGGTGACGTCAGAGACGAAAAGATCGCGAATGTCCATGCTGATCGGGGACTCCTAGGGATAGATGCGCGGGCGGTAGTCGCTGTCCGGGTTGAGCATACCCATGAAGGAGAGGCCCTTGCTGCCCTGTTTCTTACCGGGATAGAGCAGGACCACCGGGACCCCACGGGTGCGGCCGTCGAGATGACGTAGCAGTGCCGAGGAGCGGAAGAAGGGATAGAGCGCCCCGGCGCGGCCGATCAGCGCCAGGGTCCGGTCAAGCGTCTCCGGATGCTGGTCGGCATGCGCGCTGATGAGACGGCTGCAATCGGCGGCGAGCCCATCGGGGCCTTCGATCAAGGGCGTAAGCTTGGACTTGAGATAATTGAGTCCGCGCTCGGGGGCGATATGGGCCATCTGCCGCTCCATCTGGATCACACGGTCGACCCACTCTGGCCCCTGCCTCCGGATACGCTCCAGCAGCAAGCGCTGGAGACTGATCGACAGCACCATCCAGCCGCTGGCGATCAGATCGGCACTGAGCCGCTGAACCTCAGCACGCAGCTTGAACTCCTCGGCCGGGTCGTATTGAAGGATCGCGAACCGATAGTTGCGCATGGTGCTGATGCGCGGTCCGTCCTCGTGAATGAGATCGCGCCGCAAGGCGCTGAAGCCGTCCTGTAAGGAAGAGGGCATGAACAGGGGCAGGGTCACCCAATACCCCCTGCGGCCCGCAGCGGAAGATCGGTGCCAAGATTGGCGTCCGCCCAGGCATCGAGGCTCGGGTAGAGCCAGCCGAAATCGATCAAGTCACCTTGACGACGAAAGCGGATTCCAGGCAACCGCCGCACTCGCTCCTCCAAAGCACTACCCGCAAACCCGACCGAAGCAAAATAGGGGTTGTCGAGCAATGTCCCGGTGATCTGGATGCCCCGCAGGAGATAGAGGAGGTATTCCAATGCCTCATCCTCGACCCGAGGCGTCAGAAGCCGGCGTGGGTCACGATTCGACGCGACGAGTCCGGCGGCAAGGGCGGTCGACAGCAGCTTGCCGGCATACTCGATGCGGGTGGACAGCGTCCAATGCGCGGTGCTCTGAAGATCGAGCCAACGGACCACGCCGTCGCGTGTCACCTCTGGACGCAGATCGCCACGCCGCTCGACCAGATAGTCACCGGTGAAGGCCCGATAGAGCGGGTCCACCAGCTGCAGATGCCAGTGACAGATGATCCGCCGCGTCTCGGGTCCCATCCGAGACCAACGGTGCAGGACGTCCAAGGCCGGAGGAAAGGCATCGAAGCGTGCGCGCAAGCTGGCTAGCAAGACCTCGATGCGCCCTAGACTGCGCGCTCCGAACCAGTATTCATCGAACGCCTGGCGTGAGGTAACGGACCCAGTACCATCGGTCCGCGACCAGTAGGCCCGTGAATCCTCGATCGCCAGCGTACATTTGAGCAGACGCGCATGCGACTGGGTCGCCTCGGCAAGACACCGGCATCAAGCCGTCCTCCGGACATGCGGCAACGGATAGGCGTCCCCGAGCGGGGCGAGAGCCGCGACGAAGCGACACACCAACTGATCGAGACTTGCAGTGCCAGGACCTTTGAGGCGACGACCTGCCGGGGTCACTGTGGTCTCCACTTCGCCGTGCCCCTGAATCCAATCGAGGAAGTGATCGCGATTCCAGTCTGGCTCAATGACATCGGCGAGCCCTGGGAGCACTTCACGAGGAGGCTCCCCCAAGCCCTTGAGGCATTGCAGTCGGTCTTCGATCCGCTCATCGAGCTCGAAGCCTAAATGGTAGAGCGACAAAATCTGGTCCGGGTCATGATCCTGGATACGTCGCTCCGCATCCTTGATCCGAGCCGCCTCGCGCGCGCCCTGCAGAACCGCCCATTGCCAGCGGTGAGGGAGGAGACGCCTAAAGAGATCTTCGCCACTGAACTCGGACACCAGGTCCGAGCGCCACCATCCGAGCCGCCGATCCTCCCCGCCCTCACCCGCCCAGGCGACGGCAAGTTGAGCTGTCAGCGCGGCGTCAATCGCTGATTGAGGCAGTGGCCGAGCTGCGATTGATGGTGGGTCACTTACTTTCTCAAACAGGCTCATAGGATCGATTCAGGGGTATTGGAAGCGAGGGATCTCGATGTGCCAAAAGGCAGATCGCCCCGTGAATTATGAGAGCAGACCGGAAAACGAGCCAGGGCAAGCGTGCCAGACGCTTTCGCCAGCCACCATGAACTGTGCAGGCGAACCTGTCCACTCGACCGTCAAGACCAGGCGGTCGAGTGGACAGGCTCCGGGGCGGATCCCCGGAGCTCATCTGTCGGAACATCAATGGCTGGCCCAGAACGGCGGCCGGGATCACCACTCGCAGAGTTATCCCGTGCAGGTGATCCGGCCGCCGTCGGGCAAAGACGGATTGGAAGAACAAGCGAGACGCCCTAGACCAGCAGCCGCTCGGCCAGCCCGAACAGGGCCTGCTTGAGGTCGTCGACCGCCTCGATCACCCGGCTGTGCCGGAATAGCGATGAGACGTCGTGCTGGATGCCAAGCCCGGACAGCTCCAGGCCCGCCTGCTCGCACTGCGCGATGACCGAACCCGCCAGCCCCCAATCATCGGGCTCGCCGTCGGTCAGGGTCAGGATGAGACGCCGGGGCTCCGGCCGCAGCAGCAGATCCGCCGCCGCAAACCACAGCCCTTGCGCCAGGGGCGTGCTGCCACGGGGCGATTGCGCGAAGGCGCCGGCCCGCATCGCCGGGCGCTGTCCGTGCTGGAGCAGACGGGTGACCGTCTCCTCATCCCCAGACTCGCCCGGAAAAGCGGTCACCGCCACCGAGACGCCGGGAATGCTGTCCAGCGCCAAGGCCAAGGCGAGCGCGGCATCCAGGGCCACGCGATAGGCGCGCAGGCTGGGTGTCACCGGACGCGACATGGAGCCCGACAGATCGACCAGCAGATGCACGGCGGTGTTGGGCGTCGTCCGCGCCGTCTTGCGCGCGAAGAGCCGTCCCTCCCCCACGCCGGCCCGATGCAGCCGGTTGGGGATGAGCTTGCGCCCCTGATGGACCGGCAAGGGCCGGTCGAAGCGGCTCGCCTGCACCAGACCCTGGAGCCGGGTGATCAGCGTCCGCGAGGTCTCCTGAGCCTCCGCGAGGAGGAGCTGCCGCGGAGCGGATCGGCGTTGGCCTCCTCGGCCGCCGGCAGCAGCAACGGGCTGGAGCCTTCGGCATCGGCCTGACCCAGCATGAGGCGGGCCGCCTCGAACAGATCACCGTCCAGATCGTCCGCCGTGGCCGCGAGGGCTTGGCGGATCTGATCGACCGGGTCCTGGGCATCGGACTGTCCCGAAGCGCCGTCGCCGTTCGTATCGCCATCGGCTGTGTCATCCCCCGATTCACCATCGGGACCGGATTCGGCATCACCCGAGTCCGCACGGTCTTCCTCGGCCGTCTCATCGTCCGTGGCACCATCGGCGGGACTGGGATCAGCCGCGTTCTCTGCGTCCGTCTCGGCGGTCTCTGGATCGACTCCAGGACCGCCCTGCCCGGCCGCCTCATCGTTGGCCTCGTCGGATTGACCCGAATCGCCATCGCTGGCTTGGTTAGTCGGCGGCTGCCGCCTCGGCCTCCTCTTCGAGCAGCCCTTCGATTTGCACCGCCAGTGCGGCGGCCTCGGCGGTGCTCGTCAGCCCTCCGACCCGACTCATCAGACCCAACAGACGATGGACCAGCGAGGCCGGGAAGGTCTGACGTAGCACCTGCTCTGCCGCCGTGGCATGCGGGATCAGAGCCGTTTGACCCAGCGCCCGGGCACGCAGACTGAGCAGCAGAAAGCCGGTCAGAATCCGCGCCGGATGCGCATCGGCCTCAGGGATCTTGAGCTGCCCCTCGGCCAGCATCCAGTCGACGACGCGCTCCAGCGTCGCGCGGGTGCCGGGGTACTGATGCCGGATGGCCCGCTCGATGCGGATGTCCTCCAGGATGTTGAGCAGATGTTGGCGTAGCGGCGAGGCCGCGCCCGCGCTCTGGAACACCGCCATGTCGGTATGGCGGACATGGCTCGCCTCATGGGCCAGGAAGCCCCAGGCGACCGGGCGCAGGTTGGATGCCGCCGGCAGATCCGGCAGCCAGATGGTGTGTCCGTCGGTCTGCGCCTGGGTGCCGCCGACGATCACCGCGACGCCGAACTTGCGTGCGAGCGCGGTGGCGACGATGGGCATGGCTTGATGCAGGGTCTTGGTGTGCATGCTGTCTCTCCGGTGCGGGAACACAGCCGCCCCACCGGGGCGCGCTGCACCCCGATGGGTTGAAGACCGCTGGCGATTGCCAGCGGCGGTTGGATCGCCCCTGGCGGGGCGGATTGGGTCAGAAGAAGCAGTCCAACGTCTCGTGCTTCGCGTCTCGCCGTCTGTCGGCAGCTTCGCTGTCCGCGTCTGCTGGATGGTGACCGACGGACCGAGGAATCCACCTCGGTCATCGAGCAAGGTCATCGAGGTCCCGGTGAGCGGTCGCACACGGTCCGCCAGCTCGGTCATCGTCCGGATCAGCGTCCGGGGTCTCGACTTCGGACTCGACATCACCCGCCAGCCGCCCCGCTCCATGCCGGGCCAGACGCGCCTCGTCGCAGAGCAGCAGCCAGAGGCCGAAGCCCTCCTGGAACAGTGCCCCGCTGATGGGACCACGCCTGGGCACCCGGCTCAGAAAACCCTCCACCAGCGCCAGGATCGGCTGGATCCGTGGGTCGACGAACGACAGCACGGCGAGCTTCTCCTGGATGCGCCGGAAGGTCCCGAGCGCGCGTTGGGTCATGGCTGTCCTTGCCGACCAGGCTCTTTTCCAGCGACGACAGCGATCTGCGCGACCTCGTGGAAGAGGCTGTGACCGATCTCGGCGACATCCTCCGCCAGGGTCTCGCGATGCCCGTCGGCCGGCTGAATGACCAACGGACGGTAGCGGAAGGAGAAGCGCTTCCCGATCACCTCGGCCGGGTCCACGGCGGCACGCAGCTGCCGCTCCCAGTCGGGATGCCGGGCGATCCAATCGGCGATCTCCCGGTCGTACTCGGCCAGGAAGGACTGGACCTCGTGCTCGAAGTCGCGTTTGAGTCCGTCGAGCACCGCGCACAGAGCGTCCACCTGGTCGTTGGGGACCAGATAGCCGCCGAGGAAGCGGGTGCCGACCTTGAGGCAGGCGCGCTCGGCCTGGCCCTTGAGGGTGTGAAAGACGCGCAGCGCGTCCGGATTGCAGAGTCGCTTGCTGCCGAGCGAGACCAGCTCCTCAGAGGGGATCTCGCCCGCCTGAGGCCCAGGTCATCGGCGCGCAGCTTCTTGCGCCCGGACCAGATGCTCGCGGTCAGGACGATGAGCGACAGGCGCTCGGTCAGGGTGATGAGGGTGTCATCGAGTGTGGTGGTCATCATGGTGGTCTCCCGCCGAGCGGGCGCACCACCGGCCCCGATGGGTCTGTGGCGAGCCCATCGGCTTGTGGTTGGGGGTGGTCAGAACCAGTCGTCGTCGATGTCGCTGTCGAGCGCGGACAGATCGATGTCCGGTGTCGGCGGCGTCGGGACGCTGGGTGCGGGTGGTGGTTCGGGCTGGGGCTCGATCAGGCGTCCCTGCGCATCCAGATCCCGGATCCCCAGATCGACATAGCCCTTGGCGAGCTTGGCCTGGACCGTCCGCAGCAGCCGCTCAAAGCGGCTCGCGGGATAGATCCGGCTCTGCGCCAAGTGTCCGGCGCGACCCCAGCGCACTTCGCTGGAGCCGTCCTGACGGCGTCGCCAGGCCCAGTCCTTGGCCGAGCCATCGGCATGGGTGTAACGATAGAGCTGGAAGGGCTCGCTCATGGCGTGGTCCCTCCGCTCCAGAGGTCACCCATCACATCGGCGGCGAGCCGGTGGATGGCCTCGCGCTGCTCGGGCTCGGCCCGTGCGGTCAGCGCCTGCTCCAGGGCATAGGCGATCGGCTGCGGCGCCCCGCGGAAGGTCAGCGCCAGACGTGCCCAGCGCACCAGGGTGCGGGTGGAGAGCGTCACGGTCAGCTCGGCGCCCTGCTCGCCTTCGCTCCGCTCGCGACTTCACCGAGGAAGAGTCGCCGGACCTCGTTGGCGACGGTGATCATCAGGGTCGCCACCTCGCGCGGCAGGCTCGGGGCAGCGGTTTCCAACACCCCCAGCTCGACGTCCGGCGGCAGATAGCCGACCTGCAGGACGCGGAAGCGGTCCAGCAGGGCCAGGTTCTGGCGCAGCACGCCCTGATAGAGCCCGGTGGGATCGCCGGCACCGGCCGAGTTGCCGGTGGCGAAGACCCGGAACGTCGGGTTGGGTCGGATGACCTCGCCCCCGTTCTGGGCGATCACCAGGGGCTGGCCCTCGATGACGTCGTTGAGTCCGGCCAGCTCCGCCGGGTCCACGAGGTCGATCTCGTTCAAGATGAGGAGGTGACCCTCGCGCATCGCGATGGCCAGCGGGCCATGGACGAAGCGGGTCGAGCCATCGATCAGCACGAACTGCCCGACCAGATCGGACAGCTCCAGGCGCCCGTGACAGGCGACGGATTGGACTGGCCAGTACAGCCGGGCCGCGACCTGGCAGATCAGCGAGGTCTTGCCGCTGCCAGTCGGACCGGTGAGCAGGAAGGCATCGCCCCCGGCCTGGCGCAGAAAGGCCAGCACCGAGGAGAGTCCCTGGCGGAAGACGTAAGGAGTGAGGACGGGGATCTGCGGATGCCCGTCGTCGGCGAAGCCTTCGATGGTCAGGCCCTTGGGGGCATTGACCCCGAAGGTCTGAGCGATGTTGAAGCCTTGGGTGGTGCGCATGCGTCTCTCCTGCGAAGGGGAGACGCCGCCCCCGGTGGGGAGACGAATCTCCCCGTGGGGTGGAGCCAGCACGGGCTGGCGGACGGATGTCGGCGCGAGGCCGGGCGGTGGTGCGCGGGGTCTTGCTGGATCGCCCCCGCAGGCGATGGACGGGCTCAGGCAGTGAGCACGTCGGAAAGGGCTGGCCCCTCAGGCCGGGTGAAGCCTGACGGGCAAACCCTCTTCCGTGAAGACCGTGCCCGCGTGGGGCACGGCTGGATGGTGGTCAGAAGTAGCCGATCGGCTCATGTTCCAGGGTGGTCTCGGTGACCGAGGCCGCAGGCATCGTCCGCTGACGGCGCGCGCACGCTTGGGCTGACGCACTTCCGCCGACGGCGTCGGGGCTTGTCGGGCTCGGCCGGTGCCGGCTCCGCGTCGTCGCCCTTGAGCGTCACCCGCACCCGCTCGCTGGCAGGTCGGCGGTGCCTCTCCAGGCACGCGGGATCCAGGTCCGGCATCAGCGCGTCGAGTGCGTCGGCATAGTCCACCGATCCCTGCTGGCGATAACGCAGCACCCGCAGGTCGGTCTGATCGGCGAGCAGAAAGTCGCCCATGAGTCCAACCAGTCCGCTCTGGGCCTCGGTCATCTGCGCCTTGAGCCCTTTGAGCTCGGCCTCGAGGACCTTGGCCCGGCGCTCGGCCGCGCGGTACTGGGCCGCCAGGCGCTCCCATTGCAGCGCCTCCTCGCCCATCGGGACGAAGCAGTCCCGCTGCGGGTCCGGGGTCGGCTCCTGGCTGCTTGCGCACCGCCTCGTGGAACTGGAGACAGACCGGGATCAGCGCCTGCTCGATGAAGCCGGCATCGCGCGCGATGACAAACTCCAGCGCCCGGACATTGGACTTGACCGGGTCGAAGACCAGCCAGCCGCTTGCCGCCTCGGCGACGGCGAGCTGGAACTGCACCTGGACCCAGTAGAGTCGGTAGGCCAGGCTGTCTTCGCCCTCGCGGGCCACGGTGTCCCAGGTCTTCTGGCCCGGCACCTTGAGTTCGACCGGCTCGCCGGTCTCGGTCAGTCCGTCGAAGGAGCAGCGCAGCGCGGGATGGTCCGCGTGCTCGGCGCAGACCGGCAGCAGCCAGGTGTCGTGGCGTGCCTCGAAGCCCTGGCGGGCGGTGTCCTCCAGGGCGAGCCCGCGCTGGACGAAGGGGTTGTTGGACAGATCCTCTGGGAGACAGAGCCCGGTCTTCTCGGCCCACAGGCGCCAGGGCGTCTGATAGGGCGAGCGGTTGAGGATCACGGCCGCCTCGGAGGCGGTGACACCCTGGGCACGCCAGGCGAGCCACGCGGGCGTGCGCTGGGAGAGATTGACGATCTTCATGGGAGGCTCCAGTCGGTGGGCGCACCACTCCCCACGGGAGCGGTGTCCCGTGGGGGATGGGCGACCGGACGGGCCGGTCGGTTGAAGGCCGCTCAGGCGGCCTCGGCGGGAGCGAAGCTCTCGCGCTCGGCGCGGGCCAGCTCAGCCAGCGCGTAGGCGAGGACCTCGCCCTGATAGCGACCCTTGAAGTAGTCCTGGGCCGAGGCCCAGGCCCGACTCTTGGCCGCGCGGATCACCAGTCCCTCGATCTGGGTGAGGATGGCCTCGTCGACGTCCGGGACCACCGGCTCGGTGGGCTCCGGGACTGGCTCGGCGGCTGGCGTCGGACCCGTGGTGCCATCGACGGGTGATGCCGTCACCGTCATGGCGACCAGATCCCCATCGATCGCCTTACCGGCCATCTCCTCGGCGGTATAGCCCGCCTCCTCGGGAAAGGCCGCGCGCAGGCTCGCCGCCTTGGCGCATTTCAAGAGCTGACCGCGCGGGCGCTTGACCCACATGGCCGTGGGCACCTCGCCGCCGCCCATCCGGGCGTAGGTCTCTTCCCAGAACACCGTTTCGGTGAAGGGACAGCGTACCCCGCCGATCAGGCGGTAGACGGTGACCTCGCACCAGGCGGGAAAGCTCACCTCGACCTGTTGCTCCTGCCAGCCGTCGTCGGTCTTGGCGCGACCGGCGAAGCGGCGGTTGAGCTCGGGGCCGAAGCGCGCGGGATCCATCCCGGCCCATTGGCCGGTGCGCGCGGCGGTGGTCTGCACCTCGGCGATGCCGGGCCAGACGGTCTCGACCTCGCGCCCGAGGCTGCGGCTCCACATCGGGACGACATGGACCGGGCGTTTCATGACGTCCAGTCCGCGTGCCTGGCAGTAGCGCACGGCCAGGAGGATTCCCTCGACCGTCTTGGCGGCGGGGAAGATGGACTCGACCAGGACCTGCCAGGTGGCGGGATCGAGGCCGGTCTCGGCGAGGGACGGTTGCGGGATGGCCAGGCGACAGGCCGGGAGGGTGGTTGGGGTTGGGTTACGCTTGCTCATGGTGCCTCCGAGAAGAGGGGCACCTGTCCCCAAGGGGCACGAGTGCCCCGGTGGGGAAGTGTCGACGACCGAGGGCAGCTCGGTGCCGAGGGATCTGTGACGTGCTGGAATCCGCGCGCCGTCAGAAGGGGATGTCGTCGTCGAAATCGGGCGGTGGCGCCCGCTCTGGTGGTGCCGAGGGCCGCGCGTGGGTACGTGGGACGCTCGGACGCGTCCGTGCGGGGGTTGCCGACGACGGACGCTCCGGGGCACGGCAGGATTCCGCCTCCGGATCGCCGGATCCGGCGGCACGGCTGTCGAGCAGTTGCAGGGTGCCGTTCAGGTCGAGGATCACCTCGGTGGTGAAACGATCGCTGCCATCCTGGGCTTGAGACTGGCGCGTGCGCAGTTTGCCCTCGACATAGACCTTGGAGCCGGTGTGCAGGTACTGCCGGGCGATGTCGGCCAGCCGCCCGAAGAGCACCACCCGGTGCCATTCGGTGCGCTCGCGGGTCTCGCCGGTGGTTTTGTCCTTCCAGGTTTCGCCGGTGGCGAGCGAGAAACTCGCGACCGGGTCGCCGCTGGGCAGGGCACGGAGCTCGGGATCCGCGCCCAGGTGGCCGATCAGAATCACTTTGTTGATGCCGCGTGACATGGTGCATTCTCCTGTGGGGTTAGGAACGCGCGTGCGAGGGCCGGCCAGCGAGCACGGCTTCCGTGGTCATGGCGCGGGAGCGCGCGAGACGCTGGGCCGCGCGCAGAAGGCGTGGCCAGCCGGGGAGCTGGGCGAAGGGCGAGGGATGGTGGTAGGCCGCGACGCCGGTGGTGAACAGCGCGACCGTGCGCAGGGCACGGATCGCGGGGGTGGTCGCTTTCATGCGTCGTCTCCGATGACGGGAAGACGCCGATCCCCGGAGGGGGAGTGCGTCTCCCCAGGGGTGGAAGGCCAGCTCGGGCTGGCCGATGGTGCGCGCGGTCTTGTGAATCGCCCGCGCTGGCGATGACGGATCTCACGACAGGAGATCGCGCGAACATCTGTCGTCTCGGCTCCACCGTTCAGGTACGGCGAAGCCGAGGCGACAGATGCCTGGCGCGGCGGGGTTCGATGGTGGGGCTGGCGTGCGGGCGCACGGGGCTCAAGGCTTCCCGACAGCCTGGTCGGGATCAGACGCCGTCGGGCGGCGCGTGAGGGGCGCCAAGAAATGGCGCGGGTGGTGCGCGGATTGACGCCTCCGCAAGCGGGCCGCCGGATCGCTCAGGCGCTGGCGACGTGGGATCTTTCTAGCACGGGCATGGGGTTGGTGCAAGGGTGGGCGCCGCTCGCCTGGTGTCCACTGGTCAAGGATCGATCGGCGCTCGCGTTTCGGAGCGCAGAGAGGACGTTAGGACCTCGCTGCACACCTGATCCACAGGAACGATCACCGGGGTTGGAGATCAGGACGGACGTTGCGCGGACCGGGGACGCAGCGCGTGGCGCGATTGCGGACGCTTGGTCCTGGCAGGGGCCGATGACCGACGCGGCGAGGCGCCGCAGCCTCAGTCCGTCTCCAGGCGTTGGCGGCGCCCCTGCTTGCGCTGTGACTGGAGTCGCTTGGACACCAAGCGGCGCTCCCGCGCCGCGCGGGTGGGCCGGGTGGCGAGGCGCGGCTTGGGTCGGTGGGCGGCCTGACGGATCAGCGCCATCAGGCGCTCGCGCGCATCCGCGCGATTGCGTTCGCGGGTGCGAAACCGATGGGCCTCGATGGTGATGACGCCGTCTCCATCCGCGCGTCGCCCCGCCAGCCGCAACAACCGTTGGCGCACGTCCTCGGGCAGCGCGGGTGAGCGGGCGGCAGCGAAGCGCAACTGCACGGCCGTCTCCACCTTATTGACGTTCTGACCGCCCGGTCCGGGCGAACGGATGAAGCGCTCGGAGAGTTCGGATTCGGGGATGCAGAGGCTTGGGGTGATCTGGAGCATGGGGGGATTCTGACAGGCCAGGCACTGCGGTGACAGCGCAGACCGATCGTCCGCGGGGCGACATGTCGCGCGCGTGGAAGTCGGGTGCCACGGCGCCTCGGTCACGCGGTGGGAGTTGCCTCGGGTGCGGGCCAAGCTCCTTCCTGATTAGAAAGAATCTTCAGCCAGGCTCACGGAGTGAGCCACCGGGGGGCGTAGACTGCTCACAGGTCCGCCACCGAGGGAGCCTGCCATGGCCATGAATCGGATCCAGTTCCAGCACGGGATGTCGTTGTTCGAGCACTTCCAGCACTTCGGTACCGAGGCGCAGTGCGAGGCGGCGCTGGAGCGCACGCGCTGGCCGGATGGGTTTCGCTGCCCGAGCTGCGGCGGGGCCGCGCACTGCGTGCTGCGCGGCAGCACCCGCAAGACCTTCCAATGCAACGCGTGCCATCATCAGACCTCGCTGATCGCCGGAACCCTGTTCGAGGCCACCAAGCTGGGACTGACCGTGTGGTTCCTGGCCATTTATCTCATCGGCGAAGCCAAGACCGGGCTCTCTGCCCTGGCGCTCAAACGCGACCTCGGGGTCAGTGACCCCACCGCCTGGCTGATTCATCACAAGCTGATGCAGGCGATGGTCGAGCGCGAGGCCGCCAGGGTGCTGTGCGGGACCGTGCAGGTCGACGACGCCTACCTCGGCGGCGAACTCACCGGCGGCACCGCCGGACGGGGCTCGGAGAACAAGGTGCCCTTTATCGGCGCGGTCTCGCTCAACGACCAAGGCCATCCGCTGCGCGCCACGTTCACCCCGTTGCCCGGCTTCACCCGCCGCGCCATCGCCGATTGGGCGGGCGCGCACCTCGCCCCGTCCAGCACCGTCGTCTCCGATGGCCTGGCCTGCTTCGCCGGCGTCACCGACATCGGCTGCACCCACCAGCCGACCGTCGTCGGTGGGCGCAAACCCAAGGACCTGCCGATGTTCCAGTGGATCAACACCGTCCTCGGCAACCTCAAGACCAGCTTCAGCGGCGCTTATCATAGCTTCGACTTCAGTAAGTATGCCGAGCGCTACCTCGGAGCAATCGCCTATCGCTTCAACCGCCGCTTCGATCTGCAGGCGCTGCCGACCCGCCTGTTGGTCGCTGCGGTGGTCTGCCCTCCGCGCCCCGAGTCCTGGATTCGGCGCGTGGCTGAAGCTCCTTTCTAATCAGGAGCTCCTTTGAGCCAGCAGGCGATGCCGGCGTTCGACGGCGTCCGTTTGAACCGAACAAGCAATGAGGTTAAGCCGCATCGTGTGCTGCGCCTGCTGACGGGAGGGTGGTGGGCGGACTTCTGAATCGGCTCGTGACCGGCGCCCGCCTTGCCAGCGTCTGCCGGGGCCGCCACAGCCGAGATCGTGCACAAGGCGCCGGTGGGTGCTGCGATGCAAGGCGGGTGACGGGCACGCTCCACGCCTTGAACGTTGTGTCGAAGTGTGGAGCGGAGTACCGGGCGGCGGAGCCAGGGGCGCGTCGTTGGCGCCGCTGTCGGAGTCGCCAGGCTCGGAGCGGGCTGGACTCCAGCGGTCAGGCTCGCAGTCAACCCAGGACCAGGACCACTCAGGCTCTTGAGCCTCAAACAGCGCCTGAACCTTGGCCATGTCCATGATGAGCCATTGACCCCGGGCATCGGCGATGCGATAGGCGCGAATCAGGGCTTCTTCCCGCTCGTTCAGCGGCGACGGCGCCTCATCGAGACAGAGCAGCCAGGTCGGCGAGATCGCGCCCAATGCTTGCGCCAGCATGATCGCCTCCTCATTGCCAGGGCGACGGATCCCTTGCTCGTCATTGCTGATCGGGGATTTGCTGAGTATCCCGCCGGTTCGCTCCGCCAGATCGTTGAGCGACCATCGGCGACCTTTGCGCGCCTGGCGGAGACGTTGAGCGATGCGCTGAGTAACCATCCCCCGGCAGAGCCGGGGGCTTTGAATTCGTGAGCCGCTCCAAGCGGCGGAGGGTCGCTAACGCGGCCCTAAATTCTTGCGTCCCCTAAAGGGGACAAATCAGCGCCAGAGGTTTAACTGCTCTAGGCGCTGATCTTCTTGCTCTTGGTGGCGGATATACTGGCGAATCACCGCTTCGTCTCGACCGACCGTGGAGACGAAGTATCCCCGTGCCCAGAAGCTCTGGCCCGTGAAATTTCGTTTGCGCTCGCCGTACACTCTGGCCAAGTGGATCGCGCGCTTGCCTTTGATGAATCCCACCACGTGCGAGACCGCATGCTTGGGTGGAATCGAAATGAGCAGATGCACATGATCTGGCATCAGATACCCCTCTTCGATTCGACTCTCCTTTTGCTTGGCCAACTGGTGAAAAACCTCCCCAAGGTGCGCCCGCAGCTGCCCGTAGAGCACGCGGCGGCGGCATTTTGGAATGAAAACAACGTGATATTTGCACTCCCACTTGGAGTGACAGAAGTGGCCCCGCCTGTTTGAACAGATTTCGGGGTGACGATAAGTGGAACCCGGTCGTTCAAGCTGCCCGTTGAATCGCCGGCAGCGACGCGAAGTAGAACTCGTCAGGGGTCTTCTTGCCAAGCGACGAATGCGGTCGCCGTGTGTTGTAGAACGCGATGAACTCGCCGAGTTGCGCCCGGGCATCGCTGACTGAATCGTACGCGCGCAGGTAGACGTGCTCGTACTTGATGGTGCGCCACAGCCGCTCGACGAACACGTTGTCGCGCCAGCAGCCCCGTCCGTCCATACTGATGGCCACGCCGCGCGAGTTCAGTGCCTCGATGAAGGCGGCGCTGGTGAACTGACTGCCCTGATCGGTCTTGAAGATCTCGGGCCGACCATGTTTGGCGAAGGCATCCTCCAGCGCCTCAATGCAGAAGGCCGTGTCCAGGGTGATTGATACCCGGTGCGCCAGCACACGTCGGCTGGCCCAGTCCACGACAGCCGCCAGATAGACCCAGCCACGCGCCATGGGAATGTAGGTAATGTCCATGGCCCAGACGTGATTGGCCCGCTCGATGGCAAGCTTCCTGAGCAGGTACGGATAGACCTTGTGCTGCGGGTGCTTGCGGCTCGTGTTCGGCTTTCGGTACAGCGCCTCGATGCACATCTTGCGCATCCGGTGGCCACGCGCTTGCGCCCGACCTCATGACCTTGCCGATTGAGGATGTCGCGCCGCAGCCGCGACCCAGCGAACGGCAACTCCAGGTGCAGCTTGTCGATCTCCAGCATCAGCGCCTGGTCGGCGTCCGAGGTCGTCGTGCGCGAGACGTAGTACGCCGTGCCGCGTGAGATGTCGATCAGTTCGGCTTGCCGCGTGATGCTGACCTGATGGTCGGGGGCGATCATCGCTTTGCGCTCAGCAGGCCGACCTTGCCGAGCGCGCCGGACAAAAAATCGATCTCCAGCGCCTGCTGACCGATCTTGGCATGCAGCGCCTTAAGATCGACCTTGGCCTCATCGGCTGCCGCCGGCTCGGCCCCGAAGACGCCTGCCGCCCTCTCCAGCAGTTGGCTCTTCCAATCGGTGATCTGGTTCGGATGAACGTCGTGAAATTTCGCCAACTCGGCCAGCGTCTTCTCGCCGCGAATGGCATCGAGTGCCACCTTGGCCTTGAACGTCGGCGAGTGGTTGCGCCGCGGTCTTCTGCTCATGCTCTCGTCTCCTTCAGGCCCCGCCTTCGGGGACCATCACAAGACCGAGTTTGCACTTATCGCCGTGTTCAAGAAATCGGCGCCACCTCTGTCAGCGCTACTGCCAGCTTTATTCATGGCCCATGCTCCACCGACCTTCCGCTGGGGTTGTCGATTCGGTCGATCTGATTCCGTCGTCATTTCGCGATACAGGTTACAGAAAAGCGCCAGCGATTTTTGTGTTGGAGTCGGCGATTTTGGTGAATCCAAATCCGCGCGACGAGCGTCGCTGGATTGATCTCGTCGCAACTGGCGTTCTCGTTGGCCCTCAAGCGGTCGTCCGCCGGCTCACCCGAACAGTTCCCGCTGTCAAATAGCCGAGGTGACGTTGCCCGCGAATATTGGCGACGGGCTGATGCCCGATTTCAAACGCCTCCTGAGTTTGTTGGCTTACGCTGCCGGCCAAGGAAGCGCGAAGCGCGAGGCTGGTAGTCCCGCGTAGGTGTGGGCGCGGGCGTAGACCCGGAGTGCCGAAGGGGCGCAGGCCCGCAGGCGCGAAGGGGATCTGCAGAGCGCATCCCGCACACCGTCAAGCCATTCGCGAAGCGGAGTGGCGAAGGCGCTGTAGTGCCGAAGCCAGCGCAGCGGATGTGGGGCGAACGCGGGCCAAAAGGCTGTCTCGTCGCGAGGGCGTTGGGGCGACTTGGAGTCCCGCAACGCATCCTGAGCGACGTTGACACTCCGGTCCCAGACAGGGCGTACCACGCAGCCTTTCGGCACACCGACGGTCTTGCAATACACGACGGCGCGCGCGGGCACGGTGGCGAACGCCAGGCCCAAGGCCAAGGCGGTCAATCCGATGGATCGGGTCATTATTTACTCCTGCGCGGTCGGTGATCGGCGGATACGCCGTCGGTATTGTCGGTCGGGCACTGGCGATAGGATCTGTTTGTCCACGCAAAGCCCGACGCCCCATTAATTGATCTCAATTGGGCGTCATCCCTCCAAACGCAAGCGCCCGCCATTCGCACGCCCAGCGGCTTGCACCGTGAGGGCTGGCGCCCCACGTAGGACGCCAGACCGGATATCCGGTCGATCCAGGTCGTCAGCGTCCCCTCCCTTCGCACCAACAGAGAAATCCCCATGAGCATCAAGAAGAGATTGCGCCCAACCGCCTTGGTTGTTGCCGTCACAGCCATGCTGATGGCACCCCTGGTGGGCGCCGACGAAAACGCACCCGTCAACCAGCCAGTGCCACCGACGCAGATACCGGCGCCGATGCCGATGGATCAAAGCGGGATGATGCCCGGCATGGACGGCATGACGGGAGCTCCCCAGGCCGGCCCGAACGGTATGTGGGTGAATCCTCAAGCTGGGCCGGGGCCGGGTTGCATGGGGATGAGAAACATGCAGATGTCGACGCAGAATCGCGAGCAGATGCAGCAGCACATGGCCGCGATGGAGACGCATCTGGCCAATATCGAGGCGCTGCTGAAAGAGTTGCTGGCGATCCAGAAGACCAAGTAGCGGCGCCCGTGGAGCGACGGCGTCAGCCTCTGACGCACGCCTCCAGTGGTTTTGCCCCGCCGTCAGCGGCCCCGCTGTCCGGGGTGAGCGATGCCTGGTGTTGGCGTGGGACTCCGCGCATTTTCGGTGGGCCGCTTGACAATGGTCTATGATGCGGAAATTCACTCGAAACCATCATGATGGATACGCCCGCGCGGGTGATCGGACCTGGCTAAAGCCGCTGGCAAACGCGATCAACTGAAAATTCGCCTCCATGACGCAAAGCCGCTGATCTGGCGCCGCGTGCAGATCGCCGATGCCGTGCCATTGCCGCTGCTCCATGATGTCATCCAAATCACCATGGGCTGGACGGATTCCCACCTGCATCCGGTTATGGCTCGGGGGAAATATTTTGGCACGCCAGACCCTGATAATGATTTTCGGGACGTGGTCGACGAGCGACGCGACACGCTCAGTCAACTCCTGAAAACAGAGAAAGCGTCGATCCGGTCTGAAGATGATTTTCGGCGATGGTTGGATGCACACCAGCACGCTTGAGAACATCCTGCCCTTAGTCTGCCCAAGAAGTTATTTCATATAAAAACAGATAGTTGCTGTTTCGGTCTTCGCTTTGGAAGGCGCAAACGCGGTTTCTGGCCATTGCACCGTTCAGAAACCCCAACTAATTCAATCGGAACTTCTTGGACAGACTCTTAGACCCCGAGATGGTTTTACCCCTCTGCCCAGCCCTTTTAAGGTAACCGTAAGCATCTGTTAAAATAAGGATTTTTCAACATTCGCCCGAGTCAGCCTGCCCCGATGTTCAGCGAGATCCTGCAAAAATTTGCCGAGAAAGCCCCCACGACGGTCATGGTGCGTGTGCTGCTGGAGCACCTGCTCAACGCCGAGAAACGGGATCGCTGGTTCGAGACGACGTGCGAAAAACAGTACACCCGTGACATTCTCTTCTCCTCACTGGTTGGGTTGATGCTGCATGTCGTGTGCAAAACGCAGGCAAGTGTTCACGCAGCGTATCGTCATGCCCACCTCGCCGTCTCGGTGGTCGCCGTTGACGCCAAGCTCAAAGGGGTCGAATTGACCACCTCCCAGGCGCTGGTGCGCCAGATCGCCGGTGAGTCTGAGGCGCTCATCGAACGTCTTCAGGGCACCAAACCCGCGCGGTTGCCCGGGTACCGGGTGACATATCTGGATGGCAATTGCCTCGCTGCCAGTGCGCATCGGCTGAAGGCGGTGCGTCACACCACGGCGGCTCCCTTGCCCGGAAAGTCGCTGGCGGTCTTCGATCCGCGCCTCGGACTGGCCATGGATGTCTTTCCCTGCGCCGACGGCCACGCCCAGGAGCGCGCCGTGCTGACGGACGTGCCGGCCACGGTGGTGCCCAACGACCGCTGGATCGCTGACCGCAACTTTTGCGTCACCGCTTGGCTGGCGGCGATCGCTCGCCGCCAGGCGTTCTTCATCATTCGCCAGCCTGCCAACCTCTCGACCAAGCCCTGAGCGCCGATGCCGTCCAGGGGGCAAACCGCGACCGGCGAGGTCTTCGAGCAGTCCGTCACGCGGTCAACCGCCGAGGGTGAGGTGCAACGCTGACGCCGTCTCACTCTCAACTTGACCACTCAAACCCGCCATGGCGATGCTTCCCTGGTGTTGCTGACCAATCTCCCGCCCGAGGCCGCCCAGATCGCCGCGCTGTATCGCACCTGCGGGGGCATCGAGACCGCGTTTCAACAGCTTGAGCAACACCTCAACGCCGAAATCACCCCCTGGGGTCTCCGCACGCGGCGCTGTTTGCCTTCTGTCTCGCCTTGGTGGCCTTCAACCTCTACGCCGTGGTGATGGCCGTGCTGCGGGCCGCGCATGCCGAGGTGAACATCGATGAGAGCGTCTCCGAGTATTACCTGGCCGCCGAGATCGCCACCACCGGCCTCAACATCGCCGTCCCCGAGGAGGACTGGACACGCTTCGCGAGCGAGACATCCGAGCAGTTGTGTGCGACGTTACTCGCGCTCGCGCGTCATATCGATTTCGCCAAGCTGCGCAAGACCACGCGCGGGGTCAAAAAGCCACCAACGCCTCGCACCCAATTCAAGGGAAAGTCGCATGTCTCCACCGCAAGGCTCTTGGCCCAACAATCCTAGGTGAACTCAAAATGTGACCTTAAAAGGGCTGGGATAGGGTCTCCAAACCGCTTATCAGGCAAGCTCAATCTGGAGCCGATTGGTCCCCGGATTCAGCCCCGCGCGGAAGTCGTCCAGCGCGACTTCGGCCGCGCCTGGGCGATAGGGCGAGTCGCCGCGCTCGAAATCCAGATCGATCCCATTGAGCCGCACGGCGACCGGCCCGCAGCCGGCACTCCGGATCCGGTAGGTGACCTCGAAAGCCTCGCCGATCAACGCCAACTCGACCCGCAAGCCATCCAGACGCGCCGGGATCAGCGGATCGATCACCAGCCGTCCGCGCTCCAGCCGTAGCCCGAGCAGGCCGCGCAGGATCAGGCCCAGGCCGATGCCCGCGCCGCTGGAATAGACTCGCCAGCCGCCTTCGAGCGGGATCTCGCCACGCAGCATTCGCCCATAGTCGGCGTCGGCCTGATAGCGGTCGGCGAAGGCAGCGTCGGAGCTGGAGTAGTAGCAGTTGGCCTGACGCGGTGCGGCGGCGGGGACCAGCGACTGGAGTCCGATGGGGTTGGCCTGGCACAGCGCGCGGAAGAAGCCCTCGGCATCGCCGTAGCGCCAGAGGGCCTCGGCGTAGCGCAGGTGGGCGTGGGTGTACATGACGCCGATCTCGCGCCCGAAGTAACTGCTGCTCTCGGCGCGCTGGAAGTGACGTTGCAGGCCGCCGCGATAGGGCATGGGCCGGTCGAAAAGTCTGGCCCCATCGGGACCGAGCAGATGCTGCTCGATCAGGTCCAGATGGTGGCGCGCCTGCTCGGGGGTGAAGAGCCCCTCGATGATGGCGTGGATCATGGCGAGCAGACTGTAGGACAGGCCGGTTGTCTGGTCGCGTGGGTGCAGCAGATAGGCGATGGCCTCGGGATCGCGGAAGTCGGCGAAACCGGTCAGGGTATCGTCGACGATCAGGTATCGCTGGAAGTCCGCGCGCACCGCCTCGGCCTGGGCGGCGTATTCCTCGGCCGGCTGATCCAAACCCAGATGGTGGAAGGCGCTGGCCAGGGTGGCGAGGGTGTGGAAGTGCAGCGTCACCGTCCAGGCGCTGCACAGGTGCTCGCGCATGGCGGGATCAACCGGCTGGAGCGAGTCGTTCCAGTCGCCGTGACCATAGGCGGCGAGCTGGGTGCCCGTGATACGCCGCGCGGCGATGCAGGCGAGCGCCCGCTCCAGGTGGACGCGAATCGTCGCCGGCTCGGCCTGGGCGTCGCCCTCGGGATGGAAGAAGGGGACGATCGCGTCGAGTAGCGTGGCGTCGCCGGAGGCTGCGAGATACTGACCGAGTGCCAGCAGGGGCCAGAAGACGATGTCGCCATGCGAGTCGTCGGGACGGATTTGGCGCTCACGCTCGAAGAACATGAACCACTGGGGCCAGTCGCCGTCGGGGTTCTGCTGTTTGAACAGACGCATCAGCAAATCGCGCACCGGCGCGTGCTGGCCCAGCGCCAGCAGCATCTCGACCGGCCCCTGCGCCACATCGCGCGTGCCCCAGCCGCCGCCGGAATACTGCTCCAGCCCGCGCGGGCTGAGGTAATGGATGAGCGCGTTCTGAGCCAGCCAGGGCAGAATTTCGCCCAGCCGGGCGGCATCCCCGGCCAGCGGGCTCGCGGTCGGCGGATGCAGGCGCAGCCCGGCGGTCATACGCGACCAGTAATCCGCCTCGTCGAGCGTTTCGGCCGCTGCATCGGCGATGAGATGACCGGTCAGGCGAAATCCGATCGACATCCCCGGATCGGTCATCAGGCAGAGATAGGGCTGATTGCGCGAGCGTCCGTCGGCGAACAGCAACTCGTCCCCGCCGAAGCCCTGAATCTCGGTTCCAGACAGAGGATCGAGCCGGAAGCCGCCCTCAGGAAAGCGCCGGCCGACATCGCAGTCGGGGATGGGGCGGATGAAAAAGCCGTCGGCGTCGCGCTCATAGCGCACCGGGATCGACCCCGAGCCATCGTCCCCATTGATGGCGACATGATTTGCGAGTATGAAGCGCGTGGGCGGACCTGCCTGGATCTCGACCTCCAGGATCAGTTCGTGGCGGTCGGTGGGCGCGTGGCTGGTGATTTGAATCCAGCTATCGGCGTAACGATAGGTCCAGTGACAGGCGCTCGGGCTCATGGCGAAGGCCGAGGGGATGTCGAGCAGATGCCAGATCCCGTCCAGCTCGACGAACAACCGCTGGCCGTGCGAGCGGAACAGCCCCAAGTAGCTGTGGGTGGTGGAGAGCAGACGGTTGATGCTCACATGCCCCTGGGTGACCATCGAGTGAAAGACGCCGGCCATCCAGGCGGTCGAGGTCAGTCCCGACTCGTCCGGCGTCAGCGCGGAGCCGGTGCGCAGGATCTGGCCGTGCGGGCGCAGAACCCGCAGTTCCTTGGGTTTGAGGACGACGTGGGTGCGGTCACCAACGAAGAAGGATAGGGGCGCGCCGTCCTCGGATTCCAGGTGGCGCCAGTCCGTGCCGAAGAGCGCGGACAGCTCGGCCTGGGTCAGATCCAGACAGGCCAGCAGGGGGGCGCTGGAGAAAAGGTTGGCGGCTGGGGGTAGGGCCTCTGTGCTTGGCTCGCCGTCCGCCCCCTCTCCCCAACCCCTCTCCCCCTCGGGGAAGAGGGGCTTGAAGAGGGTTTCAGCGGGGCTCGCCTCGGGCAGGGCAAGGGCGCGCTCGACGCAGACCAGATCCGCGTCCGAGGTGCCCCCCGGGTGATCCGCCTCGAACCAGCCTAAGAAGCCGCGCCTCGTCCGTTCGCCGGGCTCCAGCCGAAACGCCGTCTCCTGAATCGCCGCCATCGCGTGCTCATGCTGCCGACGGGTGCCGGGCAGTCCCTCGGTCAGCGCGACGGGCTCCAGACCCGCGCGGGTGGCCAGCCCATGCACCTGCACGGCATCGGTCGCGTAGCTGACCGCCTGCCCCAGCGAGCCGATCAGACACCAGAGATGGCGACCGCCCATCGACTGATTCTGGCGCGTGGCCAGCATCCATCCGTGCTCCGGATGGGCGAGCGGGGCGTGATCGAGATAGTGGCTGACGTAGTACTCGTTGAGCCGCACCGCGCCATAGTGGGCCAGCGCCAGATCCTGGGTGTGGATCAGATCCAGGGTGACCGACTCCGCGCCCAGGTTCCCCAGCTCCAGATGCCAGAACCAGGCCGGGGTCGATTCCGCCAGCACCAGGGCGAGGCTGAAACGGATATCCCGCCAGAGGCCCTGGACCCGAAGTCCCTGCCCGTCGCGCCCCACCAGGCCGGGACCGCGCGGACCAAGCAAGGGAACCGCCTCGACCCGCTCGCCCAGCCGGCGCAGATAAAGGTTCGCCGGCCCACCCTCCATCTCGTTACCGAGGAAGCCGTTGAGAATGATGTCCTGATGGTCGAGCCGCTGGATGGAGCCGTTGGCGTTCAGCCGCGCAATCAATCCGCTCGGGCTCTCGATGAGCTGGGGGAAATCGGCGGATGGGCTGTTCTCGGTCGTCATGGCACGGCTCCTGTCTCGATTGGCTCGCGGCGCTCGATACATTATGGGATGGTCTTGACCGGATGATGCACTAGGATCGGGGGAGCGAACCACAAGGCGCACAGGGCGTCATGCCCATGAGGATGAGACAGGTCGCATAGGGCGCGTCCAACGGCACCTCCAGCGTGATGGCATAGCCAGTGCCGGCCCTCCTAGGACGCAGCCCCAAATCAGGGTGAGCACCACGAAGCGGAGATTGCGTAACCCCGTCAAGACGGCCTATGGACCGAGCTTGAGCCCCATCTCCAGTAGCTTGCTGCGGTAGGCGCGGGCGTCCTCCGGGATGGCCGCCCGTTCGCGGCGCCGCACATCCTGCGCCCACGCCCGCGGCAGATACAGCAGCGCGTCCGCCAGGCTCGCCATCTCCCCTCGACACAGGGCCGCGAACACCCCGACCTGGCAGTTATCCCCCTTTCCCAGCCGGCCATTCCGCTGCCGGGCGACCCCGGCCGACTGCTCGCCCTTCTTGGCAAAGCCGCTTTCGTCGATCAGCAACACCGACTGGGCGCCGCCGAGCAATGCATTGGCCTCTTGGGCGAACTGCTCGCCGAAGCCGTCCCAGTCGAGCGCGTTGACTTCGCTCATGCGCAGCATGTTGGCCCGCTGCGACTGGAACAACCCGCGCATACAGCCCCCGAAGGTCGCTGACGGCGCGGGTACAAGAGCGGAAAAACCGGGTGAATGGCTCCGGATGGGCGCTGAGCGCCGCTGGCAGGCCCTGAAGGGCTATTTGCAGGCAAGAGGTGGCGGTATTTTCACGACCTCATCGTGATTTACCGATATTAAACAATATCTTATTCTATATTCATCCATCACAAATAGGCCGCTCAATCAATCTGACAAGTTAGAGCTAGCCACCACCGCCACGCGATACCCGCGCCATGACCCAATCCATTCCGCTGGTCGGCAGCAGGCGCTTGAGCGTGCCGAGCAGATAGGTCGGGAAAGTGACATAATATCTGGCCTTGGGGCGCGAGCTTTCCAGGGCGTGGACGAGCTTCGCGAGGACCGCCTCGGGCGGCAGGGTAAAGGGTTGGGCCGGCCCTTCCTTGGTCAGCCGTGCCTCGGCCAGCCGGTAGGATTCGCGATGGACGCTGTGCTCGCGATCGATGTTGGCTCGGAAGGCGCGATGGGCATTCTCGCGGAAGCGGCTCAGGATCGGACCCGGCTCGATGAGCGAGATCCGGATACCGGTGCCGCGCAGTTCCAGACGCAAAGTGTCGGTCAGACCTTCCAGGGCGTATTTGCTGGCGACATAGGCGCCGCGATAGGGCAGAGGAATGAAACCCAGGATGGAGCTGTTCTGCACGATGCGCCCGTGACCCTGGCGCCGCATCACCGGGATGACCTGACAGGTCAGCTCATGACAGCCGAGCAGGTTGGTCTCCAGTTGGGCACGCAGGACTGCGCGGCCAAGATCCTCGACCGCTCCAGGCTGACCATAGGCCCCGTTGTTGAAGAGCGCGTCGAGGCGTCCGCCGGTCAGCTCCAGCGTCCGCTCGATGCCGTTCCGGATGCTCTCTGAGCTGTCCAGATCCAGGCGGATCGCGGTGAGCCCTTCCTGTATGAGCCGCTCGACATCATCTTGCTTCCGGGCCGAGGCGATGACTTGCCAGCCGCGCTTGGCGAGTCCATGCGCGCAATGGTATCCGATGCCGCTGGAGCAGCCGGTGATAAGAATGCTGGGAGCGGCCTGCGCGGTCATGAGGTTGAACAGCCACGACTGGATGACATGGGCGCCATTAACGCGAATCCCGGTGACGGCTGCAACCCGATTTGCTTTCGATGGGGTGTTTTTGCTGGATGCCCCATGGTTCAAATGATCTGAATCCGAGGAATAGACGATGCCATTCTACGAATATCGCTGTGACGAATGCGGCCATGAGTTCGAAAGCATGCAGAAGATCAACGATGACCCGCTGACCGACTGTCCAGCCTGCGGCAAACCCGCCCTGAGGAAGCTGATCTCGGCGGCCGGCTTCCGACTCAAGGGCAGCGGCTGGTACGAGACCGACTTCAAGAAGGGCGGCACGAAGAAGAACCTGCACGAGACAGTCGAGAAGAAGGAATCCGCGAAATCCGAAGGGTCCGGCAGCAAGGAAACCCAGAGTGGCGGCGACAAACCAGCCGCCTCCAAGCCAGCGGAAAAGACGGTCGCCTGACATCCGGGTCGCGCTCGCCGAATCTGTTTGCTTTCTTTATCCACCAGGCCATTGAATAGCCCACAACGGTTTGCTTTCACAACGTGCTGAGATTGGGCAAGAATTCTTCTGTAGGCTGGGTTGAGGAACGAAACCCAGCATTGACCGCTGCGTCAGCGGCTGAAATGCTGGGATTCGCAAGCTCATCCCAGCCTACGACAGACCGCTATTGGATGGTGGAAGCAAAATACTTTCACAGTCTCTGCTGCTTCGGCACCACGATTCGTTGCGGGTTCGCCCGATGACCGAGTGCTTTGACCCGTCAATACGGCATCGTCCGGCGATGGATGCGACGATCCTAGCGCGGCCCTGACCCTTGCAACCCTCGCCGGACGATCCGCCCCACGCTCGCCAGGTGGATGCCGAAAGACTGAGCGATCTCGCGGTAGCTGTAGGCACCAGTGGCGTAAGCCGCGCGGATTGCAGCGTTGCGATCGGGATGTCGCCCCTTGATTTCGTCGAGAGCAGGCGCGGGCGCGCGGCGTTGAACCTTGGGCACCGACAGCGCATCGCCGCAAATGCGAGCCTGTGCTTGCATACGCTCCACGAAACCCGAGTCGCCCAGATAAACCTGCTGACGAAGCCCTTCCCAAATGGCGCCAGCCCCGCATCCCTCGCTTACAAACCGCTGGTAGCCACGACGCGCCTCCTCCCGCGTTTCGCCGAACTGGCTCAAAAGCCCATCGACGGCCAGCCAGCTTGGCACCGGCGCCGCGCCGATCATGGCCCGGTAGCTGCTCCAGGGCCAGTCCGCTGTCGTCGGGACCAGTCCGGCGCGGACCGGATTGAGCACGACGTATCGGGTCAGTTCCAGCAGATGGGCGTCCTTGTCGACCAGAATCCCTTTGAAGCGCCCCTGAAAGAGGTGTCCGATGCGGCCGTGACGCCGGTTCGAGGCTTGGGTGTAGACGCCATTCAATTGGCGCATCCCCTTCGAGAGATTCCCTTCGGCCGTCTCGACGATGAGGTGATAGTGGTTCGTCATCAGGCAGTAGGCATGACAGAGCCAATTGAACCGCTCCACGACCTCCGCAAGCACACCCAGAAAGGCTTCGCGATCCTCGTCGTCCTCATAGATCGGCTCGCGTCGATCACCGCGCGAGGTGATGTGGTAGAGCGCGCCGGTAAACTCGATTCGGAGGGGTCTGGCCATGAGGGCAGTTTAGCTCATGACCCGAAATGTTACAATGAGAGACCTGACCCCTTTTCTCGACCCCTTTGCTCTGACCCTTTTCTGACTAATACTACTTTGTTACTTTAATTCTTGGGCTGAGATCATTCGCCGACGTCCGCTTTGTAGTATCGGTCAATATCCCTTCGCCGTTGCTCATGCCTGACCTCCAGTTGCGCGATTCTCTTGTCGACAGCAGCAGGATCGTTGAGAAGCATCGCTATAATCATCAGCCGGATGTCTCGGCAACTCAGCAGCGGACAATCGTCTTTGTACAAGATCCGCTCTTTCACGATAAACGATAGCGATAACATGACGAGCGCCATATGATGGTGCCACGCATCCCATTTCCTGACTTGATAATCAGACATTCCGAGCTCGCTTTTGGCTTCCTGAAACGCACGCTCGACCCAATAGCGCTGCGCCTGCATGTAAGCGAACCGTTCGATCGGTGTAGCAAGATAGTCGGCATTGCTCAGCGAGTACTTAATCTTGTTGTCCGCCTGATTTCGGCTAATGACAAGGACGCGCTCGGTCACTGCGTCCGATTTGCCGTCCCAGAGCCAGACGCGGGTCGCATGCATCGAGAGCGTCAGCGGCCCCTTCGTGCCGTCTCGAACGGTGACCGTCTGCCATTCGTACGAAGGACGTTGCTGGGCATACCGATCGACGCGAATCGGATCGTCATCGGCGCGCCGTTTCGTTGGCTTCGGTCCGCGTCTGGACGTACTTTCAGGAACACCAAGCTGCGGCTTGAGAGGATAGATCTGTTGATTGCAGTGCACATCGAGCAAGAAGGTTAACCCCATGTTATCCAATAAGTTGCCGAGTTCAAGCCCATGACCGTACAGACCATCGCCCCCGACCCAGCCAAACTCTACGCCGGCCTCGACGTCGGCTTTGACCATCTCATGGGCGAGCTCAAGTTTCGTCTTGAACGTGCGTTTGTCCTCAGGAATCCCGGCTTTCTCGCAGCGTTCGGAATCGGAGGTCCAAGATGCTGGAAGAAAGAGTCGCTCATTAATCAATGTGCTATGTGAGTTCCACACCAAACTGGCATAGACACCGGTTTGGCAATTCTCTACTTTTCCTCTGATACCGGCATATTGTCGCGCGACGCCAACGGAGTGCTTTCCTTTCTTAATATGCGCTGACTCATCGATGATGTACCCGACATCACGGCGTCGATAATCGTCTTGGCTGGCGTAATAACTGGACGTATTCAGTGCGATTTCACTGATTAGATTGGTCGCTGACCACGTTGAGTTCGTAATAAACTGCTGAACCCGTTGATAGCTATCGCCAGACAGTTCGAGTTCTTCGTTCATGCGTTCTATATTGCGCTTTCCCGCTTCCGTTTTAAAAAGACCCCGAACGTAGGCTTCACCTAGCTCATGGCCGTCAGACGTTTCATTCTGAAAGCAATGGTGATATTCTTCGATATGAGAAAAGAGATTGTTATTTAATTTTCTCAGTATCTCGTGTTTTCTAAGGCTGTCTTTCGTGATCATCAAGTAAACACTTATCGCATCTAATGAGGCCGCCTCGGTAACTATAGCAAAATCAGGCGACTAGCCGAAGGTAACAAAGTAGTACTAACCAAAACCAAGGTCATGATCACGATGCGACCTTCTCCATTGAAGGGGAGGCTTCCCCGAACGGGGAGCCCCCTTCGACTTGAGCCTGCTTCAGCGGGGACCGACTCGGCTTTAGCCGAAACCGCCGGCTTTAGCCGTTGCTCGATACCATCGCCTTCTAGGCGATGGTCCGTTCATTTAAAATGATTTTTTCTGGACGGTTTTTTGAAAATGCTACCCATGACGGCCACGGACCGACTATTATAAAATAAAACTGCCTTGATGAACCGCAGCACCGTGACCGATTGAGCGAAGCGGTCTGGAACCGCGAGCGAAATTGAGTCATGGGTGCCAATGTTTTGCTATTGCGTCTTTCCATAGCGTTAGGAGATAACTGTCATGCTTAGGCTTGTTTTGTTCGGTTTAATCACCCTGCCTGCGGGCTTAGCCCTGGCCGGCACAGCACCACCTCCCACGCCACTGCCAGAGCCATCCGCCCTAGCGTTATTATCCATTGGCGTGGTTGCCATCGGTTTGGCTCGTTTCCGCAGCAAAAAAAAATAGGCGCTTCTTCCAGCGCCAAGAGCTTGAGTCAGTGTGCGCCCAGCGGTTTGCTGGGCGCTTAATCTACCAAGGTGTTATGTGTTTTCCCGCCGCACGTTTATGTACTCCGTGGGTCTTTGTGCTGGCGCCTTCCTGGCGTTTCCTGGCTGGCGTTTCGTGCGCCACTACTGCGCTGAAAGCGGCGGTTTTTCAGCCAAGGAGCAACAAACACTTCGCAAACTGGTCGGCCTGATCATGCCCGATGATGCGGAGAGTCCAGGCGGGCTTACCCTCGGGATTGACACACATCTGCTGCATCAGGTGGAGAGCAATCCCTCTCTGCGCAGACAGTTGCGCGCCGGTTTCGCTTGGCTAGATGAGAGAGCCCGTGCGCAGAGGGGACAGTCCTTCGACGACCTTCCGGAGTCTTGGCGCGAAGAGTTGATTCAAGAAGCGTACAGTGCCGCGTTGAGCACCCTCCAGCACCGCTTTTTCTCGCAGCTCTGCAATCTGGTCTTCGAAGCCTATTACAGCCAACCAGAGAGCTGGCATTCTTTCTGCCTCGCTGGGCCACCGCAACCACGTGGCTTCATTGACTATCGAGACGCCCCAACAGACTGCATACCCAATGCGCGCGGAAACGCCTGATGTCGTGATCGTTGGATCGGGGCCAGGCGGTAGCGCCTGCGCGTTGGCTCTCGCCCGGCGCGGCGTGTCCGTCCTGGTTCTGGAAGCCGGTCAACGATTTGATCCATTTGTGGACTACCGCCTCTCACGCCCGGATTGGGAACTCAGCGGTTTCTCGCAAGTGGGCAGCAGTGCGCAGGGACTTTACAGCTTTGGTCAGCTACAGCCGCTGTCGCCAGAATGGGACCAACTGCGATCTTGGAACATTGCGGGTCGACTTGTGCGCCAGCACACCCGTTATCCCTGGAAATACCACCATGTCAGAGGAGTTGGTGGATCAACGCTACATTTTGCCGGGGAGGCTCATCGACTCCATCCACAATCGATGGCGATGCGCGGTCGGTTCGGAGTTGGTGCCGATTGGCCCTTCGGTTATGACAGGCTGGAATCATATTATATTGATGCCGAGCGTGTGCTTGGCGTCGCCGGACCCAAAACAAGTCTGTCTCGACCGCGCAGCGAACCTTACCCGTTACCCGCACATGATCTCTCTTACGCTAGCCGTAAGCTTGCGAGTGGATTCGAGCAGCTCGGTTTGAATTGGGAGTTCAATTCACTGGCGATACTCTCGCGGCCATACGATGGTCGGCCCTCATGTAACTACTGCAACAACTGTTCGCGCGGCTGCCCGAGAACTGATAAGGGTAGCGCCGACGTCACCTTTCTGCGTAAAGCTGAAGCCACGGGGAGTTGCAGCGTACGCTCTGGCTGCCGAGTCGTTGGAGTCCAAGTCGGGACACGCGATCGCGTCGAATCCGTTGAATATATCGATAGCCATGGTCATCTAAACCAGGTTAAAAGCCGGGTTTTGGTTCTCGCCTGCGGTGCCATTGAAACCCCGCGTCTACTGCTGAGTTGCGCCAGCGCTCGCGCGCCAGATGGCCTCGCTAACGAGTCAGGGCAAGTAGGTAAGAATCTGCTAGAGACTCTTGCCTGGGCCAGCACCGGCTTGCACCCTGATCCCTTGGGCAGTCATCGTGGAGTGCCGTCCGACATCATTTGCTGGACCGACAATGCACCCGACGCCTTACCTGGGCTCATTGGTGGCTGTCGCTATTCGAGTTCGGTGGCTGAAGCAGACCTGCTTGGGCCAATTAACTATGCCAAACGCATCGTCGGCGGATGGGGCCGCGACCACAAACGCCGCATGCGCGCCTGCTTTGGCAGAGCCCTGACCGTCGGTGCCATGGGAGAATTCCTCCCTAACTCAGGAACCTATGTTGATCTGAATCCCGAGCAAACAGACGATCTGGGTCAACCGCTAGCGCGCATCAATGCTTGGCTCACGGATGAGGATCTGAAACGGCTCGATTTCATGGCCGGTCGGTGCCGCGATATTCTTGCGGCAGCCGGTGTTTCAGAGCTATCCGAGGAATACGGCACATACGATACCTTCAGTGCTACCCACGTCTTCGGAACCTGCCGTATGGGTGAAGACCCGGGCGACTGCGTCGTTGACGCTGACTGCCGCGCCTATGCCTGGCGCAACCTATATATCAGCGATGCCAGCGTCTTTCCAAGCTCTGGTGGCGGTGAATCCCCCTCTCTAACGATCGCCGCAATAGGCTTGCGCACGGGTGAAATCATCGCCCGGCAATTAAGCCGGCGTGAACTCTAGCGATTGCAACGATGAGTACGCAGATAAGCGCGTGACCATCGCTTTGCGGACGGTGCGGGTGTTGATCTGCCTGAGATCATGGATGGCGGTGCGTCTCCCGCTCCAGCCGGGTACGGGACTGTTGGGTCAGTTCTCGCATCGTTGCCCAGGAGCAGACATCAACTCAGTTGCAGTTGGCCCCGACCGCTCTGCCAGTTCATGAACCGAGACGTTACGATGCCTGATAAGCATCAGCCACAAGCATCAAGAGTCCATATATGAAATGCGAGTTAGGAACTCGCGGTTCGGCTCTCCAGGCTCGGCAGTTCCGGGCCAGGACAGCTAGAAGCAATTCAGGCATCTCGCGGCTCGGGCCAATGACCGACGCCTTCAGCAAAGCCCACAACGTCGACAGGAATATGCAGAGGGGCGGTCGTCATGGGGCGATCGGCAGGCCGCAGCTGTCACGACAGCCGACTTGCCGTCGACTCAAATGATACTATTATTATCTCATATGAAATCGAACGCGTCGATCCATGACCTCTCAATCCAGACTCTTCAGCCCGCGAGTCGTCTCGATCGCCGCCAATGCTGGACCGCCGGGCGCGCCGAGCGAGGATCTGCTTGAGCAGCTCGGGCTGCCGGCGGATCGGACCGCGCTTGTGGCCGAGATCCGGCGCGGCTTTCCAGTCGCCCTCGTGGAGCGACTGGTCGGCGCGCTGCAGTTGCCGCAGCATGCGCTGCTGCGGATTGCGCGGATCGCGCCCGCGACCTTGGCGCGGCGTCGCCGTACCCCAGATGCGCGCCTGTCCGCGGACGAAAGCGACCGTCTCTACCAGATCGCCTCGACCTTTCGCGATGCGGTGGCCCTGTTCGAGGGGGAGACCGAGGCGGCGGCCGGGTGGCTCAAGGAGCCGGCGAAGGCGCTCGGCGGCGTGGCGCCGATCGAGCTGCTCGACACGGCGGCCGGCGCCGCCGAGGTCAGGGATCTCATCGGACGGCTGGAGCACGGCGTCTACTCCTGATGCGGGTCTACCGGCTGGTGAAGGAGCGCTTCCGGTCGTCCGCGCTGGATGGCTCGGGCGCCAGGATGTACGGCGGGCGCTGGAATCCGAAGGGTCTCGCGCTCGTCTACACCTCCGACAGCATCTCGCTCGCCGCGCTTGAGCTACTGGTCCACCTCCACCGCAGTGCCGTCCTCAACCACTACCTGCTCATTACGCTTGAGGTCGACGACGAGGATCTGCTCACCCTCGACGACACACAGCTCCCGGCCGATTGGCGCGATGACCCCGCGCCGGCCTCGACCGCAACCATCGGCGCCGGCTGGCTGCGCGGGCAGACGTCCCTCGCATTGGCGGTTCCGAGCGTGCTGGTGCCGCGGCAGCGCAATGTGCTCCTGAATCCAACGCACCCTGGTTTCTCGGACATTGCGCGCGAGGCGGTCTTCGAGGCGTTCAGGTTCGATCCGAGACTGGCGGGATAAGATGGGCGCGGCACTTGGGGGCCACTGCGAGATTGAGCCCGTGCGCACTTGCGTCATCCAGTGACGGCAAGTAACCTTCCTAGCTTTTTCATGATGACCCCGGCCCGATGCCGAGCCAGGTCTGTCCACCGCGAACAATGGGGCTAGAGAAGCGATGCGCACGCATTACTGCGGAGAGTTGAACGGCAGCCACGAAGGCCAGGAGGTCGTTCTCTGCGGCTGGGTTCAGCGGCGGCGCGACCACGGCGGGGTCATCTTCATCGATCTGCGCGACCGCGAGGGTCTGGTCCAGGTGGTGTTCGATCCGGACCGCGCGGAGATCTTCGGCCGCGCCGAGCAGGTGCGCAGCGAGTACGTGCTCAGGATCAGCGGACGGGTGCGCCCCAGACCCGAGGGCACGGTCAATTCGGATCTGCCGACCGGCGCGATCGAGATCCTGGGCCTGGGCCTCGACATTCTGAACGCCTCCGAGACCCCGCCCATCCAGCTCGACGCCCACGCGGCGGACGCCTCCGAGGAGATCCGGCTGCGCTATCGCTATCTGGATCTGCGCCGCCCGGAGATGCAGGCGCGGCTGCGCACCCGCAGCCGGGTCACCCAGACGATGCGCAACTTCCTCGACGCCCACGGCTTTCTCGACATCGAGACGCCGATCCTGACCAAGTCCACCCCGGAAGGCGCGCGCGACTATCTGGTCCCCAGCCGCACCCATCCCGGCGAGTTCTTCGCGCTGCCGCAGTCGCCGCAGTTGTTCAAGCAGTTGCTGATGATGTCGGGCATGGACCGTTACTACCAGGTCGCCCGCTGCTTCCGCGACGAGGACCTGCGCGCCGACCGTCAGCCCGAATTCACCCAGCTCGATATCGAGGTCTCCTTCATGACCGAGGAGGAGCTGATGGGGCTGATGGAGGAGATGATCCGCGCACTCTTCCGCGAGGTGAGCGGGGTCGAGCTGCCCAACCCCTTCCCGCGTCTGACCTATGCCGAGTCCATGCGCCGCTTCGGCTCCGACCGCCCGGACCTGCGCGTGCCGCTGGAGCTGGTCGATATCGGCGACCTCATGGAAGGCGTCGACTTCCAGGTCTTCGCCGGTCCGGCCAAGGATCCGGACGGCCGCGTGGTCGCCCTGCGCCTGCCGAAGGGCGGTGAACTCTCGCGCAAGGAGATCGACGGCTACACCCAGTTCGTCGGCATCTATGGGGCCAAGGGGCTGGCCTACATCAAGGTCAACGACTGGAGCGGCAAGGGCCGCGAGGGTCTGCAATCGCCGATCGTCAAGAACCTGACCGACGCCGCGCTCGCGGGCATCATGGCCCGCACCGGGGCGGAGGATGGCGACCTCATCTTCTTCGGCGCCGACAAGGCCAAGGTCGTCAACGAATCCATCGGCGCGCTGCGCGTCAAGCTGGGGCAGGAGCGCGGGCTCATGGCGGAGGGCTGGCATCCGCTGTGGGTGGTCGACTTCCCCATGTTCGAGGAGGATCCGGCCAACCACCGCTGGATGGCGCTGCATCATCCCTTCACCGCGCCGAAGGAGGACCAGCTCGATCAACTGGAATCCAATCCGGGCGCCTGTCTGTCGCGCGCCTATGACGTGGTGCTGAACGGCACCGAGATCGGCGGCGGCTCCATCCGTATCCATCGCGACGCGGTGCAGCGCCAGGTGTTCAAGCTGCTGAACATCAGCGACGAGCAGGCCGAGGACCGCTTCGGCTTTCTGCTCAGGGCGTTGCGTTTCGGCTGCCCGCCGCATGGCGGCATCGCCTTCGGGCTGGACCGGCTGGTGATGCTGATGACGGGCGCGACCTCGATCCGCGACGTCATGGCCTTCCCCAAGACCCAGACCGCCGCCTGTCTGCTGACCGACGCCCCCTCGCCGGTGGACGAGGCCCAGCTCAAGGAGCTGTCGCTGCGTCTGCGCGCGCGCGCCTGAGCCGCCGATGGCAACCTCAAGCAGCCAGCCTGACGCGCCATCCCGACGTCCCTCCAGGCGAGGCCGGGAGGTTGTCGGCGAGCATGGAAGACAGCACCGGCCCTGGCGGTCCCGAGCGCAAACGGCCGCAATCCGTCCTGGTGGTCATCTGCACGCGCGGCGGGGAATTTCTGCTGATGCGCCGGACCCGTCCGGCGGATTTCTGGCAGTCGGTCACCGGCAGCCTGGCGCCCGGCGAGTCACCCCGACTCGCGGCGGCGCGCGAGGTTCTGGAGGAGACCGGGCTGCGGGTCGGCGGCGCGCTCATCGATCTGCGCCGGTCGGTCCTCTTCCCCATCATCCGGGCCTGGCGCGAACGCTATGCGCCCAATGTCTGCTTCAACCGCGAATACTGGTTCGCGCTGGTCCTGGAGTCGCGCCGGCTGGTGCGTCTGAACCCCCGGGAGCATCTGGAATACCGCTGGCTGTCGGCGCAGGCCGCCTCCGAGTTGACCGAGTCCTGGACCAATCGCGACGCCATCCGCGCGGTTGCCTGCGCCTTCAGATGAGATCCGGTGTCGGTGGCGGGGTGGGCGAGGTCGGGACCAGACCGATCTCGTCGCCATCGTGCAGCCGGGTGAAGGGTTCGCTGAACTGACGGTTGACCGTGACCTGCACCCGCTCGGACTCGAAGAGCACGGCGGCGCCGCGCTTGCGCCGCCCCAGCCAACCCAGCAGCGCGGTCACATCCTCCACATCCGCCGGGAGGGTGACCTCTTCCGCCGCCTTTCTGAGCTTGTTCGCGAGCCAGGCGAAATAGAGCAGCCGGATCCGCTTCTCGCCCCGCTCGGGCTCCTGGCGCTGATAGCCGATCGCTTCCAGGCGGGCGAGGTAATCCGCCCAGTTCCGCTCCTTCTCCTGTCCGAGCCGATAGAGCGTATCCCAGGAATAGATGCCGGTGTCATGCCCGTCGTCGAACTGGATACGCACCGCGTACTGGCCCTGGGGCTCGATGGCGCTGATGTTGACGCCCTCCTTGCCGGTCACCGGCGTGCCCATGGCGCGCACCTCGGCCGCGCGCGAGAAGACGCGCAGATACTCGCACGGCAGCTCGAAGCAAGCGCCATCGTCGAAACGGACGACAAGCAGGCGTGACTTGGCGTGCAGATTGATCTCGGTGGGATGGCGCTGGGTCGGCTGCTCTGTCATAAGTTGCGGTAAGACTCCAGTTGCTCGAAGGTGAATCTCGGTATCGCTCGCAAGATCGCAAGGCTACGCGGAGCGAGACGCCCTGAGCCGCCGCGATAATCGCGGCGGAATCGCCCGCGAAAAGATACTACTCACATCCACCCGCCTCTGGTAGATCGGCACGACCCCTGATCCAGCCACCTTGCCACGCCATGGAATCGGCGGTGGCGAGGACATCTTCGCCCGCGCGCTTTCGCATGGCTCCGGCGACCCAATATGGGAGCCTGGACCGATGCGTCGGTCCGACGGCCATGTCTTCCCGAGCCGGCGATCCAGGCCGGACCAGTCCTTTTCCACGGCAGTGAGACGATTCATGCGCGACGAAACATCCACCTCCATCAACCGCCCCGGAACCCGGAATCTGGGGTCGCTGATGCGCCTACTCCAATTTACCCGGCCCTATCTGGGGCGACTGGTAATCGCGCTGGTGGCGCTGGCGATCGCCGCTGGCTCCGTGCTTGCCTTTGGACAAGTGATCCGGGTGGTCGTGGACTCGGGATTGGGCACGGGGTCGGCTGCGGCGCTCGACCGGTCGCTGGCGCTCTTTCTGTCGGTCGTGGTGCTCACGGCCGCCTCCATGGCGGTGCGTAGCTACCTGCTCAACTGGATCGGCGAACGGGTGGTCGCCGACGTCCGCAAGGCGGTGTTTGAGCGGGTCCTGGGGCTGGATGTGGGCTTCTTCGAGACGACCCGCTCGGGCGAGATCATCTCGCGCCTGACCAGCGACACGACCTTGCTGCAAGTCGTCGTCGGCTCGACGCTCGCCATGACGCTGCGCACCTCGCTCCTCGTCATCGGCGGAATCGTGATGCTGGCGGTGACCAGTCCGGGTCTCACCGGCCTGGTCCTGGCGGGTCTGCCCCTGGTGATCGGTCCGGCCTGGATCATCGGCCGACGGGTGCGCCGCCTCTCGCGCGCGAGTCAGGATCGGATCGCCGATGTCGGTGCCTATGTGGATGAGGTCATCCACGGGATCCGGACCGTGCAGGCATTCTGTCACGAGCCGGTCGACACCCAGCGCTATGGCGATCAGGTGGAGGCCGCCTTCGACGTCGCCATGAGCCGCTCCATGACCAGTGCCATCCTGTCGGGCGTCGTCACCTTCCTGACCTTCGGGGCGATTGGCGTGGTGCTCTGGCTCGGCGGCCACCAGGTGCTGGCCGGAACCCTGAGCGGCGGCGAACTCTCCGCCTTTCTCTTCTATGCCATCGTGGTGGCGGGCGCGGTGGGATCCTTGAGCGACCTGATCGGACAGTTGTTGCGCGGGGCTGGCGCCAGCGAGCGTCTGATGGAGTTGCTGGAGGTGCGCCCGGCCATTCAATCGTCCGCGTCGCCAGAAACACTCCCAGCAAAGACGCGCGGACGGATTGCCTTTGAGTCAGTGAAGTTCGTCTATCCCTCGCGGCCAGACATTCCGGCGCTGGATCAGCTCTCCTTGACCGTCGAGCCGGGCGAACGGCTCGCCCTGGTCGGGCCGTCCGGAGCTGGAAAATCCACCCTGTTCCAATTGCTCCTGCGGTTCTACGACCCGACGGAGGGTAGCATCCGTTTCGATGGGGTCGACATCCGCGATCTGGATCCCACGGATCTGCGGGGGCGCATCGCGCTGGTCCCCCAGGAACCCGTCATCTTCGGTGCCAGCGCCTGGGAGAATATCCGCTATGGTCTGGAGAGCGCGACGGACGCGGACGTGCGCCAGGCCGCCGAGGCCGCCCACGCGGTCGAGTTCCTCGACCGACTCCCGCAAGGCTTCGACACCTACCTGGGCGAGCGTGGCGTGCGACTCTCGGGCGGCGAGCGCCAGCGCATCGCGATCGCCCGCACCATCCTGCGCAACCCGACGCTGCTCCTGCTGGACGAGGCCACCAGTGCGCTCGATGCCGAAAGCGAGCGCCTGGTCCAGGACGCGCTTGAGAAGCTGATGCTGGGGCGGACCAGCATCGTCATCGCCCATCGCCTGGCGACCGTGCGCAACGCCGACCGGATCCTGGTGCTGGATCAAGGCCGCATCATCGCGTCGGGACGACACCAGGATCTCATGGCCCAAGGCGGACTCTACGCCCGGCTTTCATCGTTGCAGTTTCAGGCGACCGAGCCGGTCCGCCAGCGCGAGTGGCAGGCAGCGGTGGCATGAGACCCAAGGCTCGAAAGCGACCTGCCGAGCACCATCGTCGGGTCGTTCATACCCCGTGCGACAACCAGCCGGAGGCGCGATGCTGGACTGGTGGCCGCTTGGTTTCGGTGCGAGGCAAACCGAGATCCATCATTTATCGCTTATCATCCAGGGAGCCCCAGACTCCGCCGGGAAATTGGGGCCTTTGACAGTTTTGAGAGCCCGTCCGCGACCTGCTCTGCGATGCCCCTGCTATCCTGCTTGTTGCGATGACGGCGCCCGTGGGACGCCATGCCGTCCCAGCCTTGACCGATGATCGAGACCGGCCCCCCTCAAGGGCCAGCGATCAGATAGCCCCTGGAGTTGCCGGGGGACCGTGATTTCAACGACCTCGCTGGCTTATGGGCATGACAGACGGCGAGCCGAGAACCCGACACTCAGGAGACGATCGCGTGCGAACACTCTTTTCCACCCTGGCCCGCACGGATCCGTGGCGACGGCTGTCGAAACTGCCCCTGGCGCTGCGCCACCTCGGGTGGAGACGAACCTGGACACACGGATTGCGGGTGCTGGGCGAGATGTCCGACCGCGCACTCATGGGCCCGGAGCTGATGCGTCTCTGTCTCACCGACTTCATCTGCAATCACAAGTGCCCGATGTGCACCCTGCAAGTCATGGATGTGGATACCCGGCAGCAGCTTCGTCGCACCGAGAAGAAGACTCGCATGACCCTGGAGCACTACCAGGGCATCTTTTCGACGCTCCCCGCGGGGCTGACCGAGGTCAACCTCGTCGGCGGCGGAGAGCCGTTGATGCACCCCGATTGCGTCAAGGTCATGCGGCTGATCAAGCAGCGCAACCTTCGCGGCAGTTTGATCACCAACGGCGCCCTCATGAACGCCGACGTCGCCGAGGCCATGCTGGACATGGAGTGGGACGATACCCGTGTCTCGGTCAACGCCGGAGACCGGGAGACCTATCTGGCGGTCAATGGTGCCGACAACTTCGCCGTCACCCGTGAGAATCTGCTGCGCTTCACGGATCTGCGCGAGCGGATGGGAAAGCGATACGCCTGCGGATTGCGGCTGTACTTCGTCCTGCAACGCCAGAACATCCACGCCATTGAGGACATGGTTCGGCTGGCCGAGGAGGTGGGCGCGGATTCCATCGAGTGGGATCCGATTATCCCCCTTGAGCCCGACGCCAAACTGACGCCACTGGAATGCGCACAGGCGGTGGAGCGGCTGGAAACGGCCGCCACCGGCTCGTCCGTTCCATCGAACCTGGGGCGTATTCGCGAGCTTCTGCGCCCAGCCGCGGAAACCCCTGTCCTCGTGGCCGGCCCCGTGACAGTCGACACGGGCGACGCTCAGCCCCCCAAGGATGGCAAACAAGCAGCCGCTCATTTCCTCGAAGGCAAGCAATGCATCGTGGGATTCCGCCAGGTCTTCATCCGCTCGAACGGGGACGTGCTGCCATGCTGTTTCAGCGACGACATCCTTGGGAATCTTCAGACCACGAATTTCTCCGAAGTCTGGTATGGCCCGCCGTTCGCCCGACTCCGCAAACGGCTCATGAACGGCAGCTTTCCTCACTACTGTCATAGCTCTCCAGAGAAATGCTGGCCCCATGTCCTGCGCGAGACCAAGCGCAGGCCGGCGAGTCGCGGGTAAATTCGCCCGGCGCGCGCGATGCCGAGGCTGACCAGACCGATCTCGCCCGCGCGAGCGGGTATGGGTGCGATCGACGGATCGGTCGGTGATGGACGTTCCAGGCTTCCGTTATGGTCTAATGGGCATTTGATGGCTGTCGATGGTCTGGCGAAGGACGAGCCCGCATCTCGCGCACCCTGGCTAAAATGGCGCTTGGGCGTGGCCCATGGCGCCAGACCGAGCAGGAGCGGAGGCGATACCGCGCGCCACAAGATCCCCATCGACTCCGGACAGAGATCCCCGCCCTGCCCCAACCCGCTGTTGTCTCTTTACCTGACTGGTTCGTCGTCCCGGATTCAGGGCGACCGGCCCAGCGATTCGTGGATGTGGCACAAATCACTGATATTCATCATGCATTGAGAGGGACCAATGAGAGATTTCCGTTATTCCATTCTTGTGACCATCCTTGGCCTGATCGCCGCCTATTTCTGGGGAAGCCAGACGCCGGGGGGCGCTTGGGCGGCGATATTCCTGGTCTCCATCCTGGGAGTCATGGAGGTCAGCCTGTCATTCGATAACGCCGTGGTGAATGCCTCGGTGCTCAAGGAGATGGACGCCCGATGGCAGCAGATCTTCCTGACCGTGGGAATCCTGATCGCCGTGTTCGGCATGCGCCTGCTGTTTCCCATCCTCATCGTCGCCATCGCCACCGGCTTGGGACTTGGCGATGTCGCCATGATGGCGCTCAACCAACCAGAGGAATACTCACGGCACCTGACCGATAGCCATCTCGGTATCGCGGCCTTCGGCGGCATGTTTCTGCTGTTGGTGTTCCTCTATTTCATGATCGACGAAGCAAAGGAGTTGCATTGGCTCGGGGTCATCGAGGAGCGTCTGGCCAAACTTGGCAAGCTCGACACCGTCCAGGTCATGCTGGCCCTGGTCACGCTGTTTCTTCTGCAGGGGCTGCTGTCGCTCGACATCGCCGAGCGTCTGACGCTCTTGGCGGCAGGCGTGGGGGGCATCATTCTCTATGTCGCGGTCAGCAGTCTGGACAGCCTGTTCGAGAACGAGGACGAAGGGCGCCGCCGCCGTGAAGACCGCCAAGCGCGCGGGCATCGCGGGCTTCCTCTATCTGGAAGTGCTGGACGCGTCCTTCTCATTCGACGGCGTCATTGGCGCCTTCGCCATCACCCGCGACGTGGTCATCATCATGCTGGGCCTGGCGATCGGCGCCATGTTCGTGCGCTCGCTGACGGTGTACCTGGTCAACAAGGGCACCCTGGACGAATATGTGTTCCTGGAACATGGCGCCCACTGGGCGATCGGCGCACTGGCGGGCATCATGCTGGCAAGCATCGTCGTCGATATCCCAGAGGTCGTAACCGGGCTGATTGGTGTCGCCTTCATCGTGCTGGCCCTGATTTCCTCGGTTCGCTACAAGCGCCAGCATGCGAGTGGCGCAAGCGAAGCGTCGTAGCCGCACCCCATGAACACACCGATTCATCCCGATTGGCGCCTCATCCGCAGTCATCCGGCGTATTTTCTCGCCTTTGGGATGGGGACAGGGTTGAGCCCCAGGGCGCCGGGCACGGTCGGCACCCTGCTGGGCTACCCCTTGTATTTTCTGCTGGGGGCCGTCATCCCGCTGCCAGGCGTGCTTGCGGTCCTGCTGCTGGCCTTCGTTGCAGGCATCAAGATCTGCGATCTCGCCGGCAAGGCCGTGGGTGAGGCCGATCATGGCGGCATCGTCTGGGATGAAATCGTCGCCATGGCCCTGGTGCTCTGCTTTACCCCGTCCGGGCTTGGCTGGTGGGTCGCGGCCTTCGCGGCCTTCCGGTTTTTCGATATCCTCAAACCTTGGCCGATCCGCTATTTCGACCAGCGCTGGAAGAACGGATTTGGCGTCATGTTCGACGACCTCTTGGCGGCGGGTTACGCCATCCTGGTGATCGGTCTTGCCCAGATTTGGATCTAAGCGATCAGGCCACCAAGGTCCGCAGCCAATACGGCCTCTGTGATCAAACCATCATTTCATCATTCGAGAAGGAGACGACCTCATGGCGATCAGTCTGCAAAAAGGCGGCAACGTCAGTCTGAGCAAAACCGATCCGGGTCTGGTCAACGCCCTGATCGGGCTGGGATGGGATACCCGCTCCACCGATGGCGCGGCATTCGACCTCGACTCCAGCGTCTTTCTGGTGGGCGAGAGCGGCAAGGTGCTGTCCGACGCGCATTTCGTTTTCTACAATCAGAAGACCTCGCCCGACGGCTCCGTGGTCCATTCCGGCGACAACCTGACCGGCGCCGGCGAAGGCGACGACGAGACCGTCTCGATCAATCTGCCGGGCGTCGACGCCCAGATCCAGCGCATCGTCTTCGCCGTCACCATCCACGAGGCCGAGGCGCGCAAGCAGAACTTCGGCATGGTGCGCAACGCCTTCATGCGCGTGCTGAACAAGGACAGCAATACCGAGCTGGCCCGCTTCGATCTGTCGGAAGACTATTCCACCGAGACCGCGATGGTGTTCGGCGAGATCTACCGCAACGGCGCGGAGTGGAAGTTCAAGGCCGTCGGCCAGGGCTTCGCGGGCGGCCTCAAGGCGCTCGCCTCGGACCATGGCGTGAACGTGGGCTGACGCCCCTGCGCGGCGGCGGCGATCGTCCGCCGCCGCCGCTGCAACCCAATCCAACTCCCTGTTCAATTCATCAGGTGCGACCATGCCCAGCTTCACGGTGACAGGCGATGTCGATCCCTTTCTCCATGTCAGTCTGCGCAAGGGTGAAAAGATCTTCTGCGAGTCCGGCGCCATGGTGATGATGGAGTCGGCGCTCCAGGTGAAGGGTCAGATGCGCGGCGGACTGGGCCGCGCCCTGCTGCGCCGCCTGGCCAGCGACGAGTCCTTCTTCCAGCAGGAAATCGAGGCGATCGGGGGCGATGGCGATTGTCTGCTGTCCCCGACCCTGCCGGGCGCCATCGAGTTGCTGGAGATCACCCCGGACGCGACCTACACCCTGTCGGACGGCAGCTTTCTGGCCGCCGAGATCGAGCGTGGATCTGCGTCCGCGCATGAATACGCTCGGCGGCGGTCTCTTCGGCGGGACCGGCGGCTTCGTCATCATGGAGGCGGCCGGTCGCGGCAAGCTGGCGGTCTCGGGCTTCGGCTCGATCTTTACCCTGGACGTCACGCCCGAGCGCGAGACCATCATCGACAACAATCATGCGGTGGCCTGGTCCTCCAACCTGCAATTCGAGGTTGGGATGCCCAACTCGGGATCGAGCGGCTTCTTCGGCACCCTGGTCAATTCCGCGACCTCCGGCGAGGGGCTGGTCATCAAATTCCGGGGCCGGGGCAAGGTCGTGGTCTGCTCGCGCAATCACTCCATCTTTCGCCCCAACGCCCAATGAGCCGATCCGGCTCGTCCATATCCAATTCATTCCGGAACACCACGCAAGAGGACTCCCAAGATGGGCATCAATCTGCAGAAAGGACAGAAGATCTCGCTGGACAAGGAAGCCGGCGGCGGTCTGACCCGCATCGTCATGGGCCTGGGCTGGGACGCGGCGAAGAGCAAGGGCGGCATGCTGGGCGGACTCTTCGGCGGTGGCGGCGGCGACTCCATCGATCTCGACGCCTCCTGCCTGATGTTCGATGAGGCGGGCAATCTGCTCGATACCGTGTGGTTCCGCCAACTGCGCAGCCAGGACGGCAGCATCCAGCACTCCGGCGACAACCGCACCGGCGAGGGCGAGGGCGACGACGAACAGATCCAGGTCAATCTCGCCAGCGTGCCGGCCACACGTCGAAAAGCCTGGTCTTCACCGTCTGCAACTTCACCGGCCAGGATTTCTCGCAGGTCGAGAATGCCTTCTGCCGCATCGTCAACGGCGCCAACAACAGCGAGATCGCGCGCTACGACCTGAGCTGCCAGGGCAGCCACTCGGCCATGATCATGGCGAAGGTCTATCGTCACAGCGGCGAATGGAAGATGCACGCCATCGGCGAGGTCGGACAGGGCCGCACCGACCGAGCAACTGCTCCCGCAGATTCGCCCGCATCTCTGACCTCGCGGTGACGGCGGCATGACCCGCGTCTGGTTCAATCGAACCTTCTCCAATGTCCGTGCCCTGTTGGACCTCATCCGCCAGGGTGACGAGGCCGGGGAATTCCATCTGGTCTGCACGCATACCCAGAAGCGAATTTCCCGGCTTTCTGAGCGCGCACGAATCGCGCCGTGGAGCCGAGCCGGTCTGGACGCGGTCGGACTATGTCGATTTCTGTCTCGATTTCTGCCGGGAGCGACGGATCGACTGCCTGTGGCCGGGCAAGGAGGCCCGTCTGCTGGTCGCGCACCGCGAGCGCTTTGCCGAACAGGGTGTGCGAGGTGCTGGCCGTCGCCTCGGCGGAGAATCTGGAGCATTCTGCTCGACAAGGCGCGCTTCTACGCGCGAGGCGCGCCGCTTCTCCATCCCACCGCCTGACTCGCTTGAATTCCGCACCGCCGGCCGAATTCGAGACCTGCCTACGCACGACTGCGGGCATCCCATGAGGTGCTGTGCGTCAAACCGGCCGACGGCGTCAATGGCGCCGGTTTCCGCGTCATCGAGGAGCGGCGCGGCGGGCTGGAAATCCTGCTGCAGGGCGCGCTCTATTCCATCCATCTCGATGGTCTGCGCCAGCTTCTGCGCGAGGCGGACAGCTTCAAGCCCCTGCTGCTGATGGAGTTTCTGGGCGGCTCCGAATACAGCCTCGACTGCGTGGGCGATGGCCGGCGGCTCGTCGCCCAGGTCGCAGCGCAGGAAGGCCAAGGCGGGCGGCTACGGCCAACGCATCGTCGCGATCCCTGCCCTGGACCAGGCCGTGACCGAGATGACCGCGGCCTTCGGTCTGCGCGGTCTCTTCAATGTCCAGTTTCGCGAGGGTCGCGACGGCTTCCGCCTGCTGGAGATCAATCCCCGGTTTTCCGGCGGCATCGGTCACACGGGTGTGACCGGGGCTCAATCTCCCCTACCTGGCGCTGCATGGACTGATTCACGGATTTCGCCGTCGGTGATTCCTCGCCGAGTGCGGTCGGCGCCCGGGTCTTGGAGCTGTTTCACTACCGCGGGTCGAGGAAGACGCATGACTGCGCCATGCCGGGTCGAACTGGAGACAGGGACGCTCTCGATCCAGGTGCGGGAGGCGGCCTTTCCGCTCGACGAACTCTGCGGGTTCGCCGCCCGCAACAACCGCAAGCGCGGCTTCCTCTTTCTCAGCAAGGTGCTCGGCAAACACTGGCCGGCGCAGCCGTCGCGGATGCGGCGGGTGCATGAGCTATCTGGCCGTCGCAACTCGATCTGGGCGCCGGTCCCTGGGTCTTCATCGCCATGGCGGAGACCGCGACCGGGCTCGGCCAGGGCGTCTTCGAGGCCGTGCTGGATCGGCGGCCCGGCAGCGAGGCGCTCTTCTTCACTCCACCCGTTATCGGGTCGCCGGGCGACCCTTCCTGGAGTTCCAGGAACCCCATTGTCACGCCCCCGATCAGTATCTCTACGAACCGCATTCGAGCCGGGTCATCAGGCATTGTTCAACACCGCGCGCGAGCTGATCGTGGTGGACGACGAGATCAGCACCGGCACCACCCTGTGCAATCTGGTCGCGGCCTACCGTACCCGGAATCCGCGATTGGAACGGGTCCACTTCGTCGCCATCACCGACTTTCAGCGGAGCCGGACGGTGCCGAGCGCTTCTCCGAGCGGCTGGGGTCTGCCGGTAGCAGTGCATCGCGGCACTGCACGCGGACTTCTCATTCCAGCCGGCGGATCGGCCGAGCGCGCGAGCAGGCGCCGGCCGCGGTCGGCGCCAACTACGCGCGGCCCCGGTCAGATCGCCGAGGATCTCGGGCGCTTCGGGATCGACGGGCGGATACTCGATCCCGCGTCGGACATCGACCGTCTCGGCGACGGACTGGCGCCGGGCGCTCGCGTCTTGGTGCTGGGGACGGGCGAATTCATGCACCTCGCCTTCCGGATCGGGCTGCTGCTAGAGGCACGTGGATTCGATGTCGCGGTGCAGTCGACCACCCGATCGCCCATTCTGGTGGGAGCCGATGTTGGACGCCGACTCATCTTTGCGGACAATTACGGAGAAGGTATCCGCAATTATCTGTACAACGTCGATCCCGGCGACTTCACCGCGCATCGATCGTCTGTCATGAAACGCCGCTAGAAGACCTGGACGATTTGGTGCAACGACTTGGGGCCGGATGTCTGACCTACAGGTACGTCGCGACCCGGGGATTGGCGCCAAGCGTAACGGGCTAGCAGGCAACTCTCTTTTCAAGAGCCAAGCGGAGAAACCAATGGCCATCAGTCTGAACAAGGGCGGCAACGTCAACCTGAGCAAAGAGGCACCCAACCTCGAAAACGTCCTCATCGGACTGGGTTGGGACGCGCGCGCGACGGACGGTCAGGCGTTCGATCTCGACGCCAGCCTCTTCATGGTCAAGGAAGACGGTAAGGTGTCGAGCGACGCCTATTTCATCTTCTACAACCAAAAGATATCGCCGGATGGCTCGGTCGAACACACGGGCGACAATCTGACCGGGGCCGGCGAAGGCGACGACGAATCCATCAAGGTCACGCTCTCCAAGGTGCCGCCGGAGATTCAGCGGCTGGTGATCGTCGTCACCATCCACGAGGCCGAGGCCCGCCGGCAGAGTTTCGGCCAGGTCACCAACGCCTTTGTGCGCATCGTCAATCGCGACAACAACCAGGAAGTGGTCCGCTTCGATCTGTCCGAGGACTATTCCACCGAAACGGCGATGACCTTCGGCGAGATCTATCGTCACAGCGGCGACTGGAAGTTCAAGGCCGTCGGCCAAGGCTACGCCGGGGGCTTGCGCACGCTCGCGCTGCAGCACGGCGTCAACGTGGGCTGACCCCAATGGACCTGACACGCGGACAACGGGCGAAGATCGCCGATCTGGTTCCGAACGGGCAGCGCTTCACGCTGGGCGTCATCATCGACGCCCCCGGCCTGGTGATCGACTTCGCCTGCTTCGGACTGGATGGCCAGGGCAAGCTCTCCGACGAGCGCTACATGACCTTCTTCAACCAGCCGACGAGCCCCTGCGGCGGCGTCCGCCTGGAGACGCCGGCGGGCGACGCGGCGGGATTCGCCATCGACCTCGGCAAGCTGCCGGCCTCCATCGAGCGGCTGACCGATCACGGCCGCCCTGGATGGCGCTGGCGCCATGTCGCGGATCAGCCGCGGTCATGTGCGCTTCATGGACGCAGGCGGCGAGGTGGGGCGCTTTGCCTTCACCGGCGCCGACTTCGCCGACGAGCGCGCCCTGATGCTGCTGGAGATCTACCGCAAGGATGGCGTCTGGCGAACCTGCGCCCTGGGCCAGGGCTTCAACGGCGGGCTATCGGCGCTCGTCCAGCATTTCGGCGGCACCGTTGCCGAGCCGGCTCCCGCACCCGAGCCGCCCAAGCCACCGACGCCCCCGGTCAACCTTGGCAAGATCACGCTGGAAAAGCGCGGCAACACCGTCTCGCTCGACAAGAAGGCCAATGCCGACCATGGCGAGATCCTGATCAATCTGAACTGGACGATGCGAGCCGGGGCCGCCAAGAAGGGGTTTTTCGGCGGAGCGCGCCCCAACAACATCGACCTGGATCTCGGCTGTCTGTTCGAACTGCGCAACGGCGACAAGAGTGTGGTGCAAGCCCTGGGCGACACCTTCGGTGACTACCAAAGTCCGCCCTACATCGCCCTGGACGCCGACGATCGCAGCGGTGCCAGCGCCGGAGGTGAAAATCTGCGGATCAACGGCCGCCACTGGGACGAGATCAAGCGCGTGCTGGTCTACGCCTTCATCTACGAAGGCGTTCCCAACTGGGCCGAGGCGAACGCGCTGATCACCCTGAAGACGCCGGGACAGCCGGAGATCGAGATCCAGCTCGATTCATCGAGCAACAATCTACCCATGTGCGCCATCGCCTTGCTGGAGAATCAGGGCGGCTCGGTGCGGATCACCAAACTCGTCGATTACTATCGGGGCCACCTCGATATCGACAAGGCGCATCACTGGGGGTTGGAATGGGTGAGAGGCAAAAAGGACTGAGCCTGTATGATCGGATTCCGAATGATGTTTCAGTCTGAGCCCCGGCTCAGACGTCTTGTTCAATTCACTGAGAGATAAAGGGTCACACCAATGAGCTTCCAAGATTTCCTCGACAACCTGAAACAAAAGGCGTCCGAACTCAAGAACGAGGCGCTCAAATTCAAGAACAAGGATTTCCTGAACGCCGCCGTCAGCGGATCCGTGCTGATTTCGATGGCCGATGGCGTTGTCTCCTCCGAGGAAAAGCAGAAGATGATGCGTTTCATCGAAAACTATGAGGCGCTGTCCGTCTTCTCCAGCAAGGAGACTGATCGAAGCCTTTCAGAACGCGATGACTCAGATCGAATTCGACAAGGATTTGGGTCGAAGCCAAGGCCTATGACGCGATCCGCAAGATGAAGAGCAACGATGCCGCCGCCCGCCTCATCATGCGGCTGATCATCGCCATCGCCGGCGCGGACGGCAACTTCGACGAGAGCGAGAAGAAGGTCGCCCGCAAGATCGCCATGGAGCTCGGCCTCAATCCGGCGGAATTCGAGCTGGGCTAGAGGATGCGGAAGCTGGTCTTCCTCGATCTGGACGACACGCTCTTCCAGAGCCGCCGCAAATGCCCGACCGAGGTCGATCTGTCACCGGTCGCCTACCTCCAGGATGGCAGCGCCCATTCCTTCATGACGGCCAAGCAGCGAGCGTTGTGGCGGCTGCTGGAGAGCAACGCGACCCTGATCCCCACCACGGCGCGGGATCTGGATGCCCTGCGCCGGGTGGAATTGGCGTTTCAGCAGTTGGTGCATCCTCGCCTATGGGGGAGTCATCCTGGATCCGGATGGCCATCCCGACGGGCACTGGCAGGAACACATGGGCGCCGGTCTCGCGGGAGGCCATCGGCGATCTCACCGAACTGCTGGACGCCGCCCAGGGCTTCTGCCGCCCGCCATGGATTGGCGCTCCATGTCCGCATCGTAGGCGATTTCGATCTGCCATTTTATCTGGTCGCCAAGTATCGGGACGGCAGGGAGGCCGACCTGGAACGGCTACAGCGTGAGCTGATCCAGCCCTGGATCGCTGGAACGGATCGGCCGTTATCGCCTGCATCGCAACGGCAACAACCTGGCGGTGCTGCCCCGTACCCTGGGCAAGGAACACGCCGTCCGCTATCTGATCGACCGGCTTGGGCGCGAATGGGGCGACGCTGATGACATTCGGAATCGGTGACAGCCTGATCGATGGCGCCTTCATGGCCGAATGCGATTACGCGCTGACCCCGAGGGGCTCGCAGTTGTTCGCAGAGACCCTCGGCAGGCCCTTGCTTTGAGCCGACAAGGCGCGGCCTCGCACCAATTCGATATCCACACCAAGGGGGCCGATGCAAAGCCGCACACACTTCTCCGGCAGCTATCGCCCGCATGACGTCCGCTTCCTGCTGAAGCCGATCGTCGCGGAACCGCTCGGCGTGCTCGAAAAGGAGCGGCTTATCCAGAGCGGCCAGCGCCATTACAGCGAAATGCTGAGTCGCGAGATCCTGCCCTCGGCCAGATACATGGAAGTCTTCTGGCAGGCATTCGCCATGACCCGGACACGCATGGCGCAGGGCCTGCTCGACCTTGCCGCGATCATCGCCGCGCGCCGACCGGCCGAGATCACGCTGGTCTCGCTGGCGCGGGCCGGCACGCCAGTTGGCGTGGTACTCAAGCATATTCTGGAGCGCGTCTTCGACCGCCCGGCGGCTCACTACTCGATCTCGATCATTCGTGACCGGGGCATCGACCAAAACGCGCTCCGCTTCATCCTGAATGAGGCGTCGCGGGATCCGGCTGGAATCCTCTTCGTGGATGGCTGGACCGGCAAGGGCGTCATCGCCCGCGAGCTGAAGCAGGCGATCCATGATTTCGAGCAGATCGCGGGGAATCCATCTAGATTCCAGCCTCTTCGCCCTGACCGATCTGGCTGGAGTCGGCATCGCGCCATCGGATGAGGATTATCTGATCCCATCGAGCATCCTGAATGCGACCATGTCGGGACTGATCAGCCGCTCCATCCTCAACGAACAGATCGGCCCGAGTGATTTTCATGGCTGCGTGTACTATCGCGAATTCGCGCCGAGAGACCTTTCGATCTGGTTCGTCGACAGCCTTCTCGGCGATATCCGGGCTCGGCTGAACGCCGGCTACAAGCCCTGTCCGACCCCGGTCGATCCGGCCCCTGGACGGGAGCGCTCCCAGCGATTGCTCGCGGCCATCAAGGAGCGTTTCGATATCGACGGACGAGAATTTCATCAAGCCAGGCATTGGCGAGGCGACCCGCGTCCTGCTGCGGCGCATCCCGAAACTGGTCATGGTGCGCGATCCGCAAGCCCCGGAAGTCGCTCATCTCTTGCAGTTGGCCCACGAAAAACAGGTCCCTTGGGAGGTCGATTCATCCCTCCCCTATCAAGCCGTCTCGCTCATCAAGGGGTTGTCCGATGCTTAAAGCCTACCGTCTTGGCGCATCCCTGTACGTACCCGTGACCCACCAGGATATGCTGAAGATCGCGAACGGCGCCAAGTGGCCGGAACTGCGCTCGGTCATCTTTTGCACCGAGGATGCCGTCGCAGGCAAAGTCACTTGATGTCCGGGCTCGAAAACCTGCGGGTCTGTCTCGAACGAATGAGTGACCGGCCCTCCGCGTTGCGCTTCGTGCGCGTGCGCAATCCCGACATCCTGTCCTGGCTGCTGGAGCTGCCGGGGATCGAGAAACTGGATGGCTTCGTCCTGCCTAAGCTGGACATGCGCAACGTCGATGCCTACATGGCGCTGCTGAAAGGGTCCAGCCACCTGTGCATGCCGACGCTCGAAACCCGGGATGTCTTCGACCCGGCCAAGATGATCGAGCTGCGCGATCATCTGCTCGACCGGGGCTACCAGAACCGGATTCTTGCGCTTCGTATCGGCGGCAACGATCTCCTATCCATTCTCGGTATCCGCCGACCCCGCGACCGGACCATCTACAGAACACCCTTGGGGCATACCATCGCCAACCTGGTGACCGTCTTCAAACCCTTCGGTTTTCAGATCACCGCCCCGGTCTTCGAGCACCTCGACTGCCCGGGAATCCTCCAGGAAGAACTGAGCGAGGACATCGCCCACGGCCTGTGCGGCAAGACCGCGATTCATCCCAGCCAACTGCCGCTGATCGAAGCGGCCTTCCGCATTTCGCAGATGGAACTGGAAGCGGCGCGGCGCATCCTCGCCGACGACCGCGCCGTCTTCCAATTCGCTGGTTCCATGTGCGAAGTGGCAACCCATCAATCATGGGCCAGACACATCGTCGAGCGGACCGCCGCCGACTCCTGAGGGGATCCACCCGCCTTGCTGCAAGCCACTCCGGGAACGCTGGCATCCCTCCGACGGCGCGGGGCGGACTGCCAAGGCCATGTCGGCGTCACCAAGACAGCCGCGCTCAAATTCCTGGTCGTCCGCTGGCCGATCAGGGCTTCGATTGGAGTAGAGGCCGCTCTGACGCAGGCCGGTTAGCGCGATAGCGGGTTTGACCGATCATGCCGACTGGGTGAGGCGACTTCGCAGCCAAAAGGGTACGATCAAACGTCAAATCCGTCACAGGGTTTTTGCCGCTGCTGTACTAGTCTTAGCAATGCTCGGACGACGTTCCGACTTCCCGGGCGCTGGCGGGAGACATCGAGATGAAATTCATCGACCTGGTCGACATCGGCGAGCTGCGGGCGCTCTGCGAGAGCTTCACGTCCTTGACCGGCGCGGTGACGGCGATCCTCGACCTGGATGGCACGATCCTCGTCGCCACGGGGTGGCAGCGGATCTGTACCCAGTTCCACCGCGTGCATCCCCAAACCGCGTCGCGGTGCCGCCAGAGCGATACCCTTCTCGCCGGGCGCCTGAGCGGCGGGGAGTCCTACAACGTCTATCGCTGCCAGAATGGCTTGGTCGACGTCGCGGTTCCGATCCATGTCAAGGGTGAGCACCTCGCGAATTTCTTCACGGGGCAGTTCTTCTTCGAGGCGCCGGACACCGCCTACTTCCGCCAGCAAGCCAAGGAATTCGGTTTCGATGAGCGGGCCTATCTGGAGGCCCTGGCCGAGGCGCCCATCTTCACCGAGCAGCAGGTCCGATCGATGATGGACTTCCTGGCTCGTCTCGCCCAAGTGATCGGCGAGGTGGGGTTGGCCCGCGTGCGCTTGCAGGAGGCCAATCTGGAACTGCGGCAGCACCGCGAGCATCTTGAGGATCTGGTGCGGACCCGCACCGCCGAACTCTCCTTGGCCAAGGAGCAGGCCGAGACCGCCAACCGGGCCAAGAGCGCCTTCCTGGCCAATATGAGCCACGAGATCCGCACCCCGCTCAACGCCATCACGGGAATGGCGCACATGGTCCGGGCCTCTGGCGTGACTGCCCAGCAGGCGGCTTGGCTGGACAAGCTGGATGCCGCCGAACGGCACCTGCTGGAGGTCATCAACGCGATTCTGGATCTATCCAAGATCGACGCTGGCCGAGTGGAAATCGAGCAGATCGCGGTCAACATCGAGACGGTGGTTGCCGACGTCGTTGCGATGATCGCCCCTCAGGCCAGCGCCAAGCAGTTGCGCCTGTCGACCAAGGTGGACAGCCCCTCCGTGCCTCTCGTGGGCGATCCGACCCGTTTGCAGCAGGCATTGCTCAACTACGCAACCAACGCGGTCAAATTCACCGCCGCCGGCTCGGTGATCGTGCGGACACGGATTCTCGACCAGGGTCCGGACGCGGTGATCGTCCGCTTCGAGGTCGCGGATACTGGGATTGGGATCGCGCCCGAGGCGATCGGATGCCTGTTCGCCGACTTCGAGCAGGCCGACAATTCCACCACGCGACAGTTCGGCGGCACCGGGCTCGGACTCGCCATTACGCGGCGCCTGGCCCGTCTCATGGGCGGGGAGGTCGGGGTCATCAGCACCCCGGGCGAGGGCAGTACCTTCTGGTTCACCGCGCGCCTCGGCGTACAGCCCGCGACGCTCGGGATCGAGCCCCAAGCGCCCGCTGAAGGCGACGCCCATGCCCATTTGTTACAAGACTTCGGCGGTCGCCGCATCCTGTTGGTCGAGGACGAGCCGCTCAACCAGGAGATTGCGTGCTTCATCCTCGAAGAGGCCGGGCTGCGCGTGGAGATCGCGGCCAATGGGCTGCAAGCCGAGGATCTGGCGGCGCGCAACGGCTATGATCTCATCCTCATGGACATGCAAATGCCGGTGATGGACGGACTCGCGGCAACCCGCCGCATTCGTGGCCTTGCGCAACATGCGCGGACGCCGATCATCGCCATGACGGCCAATGCCTTCGCCGAGGATCGCGCGCATTGCCTGCAAGCCGGCATGAACGACTTTCTCGCGAAACCCATCGGCGCCGATCTCTTGTACGGAATGGTGCTGAAGTGGCTTTCCGCCGCTCAGTCGTCATGACAGGCAAGGCGAGCCAGTCTCGGAGCTGGCTTCGCCGGCCCATCCGCACATCGGAGACCCACCCGTGAACGCGAGCACCACCGATTCCGCTCTCGGCCTCCAGGCTCGAATTCGGGCCGAGCGGGTCGGCATGGTCTACGCCAACACCGGGCCGGCGCTGTTCGGCAACCTCCTGGTCGCCTTCCTGGGCATGATCGTCCTCTTCCCGGTCGCGCCAACCCTGGCCTCGCTGACCTGGTTCCTTGGCTTTATCAGCATCATCACGGTCCGCTGGTCACTTGGGCGCGCCTATGATCGACTCGCGGACCGGCGAGGCTCCGCCGATATCTGGGCCAGACGGCTCCTGGCCGTGGTGACCCTCAACGGTCTCTGCTGGGGCGCTTTCGCCATCCTCATGCTGGCCTATGCCAATCCGCTCCAGATCGGCTTCGGTCCCTTCGTCGTCGGGGGCATGGTCGCCGCCTCGGTCGCGACGCTCGGCCCGCTGAAATCGGCCTACCTGGGCTTCACGCTGCCGATCGTTAGCGGTCTCATCCTGGGGCTGGTCTGGCGGGGCGGCTACGACGCACTCTTCATGGCCGCGTTCACGGTCGCCTTCGAGATCACCATGATCGGAACCGTCAAGAAGGTCAGCGGGATCGTCGGCCGCAACATCGAGCTTCGGCTCCAGAACGAGCGGCTGGTCGAGTCCCTGACCGCGGCGAACCAGAGCCTCGGGCACGAGATCGAGGAGCGCCGGCGCGCCGAGGCTCGCAGTGAGTTCCTCGCCTCGCACGACGCCCTGACCGGTCTGCCCAATCGGCGCCTGCAAAAGGACCATTTCGCGGAAGCCGTCGCCCAGGTCGCGCGCGGCGGCGGCGCGGCGGCGGTCCTCTTCGTCGACCTGGACCGCTTCAAGCAGGTCAACGACACCCTTGGACACCCCACGGGAGACGCCCTGCTTGAACGTCCTGGCCGATCGTCTGCGCGCCCTTCTCCGCGAGGGGGACTCGGTCTGCCGCCACGGGGGCGACGAGTTCTTGCTCGTCATGCCGAACGCCGCCGATCACGCCAAGGTCGCCAGCGTGGCGGAGCGTCTCATCCAATCGCTGAGCACACCCGTGGAGATCGCGGGCAACCTAGTTCAGGTCGGGTGCAGCATCGGCATCAGCCTCTACCCAGGCGACGGCGATGACTTCGATCTGCTGGTCAGCCGTGCCGACATGGCGCTCTATCGCGCCAAGCATCAGGGCCGAGGCACCTATCGGTTCTTCACGCCAGAGCTGGACTTGGAGGACGCCCCGGCCCGCTGAATCTCCAAGTCTCCTTTCCCGGACGCCCTCGCGCATCCGGACTGGCGGACGCTCCGCGTCGCGCAACCTCCACTCACACCACGGGGTCGGCATCCCGCAGCCAGCCCTTGGCGAACCGCTCGGGGCTCTCGGGGCGCGCGAAGAAGAACCCCTGGGCCTGATCGCAGCCCTGCTCGCGGAGGATCGCGCGTTGATCCTCGGTCTCGACCCCCTCGGCAATCACCACCAGTCCCAGGGCGTGGCCCAGGGCGATGATGGTCGAAACGAAGACGCGATCGTCGGCGCGATCCTTCAGATCCTTGACGAAGCTGCGATCGATCTTGAGGGCATCGATGGGCAGGTCTCGCAGATAACTCAGACTGGAATAGCCGGTGCCGAAGTCGTCGATTGCCAGCTCGACGCCCAGCGCCCGCAATGATCTCAGCGTCTCGACCGTCGTCGAGCCTGAATCCAGGAGCGTCGACTCGGTCAGTTCGAGCGCCAGCCACTGCGCCGACAGGGCATGCGCGGACAGGAGATCCGCCACGCGCGCGGCGAGCCCCGGACTGCGGAAGTGTCTGGCCGCGAGATTCACCGCCACGCGCACCGGCGGATAGCCGGCCTGCCGCCAGGCGGCCAACTGCCGACAGACCTCGGACAGCATCCAATCGCCGATCTCGACGATCAGACCGCTGGACTCCGCCACCGGGATGAAGACCCCCGGAGGCAGCAGGCCCCGGCTCGGATGCTCCCAGCGCACCAGGGCCTCGGCGGCCAGCAGGCGGCCATCGACCAGATCCACCTTCGGCTGGTAATGGGCGCGAAGCTGACCGGTCGCGAGCGCGGCGCGCAGCTCGGTGCTCAGGGTGAGTCGCTCGACGGCGGCGCGGTTCATGTCGCGATCGAAGAAGACCGCCATGTTGCGTCCACTGCCTTTCGCCTGGTAGAGGGCGGTGTCGGCGTTCTTCAAAAGCTCACTGATCGCCGCTCCGTCCCGCGGCGCCAGAGCGACCCCGATCGATAGGGTGACGGACAACCGATGAGCCGCGAGCATGAAGGGTGCCCGAAACGTCTGGAGGATCTTGTTCGCGACCTCTTCCGCGCCGCGCTGCTCGGTATCGGGCAGCAGCAGGACGAATTCATCGCCGCCCAGCCGGCACAGGGTGTCGGAGCCGCGCATGAATCCGCTCAGACGCCTGGCCGCCTCGACCAGGATCTGATCCCCCGCGCCGTGCCCGAGCGAGTCGTTCACGTCCTTGAAGGCGTCGAGATCCATGAAGAGCAGGGCCACGGAGCGGCCGCTGCGTGTCGCCAGCGACAGGGCTAGGTCGGCGCGTTGGGTGAGGAGCGAGCGGTTGGGGAGATCCGTCAGCGGGTCGAAGTTGGCAAGCTGCTCGATCCGCCGCTCGGCCTCCTTCTGGTGGCTGATGTCGTGGGAGGTGCCAACGTAGTGGGTCAAGTGGCCGGCCGCGTCGCGGACCTCGGTGATGGCCGACAGGACGACCGACAGGCTGCCATCCTTGCACCGATTGATCAGCTCGCCCTGCCAGTGGCCCTCGCTGGCCAAGCACTCCCAAAGCGCGCGGTAGAAGACGTCCGGGTGACGCCCGGATTTCAGGAGCCTCGGGTCGCGGCCCAGAACCTCCGCTTCTTCATACCCTGTCATGACCGTGAAGGCCCGATTGACCGCGAGAATACGCCGCTGCGCGTCGGTGACGACGATCGACTCACTGACCGACTCGAAGACAGCCGAGGCCAGACGCTGGCGGGCCTCCGCCTGATGACGGACGTAGGCGTGACCGATGGCCGCCGCGACAGCGCGCAGCAGGCTGTCCTCGGTCGCGGTCCAGGCACGTCCGCCGCTGCGGTCGGCAAACCCAATGACACCCCAGAACCCGCCCTGGACGAGGACGGGCAGGATCAGCAGCGACTTGATCGCTTGCCCGGCGAGGAATGCCCCGGCGGACGCTGGAAACTCACCGAGGTTCGCGGCGATCGAGTCGCCCGCCGCCAGACGCTCCCACCAGCCGGGAAAGACCGGCTCATAGTCGAGCGTTCGCAGCGCCGGATCTGGCTCGTGGGGCATGACTTGCGTGGCTCTCCAGGCGGCCAGCCAGCGCGCCCGATGCCGTCCCGGCTGGGAGTGCTCGATATTTTGATAGACGTAGGCGCGATCGGCCCCCACCGCGCGCCCCAGTATCCCCAGGGCGGACTGGATAGCGACGTCGAATGCCGACTCGGTCAACAGCTCGGCCAGCGCCGCCGCCGCGGCTTGCAGCAGGCGGTCGCGCTGTTCCAGCGCGAACTGGGCGCGGCGACGTTCAGTGACGTCGGCCAACATCACGGTCACGGTATCGGGCGCGCTCTGGAAGGCGGTGATCTCGTAGTCCCGGGCGACGAGGTCATCGCGGTAGGAGGCTTCATCCCAATGATGGGTGCCCCCATGCCGGGCGAGCTGGCGGTAGATCCGCGGGCGCTCGGTCCCCGCCAACGCCGGGAGCAGCGTCTCAAGGGTGACTCCGAGCTGCCGGCTGCACGGGCGCTGTAGGATCTCATCGACCGAGGCGTTGGCGGCCACCAGGATCAGGGCGTCCTCCGCGCCCAGCTCGAATACGCCGATGCCGATCGGCGCGTGGCCGAGAATGCCTCGCAGGCGCGCCTCGCTCTCCGCGACCTCGGCGGTCCGCCTGGCGATCACGACCTCGGCGCCGGCCTGCCGCGCGAGCAGTGAGTAAAGGTAGAGCGCGCAGAGAACGGTCAGCAGCGAGCCGGCGAACAGGATCCAGGAGGCGTCGACGGGTCGCGCGGAGAGGAGCCGCAGCTCGGCGAAGGCCCCCAGGGTCAGCGCCAGGCCAACCACCACGACCAGCGTCGCTCCGCCCCAGGCGCTGGCGGCGCTGGTCCCGGCGGAGCCCCGAGGATCGCGGCGGCTGATCCAGGCCATCGCGAGAAAGAGCGCGATCGAGCTGAGACCGAGTGTGCCCACGAGCGCATGACTGGTCTGGCGTGCGACCAGCGCGATGTCGTCCCGAATCGGGGTGCGCAGCAGAAAGGCTGGCTCGCCGTCAAGATTCGCCAGTACCTGGTAAACGAAGGCGGGATCGGGGCTGTCCGGATCGATCCAGGGCTGCCCGGGCGCGAGCTGCCGCCAGAGTGCCCGCTCTTGCGGACTCAGGCGCGGATCATCCCGGACGAAGAGGGTGAAGGCGACCTGGACCTGCTCCGCCAGCTCCAGCAGGAGCGCGGGCGAGAGCCAGCGTCCCATCAGCAGGGCACCCCGGGAGGGACCGCTGCCCTGCGTGGTCAGGATGGGCCCCGCGGAGACAAGATAGAGCCCCGCCTCGGTGTTGAGCAGCCCCTCGACCGACTGGCCCTCCGCCCAGACCGGGCGCAGCCGCGCGATGCCGGGCGCCTGGTCCCCGGCGAAACGCCTCGGGATCAGGTCGCCCCCGTGCTCCGACACATAGCCCCCACCGTAGACGATCGCCCCGCGCGCCGAGAGGACGAGACAAAGATTGATCTTGGTGCCTTTCTCCAGCATCGACCAATCCCTGAAGTTGTCCTCGACGAAGGCCGGATTGCGATCGGCGACGAACCGATAGGTGTCGTCCCAGTTCGACCAGTCGGTCAGGGTGCGGCCGAGCTGATGCAGTTCGCTGTTGATCGCGGCCTCGGCGCGCTGAAGATCCTCCATCGCCTGTGCGCGCTGCAAACGCGCGAACGCTGGCTCGACGATCCAGCGGTCGACCGCGCCAATCGCCAGCATGACCACCAGGCAGCCCAGCAGCGCCAGAAAGACGGCGCGCAGCTTGGCCGTCAGTGCCCCGCCAGCGGATCGCTGTGGTGACCTATCCGCAGCTCCCATGGCGCTGTGCCCAACCTGATTGATGTGATGTGAGTCGTCATGGATCGCCATGCCTGGCATGGGACACAGCGGATGCCTTGGTCGCAAGCGTTGAATACGCCTGAGTCCCCGTCCATGAATGCCTCGATACTATCGCAGACCAGCCGAGGCAGAGCCGTGCGCCAGCGCACACGGCGGGCAAGGCGCGGCCCGGACCGAGTGCGGTCCGTCGTTTCGGTCGACCGCAGGAGGCGCCAGACCCTGGGGAGGGGGCGTGATCTCGCCGAATTCTTCAGCAATTCCGTTGCGCTAGCCACCAAACACAAGATTCAACATGGTCAGCGCGACAACCAGGAAAAGGATGCTCATGATGCCGCCGGCCCGCATGAAATCCACCACCCGGTAGCCGCCCGGCCCCATGATGAGGGCGTTGACCTGATGGGTTGGCAAAAAGAATGAATTGGACGTGGCGATCGCGACCGTCAGGGCGAAGAGCGCGGGATCGGCACCGGATCCCAAGGCCATATTGACGGCCAGCGGCACCAGCAGCACGGTTGCGCCCACATTGGACATGACGAGGGTGAAAAAGGTCGCGAGCCCGGCCAGTGCCGCCTGAATCACCCAAATCGGCACGTCGCCGAGAGCCGCGAGCGTCTGTTGCGCGATCCAGGCGGCGGTTCCGCTGGACTCCACCGCCAACCCGAGCGGGATCAGCGATGCCAGGAGGAAGACGCTCTTCCAGCTCACCGCCGCGTAGGCTTCCTCGATCGAGAGCACGCGGGTCAGGATCATGCCCATCGCACCGGCGAAGAGCGCGATCGACAGCCGCAGATCGGTGAAGAGAATCAGCGCGAGCGTGACAATAAAGATCGCGAGGGCCGCCGGAACCTTGTGCGGGCGCAGTTCCTCATGCGGGTACTCGGTCGTGACCACGACGAAATTGCGATCCTTCTCTAGGCGCGCCAGATCCGCCCAGGTGGTGTGGACCACGAGCGCGTCGCCGGCCGTGAAGGGCGTGTTGCGCACCCCGCCGTCGTGGAAGGTAATCTGGGTACCCCCACGGTGGATGGCGAGCAGCGAGAGCCCGTAGGTCTTGCGCATCCAGACATCGCGGGCGGTCTTGCCGATCAGGCTGGAGCCGGGCGGGATGACGATCTCGGCGATGCCCGCCTTGGTGTGGGCCATTGCCTCGGCGAAGAGATCCAGGTCCGGCTTGGCCTCGATGCGGTTGGTTTCGACGAAAGTCCGCACATCGTCCTCGCTCCCCAGCAGAGCGAGCGTAGTCCCGGCCGTAATACCCAGGGTGCGGTCGACGCCATCGGCACCGAAGCGTAGCCCATCGCCCTTTTCGATCGCCACCACGCGGACCTTCCAGGTCTTCTCCATCTCGTCGACGCCGATGCCGATCAGCGGGCTACCCTGAGAAACCCGAACCTCGCGGACATCGAGTCCGGCGGTGCCATAGGTCTCCGCGAAATAGGTCTTGGCATCGCTGCCTTCGAGCTTGTCGTTCCCGCGCGATGGCAACACGAAGCGCCCGGCAAGCACGAAATAGACAATGCCCGTGGTGAGCAGCGCGAGGCCGATCGGCGTCACGTCGAACAGCTTGAAGGTCGCCATCGCCGGCACTCCCTCCGGCAGGGTCTTGTTCGAGGTGAGAATGAGGTCGTTCAAGAGGATCAGCGGGCTGGAGCCCACCATGGTGATGGTGCCACCGAGCAGGGCGCAGAAACCCATTGGCATCAGCAGGCGCGACAGGGGCAGCCCGGTCCGGGCCGAAATACGGCTCACCACCGGCAGGAAGAGCGCGGCGGCGCCGACGTTCTGCATGAAGCTGGAAATGCCGCCGACCGTGCCCGAAACCAGCGGGATGATGCGCGACTCTGTGGTCCCGCCAATCCGCATGATGAAACCGGCGACCTTCGACATCATGCCGGTCTTATCCAGGCCCGCGCCGACGATCATGACCGCGATGATGGAGATGACGGCGTTGCTGGAAAAACCATCGAACAGATGCTCGACCGGAACCAGACCATGTTCCAGTCCCATCCAGGGGGCCAGCAGACTGGTCAACCCGAGCAGCACCATCACGGTCACCGCCGCCACGTCCACGCCCACGACCTCGGTGACGAACAGAAAGATGGTGAGCAGCAGAAAACCGCTCACCCAGGCGATTTCAAGCGTGGGAACCATGCCGGCGAGATAGATACCGACGATGGCGAGAAAAGCGGCCGCGAAATCCCTGATGGACAGGGTGCGGAAGGCTGTAAGCATAGTGGCTCCTCATTCGCTTCAGTTGTCGGCATCCTGCAAGCCTCTATCCGAGGGCAAGCTGCCACTGTCATTCAAATACCAACCGGCCGCGCGTCTTGCCCGCAAGGCGCGCCGCGCCGAAAGTCAATCCGACGTAAAAACCCTCTATCGGCATCATCGATTCCCGGAGAGAACGCGCCCAGGCGTCTAGGCATCGACCATCTGCACCACGACGAGCCGACCACCCTCGCCCTTGGCGAGCAGAATCTGCTGGCCATCCTTGATCTCAAGCTGTCCGCCGATCGGCACGGGAGTCCTGGTCGCGACGTCCATCAGGTCGGGGAGGTTCTCGTTGACCAGCCACCAGGTTCCATTATGAAAGACGAAATAGCCGACGCGCGCCTTCTGCGCCTCGGTGAGTTTTTCGTTCGGGGCGATGAGGTTGTTCGCGTGCCAGGGAAACAGGGATTGGCCAGTCCAGACCATGAGCCGGTGGTTGTCGGGCCGAAACTGCCCCTCCTTGCGGGAGGAGTAGAGATTGAACACCGGCAGCTTGCCGTGGAACGGGGTTCCGCAGAAGGGGCAGCGGGGTTGGGTCGAATTGTCGAACACATACCATTGCTGCTCGCACCTGGGGTTCAGGCAGGGCTGGATCAGGTCGACCGTCTTGACCAGGGCCGTCTCCCAGTCGTTCGCCGAGGGGCGAAGGGATGGATCGTGCAGGCCGGCGACGAATGACTGGAGAAAGAGCTGGGAGAGATAGGGACCGGTGATGGTGAACGGCAGGCGGTCGGTATCGGCCCAGGGAAGCTCCGTCGGTTTGGCGTTCGCGGCCTTGATCCGATTGCTTCCGTCGGTCGGATGCTCGACGAAGAGCGCCCGCTCGCCCATGGAGAGCATCTCGTCGCGCTGCTCGTCGTCCAGGTCGTGGACCTTGCCGCCGCGCAGCGGATGCCGGTAAAGCAGATACATGTAGATCAGGACCGCCAGCGCATGCAGATCGGTCTCGCGCCTCGGCAGCTGCCGGTTCGGATCATCCTTCGCCAGATGGCTGGTCATGACCACTTCGGGGGCGATGAAGTCCGGCGTCCCGACCACGTCGGGCGGATACTTTCCGGGCACCACCAGCCCGTCGACATCGATGACGCAGGCCAAACCCTGGGACGGATCGACCAGCACGTTCTTATAGGAAAGATCCGAATGCGCCAACCCGGCCATGTGCATGCGGCGCACCGCACGCGCCAGCAGCAGACAGACCTTCAGGTGATTCAGCCAGTTGCCCAGCTCGCGCGGATCCACGAAACGGTTACGCAGATTGGCGGCGGCGAACCACTTGCCCTCCTTCTCCTTGCCCTTGATGTCGAGCATGTCGTTGTTCCGCGAACCATGCTCGAAAAAGAAGTGCCGCGGATAGGTCGGCGCCACCAGCCCGAGCCGGCCCTCGTGCTCCAGCACCGCCGTCGGCCAGCAGAAGAGGTTCCGCCAGTAGTCGCCGCCGATCTGGTTGAAGATGCTCTCCCGGTATTTGCCGGCGATCATCTGCAGGCGCTCTTTCGTCTGGTAGTCCTGCTTGGTCTTGTAGAAGGCGACGACATAGGATCGGTCGGACGAGAAATACACGTCCTTCATCGCGCCCGAGCCGATGACCTCATCGACGAACTCGACCGTCTGCCCGTCAAGCGTTTTACAAGTGACGATGTTCGCCATCAGCGGCTCCCAGGCCCGATCCAATTCAGTGCGGTTCCCGGCTCACCAGAGCAGCGCGAGGTGCGATCGTCATGGTGCCCCGGCGAGAAGAAAGCCAGCCAATCGACCAGGGCCATGTCCGGCTCCGGAGCGGCCAGCAGCGGCGCAAGCTCATCCCAAAGGCTGTCCCACTTGGCCGGATCGTTCAGCCCGTTGTCGGTCTCGAAGCGCGGATCGGAGACGCCGTCGGTCATCAGCAGGATGGCGGACAGATCCGGGTAGCGGCCGATACCGATGCGTTTGGCGAAACCCTGGTCGGTCAAGCGCGGCGCGATCCAGAAAGCGTGTCTGCCCGGCGAACTCGCCACCGTCGGGCGTCCCCATCAGCCGCACCTTGCCGCGCGGGCCATAGGCCGCGATGGCGCCGTCGCCCATCCAGAAGGTCGCGAGGAAGGTCTCCCCGTCGTGCCGTTTGATGGCGGCGGCAAGCAGCGTCGTTGCGTATTCCCGAGCGGCGGTACCCTGGATTTGCGCCTCCTGCTCGATCGCCTGCACGGCGAGTTGGCCCGCCTTGTGGAAGAGATAGTGAAATTCGGCACCCATCGCCTGCCCCGCAACCACGGGATCGGCATCCCATCCGTCCAGCGCGGAACTCATCCTGGAGCCGAAGTCGCCCCCCAGGTTAGACGCCAGGTACTCGCCCGCGGCCGAGACGGCGAGCCGGGAGCCCTGGCGAGAGAACGGCGCGCTGCCGGCCCCGTCCGCGACCAGGATGAGATTCCATCCAGTGTCCGGATCCAGGCTGATGAAAAAATCGTCATCGCGGAAGGTACCGGCGTGCTCGTGCGAGCGACCGCGACGGCTGGCGGCGGCGATCCGAAATCCATCGCCCGTCAGCAACCGGGAGTCGAGATGAGGTTTCGGATAGGGCGCGTCGGCCGGCGGTTCGATGACCTTCCACAGGCTCTTGGGATCCGGGTTGACGATCAGCAGACAGTCGCCCGCGTAGCTGGCCGTGCCGTCGATGGTCCAGCGCAGTGCGAGCTTGTGGTCGCCATCCAATGCGGGGGTTCCCCGCAGCTCGCCGCTCGCGGGATCGAACGATAGCGCGAGTCCGGCCGGAATCCTCGCCTCCAGCACGCGGATCGCTCTGCCATCCGGATCCTGGCCGTCGATCCTCGCGCAATAGTGAAGTCCCACCTTGGCATTCGGCAGATGAAAGGACGGTTTAGGCTCCAGCGGCCTGGAGGCCGGAATTGCACCAGCGGGCGTCTCTCCCGGCCGCAGCCCCGCGCGCTCGACAGCATGGCTTGGACCGGATTCGGAGCCGACTGGCTGCGTCAGCGGCGCGGCGGCATCGGATGGAGGAGCATCGGCAGCGCTGGGCTGGTTTGGCTCGGACATGGCTGGGAACTCCGCGACTCTGCGTTTCAGTGATCGGCGTCGCGGCACGGGCAGGCGTCCGCCGGCATCTGACGCGACCCGATGCTCTCGGAGAACACAGGCGGCACGAGCGGTTCGATCGGGCCGCTGGAGCCGCGCGATTGGAGCGTCAGCGGCTTGCCAGGATAGCGTTCTAGCCAAATCCTCATCAGGGTATCGGCGAACGCGAATGTCGCGTCGAACACCTCCTCGCACTGGACGAACTCTTCGAGCAAGCCTGGCGCGATCCCTCCCCGATCGAAGAACGGCTCTGTTTTGCGACCGAACAGACCCCAAACCAGGTTTTCAATGTTGGCGGCCAGTCTCGCACGCTGCTCGGGTTTCAGCTTCCGGCCGGAAAGACCCATGACCCTCAGCCCCGCCCACGCCCGACATCGAACCCGCCATCCTCCCCTGACGGACCCGGAGCGAAGCCGACCGTGTTGTCGCACCAGGGGCAAATCGCCTCTCCGGGGCCGTTGATGCACAGCAGATTGCCGCAACCGCACATCGCGAAGGCCGTGACATTCCCGCAATGCGGGCAGCCGGGTGCGCCGATCAGCGCTGAGGTATTCACCTTCAAGTCGGCCGCGCGGGGATCCGACCAGTCAAAATAGGCTTCATCGAGCGGGTAGCAGCCGGCCAGTCGGTAGAGCGGCATCTGGAACTTGAAGTCCAGGCTGGCGACATCCTTGAATTCCCGATCGTATTTGATGAGGTAGGGCTTGCGCGTCTTCTGGCAGCGCCCGACCAGCGTCACGCAGGCCTCGTCGGCCAGGGTCGGCGGCGCCTCCTTGACGATCCGCATCACCCGCTCGTCCAGCAGTGGCAGGGGCTGGGTACCCGCCCCCTCCCCCAGGCTCTTGCTCTGGACGACCAGCGAGGCGCTGACCCAATGGACGAATTTACTGAAATCGCCGTCCCGCTTGTCCTCGAAGAGAATCACCTGCTCGGTCAGTCGCTTCAACACGGAAAAATCGGCGTCCTTGCCGATGCCGACGGCGGTCAGGGTTGCCCGCCTGGCGTAGTGCGCGTTCCAGCGCTCGATCGCGGACCCGGAATCATCGGTCGGGCGTCCGTCGGTGAAGAGATAGACGATCGGTTTCCAGTCGCCCTTGCGCTCGGCGGTGGTCTTGACGACCGAGCGGTCGATGTCGTCCATGAGGGCATCGAGCGCGGCCCCGAGACTGGTCCCGCCGCCGAGCGGCAGCTTGGGCGGATAGAAGGAGACCAGCTCCACCAGCGGGACGATGGTCCTGGCGATCCCGGCAAAGGCGATGACGGAGAGATAGACCGTCTCCAGTGCGTGCGGATCCGCGCGCAAGGCGCGGACGACCGCCTGAAGCCCGTCTTCCATTTTTCGGAGATTGTCTCCGACCATGGACTCCGAGCAGTCCAGAACGAAAAACACGGGAAGCCTGCGCATGCGTTCACTCCTTGCTTAAAGCACGAGCTGGATCTCGGGCGGCGGCGGCGGGAGCGAGACCGACCCGGCGATGCCAGCGCTGGTCGAGCCGACGGCCACGCTCGCCGAGACCCACTTGAAGAAGCCGGAAAAGGCCGCTGCGTCCATGGTATCGAGCGTCACGACCCGCTCGGTCAGCTCGCGCAAGACCTCCTGCTTGGCCTTGGGACCCGCGGCGCAGGCGACGATGGCACCAAAGCCCCGTCGGTTCACCTCGGGAATGGCCTGCCGGAAGGCATGCAGATCCGAGGGGCTGCCATCGGTCATGATAAATAGCAGCGGACGCCAATCGCCCTTGGCCTCGGCGGTGCTCTTCCTCAGGTCGCGGTCGACGCACTGGATCAACAGCTCCAGGGCGGCGCCGAGGAAGGTCGCGCCTGAATCCGGCGCGCGGATCTCGCCGATTTGCACTGCGTCCAAGGGGGTCAGCGGCAGATATTCCCGGGCCTCGATATCGAAGGTGATGATGGAAAGATGGACACTCTCCAGGGCATAGGGATCCTGCCGCAGTGCACTGAGCATCGCCTGCAGCCCGACATTGACGGAATGGATGGGCTCGCCCCGCATCGACCCCGAGGTGTCGAGCAGGATATAGACGGGGAGTCTTCTCGCGCTCATTTGGCCTCCCTCAGGCGTATTGCTTGAGCCACTCGACGAAGGAGTCCGACGGAGAGGGCGAGCCGATGGCGTTGAACTTCCACCCGCCGGTCTCGCGCTCCAACTCGGCGAACAGCATGGAACGGCAGTTTTCGTATTGCGCCCCGCCGGAGAGATCGAAGCGCGCCATCTCGCGACCCTTGGCGTCCTCCGCGCGGATGAAGGCATTGCGGACCTTGCCGAAGCTCTGTCCGTTCTTCATGCCCTGGTAGATCTGGACCACGAAGACGACCTTGACGAACGCCTCGGGCAGGTCGTTGAGCTTGACCACGATCTGCTCGTCATCGCCATCGCCGGCCCCGGTGCGGTTATCGCCCGTCAGCCAGATGCAGCCGGAGCGATGGCGCATGTTATTGAAGAAGATGACATCGCTGTTCGTCAGCGTGGCCTGCCCGTTCTGGTCCCGACCGAGATCCGCCACCTTGCCGTTGGCGCCGCAGAGAAAGGCGACCACGTCCAGGTCGTAGTCCTCCTCCTTCTGACCGATCAGACTCCCGAGCAGGCCCTTCTTCTCTTCGTTGATGTCCCAGCCGAGTCCGATGGTCACCATCGAAAGATCATGCTCGCTCTTCTTGAGGCTGACGCCCTGCCCTTTCTTCAGCGAAATACCCATGACTCCTCTCCTCACAGAACCACGTTCACTTCGGGCGGCGGCGGCGGAAGATCGCCGAGACCGGTGACCTCTTTCTGTCCCTGATCGACCTTCTGGCTCCCGGTGGAAACGGAAGCCGAGACCCACTTGAAGAATGCCTTGATGGTGTTCGCGTCGGCCGTATCGAGCGCGACCACGACCTCGGTGATCTGCTTGAGGATCGCGGTGTCGGCGCCCTGCCCGGCGGCGCAGGCCACGATGACACCGGTGCGGACCTGCTTGAGCCGGTCGAGACCCTTCCGCCAGTCGTCGGTCGGCGCGCCATCGGTCATGAGGAAGACCAGGGGCTTCCAGTCGCCCTTAGCGTCGGCGGTTGTCCGCGCGACCTCTGCCTCGACACGCTCGGCGAGCAGCCCGAGCGCCTCGCCCAAGGCGGTGGTGCCGCTCGCACTCAGGGCCGGCGACTGAAAGGCCGCCAGTTCGGCCAGCGGGGCGACCTGCCGGGCGGAACTGTCGAAGGTGATGACAGACAGGTATGCGGTCTCCAGCGCATAGGGATCCTGCCGCAGTGTCGAGACCAGGATCTGCACGCCGTTCTTCACCGCCTCGATCGGCTCGCCACTCATGGAGCCGGAGGTGTCGAGCAGCAGATACACAGGCAACCTTCTCATTCGTCTCTCCCGATCTCTTGGCCAAATCACCGTCGTCGCCCTAGGCGACGACGACTCCGAATTGTTGGCACAGGGCCTCCAGACCGCCCGCGAACCCCTGACCGACCGCCTTGAACTTCCACTCGCCCTTGTAACGATAGACCTCGCCAAAAATCATGGCGGTTTCAGTCCCGTAATCCTCCGACAGATCAAAGCGCGCGATCTCCCGGTCGTCGTCCAGATTGGCGATGCGCATGAAGGCATCCGACACCTGTCCGAAATTCTGCCGGCGAACCTCCGCCTCGTGGATGGTGACGCAGACGACGATGCGCGTGATGGCCTCGGGCACCGTCTCAAGGTCGATCTTCAGCGCCTCATCGTCGCCCTCGCCAGCGCCGGTGCGGTTGTCGCCCGTATGAACCACCGAGCCGCAGACTGACGCGAGCTGGTTGTAGAAGATGAAATCCTCGTCACGGCGGACCTTGCCGTTCTCGCCGAGCAGGAAGGCGCTTGCGTCCAGATCGAAATCGACGCCCTCGGTCGCCCGTGCCTCCCAGCCGAGGCCGACGAGGATGCGCTTGAGGCTCGGCTCGGTTTTGGAGAGGGAGATGTTGCCTCCCTTGGTCAAGGTAATAGCCAAGTTCGTGCTCCTGAAACGCCCGTGCGCCGAGGGTCATTGACAGACGGCGGGGATGTTCGATCTTTCGCCATCCGCCGTGAGTGCGCATTTAATGCCAATCAGCCAGCGGCGCTCAAGGCCAGCGCGAACGCACCGGCACCATTTTCCGCGGCGACGGCGCACCCGCATTGGTCCGAAGCGCCCGATTAGGCTCTCAAGTTCACCCTTGCTGTGCGATAATTCGCGGCCATTCTATCCCGAGCTCGCTCGCGCGCGACCAACGTCTCGCTTAAAGCTCCTAGATCCGTGTCGAGCCGACCCACACACCACTAAGGTAATGCATATGAGCCTTTTCATCTCCGACGCCCTCGCTCAGGGCCAACCCGCGGCAGCCGCTGGCGACCCCTTGATGGCCCTGCTGCCGCTGGTCCTCTTTGCGGTCGTCTTCTATTTCCTGCTGATCCGTCCACAGTCGAAGCGTCAGAAAGAGCACAAGAAGATGGTCGAGACCCTGGCAAAGGGCGATGAGATCATCTCCGTCGGCGGCATGGCCGGGCGCATCGTGGAAATCGGCGAAAACTTCGCGCTTGTCGAGATCGCCGACGGGGTTCAGATCAAGATCCGCCGCGCCGCGGTTGAGTCGGTGCTGCCCAAAGGCACGTTGAAGGAACTCTGAGCACTCCGGCACCGGCGGGATGCGCGCGGCTCGGGCGTCTTGGCGCCCGAGCAGTCTTCAGTCGGCGAGGATTGCCAACACGCGACGCCGCCCTGGCCGGCGTCACGTCACCCTCGCCTTCCCCACTCCGAACACTGATCGCGCAACCAGTGATGTCGAAATTGGAACCGCAATGAACCGATATCCCCTGTGGAAGAACCTGTCGATCCTGGGCGTCATCCTGGCCAGCCTGTTCCTGGCCTGGCCGAATCTTTACTCCCAGGATCCATCGATCGAAATCACCGCCGCCCGTGGTCAGGAAATGACCGATGCGAGCGTGGGCGAGGTACGCGCCGCGCTGGAAAATGCCGGCGTCCCCTTCAAGGAAATCCAACAGGAGGAAGGCGGCAAACTGCTGGTGCGTTTGAAGTCATCCACCGATCAGTTGAAAGGCCAGGAGGCGATCGAGCAGACGCTCTCCAAGCGCTACAACGACGCGCTGACCCAGTCGGCCGACCTGCCCGGCTGGATGCGGGCGATTGGACTCAAGCCCATGAACCTGGGTCTGGATCTGCGCGGCGGTATCCATGTCGTCATCGACGTTGATATGGAAGCCGCCTTGGATCAGGCGCTCGAGCGCTACCTCGGCGACATCCGCACCCAGTTGCGCGACAACAAGGTCCGCTACCAGACCGTGACCCGCGAGACCGGGCATATCCTGGTGAAATTCAGCGATGCCGAGACCCGCGACCTGGGCGAGAAGGCGCTGCGGCGCGAATTTCCCGACCTGGCGCTCCAGCCCGTCGAGGATCCCGCGCAGTTCGCCATCCAGGCCAGCCTGCCACTCAAGGAGCAGAAACAGATCAAGGACTTCGCGCTGGAGCAGAACATCACGACCCTGCGCAATCGCGTCAACGCGCTGGGAGTCGCGGAGCCCAGCATCGCCCGTCAGGGCGAGCGCCGCATCGTCGTCCAGTTGCCGGGCGCCCAGGATCCGGGCCGCCTGAAGGAGATCCTCGGCGCCACCGCGACCCTGGAATACCGGCTGGTCGATACCGAGGGCAGCGTCGCCGACGCCGTCGCGGGGCGGGTGCCGGTCGGCAGCAAGCTTTACTCCGAGCGCAACGGCAAGCCCATCCTGCTCAAGCGCCGCGTCATCGTCACGGGCGACCAGATCACCGACGCCTCCGCCGGCTTCGACAGTCAGAGCGGCACCCCGGCGGTGTTCGTCAATCTCGACAGCCAGGGCGCGCGCCGGATGCGCGACGTCACGACCGAAAACGTCGGCAAGCCGATGGCGGTGGTCTTCATCGAAAACCGCACCACGACCGAAATGGTGAATGGTCAGCCGGTGAAATCGACCCGCAAGGTCGAGGAAGTCATCAGCGTCGCCAACATCCGCGAGCCTTTCGGCCGGCGCTTCCAGACGACCGGACTCGACAGCAGTAACGAGGCCCACGACACCGCGCTGCTGCTGCGCTCGGGCGCGCTGGCGGCACCCATCCAGATCGTCGAGGAGCGCACCATCGGACCCAGCCTGGGTCAGGACAACATCAATCAGGGCCTCCTCTCGGTGCTGATCGGCATGGGCGCTGGTCGTGCTCTTCATGGGTTACTACTACCGGGCCTTCGGGATGATCGCGAATCTGGTGCTGGTCGTGAATCTGGTGATGATCGTGGCGGTCCTGGGGTTGCTTGGCGCGACTCTGACCATGCCCGGCATCGCCGGCATGGTGCTCACGCTCGGCATGTCGGTGGACGCCAACGTGCTGATCTTCGAGCGGATGCGCGAAGAACTCAATTACGGCAATTCGCCCCAGGCGAGTATCGTCGCCGGTTTCGATCGCGCCTTTTCAACCATCGTCGACGCCAACGTCACCACCCTGATCGCCGCCCTCATGCTGTTCAGCTTCGGGACCGGACCCGTCAAGGGCTTCGCGGTCACCCTGACGATCGGTTTGATCGCCTCCATGTTCACCGCCATCACCTGTAGCCGTGCCCTAATCAATCTACCTGTATGGCGGCAAACGGTTGAAGACCCTGCCCGTCTGAGAGATGCCACCATGCGAGTCATCAAACTTCCCCATTTCAACTTTCTGTCACAGCGCCGCAAGGCGATGATCTTCTCCAGCGTGCTCATCGGCGGTGAGCCTGCTCTCGCTGGCCATCCAGGGACTCAATCTCGGACTGGACTTCACCGGCGGCACCGTCGTCGAGGTCAGCTACAAGCAACCGGTGGACCTCGGCGATGTCCGCGGCGCGCTCACCAAGGGCGGCTTCGACAATGTCATGGCCCAGCAGTTCGGCACCCCGCGGGACGTGCTCCTGCGCATCCCGCCGGTGGGCGACACGAACGACAACGAACTCAGCCAGCGCGTCCTCAGGGCATTGAATGCCGGCGGCGCCCGATCAGGTCGAACTGCGCCGGGTCGAGTTCGTCGGTCCCCAGGTCGGTAAGGAACTGGCGGATCAGAGCGGACTGGCGATCCTCTTCTCGCTCATCGGCATCCTCATCTACGTCGCGCTGCGTTTCGAGTGGCGCTTCTCGGTCGGAGCCGTGGTGGCGACCATGCACGATGCCATCATCGTCGTTGGCGTCTTTTCGCTCTTCCAGCTCGATTTCGATCTCACCGTGCTGGCGGCGGTGCTGACCGTCATCGGTTATTCGCTCAACGACACCATCGTGGTGTTCGACCGGGTCCGGGAGAATTTCCGCAAGGTCCGCAAGGGCTCGGTCATCGAGATCATGGACCAGTCGGTGAACGAGACCATGTCCGCACCATCATCACGGCGGGAACCGTGTTCATCGTCGTGGTCGCGCTCTACCTCTTCGGCGGCGCGACCCTGCATGGATTTTCGCTGGCGTTGATCATCGGCGTCGTCTTCGGCACCTACTCCACTATCTACGTGGCCAGTGCCTCGGCCGTCGCGCTCGGGGTGAGCCGCTCCGACCTGCTCAAGGTACCCAAGGAGGGCGTCGGGGCCGACAGTCGGCCCTGATGCAAGTCGCCGCCGGCCTCGGCGCGCCCGAGGCGGCGGCGAATCAGCGATAGCGTCGCAGGTAGTTCCACTCGAAAAAGCGCTTCAGCCAATGGAAGAGCCGCATTGAGGGCAAAACCAGATTGAATCGCTCGTTGCGCGCCACCAGCATACCGGCGTCGTTGGTGTCGACGATGCAGATCAGCTCGACCCTGAAGGTCTCCTTCGGGGGTTTCCCCGCAAACTCCGCCGACCAGATTGCGCACCGCCGCCCTGGCCTGCAGATCCGCCATATGCCCTTGCTTGGGCAGCCAATCCGGTCCTGGGAAACTCCCCGAGTCGCCGGCCACATAGACCCTCTCGAATCCAGGCACCCGGCAATGGGCATCCGCTTGCAGCAGGCCGCCCGGCGAGCGAGGGAGATCCGTGTTGTCGAACCAGGCGTTGCCGGTCACCCCTGGCATGAAGAGAATGAGGTCGGCGTCGAACTCCTCGCTCTCGGTCGTCACCTTGGTCGGCGAGAACCCTTTTAGCTTGCTCCCCAAGTGCGTGGTGATCCCGCAACGCTTCATCTCGGCCAGCAGGCCATCCACCGCCTTGGGACCAAGCCGATTGCCCGGGCGCTCGGCGGGCGTGAAGAAGTGCAGATCGAATTTGTCGCGCCGTTTTTCCTTACGCAACTGGTTGTCCATGCCGAACAGGAACTCGAAGATGGGTCCGCCGCGCATCGAACTCTGTTCGTTCGGGTTGCCGGCGAAGCCCATGGCGATGCTGCCGCCGTCCATGGCCCTGACCCGATCGCGAATCGCCTTGGCAGCCGCGACGCCCTCACAAGGGACGATGGCGTGCTCGATCCCAGGAAGCTTTTTGATGAAGCGCCCGCCGCTGGCGATGATCAGGCCGTCGTTCTCGACCGACCCGTGGGTCGTTTCCAGAACCCGCCCGCCGTTGGTGAGTCCGGTCGCCTCGCCGGCCATATGCTTGACCTTCATCCGGGCGAAGAAATTCCGCAGATCGATGACCAGGTCATCGCCCGTGCGCAAACCGCATGGAACCCAGATCAGTCCGGGGTAGTACATGAATTCGGGCTTGCGACTGACCACCGTGATCTCGATCTCGGGGCTGATTCGCCGCAGGGTGATGACGGCCGTCAAGGCGGCAAAGCCGGAACCCACGATCGTGACGCGTTGCATGAAAGACTCCAGATGTTCGGACCCTCGGTCCGAGGTTGCGTTAAGCGTTCAGATGCTCGAACAAACGTCCAAGCGGTCCTCATAGAGGTCGCTGATGCGCGGCATCAAGATAGTCCCGATCATTGGCGATTCACAGCGGTCTCGGTCAGGAGTGTTTCCAAGGCCGGCCAGACGGTTATCCAGGATCCGCCCCTGCGCCTCGGCGGTCGGATGCAGTCCATCGGCCTGCATCAGACTCCCAATGCTCCGCCACATCCTTGAGCAGATCCGGGACCACGGGAACGCCCTGAGCCTCGCCGACCTCTCCGAACATGGATTGAAAGCCCCGGGTATAAGACGCACCATAGTTTGGCGGAAGTCGAACGCCGACGAGCAGGACCCGACTGCCGCTGTCGCGCGCCCAGGCGGATGATCCGCGCGAGATTGTCTCGCATCACGCCGAAGCCGAATCCGCGCAGGCCATCGTTGGCGCCCAGCTCGATCACCAGCACGGCGGGCCGATGTTGTTCGATCAAGGTCGTCGCCCGCGTCAACCCGCCGGCCGTCGTATCTCCCGAAACGCTCGCGTTGACCACCTGGTGCGGCAGGCCCGCATCCTTGACGCGCGCCGCGAGCAACGACACCCAGCCCTCATCGGTCGCGAGACCGTAGCCGGCGCTCAGGCTGTCGCCCAGCACCAGGACGACCGGTGGATTCGCGACGGCGCACAGGGGCAGCGACAACATTGCAATCAGGAGTAGGCGGATCATGTCAGACCGAGCGGCTCAAACCGTATCGAGGGCGATTGGATTGGGCAAGCATGTTACCGGGCCGATGGGCGAATTGACCATCCTCGCGGCGCTCGACCTGGAGATCGGCGCCGGCGAGGCGGTCGCCATCCTCGGCGCGTCCGGCTCCGGCAAGTCGACCTTGCTCGGCCTGCTGGCCGGGCTGGACGAGCCCACCTCGGGCGAGGTCTGGCTTTGCGGCCAGCGGGTCGGGGAGCTGGACGAGGACGGACGCGCGGCGCTTGCGTGGCGGGCGGGTCGGATTCGTGTTCCAGAACTTTCAGCTCCTACCGACCCTGACCGCGCGCGAGAACGTACTGCTCCCGCTGGAGCTGACCGGAGCTCCGGACGCCGCCCATCGCGCGGATGAGGCGCTGGAACGGGTCGGTCTCGCGGCGCGCGCCGGGCATTATCCCCGGCAGCTTTCGGGCGGCGAGCAGCAGCGCGTCGCCATCGCCCGCGCCTATGCGCCAAGCCCCGCCGTGCTCTTCGCCGACGAGCCGACCGGCAATCTCGACCAGACCACTGGCGAGCACATCATCGACCTGCTACTCGACCTGCGCCGCGCGGCCGGAGCGGCCCTGGTGATGGTCACCCACGATGCCCGCCTGGCCGAGCGCTGCGACCGCCGCCTGCGCATGGACGGCGGGCATCTGGAGGCCCTCGCGTGAACGCCTGGCGCATCGCCTTGCGTCTGCTGCGTCAGGACTGGCGCGGCGGCGAACTCTATCTCCTGACCGCCGCCCTCGTGCTGACGGTCGCGGCCATCACCACGGTCGGTTTCTTCACGGATCGCGTCGAGGCCAGCATGGCGCGGCAGGGCAGCGCACTGCTCGCGGCCGATCTCGCGCTCGAGTCCTCCTCGCCCCTACCGGACGCCTTCGCCCGGGAGGCCAGCGCGCGCGGCCTTGCGATTGCGCACACGCTGGAATTCCGCAGTGTCGTGATGGCCGATCAGGCGCCCCAGTTGGTGCGGATCAAGGCGGTGGATCCCGCCTATCCGCTGCGCGGCGAACTGCGCGTCGCGGACGGTTTCGAGACGCTCGATCGCCCGGTCGGCGGCGGACCTGCTCCCGGCGAGGTCTGGGCGGAATCACGTCTGCTACGGCTGCTCCAGAGTCAGGTCGGGGATCGCATCGGAGTCGGCGAGAGCCGCTTGCGGATCGGGGCCATCCTGACCGATGAACCGGATCAGGGCCGGCAGCTTCTTCAACATCGCCCCGCGCGTCATGATGAATCTCGCCGACATGGAAAGCACCCGCCTCATCGGTCCGGCGAGCCGCGTCACCCACCGTCTACTCCTCGCCGGCACCGCGACTTCCGTGGCCGGATTCAAGGACTGGGCGAAGTCACGCCTCCCTGTCAACATCGCCCTGAACGATGCCCTTGACGCCCGGCCAGAATTCGCCTCCGCCGTCGATCGCGCCTCCCGCTTCCTGCACCTGGCGACCCTGGTGACCCTGCTGGTGGCCGGGTGCCGCCATCGCGCTCGCCAGCCATCGTCTGGTCGAGCGTCAGACCGACGCAGTGGCCGTGATGCGCTGCCTGGGCGCGCCGCGACATCTGCTGATGCGGGTCTTCGTGCTGCGCCTGGTCCTGTTCGGGCTCCTTGCCAGCCTGCTCGGCTGTCTCCTCGGCTGGCTGGGTCAGGCCGGCCTGCTGGCGGCCCTCGCGGACTGGCTCGGCCAGGATCTCCCGCCGCCGTCGCTCGCCCCCGTCCTGGTCGGGATCGCGACCGGCCTGATCGCGCTCCTGGGCTTCGCCGTGCCGCCGCTGGTCCAACTGGCCAAGATTCCGCCGCTGCGCGCGCTGCGACGCGACCTGGGCTCGCCGCGCGCCTCGGCCGCGCTCACCCTCGCCGCCGCTGGACTGGCGCTGGCCCTGCTGGTCGTCTGGCAGGCCAACGACTTCGCGCTTGCCTGGAAGCTCCTCGCCGGCGTGCTGGGAACCCTGCTGACCCTGGTCGGGGCGGTCCTGATGCTGGTGCGACTGGCGGGTCGATCTCGCCGGCCGGGCACGCGGGGTCTGGCGGCTTGGCCTGGCGGCGCTGGCTCGACGTCCGAGCGCGGCGGTCCTGCAGATCGCCGGTTTCGGGATCGGCATTCTGGCCCTCCTGCTGCTCGCCGTGGTGCGGGTGGATCTGCTAAAAGCCTGGCAGGACACCGTCCCCGAGGGCGCGCCCAACTACTTCCTGATCAACATCCAACCTCAGGAGGTCGAGCCCCTGCGGGGCTTTCTCGACAGGGCTGGGATCGCGGCGCCCGAGTTGTACCCCATGATCCGTGGTCGACTCACCCGCATCAACGCGCACGCGGTGGAGCCATCGGATTACGAGAATCCGCGCGCCGAGCAGCTTGCCAGCCGCGAGTTCAACCTGAGCTATGGCGCGAAGCCTCAGCCAGACAACCGCATCATCGCGGGCCGCTGGTGGAGCGACGCCGAGGCGCCACCTCAGTTCTCGGTCGAGCAGGGCATCGCCGAGACGCTCGGCATCAAACTCGGCGACGAACTGGCCTTCTGGGTCTCCGGTCACGAGGTCAGCGGGCCGGTCACCAGTCTCCGGGAGGTGCGCTGGGACAGCTTCAACGTCAACTTCTTCGTGACCTCCTCGCCCACCCTGCTCCAGGACGAGGCCGCGACCTTCATCACCAGCTTCCATTTGCCCGCCGACCGCGGAGCAGATCATCGTCGATCTCACGAAGGCATTCCCCAGCGTGACCACGCTCGACGTGCAAGCGATCCTGCATCAAGTTCGGCAGGTGATCGACCGGGGCGTGCTGGCGGTCGAATACGTCTTCCTCTTCACCCTGGCGGCGGGGCTGCTGGTCATGTACGCGGGGATCCAGGCGAGTCTGGAGCAACGCCGGGTCGAGCACGGGATCCTGCGTACCCTCGGGGCCAGCCGCCGCGCCCTGCTGACCAGCCTGGCGGTCGAGTTCACGGTGGCGGGGCTGCTCGCGGGCCTGCTGGCCTCGATCTTCGCGGAAGCGACAGGCTGGCTACTCGCGAAGCAGCTCTTCGAGCTCGAATTCAGCTTCAACCCCTGGTTATGGCTAATCGGGGTCTGCGGGTCTGGCCTATTGATCGGACTCGCCGGAACCTTGGGGACCTATCCGCTACTGATTCATCCGCCCTTGCGAACGCTCAGGGGAGAGAATTAATGCGGAATACAGGGAGCAGTCAGGTAAGGATCGCGCAATGCATTGCACCGCGATGGAAGCCTGCCGCGATATCGCGCATTACGGCCACGCAAACATCCACGGTGCAAAGGATGCCGACTAAACGGCGGGGGATTCAATCAACCGCAAACCGAGGAGCCCCGGTTTTATACCCGATGATCTGGGGTGACCATTCAAGGGCGACGCATCCATTGCGTCGGAGCGATGGCTCGCTCGGCATCCTTGCCGAGTGTCGGTGACGGCGAGCTGGCGGAGTGACTGGCGTCAGGCGGTGACCCACTCGCCGAAGTTGTCGGTGTTCTTTTCCTCGCCGTCGCCGTAGCCTGCCTCGTAGGGATCGGTGAGGCGCTGCTCCTCACGCTTGGGGTTTTGCAAAAAGCCGCATTGCCAACCCTGGATGTACTCGTCGTTGACGCCCAGTTGCTCCATCTTGGTCACGGCATCATAGTAAAACTGGTTCATTTCCGGTCTCCGAGCAATATCGTTTGGTGAGGGCTCCGTCGGTCAGGACTTCGCCAACTCGATTTATTGTAGACAGATCCAATGCCGACGATCGTGATCCGTCCAGTCCTCTCTCAAGCTCAACTCTCGGACGGAGCGTCGCCCGGGCAGCGGGCGCGATCACGGGGACGAGAAGGGGCATAAGAATACAGCGTTTATCTAATAGGTGACAAGTTAGCTTGGACGCTCACCAGGGCCGGCCGAGCGCAATGATTTCGATCAAGACCACGCGCGGAATCAGGCGACTTGTGAAGCCGACGCGCGAGACGCACCTTGCCGAATAGCGTACAGACCATCGGAATCTCCCTTCGCGGTCAACCGAGGATCCCAACACAGCATGCGCCCCGCTCAACTGCTTCGCGTCCTGGATCGCGAGTTTCTCAGCACCGCCAACGGTCAACATACCCCCGTGATGCTCTGGGGACCACCCGGCGTCGGCAAGTCGCAGATGGTGGCGCGGCATCGCGGAACGCCACGACGCGCCGATCATCGACATTCGGCTCTCGCAGATGGAACCGAGCGATCTGCGCGGCATTCCCTTCCGCAACGGCGAGCGCGTGGAGTGGGCGATCCCCGCGATCCTGCCCGACGCCGAGCGCCACGGACCCAGCGGGATTCTCTTTCTCGACGAGATCACCTCGGCGCCGCCAGTCGTCTCGGCCGCCGCCTATCAACTGATTCTGGACCGGCGGCTCGGCGAATACGCAGTCCCACTGGGTTGGGCCATCTTCGCCGCCGGCAACCGTCAAGGCGACCGCGGCGTCACTTACAGCATGCCCGCGCCGCTGGCCAACCGCTTTTCACACTTCGAGGTCGAAACCCATCTGGACGATTGGGTCGCCTGGGCCTACGCCAACGGGATCGACGAGCGGGTCATCGCCTTTCTGCGCTTTCGACCCGAGCTGTTGTTCGATTTCGATCCGGCGCACAACCCGGTGGCTTTTCCGTCGCCGCGATCCTGGGAGTTCGCCCATCGCGGGCTCAAGAAGTTCGAGGACCAGACGGATCTGCTGCAAGGCACGCTTCAGGCATGCGTGGGGCCAGCCGCCGGAATCGAGCTGACGGCGTTCATCAACAATCTCGAACAGATGCCCGATCTGGACGCCATCGTGGGCGGTGAAACGGTGCCGGTCCCGCGTGAGATCGATCTCCAGTACGCGGTCGCCGCCGCGCTGGTCGGGCGGGCGATCCGCGCGCTGGGAGACGTCGGATGCCCATGAGGTCATCGGCAACATCCTGCGCTATGCCGGGCGTTTCCCGCAGCGCGAGATGGGTGTCATGCTGGTCTCGGATCTACACCGGGCGGTCGGCAACCGGCTGTTCGAGGTGCCCGCCTTCGTCGCATGGTCGCAGATGGTGGCGGAGGTGATGCTCTATGATTGACAGCGCTCCGAGCCCCGCCGCGATCGCGACCAAGCTCGCCGCCGCGCGCACGCGACTGATCCTGGACAAGCCATTCCTCGGCGCGCTGGTGCTGCGCCTGCCAATGCGGGAGGCCAACCCCGACTGGTGTCCCACCACCGCGACCGATGCGCGCGCCTTCTACTACAACCCGGCCTACATCGATGCACTGAGTCTGGAGCAGACCCAGTTCATGCTCGCCCACGAGGCGCTGCACTGCGCCCTGTCGCATTTCGCGCGGCGTCAGCATCGTCTCCGGCACGCCTGGGATCTCGCCTGCGACTATGCGATCAACCCGCTGCTGATCGAGGACGGCCTCGCGCCGCCACCCAATGCCTTGGCCATGCCGCTCTATCGGGGCCTGACCGCCGAGGAAATCTATCCGCTGATCGACGCCCAGGACGACGCGGAAACCCTCGACACCCACGCCTATGATCCGGACAACCAAGGGGGCGGCAGCCGCTCTCCGCTGAGCGAGCAGGATCTTGCCGAACCACAGGGCAAGCGGTCCCCGACGGAACCAGCGGGACAGCCTGGTCAGCAAGTCGGGGCCGATCGACGGGAACCGGAATCGGAGTCGGGCGCGGACGCGCCCCAGCCGCTCACCCCAGACGAACGCGAGACCCTGTCGGTGCAATGGCGCCAGCGCCTGGCCGGCGCGGCTCAACAGGCCATGCAAGCCGGCAAGCTCGGCGGCGAGCTGGCGCGCCAAGTCGACCACCTGCTCCAGCCCCGGCTTCCCTGGCGAATGCTGCTGGCACGGTATCTGAGCGGGTTGGCGCGGGACGATTACAGCTATCAACGCCCCTCCCGACGCGCGGGCGATTTCATCCTGCCGAGCCTGCGCGGTCGGCAACTGGACCTCATCGTGGCCATCGACACCTCGGGCTCCATCAAGGACACCGAACTGGACGCATTCATCGACGAAATCGACGCCCTCAAGGGGCAGGTGCGCGCGCGGGTGACCCTCTTGCCGTGCGACGCGCGATTATGCGAGGGCGCGCCCTTCCGATTCGAACCCTGGGAGGCGTTCGTCCGCCCCGCGCGGATCCAGGGCGGCGGCGGGACCAGCTTTCTGCCGGTCTTCCACTGGGTCGATCAGGCGGAGCGACGCCCCGATCTGCTGGTTTATTTCACCGACGCCAAGGGCGAGTTCCCGGATCGCGAGCCCGACTTCCCTGTCATCTGGCTGATCAAGGGCCGCGAGCGGGTCCCCTGGGGCCAGCGCGTCCAGCTCAATTGACCTGACCGCAATTGACTTGACCGTGAAGGCACCCCGAGTCCACTGTTCTTCCACCATCCTTCCGGCGCATTTGGACATATTATTTGGCCTCCGACCCATCATGATCGCCGCGCGACGGAAACTCAGCGGACCATCCGCCCCCTGAGCAAGCCATGACACAAAACACGCCACATCAACGCTGGAAACGCTGGCTGATCGCGGGCAGCGCGTTCGCGCTGGTGAGCTTCAGCCAAGCCCACGGCCAAGCCTATCGGCTGCCGGACATGGGTAGCTCCGCGGATTCCCAGATGAACCCAGGGGCCGAGGCCAAGCTGGGCAGGGCCTTCATGCGCAGCGTCCGCGAGTCGCTGCCAATCCTCGACGACCCGCTCCTCACCGATTACGTCGAGGCGCTCGGCCAATCGCTTCTCTCCGCCGACCAGGATGCCAGCGGCATCTTCACTTTCTTCGTCATCGATCAACCCGTGGTCAACGCCTTCGCCGGACCCGGCGGCAATGTCGGTGTCTACACGGGATTGATTCTGGCGACCGAGACCGAAAGCGAGCTCGCCGCCGTCATGGCCCATGAGATCGCGCACGTTACCCAACATCACCTGATGCGCAGCCTGGAAGACCAGAGCAAGCTGACCATCCCGGCCACCGCGCTGATCATCGCGGCCGCCATCCTGGGCGCACAGGTGTCGGGGGATGTCGGCGCCGCCGCCATCATGGGCATCCAGGCCGCCACGCTCCAACACCAGATCAACTTCACCCGCGACAACGAGAAAGAGGCCGACAACCTCGGGATCACGACCCTCGCCGGTGCCGGCTTCGACCCCTATGCCATGGCCGGATTCTTCGAGCGGCTCGCCAAGTCCAGCCGGATCTACGAAAACAACGCCCCCGAGTTTCTGCGCACCCATCCGGTCAACACCAATCGCATCGCCGATGCCATGGGTCGCGCCGAGGATTTCGGCGCGCACCAGCGTCCCGATAGCCTGCGCTTCCAGTTGGCGCGCGCGAAGCTGCGCGAGCACTCCTACAAGCGCCCGGAACAGGCCATCGCGCATTTCCGCGTCACCTTGCGAGAGGGCCGCCTACGCAACGAGACCGCCGAGCGCTACGGTTTCGCGCTGGCGCTTGAGCGCGCCGGGAAACTCGACGAGGCCAGGCCGCTCGCCGCGAAGCTCCTTTCCGATCATCCCAGCCTGCCCGAATTCATCATCCTGGACGCCGAGCTGGATGTGAAACAGAACCGAGTCGAGCGGGCGCTCCAAACTCTGCGCCAGGCCGCAGACCTCTCGCCGGACAATTGGCCGTTGCGCATGGCTTACGCCGATACGCTCATGAAGGCCAACAAGCCCGACAAGGCCATCGAGCAACTCACGGCCGTTGCCAAGCTGCGTCCCGGCAACGCGGTGTTGTACGATAAGCTGGAGCAGGCCGCCTTCAAGACCGGCAACCAGGCGGCTACGCAGCGTTTCCGCGCCGAAAAACTCTATGCCGAGGGGGATGTCGAGCCGGCGATCCGTCAACTTGAGGTCGCCCTGCGTCAACGCAATATCCCCTACCACGACGCCGCCCTGATCCAGGCGCGTCTCGAAACCTGGAAAGAAGAACAACGCGACGATAAAAACAAGAAGAAGGGCCGTGGGAGCGAGGAGCGGAAGTTCGCCCCGCAATCAGGATAGGTCCTCGACCAAGAGGCTGGATGACGATCACTCGACGGACGGGGTTGCCTTGTACGAACCGAGACTCGCCGGCCCAGTGAGCGCATGAGAGTGGGACGTGCCCCCTGTCATGACCGATTTGACTCGACTCCATCTGGAAGACCCACCTTCGGCGAGTCGCGGCGTCGTTTCGGACGATCGCGCGTCTCGTCGGATCTTTCCTTCATCATCGGATGTTCAACAGGAGATCCTTCATGATCGACGCCAAACGCAGAATCCTATTGAAAGGCTCGCTGGCCGCCGGCTCGGTCGGCGTGGCCGTTGGAGCCGGACTGCTGACACCCCAGATCGTCCTCGCGGAATGGAACGCGGCGGCCTTTCAATCCAAGGACATGTCCTCCGCGCTGAAGGGTCTCATGGGCAGCGACGCCGCCGAGACCAGCGACAAGATCAAGATCAAGGCACCGGACATCGCCGAGAATGGCGCCGTGGTCCCGGTGACGGTCGAGACCGACCTCGAAGGCGTGACCTCCATCGCCATCATCGCCTCCGCGAATCCAACCCCACTGCTCGCCTCCTTCGACCTGGGTCCAACCGCCCTGCCCTTCGTCTCCACCCGCATCAAAATGGCCAAAACCGCGGATGTGGTGGCCATCGTGAAGGCCGGAGACAAACTCTACAAGAATGCCAAGAGCGTCAAGGTCACCATCGGTGGCTGTGGCGGTTGAGCCAGGCCGAGTCCCAGCCACGCCCGCAACCAGAGCTGACCGTTAAGATCGAGAGGAGATAGACGATGCCCGACATCAAGATCCGCGCCAAACTGAGCGACGGCGAGACCACCGTCAAGTGCCTGATGAGTCACCCGATGGAGACCGGCCTGCGCAAGGACACCAAGACCGGGGAAATCGTCCCCGCCCATTTCATCCAGGAAGTCGTGTGCAAGGTCAAGGATCAGATCGTGATGACCGCCGCCTGGAGCGGGGGCGTTTCCAAGAACCCCTATCTGTCGTTCAAGTTCAAGGGCGGCGCGGTCGGCGATCCGATCATGGTGAGCTGGACCGACAACAAGGGCGAGAGTCAGAGCGCAACCGATAAAATCGCCTGAGGACCGCCCCGCGCGCGCTCACGACGACCCCGCGTTCGCGGGGCCTTCACGTTTGGGGAGGGCGAAAGTCAAATCGAACCGCGAGCTGGCCGCGCCTCGGGACGCAGACGTTGGACATGCTGGAAGACATGGGCATCGTCCAGTCGACCCGTATAGACCTTCAACGCCCCCTCCGGCCGGCGCCGAAACCGCTTGTAGGGCCAGAGATACTGCTCGGGGCAGGTCAGGACGCATTGCTCGATTCCCCGATTCAGCGCCGTCGCGGCCTCCACGTCATCGGCGCTGTCGATGCCCTCGGGCGCGCGGATGCAATGCAGGATGAAGCCGCTCGCGTCCTCCAGCCGTTCCGCGAACATGAAGATCACGGGCGCCCCTGTCCGGCGCGCCAGTCGATTGACCAGCAGCATGGTAAAGGCGGGAACCCCGAAAAAGGGCGCGAAGACGGCGCCCTTGTCCGCCTTGGGCTCCTGATCCGGCAGGATGCCGACATAGTCGCCCCGCTCCAGGGCCTGAACCAGCACCCGAATCCCCTTGGAGGTGATGGGCGCCAGCTCGGCACCGCTGCGCGCGCGCGCGGCGCGGATCATGTCATCCAGGTACTTCTGGGGCTTGTAGAAGATCGCCGTCGGTCCCTGGGCCGCCAGATACAGACCCGCCAACTCCCAGGCGCCGATGTGCGGCGAGAGCACGATCAAGCCCTTGCCGCCCTGACGCCGCAGCAGTTCGCTCCCCCTGACCTCGCGGACCAGGGATAGAACCTGCTCGGCCGGTCTCAACCAGAGGTAGCCGATTTCAAAATAGGTCTTGCCGAATTCCCGCAGATTCCGATCGCGGATGCGGAGCTGTTCCGCCCGCGTCAGTTGCGGCAGACAGAGCGCGATATTCATCATGGCGTTGCGACGCTGCCGGTTGGGCCAGCGCGCCACGATCACACCCACCCCCGCGCCCAACCGATGGATGAGCGGCAAAGGCAGGCGCGCGACCAGGCGCATGAGCCAATGCACGGACCAATCCGTGAGCGCCAGTCCAAATGAACGTCGATCCTTCTCTGATTTACTCGCCAAGGGGATCTCCCGAAACAGCGGGTCTGGGCCGCACTCGCATTGCAGGGTGACGCGAACCGGTCAATGGCCAGACCGCGAGCCCCCCGGCCGCGAAGGCATCAGCATCCCGCTGCGAGCGAGTCGCTGGGCGCCATCGGCGTGTCGGCAGGGTAACATGCGAGGCGGCGTCGAGAATCAAATCAGCGTCTCCACCCACAAGCGCCTTCTTACTTGAATGGCGGCACGAGAACGAAAATAACCACCAAACGAGGCACGACCCCCATGAGCCAAGACCTGCCCAACGGCCTTACGCCCCACGAAGCCATCGAGATGCTGGAGTCGCATCCGCAAGCGGTCCTCGTCGACATCCGATCATCCATGGAATTCCTCTTCGTCGGCCATCCCAAGGGCGCCGTTCACATCCCCTGGATCGACGAGCCGGACTGGGTGGTCAACCCGCACTTCGTCACCGAGATCCGCAAACTGCTGCTCGGAGGCGCGGTCTGCGAGCAGGGGGCCACCTGCGCCCCCATCATCCTCATCTGCCGCAGCGGCAAACGCTCGCTCGAAGCCGGCAAGGCGCTGATTCGCGAGGGACTCAAGTCCGTCTTCCACGTCGACGAGGGTTTCGAGGGCGAGCTGGACGAGCACCATCACCGCAGCAGCCAGGGAGGTTGGCGCTTCCACGGTCTCCCTTGGGAGCAGTGCTGAAGCGCGGCAAGGAACTGAAACTGGCGGACGATCTCATCCGCCAGCGTCAGGTTGCGCCGGGAAGGATCGTACCGACCCTTCCCGGTCTCGATCGAACGGAATCAGACGTTTAGGGTCACGCGCTGGATATCGAGCTTGACGTCGACGGCGGCGCAGGTCGTCGGCGGGCGATTGCCGGCGCGATCGCGTTGATCCACCAACTGCTGGAGGCTGATCTTGTTCAGATGGTCATGGATGCGATCGCTGAGGTCGTGCCAGAGATCGTGGGTCAGGCAGGGTCCGTTGTTCTGGCAGTTGCTGGCGCCGCCGCAACGGGTCGTGTCCACGCTTTCATCGACCGCCGCGATCACTTCCGCGACAGGGATGTCGGCGGGCAGTCGGGCCAGATTGTAACCGCCCCCCGGACCACGCACGCTGGTCACGAGCGAGCGCTTACGCAGCTTGGCGAAGAGTTGTTCGAGATAGGACAGCGAAATTCCTTGGCGTTGAGCGATGTCGGCCAGCGCGATCGGCCCCTGCCCCTGATTGATGGCCAGGTCCAGCAGCGCGGTCACGGCATAGCGCCCCTTGGTCGTCAGTCTCACGTGCAACCCCTCCTGCATGGCGTTCAGTCGGGATGATACGTTACCCGAGCATTACGATCAATTAAGCCCTAGCCTTTCGCGGGTCATCCGCCACGGCGACGTCGGGCGGGGTCGCGGGATCGATCTCCATCGAATCCAGATCTCCGTCATGCTCGAAGCACGGCATGATGTCGTGCGTCTCCAGCGCCCGCGACATGGACTCCATCCGTCGGTCCATGTGGTGAATATGGTCCAGCATCCGGTTGATGGCGTTGGCGACCGGGTCGGGCGCATCGCTCGTCGCGCCATAGGCATCGAAGCCCATGCGCTTGGCGGTGTCGGCGCGCCGCCGCGTGGTCGCGTCCCTGGCGGGCTCGATGACGCGGCCGGGCACGCCCACGACGGTCGCCCCTGGCGGAACCGACTTGACGACCACGGCATTGGAGCCGATGCGGGCGCCGTCGCCGATCTCGATCGGACCCAGCACCTTGGCCCCGGCCCCGACCACGACGTCACGTCCCAGCGTCGGGTGGCGTTTTCCCTTTTGCCAGGTGGTGCCGCCCAGGGTCACGCCGTGGTAGAGGGTACAGTCGTCGCCGATGACAGCGGTCTCCCCGATCACCACGCCCATGCCGTGGTCGATGAAGAACCGCCGCCCGAGCACCGCGCCCGGATGGATCTCGATGCCGGTGAAGAACCGGGCGACCGTGGAGAGGACTCGCGCCAGCCATTTGAACTCGCGCCGCCACAGTCGATGCGCGAGCCGGTGCATCAAAACCGCGTGCAGACCCGGATAGGTAGTGAGGATCTCGAAGGCATTCCGGGCAGCCGGGTCGCGCTCGAAAATGCAGGCGATGTCTTCTCTCAATCGCTCGAACATGGCAATCCCTACTACTCGTTCGCGGGGTTCGGCGTGGTTTCCGGCGTCTCGCCGGAGCGCGCGAAACGCCCGGCGCTCTTGCGACCCTGTGCGGCGCTGAGAATCCCACGCAGGATGTTGACCTCGATACGATCCAGGCGGGCGCGATTGAAGAGTCGCCGCAGACGCTTCATCAGGGTTCCGGACTGTTCGGGATCGCTGAAGCCGAGATGCGTCAGGGTCGCGGCCAGGTGGGCGTAGAACCCCTCCATTTGCTCCGCCGCCGCGAGATCCCTGGGGCTGTCCGTCAGTCGCTCGCCGCCGGTCTCCCGCGCGGCCCGGCGGATCTCATAGGCCAGTACCTGGGCGGCGGCGGCGATGTTCAGCGAGCTGAAGTCGGGATTGGTCGGGATGTGAACGAGAAAGTGACAGCGCGCCAATTCCTCGTTGGTGAGTCCCGAGCTTTCGCGCCCCAGCAGCAGGGCCACTTCGCCCTCGGCGGCTTCCGCAAGCAATCGACCCGCGCATTCCGGCGGCTCAAGCAGGGGCCATTCGATCGACCGCAACCGGGCGCTGGCGCCGATGACCAGCCGACAGCCCGTCAGGGCATCCGCCAGGGTCGGATGGATGCCGGCGCGCTCCAGCAGATCGTCGGCGCCCGAGGCGCGGGCCAGCGCCTCCGCGTCCGGCGGATGCCTGGGCGCCACCAATTCCAGCCGCGACAGACCCATGGTCTTCATCGCCCGCGCCACGGCGCCGATGTTGCCGGTATGGGTCGTCTCGACCAGCACGAAACGGATTCGCGCCAGCGACTCGGTCATTTGGTCTATCATGAGGGGTTGAATCTTCACGCATCTCGCTGTCTCTTCGCGACTATGATACAGCGACCGCCCTGGATATCCCGCAACCGATGCACCCTAGTCTCAATATCGCCATCCGCGCCGCCCGCAGTGCCGGCAAGCTGATCCTCCGCTACTCCGATCGGGTCGATCAGATCAAGTTCGAGTCCAAGAGCCACAACGATTTCGTCAGCGACATCGACCGCGCCGCCGAGGAGACCATCATCCAGGAACTGCGCGGGCGCTTCCCCAGCCATTCCATCCTGGCGGAGGAGAGCGGCGAGCAGGGCCACGGGGATGCTCAGTGGATCATCGACCCGCTGGATGGCACCACCAACTATCTGCATGGCTTCCCGCAGTACGCCGTCTCGATCGCCCTCAAGTACAAGGGTCAGCTCGAATGTGGCGTGGTCTACGACCCGCTGCGCGAGGAACTGTTCACCGCCGCCCGCGGTCAGGGCGCCAAGCTCAACGACCGCAAGCTGCGCGTGACCAACCGCCCGTCGCTCGACGGCGCCCTCATCGGCACCGGCTTCCCCTTCCGCGATCAGCGTCACATCGACGCCTACCTCGGCATGTTCAAGGACATGACCCTGGCCACGGCGGGCATCCGGCGTCCCGGCTCGGCCGCGCTGGACCTTGCCTACGTCGCCGCCGGCCGCACCGATGGCTTCTGGGAGCTGGGCCTGTCGCCATGGGACTGCGCGGCGGGCGCGCTCCTGATCAAGGAGGCGGGAGGCACGGTGACCGACCTCGCCGGAGGGGATCGCTACCTCGAGACCGGGAACCTGGCCGCTGGCAACCTCAAGGTCCACCGCGCCATCCTAGACCTGATCCAGCCCCACCTGAACGAAACGCTCAAGGCCTGAGTCAGCACCCCGGCCCGAGACGGGCCGCACGCGCTTTGGACTTGGGCTTGGCCTCGGAGCCAGCTATGCTTCGGGCATGCCAAGTCTGAGAGAAAAAATGGCGGAGCATGGGTTCGAGTCGAACGACGACTACGAACTCCAGCTCCGCTGTCTGCTGGAAAGCCCGACGCGCGGGATCCGGACACTCAATATCGAGGGCGACGGGGAGCGGCGCAAGACCAGCTTCGCCAATGCACTGGCGCATTCGCTCGGGTTTCCGAACGTCCTCTATCACGATTTCACCGCCGTCCACCCTCCGCTGCCGGAGGTCATCCTGCCGCCTAGCCAGGACGAGTTGGGCCGCGAGGCGCCTCCGATCGATCCGCTGGACCAGATCGCCAGCGAAGCCTGCGCCTTGAGCGAGGGCGATCCGACGGTGCTCATCCTCGATCAGCTCCACGCCGCCGACTTCCGCGAGCATATCCGCATCCATCGTCTGGCAACCGACTGCTACTGGAGCGTCCGCGATGGCCGCTACTTCGCGAACCCGCGCCATCTGCTGCTGTTCCTCATCTCGGAGGAGCCGCTCTATCATTCGCTGCGGAAACAGAGCTTTCGCGTCTGGATCGGCCGACGCTCGGAACGGCAACGCCTCTATCGTCCCGACGAATTCGGTCTCGGCACGGAGGCGCAAACCCTGTTCGAGACGCTCGCAACCCTGTTTCGCGACCTGGGCGCGGCACCGACGCCGAGCGAGTTCGCCTGCATCCTCAACGATCTCCAGCTCCATGTGCGCACGCCGGAGCACCTGAGACTGAGTCTCTACGGCCGCACCGAGGGGATCGACCGTCAGGGATTGGCCGACCCGACCCACGAGGCGCAACTGCTGCGGGTCGTCGAGGCCGCCCAAGCACTCCTGGTAACGGAGCACATCGAGCTCTCCGGCCACCCGCCGAGGGCCGGACCGCCAGGCGCGGACCATTGAATCAGCGATGAGTTTGCGGGAACGGGTCCATCAGACGAGCAACGGCCCCCAGAGGCCAACACGCGGAGGTCTATACATGAGTCGAAAACAACGTATCCATGACAGGATCCAGAAAGCGCTCCAGCCGACCTACCTGGACGTGGTCGACGAGAGCTACATGCACTCGGTCCCACCGGATTCCGAATCCCATTTCAAGCTGCTGGTGGTGAGCGAGTCCTTCGATGACGTCCCGCTGATCGAACGTCATCGGCGACTCAACGAACTGCTCGGAGCGGAGCTTCAGGAGGGGCTGCACGCACTGACCATGCACACCTGGACGCCCGAGGAGTGGCATTCGAAGGGCGGTACCGCGCCCGCGTCTCCTCCCTGCCGAGGCGGGGCGAAAGCAGTCTAGCATTCCCAGACAACCGCCGCGCCAGGCGCGGCGGCCGTCCCGCGATCAAGCGGGCTTGCGGGCGAAATACCCCTTGGTCAAACGAAACACGACCGGACTCAAGAGAATCAGCGCGATCAGATTGGGAAGCGCCATCAGGGCGTTGAGCGTATCCGCGACCAGCCAGACGAAATCCAACTGCGCCACCGCGCCCAGCGGAACCGCGATCACCCAGAGAATCCGAAACGGCAGGATGATCCGCTCGCCGAAGAGATACTCGGCGCAGCGCTCGCCATAGACGCTCCAGCCCAGGATCGTGGTGTAGGCGAAGAGCACGAGACCGAAGGCCACGATATAGGAGCCGACGCCGGGGAGCGCATGCTCGAAGGCTTGCGAGGAGAGCGCCGCGCCCGTCGCGCCCGAATCCCAGACGCCCGAGATGAGGATGACCAGTCCGGTGATGGTGCAAATCACCAGGGTATCGATGAAGGTGCCGATCATGGCCACCGTGCCCTGCGCGACCGGGTCGTTGGATTGAGCGGCGGCATGGGCAATCGGGGCGCTGCCGAGCCCAGCTTCGTTCGAGAAAATACCGCGGGCGACGCCGAAGTGAATGGCCGCCGCCATGGTCGCTCCGGCAAATCCGCCGGTTGCCGCCGTTGGCGTGAAGGCATGGACGAAGATCAACTGAAAGGTTGACCCGATCTGGTCGGCATGCAGCGCCAGGATCACCAAACCGCCGACGACGTAGACCACGGCCATGAAGGGCACCAGCGCCGAGGAGACCTCGCCGATGCGCCGGATCCCACCGAGCAGGACCGCGCCAGTGAAGACCGCCATCACCACGCCGGTGACCCAGAGCGGAACGCCGAAGGCATCCTGCGCCGCGTGGGCAACCGAATTGGCCTGGACCGTGTTGCCGATCCCGAAGCCGGCGAGGACGCCGAAGAGAGCGAAGGCCGTGGCCATCCACATCCATTTCTTGCCCAGACCCAGCTTGATGTAATACATCGGGCCGCCAAGATGGCTGCCCTTGCCATCCACTTCGCGGTAGTGCATGGCGAGCACCGCCTCGGCGTACTTGGTCGCCATTCCCACCAAGGCGGTACACCACATCCAGAACAAGGCACCCGGTCCGCCGAGAAAGATCGCCGTCGCCACGCCAGCGATATTGCCCGTGCCAACGGTCGCCGAGAGCACCGTCATCAGGGCTTGGTAAGGGGGGATGTCACCGTCGCCCTGCTTGACCCGACCGCGCCAGAGCATGCGGAAACCATAGCCGAGCTTCATCAGCGGCATCAGCCGCAGCCCAACCATCAGGAAAAAGCCGACGCCCAAAATCAAGATCAGCATCGGCGGCCCCCAGACGATGCCGTTCAATGCTGTTACCCAAACCGTGATCTCTTCCACTTCAATCCTCCAGGATTCATGACAACCGACCGACCGCGCGCCACTATACAGGTGGCTCTTGAGCCTTCACAGTCTGGGCCGCCGCGCAAGAAGTCGGTTTACCGGGACCGCCCTCAGGTCGTATCCTCGCGCGCTCGAATGAGGGAGCCCACACGCCAGGCGGCGCGCGGCCCTGCAAGCGGGATGCGGCGGGGACCATGGCCGCGCCTGGCGCGCGAACCGAACTCGCGACGATCGGCACAGGCACTGATGCCACACCCCGCCTCGCCCCAGGCGGACAACATCCATCCCAAGCCCAACGGCACATCGCATTCCCCGCAAAGGATCGCGATGGCGGGGATTCAGCATGAAAATCCTGATCGACTTCTTTCCTATCCTGCTTTTTTTCATCGCCTACAAGTTCGCTGGCATCTACGTGGCCACCGGCGTTGCGATCACGGTCGCCGCGCTTCAGGTCGGCTGGTCATGGTTCCGTCATCGCCGTGTCGACAAAATGCTTCTGGCGACGCTTGCGCTGCTCGTCGTATTCGGCGGACTGACCATTTCCCTGCACGACCCCATCTTCGTCATGTGGAAGCCGACGCTGGTCGACTGGCTGTTCGCCTCGGCCTTCCTCGGGAGCCAGTTTCTCGGCGAGCGCACCCTGAGCGAGCGCATGATGGGGCAAGCCATCGAGCTCCCTCAGATGATCTGGAGACGACTCAACCTCTTGTGGGCGGGCTTCTTTCTCTTGCTCGGGTTCGCCAACCTCTTCGTCGTTTATATCGGTAGCGGCTTTTATGGCGCCCATCTGGCGCTGCTCAACGCCAGCGGTCAAACCGGCGTCGATCTCTCCACCTGCGGCACGACCTTCACCGGACAACTGCTGAATCTGTGCAACGACGCCCACGCGCGCGAGGAGATCTGGGTGAACTTCAAGCTCTTCGGTATGATGGGATTGACGATTCTCTTCGTGATTGCGCAAGCCCTGTATCTCTCCCGCCACATAAAGGAAGATTCCTCCACCCTGGAGACCGAATAAAGTGCTGTACGCCATCATTGCGAGCGACCGCCCCGACAGCCTGCAAGCCCGCGTTCAGGCACGGCCCGCGCATCTCGCACGCCTGAGCGCGCTGCAAGACGCTGGGCGGCTCGTCCTCGCCGGCCCCCATCCCGCCATCGACAGCCCGGATCCGGGTGATGCCGGTTTCACGGGATCCTTGATCGTCGCGGAATTTTTCGACCTCGCCGCAGCCGAAGCCTGGGCCGCGGCCGACCCCTACCAGCAAGCCGGGGTCTACCAGGAGATTAGGGTCAAACCATTCAAACAAGTCTTCCCCTGATGTTTCAAACGATCGTCGAAACCCCGCAATGCGCTTACCAAAGGAAATGTCCATCATGAAGAACGTTCGGATTCCACTCTTGTTCTGTGTCCTGCTCGCGACTGGGAGTAGCTTCGCCGCCGATAAGAAGGACACGGATTCGCCCGACACCCTGATCGCGACCGTCAATGGCACCCCTTACCCGCTGGACGTCTTCCGGCTGTTCTTCATGGAACGCATGCAGGGCAAACAGAACAACAACGACCCAGCGTTTCAGCAGCAGGTCTTCGACGAGTTCATGGGTCTGATCGTCGCCTCTCAGGAAGGCGAGCGCAGAAAACTTCAAGGCGAGCGCAATGTCGTCGCGGCCCTGCAGCTCGAGCGCATGAAGATCATGTCGAATGCCGGACTCACCGCCATGGCCGACGAGGTCGAACCCACCGAGGACGAACTCAAGGCTGCCTATGACAAGGTCAAGGCGCAGGCCACCCGCACCGAGTACAAGGCCCAGCACATCCTCGTGAAAGAGGAGGAAGAGGCCAAGAAGCTGATCAAGCAATTGGACAAGGGGACCGATTTCACCGAACTGGCCAAGAAGAGCTCGCTGGGCCCGACCGCCAAGGACGGCGGCGAACTCGGCTGGTTCGATCCGAGTCAGATGGTTGCCCCCTTCGCCGAGGCCGTCGCCGCCCTGAAGCCCGGCACCTATACCAAGGAGCCCGTCCACACCCAATTCGGCTGGCATGTGATCAAGCTGGAGGATTCCCGCAAGGCCGAGCCGCCAGCCTTCGACCAGGCGAAGCCGCAGTTGATCGCCCTGGTAAAGCGTCAGAAAATCGCCGAGAAGATCAACGCGCTGCGCTCTGGCGCCATGGTCGAACTCAACGAGGACGTGGTCAAGATCAAGGCTGAAGACGACACCGCGAAGGAGAAGGGGAAGGAAAAGTCGAAGGACGCCAAGGACTGATCCGTCGATCCCGCAAGGCCGAGCCCGTTGGCTCGGCCTTCCTTCCGCCCGCTGCCGACTCGCCTCGCCGCCAGCAGCGCTCGCAATCGGCCGACATCCCAGCCGACGTTCACAACGGACTGACAGCCTCGCCGCAGCCGCCGCGTTCAGCGACGCATGGCGTACACTGTGCGGCCATTGATGGGCTGGACCGGGCGCGCGTTCGCGCCCACTGCCTGGGCAATCCGCTCCAGTTGCGCGGAGCTGATCACCAGGGGCTCGTTCAGGACATACCAAAGAACGGACTCGGTGCAGGGCGGCGTCGTCAACGAGCCGGTGTAGCGGTAATACCCACGACCAGCCGGGAGCAGGAACACGGGGTTGATCCCGACCTGTCGCTGCCGGACCCGTTCACCGGGCCGCATGGGCAGGTAGTCGAGGATGCGCGACAGGATGAGATTCTCGCGATTGCCCGTTTGCAGGGGCACCGCCACCATCACGAAGCTGCCCTGCTGATCGCGATGCACCAGTTGTATCTCGGCCTCGGCCGCGTGGCCATCGAACAGATGCTCCCCCGGCACATGGAAACGCACCTCTTCCAGATCGAATGCCTCGCCGCGCACGAGCAAGGCACTGCCAGGCGGCGAGATGACATGCACGGCATGGCTGGAGTTGACCATTTCGAGCAGTTGCGAGCGATATTGGAAGGCCAAGGGGATATACATCGAGGGATGCGTCTGGGCGATGTCGATCGGCGATTGAGCCTGGCCGGCGCGGCATGCGGCGGAGTCCGGACGGAGATCGCCCCAGTGCTCCGGCCCCTTCGCACCGGCATAGGCCCAGTCGGGATCGGACGCTTCCACGTCGGGCACGGCACTCACCGAGGCACTCGCCAACGCGGACAGAAGGGTGGCCACGCCGATCATTGCCCGCCGCCGACCGCGCGCCGGGGAGTTGCGATATCTGAGGTTGACCATCGGCGTCACTCCTTGCACTGCTTCAGCCCGTCGATCGCGACGAGCTGGACGGTCTGGCGCGAGTCGGCATAGTAGGGACGCTCGCCACCCCTCCCCTGTGCGTCCGCCAACTCCTTCTCCCGCGCGGTGATGAGTCCCAAACAGTGCCGGACCTCCTGAATCGTCGTCTCCGACATGGGGTGGCGCATTCCGGGCGGTGGCGTGACGTCCTTGATGATCGCCGCGAGCGTCTTGCGCATGGCGATCAGGATGGATTGTTCCTTGGATAGCTCGGTCATCGTAGTCCCCTTGGAGTGAGGGCGGGAGGACCGCCGTAAGAAGTCAGAGGATGGATTATTCCCGTTCAAGCAGGACGGCAAGCGCGGCCTCGTCCAGCACGCGCACACCCAACGCCCGGGCCTTGGCGAGCTTGGAACCCGCCTCGTCGCCGGCCAGTAGATAGTCGGTGCTCTTGGAGACACTGCCCGTCACCTTGGCGCCAAGCCCTTGCAGCCAGTCCTTGATCTCGTCGCGTGGGCGGCTCAGTGTCCCGGTGATGACGAAGGTCTTGCCTTCCAGGGGGCGTTGATTGGACTCGCCGCCGCTCCCGCTCCGGATCGGACCAATGGATACCGGCCGCGAGCAGGCGCTCGATCGCTTCCCGATTGTGGACTTGGGCCAGGAATCCGGCAATATGGGCCGCGACCACGGGGCCGATGCCCTCGACCAGACGGGTGCTGTTGAAGTAGAGGTCTTCCAGCTCGGCCGCGCGCAGCGCCTGCGAGATCGCCGAACCGCTCGGCCAGCAGAGCGGCGCGCGCGCGGCTCAGACCGCGAATCCCGAGACCCGCCAGCCAGTCCGCGAGATCGCCCTCGGTCGTCGCCTCCGGGTGTTCGGACAGATAGCGATGGAGTGCCGTCCGCCGTCTCCCGTCCGACGCCCTTGATCCCGCGCTCGCGCACGAAATCCGCCGCGCGCGCCTGCATCAGCGGCGCGATCCCGTCGAAGCGTTCCGCCAGCGCCTGGGCGGTCGCCTCGCCGACCTCGCGGATGCCCAGCGCGAAGATGAAGCGGGCGAAGCTGGTCTCCTTGCTGCGCTCCAGGGCGGCGATGAGATTGGCGGCCGACTTCTCGCCCATGCGCTCCAGACCGGCGAGGCTGGACCTGGGTCAGACTGATAGAGGTCGGCCGGCTCATGCACCCAATCCAGGTCGACGAGCTGCTCGATCAGCTTGTCGCCCAGGCCCTCGATGTCCATGGCCCGTCGCGAGGCGAAGTGCTTGAGTGGCCTCCTTGCGTTGCGCCGGACAGTAGAGCCCGCCGGTACAGCGGGCGACCGCCTCGCCGTCCGGGCGAATGACATCCGAGCCGCAGACCGGACATTGGGCCGGCAGCTCGACGGCACGGACATCGGCCGGGCGACGCTCGACGACGACCCGCGCCACCTCCGGGAATGACATCGCCAGCGCGGCGCACCACGACGGTATCGCCGATCCGCACATCCTTGCGCAATACCTCGTCCATGTTGTGCAGCGTGGCATTGGAGACCGTCACGCCGCCGACCTGCACCGGCGCAGCCGGGCGACCGGCGTGACCGCGCCGGTGCGCCCGACCTGGAATTCGACCGCCTCGACCTGGGTCAGCACCTCCTGCGGCGGGGAACTTGCGGGCGATGGCCCAGCGCGGATGATGGCTGGTCGCGCCCAGACGCTCCTGGTCGGCGAGGCGATCGAGCTTGAAGACCACCCCGTCGATGTCGTAATCCAGCGTATCGCGACGCGCCCCAGATCCTCGAAATAGTCGCGACAGCCTTCCAATCCCGTCACCCGTCGCAGCTCCCGCGACACAGGGATACCCCAGCCGGCGAGGCGTTGCAGCATCGCGAACTGGCTCTCACCGAGCGGCGATCGGAGATCTCACCCCAACCGTAGCAGCAGAAGCGTCAATGGCCGCGTGGCGGTGACGCGCGGATCGAGCTGACGCAGACTGCCGGCGGCGGCATTGCGCGGATTGGCGAAGGCACGTTCGCCGCGCTGCTCGCATGGCGGCGTTCGAGCCGGGCGAAGCCGCCGCGGGTCATATAGACCTCGCCGCGCACCTCCAGCACCGCCGGCCAGTCCTCGCCGCGTCAGGCGCAGCGGCACGCTCTGGAGATGGTGCGCACGTTGGCGGTCACGTCCTCGCCAGTCGACTTCCGTCACCGCGGGTCGCGGCTTGGACCAGCACGCCCTGCTCGTAGCGGAGGCTCACCGCCAAGCCCATCGAGCTTGGGCTCGGCGGTATAGAGGATGGGATCCACGTCCGGCAGCGCGGCGACGATGCGTCGGTCGAACTCGGCCAGTTCGTTCGTCGCTCATGGCATTGTCGAGCGAGATCATGGGGACGCGATGCCGAACCTCGCGCGAACTCGGACAGTGGCGCCGCGCCGACCCGCTGGGTCGGCGAATCGGGCGTCACCAGATCCGGATAGCTCGGTCTCCAGGGCTTGCAGCTCGGCGAACAGACGATCGTACTCGGCGTCCGGAATCTCCGGATCGTCGAGGACATAGTAGCGGTAATTGTGGTAGCGGATCTCGGCGCGCAGCGACTCGCGCGCGCTGGCCTGTCGGCTCGGGGACGGTCACCGCAGGACGGTCCGCGCCCACCGCACGCTCGTTGTCGAGCACGGCCTGGCGCATCTCCTCTTCCTTCTTGACCGTCAGCGGACGCCGCGTGTCGTCCAGCACATCGCCGTTCGAGCGCGAGCGCCAGCTTGCGCGCGGTGGCGATCATCTCATCGAGGATGGTCATGTCCTCGGGATCGCCCTCGAGCTGGGCGAACAGCATGAGGCCGGGTGTCGAGAAAGTCGTCCATGGTCTCGAAGGGGAAGGTGCCGGGCTTGACCATGTTGGCCATGCTGAAATAGATCCGAGTGTCGTCATCGAACTCGTCGAGGCAGTGGAAGATATCCATGTCACCGGGGTGGAGTCCGCAGCGCTCGGCCACCTCCACGACATCACTCCCCCGAAAGGGATAGCGGCGGGCGCTGACGCTCACCTGAATCAACAATGGATCGGGCCGGGACTTATCCATGATGGGCTGATGACTCTGTTCCGGCGCGTCCTCGCTGTCGACATCCATCGCGTCGTCGAAGGCTTCCTCGACATCTTGGCGTGGACGTGACCAGAAAGACGTGCCTGGCGTTGCGGGGCGGATCTCTTCTTCTGCGTCGTCGTAGTCGTCTTCGTCGCCGTAGGCGCCGAGATTGGGCTCGTGGACACCGGATCGCGCGCGGTTTGGCGCATCCAACTCCTCGTCCACGTCGTCCGCGCGGCCGTCCCCAATCTCTTCTCGCCGCTCGCGGTGACGCTCCCACAGATAGAGCAGGAGAATCAAAAGGGCTCCAACGACAATCAGGATCAGGCGGATAGTGCTGGCGTCCATTCGAATTCTGGTTGTGTTTGGGGGTTTGCTGGTGAAGCCTGAGTATAACAACCCCCGTGAGGGCTGTATCGTTCAGCGTCGCCCCGCGGGCGAAAAGTCAAACCGGCCACGGACAGACCAAGCCAAGCGCATCCCCGCCGTTTTCAGGGAGATCCCCGCGCGATTTAAGCCGAACACAGATCGGGCGAGCCATCCCCGCGAGGCGATCCGGGTCATGTCTGGTTCAGGACACCCCCGCCAGCCGCACCGCCTCGTCCACGTCCACCGTGACCAGACGCGAGACGCCCGGCTCGTGCATGGTGACGCCGAGCAGATGATCGGCGATCTCCATGGTCACCTTGTTGTGGCTGATGAAGATGAACTGCACCCGGTCCGACATGTGAGCGCACCAGCTCGCAGAAACGCCCGACGTTGGCGTCGTCCAGCGGCGCGTCGACCTCGTCGAGCATGCAGAAGGGCGCGGGGTTGAGCTGGAAGATGGCGAACACCAGCGCCACGGCGGTGAGCGCCTTCTCACCGCCGGAGAGCAGATGGATGGTGGAGTTGCGCTTGCCGGGCGGGCGCGCCATGACGGTGACGCCGGTCTCCAGCAGGTCCTCGTCGGTCAGCTCCAGATAGGCGTGCCCGCCGCCGAACAGCCGCGGAAAGAGCTGCTGAAAGCCGTGGTTGACCTGATCGTAGGTCTCCTTGAAACGGTTGCGGGTCTCGCGGTCGATCTTGCGGATCGCCTGTTCCAGGGTCTCCAGCGAGCGCGCTGATGTCCTCGTGCTGGGCGTCGAGATAGGTCTTGCGCTGGGACTGCTCCTTGAACTCGTCGACGGCGGCCAGGTTGACGGCCCCCAGGCGTTGGATGCGCGCCGCCGACCTTGGTCAGTTCTTCCTGCCAGACCGCCTCGCTCGCGGCGGGATCCAGGGACTCCAGCACCGCGCCCGGCTCACGCCGGACTCGGCGAACTGCTCCTCCAGCGTTCGCTGGCGCACCAGACGCTCCTGACGCTCCAGCCGCAGACCATCCAGACCGCGCTGGCTGGCGTGGACCTCCTGCTCGATGCGCTGGCGCTCCTGCTCCAGTGCGCGCACCTCGGCGTCGAGCGCCTCGCGCCGCTGCGGGCCGCGAGCAGGCCTCCTCGACCTCGACCCGCAGCACCAGTTGCTCGTCGAGCCGCTCGCGCTGCTCGGCGAGCGGCTCGACGCCCTCCTCCAGCGCGGCCACCAGCTCGTCGCGACGATCGAGCAACTGGTTCTGCTGGTCATGGGCGCGGGTCTGACTCTGCTGGGTTGCCTCCCGGGCCGCGCGATTGGATTCGACCCGGATCCGCAGCTCCTGGGTGCGGTCACGGCAGGCGCGCTCCCGCCCGCGTCCCTCGGCAACCAGCGCGCGCAGCCGGCCGCGCTCCTGCTCCATCGCCTCGCGCCGCTCGGCGATGGCGTCGATCTCGGCCAGAAAACCATGCAGCAGCTCGCGCGCGTCCTCCATCTCGGCCAGGGCCTCGGCGGCCTGTTCATGCAGATCGGCGCGCTCCCCGGACGAGCGCCCGCAGCCGCTCCGCCTGGTGCTCGCACGGGTGCGCAGACCGCTGAGATCGGAACGCAGGGCCGACAGCTCGCGCTCCAGAACCGCCAGTTGCTGGCCCACCGCGCCCCGCGTCTGCTCCGCCTGGGCGCGCGCGGCGCGCAGCGCGGCCTCTTCGGACAGCCGCTCCGCCTCCTCGGCGAGCAGGGCATCGATGTCGACCCGCAGCGCCTTGATGGCGTCGGCGCGCGCCAGCACGCCCTCGCCATCCCCGCCGCCGGGCGCGCGCAGCCAGTTCCGCCCAACCTGAATGCCTTGCGGGGTCATCAGCGATTCGCCCAGGCCGCAGGGCATCCCGGGAGCCCAGCGCATCGGGAAGATCCTGGGCGACGCCCACGCCGCCGAGCAGGCTGTCGAGCGGCCAGGGCGCGCGGACGAAACGGCCAAGCCCGCCGGCCCCGCCCGCCGCCGCCTCGACGCGAGCGGCCGCGCCCGGCTCCGAGGTATCGAGCAGCAGCAATCCCGGCGGAAGCTCCGCGCCCTCCGCGCCGAACCGGTCCAGTCCGTCGGCACCCACCCCCCGCAGCGCCTCGCCCAACAGGGTCTCCACGGCCCGCTCCCAGCCGGCCTCGACCTCCAGGTGATCGACCAGGCGCGGGGCGGCGGCGAGACCCCGGCTGTCCAGCCAGGCACGACGCTCGGCATCCGTATCGGCGAGCGCCGCCTCCTGCAGCGCGGTCAGCGACGCCAGACGCCCCTTGGCCTCCTGAAGGCGCGTGCGCAGGCGGTTCATGGTCTCGACCAGGGCGCGCAGCGCCTCATCGCGCTCGGCCAGATCATCGGCCGCGCGCTGCCGCGCGTCTTCCTGCGCGTCGATCCGCTCCGCAAGATCGCCCTCGCGTTCGGTCAGCTCCTCCAGGCGCGCCCTGACGTCCGCCCCCTCCAGACGCGCGATCTCCTCCTCGATCCGGCGCAGACGCTCGCGATCACGCGCCATGCCCTGCTCCAGACCGTTGATGCGCGCGCGTTCGAGCTGCGCCTGCTCGGACGGTCGCGCGGCGGCCTGGTTGAAGCCGTCCCATTCCGTCTCCCAGCCCTTGAGCTGGTCCTCGACGGTCATGAGCGCGCCGACGGACTCCGCCAGTTCCGCCTCGGCCTGCTCCAGTCCGGGTCTCGTCGCTGGGCGAGCGCGCGGTCGATCTCGGTCAGCCGCTCGCGGTCGCGCTCCAGATGACGCTCGGCCTCGTACAGCCCCTGATCGAGCCGCACCAGCTCGGCCTCGCGACGCCCGCGCTCCTCGTTGGCGAACTGGATCGCCTGCTCGGCGCGCGCGATCTCCGCGCCCACGGCGTAGTAGCGCCCCTGGACCTCGTTGAAGCGTATCCGAGGCCGCCGCATGCTCGGCGCGCCGCGCCTCGATGTCGGCCTCCAGCCGACGCTGGCGGGCGATGCCTTCCTGACCGATGTTCTCCGCCTCGGCCAGGCGTCGCTCCATCGACTGGAGTTCGTCGTCCAGGGCGCGCCAGCGCAGCGCCTTGAGTTCCAGGTCGAGACGCCGCTCCTCGGCCCTGAGCTGGGTATATTTCTCGGCGGTCGACGCCTGACGCTCCAGATGCTGCAACTGCTTGCCGACCTCCTCGCGCAGATCGTTGAGGCGATCGAGGTTCTCGCGGGTGTTGCGCATCCGGCTCTCGGTCTCGCGGCGCCGCTCCTTGTACTTGGAGATGCCGGCCGCCTCCTCCAGAAAGAGCCGCAGATCCTCCGGCCGGGCCTCGATGATCCGCGAGATCATCCCCTGCTCGATGATGGCGTAGGAGCGCGGCCCCAGACCGGTGCCGAGAAAGAGATCCTGGATGTCGCGGCGGCGGCAGCGCGACCCGTTCAGGAAGTAGGCCGACTGACCGTCGCGCGCCACCTGGCGCTTGACCGAGATCTGATTGAAGGCCGCGTACTCGCCGCCCGCCCCGCCGTCGCTGTTGTCGAAGATCAGCTCGATGCTCGCCACGCCGACCGGCTTGCGCCCGGTGCTGCCGTTGAAGATGACATCCGCCATCGACTCGCCGCGCAGCATCTTCGCGGAGCTTTCGCCCATCACCCAGCGCACCGCGTCGATGACATTCGACTTGCCGCAGCCATTGGGACCCACGATCCCAACCAGGTTGCTGGGAAAGGACACGGTCGGTCGGATCGACGAACGACTTGAACCCGGCGAGCTTGATCTTTTCGAGCCTCATCGGCCCACTCCGTCGTCCTTGGTGGGCATGGTCAGGTCCGACCGGCCAGCGGTTGAGCCAGTAACGCGGCAAACCCTAAATCCTGATCGCGCCAACCGGCGCGCCGCTCCAAGCGATGGCTTCGCGCGGTCAGCAAGACGCTGGTTGTATCCGAGTCGGCAAACGGCGTTAAATCCATTGAGAGGAGGGCGCCCGTGGCGCAATAGACGAAGCGGTCATCGCGGAACTGAGGCGCGATTATCCGGCAGAGTCGAGGATCGACCAAGCCTCATCTTGGCGTTCCGATCGCTGAACACTATTGGCTGAGTTAGACAGACCTATGGCGCGGATGGGCGGCGAAGTCGCGGGCTTCTTCGCCTCTGGGTTGTGAAGAAATCAATCGTCGGTCAAGGGCGGTGTCAAGGACGGGCGGTTGCCAGTGCGCCGCTCCGCGAGACCGGCATGATCGGAACGGATCGCCCGCGGCAACTGGACCCACGACATCCATCCCCCACCGGATCAGCAGCACTCATCCTCGATCCGATCGAGCAGCGCCAGAGCTGTCGCATGCGCGTGGTGCTCGAAAAGCTCACGGATGTAGTTGACCTGACTCCCCACGAAGAACAGCTCGTCCTGCCCAATTCGCTCGATCTCGACCAGCCTGGTTTCGAAATAGGCTTGCCAGGGAGATGGTCGGTCGGCCTCGGCGAGGCACTCCCGGATATGGACCAGGATGTGGCGGGCGTGGTCGTCACACGCGATTCCCTCGAAGCTGACATAGCGATCGGTCTGAGCGGCGGGGCGGGACAATTCTGATTCCTCATGCGATTCGGCGCCTGTCACGGAAACGACATGCGCCGCTTGAAATGCGGGGTTGGCGACAGCCGGTCACGGCGAGATACCCGCCAGATAGGCCGAGTTGGCTCTGCGGACAAAACGTTCGATCTGGACAGATGAAACTCTTAAAGCACTATTCGCGCCAGTTTCTTGAGGCAAACCTGGCTGGTATCGACCCGAAATGCGCCTTCAGCCGCCTGTCGGCGGATCGGTTTGATCGTCAAGAATCAAGGCACGCCAGCAACCGGCCGCATTTCCTTGTCGCAGGCGCCGCCGACGCTGACGGATCGGCGGGTCCCGCCGCCCTGACAAGACTCACCCTGATCGACAACCCGGCAACTGATCTCCACCGGCTCGCCAGACCGCAACCAACTCGGAACCTTGCGGTAACGCCCCGCCCCAGCCGAGCGGCAGCCGGCGGGGATTCCGTAGGCCGGGCAATCGTCCGGCTTGCGCAGGGACACCTTGCGAGCGTCGACCAGAAAACCCGGATAGCTGTCACGGATGGTAACGACATCCCGATCGGGATTCTCCTCAAGCGCGAACTCCTTGAACGCATAACCTTCGCCGGACTTGGCCCCAACCTGGATGCGGGCGTTGGCGATCAACGCGAAGTCGCCGCCATTGCGGGCCACGGCGCCCGTCATGTACTCCACCCGATCATGATTCGGAAAACACTTTCCCATGGCCGGGGCGTGATAGTAATGCCGCGTAGAGGTGAGATCGGAGAGGCTGCTACCGGGGAAGACCTCGCGCAGATCCCCCGCGTCGCCGAAGAGGATGCGCTCGGCATCGGGCAGGGTCTGGGCGTACATCGCCTGCATCTTGGCGTTGTAGTCATGACTGGCCAGATCCGGGCGGAGATAACAGGAGGTCAGCCCTGATATTTGCGTCAGATACTCGTCCCAGATGTTGTACTGGGAGACGGCCGAGGCGACGCCCTGGAAATCGCCCGGAGAGGAACACCCCTGGACGCGCTGGCACTGACCCACGGCCCGGTTGCGGATCGAGAGCACGATGATGTCGCGCTCGCAGGCACCGTAGGCGCTGCACCCCCGCCCCAGGTGACCCTCGTAGAGCGCGGTACGCATCGCATAGTCCAGTTGCCTCGCACGGGCAAGCATCGCCGAGGATCCGAGATCGGAGCGCTTGGCGCTGAAGGCATCCCAGGCGCGCTCCAGGGCGGGGCGGCGGCGGGTCAGGCGTTCATTGGCCCCTTCGCACTCGCTCGATGCGTGAAAGGCGCGCACGATCCGGTCGAGCTGGCTCGTTCCAGGCTCGCCCTCGCGCTTGCCGGATCGGGGCGGATCGAAAAAGGGCGCCTTCTTCAGCGCGTAGAGGTCGCTCACGCTGATGACATGGCGCACCCCGGCCGAGCAATGGTGATTGCGGACCCGCATCCCCTCGCGCGCCGCCACCGCGCGCTTGAAGACATCGGTCGATGCACGGGTTGCCTGACGGGGGTCGACGACGATCTCGAAACCGACATAAGGGGTCCCGCTCTTGTCCGTCAGCGGCTGGCCATCGCGAATCACCAGGCAGGGGATCAGCGAGGTTCCCTGAACGAGGGTTCCGGCACGCGACGCAGTGCCAGAGGCCGCAACGCGGTCGGCGTCGTAATAGGGCACCTCAAGCGGACCATTGAACTCGTAGACCGTCATCACCGGCGTCGCGGGAATCGCGGCCAAGCCATTGGCGGAGACGAGCAGCGCGAGCGCGCCCAAGAGTCTGTTCATGATGGGGTTTCCTTGTTAGCTGGCGTTTTTGTAACGGGTCCAGGCGAGGGCAAGCACCACGGCGAATCCAGCCGAGCCGAGCCGGGACTGATTCAGACCAGTTCCAGATAGCGGGCGGCGATCGCCCGCCAGTCCAGGGGCGCGACGAAGGCTTGCGCGGCCGCGCCGATGCGCCCGCGCCGCGCCGGGTCGGCGAGTAACCCGGCCACCGCCCGCGCGAATTGGTCATGATCCGCGACGATCAGGGCGTGCACGCCAGACTCGATCGGGATGCCCTCGGCGCCTTTCTCGGTACTGACTACCGCCAGCCCGGCGGCAAAATAATCGAGGATCTTCATTCGCGTGCCACCGCCCTTTTGCAGCGGCACCACGGCGAGATCCGCGCCCTTCAGATAGGGCGCGACGGACTCGACGGGGCCGGTGAAGATGAGATGCGGATGCAGCGCGCTCGCGGGCGGACGGGCACCGATTGCCAACAGGGTCGCCTTGACGCCGAGGCTGTCGAGACGCGGCAGAATCTCACTCGCCATCACCTCCATGGCCTCCAGGTTTGGCGGATAGAGATAGATGCCGTGGTAGACCAGGATCGCCCGCTCGCGGGGAATCCCAAAGAGCGCGTGCAGGTCCAGCGGCGCGGCGCGCGCGAACTGATCGAGGTCGACGCCGTGGGGGATGACATGCAGGCGCCGCGGATCCACGCCGTCGTCCAGCAGGCGTTGACGGTCGGCCTCGGAGACCGTGATGACGGCATCCGAGCGGTTGCACCAGCCGAGTTCGACCTTGCGCAGCATCTCGTAGCCGTGCCGGGGCAGGCCAGGCATCTGATCCGCGATGCGCCGGTACTCGACATTGTGCTCCACCAGCAGCGCCCGCCCTCCCAGCAGATCCCGCGCCCAAACCGTCGCGCGACCGTAGGCGGGAAACTCGGCCTGGTAGGTACGGGCACCGGTCTTGATCGCCAGGTAGAGGGTGCGGACGATGAAGCTCCAGTCGCCGACCGGGATGTAGAGAAAGGCATCGTCGGCGGGGATCCCGGAGGCGATCAGGAAGGCGCGTACCCGAGCCGGGTCGGGTCCGATCGCGCGCAGCCAACGCGGAAACGCGCGCTCTCGAAACTGACCCTTGCGCACCTCATGGTAGCTCGCGCGATCCTCGCTCAGGAGATAGACGGCCTCGACCGCGAATGACAGCCCCCAGGCCGTGCGGTCGATCTTGACCGCCGCGCCGTGGTTCGCCGGCCGAATATCCGAGCGCGAGACCAGGATCACGGCGCTGGTACGGCCGAGTCTCCCGATGCCCCGAGCTACCCCCTTCACGACCGGCTTGAGCGCCGAACGCGCCCCCAGCCGCATAACCCGCGCGATGGATGAAATGATGGATGCCGCGAGGACGGGCGTGGGCGAACCGAGCGGCTCAACCGCCGCGTTTGGCTGCGGGGCCGTCGCCAGCGCGGACCCGACTTCGACGGACGCGGCGAGCGGATTCAGGCTGACCAATGGCCGGCCAAGCGACGCCTTGCACGGTTCGCTCAGAAAGGCGAGCAGGGGCTGGATCGTCGTCGCATAGTGGAAATGCTCCCCGACCAGCCTGAGCGCATTGGCGGACTTTGCCGCAACCAGCTCCGGCCGGTCCAGGATCGCGCCGATCACGGCATCGAGTTCATCCGGCCGCTCAACGACCCAGCCGGCGTCATGGGCCCGGACCAATTCCGCCAGCTCGGTGTAGCCGTTGCAGATCAGCGGAAGCCCGTTGCACAGGAATTCCATGGCGCGAAACGATTGGCTGTGCCAACGCTCGGGGTTCTCGTCGGCAAGTTCCACACCGACATGACATTCCCGCCTCAGATAATCCCGCATCTCGCCATAGGGGAGCAGCCCGCGGCGCTTAACCAGCGTCTCCGGCCAGGCGCGCTCGCGCGGACCGAGGTCAGGGACCTGCGGCTCCGCCGCATAAACATAGTTCCCCGAGAAGAGGACCAGCTCCGCCGCTTCATTTCCGTGCCGCCCCAAGGCGTCGACCAGGCTGTCGAACCAAGCCTCGGTGCGCCGCCACGGCCAGGAGACGCCACCGGACACTAGGCGCAGCCGCTCGCCCGGGCGGCAGGCCACGGGATCCTCCCGCGCGTCCTCGACCGAAATGGGAAGGATATCCACGGGCGCGGAGCCACGGCAGTCGAATCCGGCCAGAATCAGCCAGGCGATGAGAAAGCTCGCCTGGCGACGGTTGCCGACGAGAAAGCGATCGGCCCGGCGATAGCAGGCCAGGGTTCGCCTGACCTCGGAGGCGAGATCCAGGTGCTCCTGGTACATGGCCTCAAGGATGCGCGGCGCCACCACATCAAGCACGATCGGCTGCGCCAACGTGTCCGGCAGCAGCTCGATCAGCTCCCAATAGCCCAGTATCAGAACATCCGGGGACTCCTCTTCGATCAGCGCCGCAAGGTCGACGCGATCGCGGTAGACGCGGGCACCTATCCTCGGATCCGGCCCCGGATCGGATGGTGCCCCCAATGCCTCCGGGTAGACATGGACGACCTGAATACCTGCCTCGGCCAGGCCACGCTCGATGGCGTGGGCACGGACGCTATTGCCCGAAGCGATGCGCGCCGCGTCCAGTTGCTCGCCATGGGTGATGAGGAGGACCTTCACGCTCCACACTCCAGCACCAAACGCTCCAAGGTGGCGCGCGCCACCCGACGCGAGAAGTGATCCTCAATGTTTTTCAGACCATTGCGCGCCAGCGTCTCCCACAAGATGGAGTCGCGATAAAGCCTCGACACGGCTGCGGCGAAGGCGGCGGGATCATCTCCGATCAGGATGTCCGTCTCTGGGCGCAGGGACATCCCCTCGGCTGCACAGGGCGTGGCGACCACCGGGACGCCGTAAGCCATGCTGGTGTTGATCTTGCCCTTGACGCCAGCCCCGTAGCGCAGCGGCGCGATGGACAGGCGTGCGCGCTCGAAATAAGGCGTCACGTCTTCGACGTAACCGGTGACATGCAACTCGCGGTCGAGATCCTCCAGCGCCAGCACCTCGATCGGCGGTCGACTGCCGATGATGAAGGTCGGCACCTTACCAAGCTCGGCCTGCACGAGGGGTTGGATCTCCTCCACGTAGTAGCGCGCGGCATCGACATTCGGGACATGATTAAAGCCGCCGATGAAAATAATGGCGTCCCGATAGGCGAAAGGCGCGTCGGTTGGGTGCGGATCGTGGATATTGCTCAGGATCTCCACGCGTACATCCGGCACCTCCCTGGCGAGCAGATCCTGCTCGATAGAGCTCACGACCAGGGTAAGATCGGTCCGCCGCATCAGATCGATCTCCTGGCGCTTGCGCAGCTCGGCTAGCTCGCGCACCGCCGGATCGTCGCGCAGCTCGGCCTCGCGCACCTCACGCAGGAAATGCAGGTCGACGGTGTCGAACCAAACCCTGGCTTGCGGGGCATGGAGCCGGACGTCATCCAGGAATTGGCTGGCGACGTCCGCGCGGCTGAGGATCACCAGATCGTACTCGGCCCCGCGTCGCGACAGGAAGGCCGGAATCGACTCGACTTGAGGCGAATAAAGGACTTCCACCCCCCGACGCTGCAAGCGCGCGCCGTAGGGGTCGCGGAATTCGAGGTTGGATGGGGCAAAGGTGACATGCCAATCCTGCTCAAGAAAGGTCTCCAGCAGATTGAACATGCGCAGAGACCCCGAGTCCTGATCCGGGGTCAACATCACGGCATCCAAAACCAGCGCCCGCCGCCGATCCCGCGCCACTGGCTCGCCGCCGCCCGAGCGGGCCAGGGGACGCGCCGCGACGACCACGGTCACCTCCGGCTGATAGAGAATGGCGCTCCCACGCGCACGCATTTCGCCGAACACCTCGGCCAGGCTCGGACGGACCGCCCCCGTCGCCGCGAGCGATCCAATCGACTCTTGGAGTGCCTGGCGATTCAAGAGCAAACAGTCGTCGGACCCGCCATCCACCTCACGCAGATAGGCGTACTCGGGCGCCCCTGGGTCTTGCCCCGCGCCGATCGGCAACAATCGGCCATCACGCGCGCGCAGCGAGCCCGCCTGCACCAGGCGGCCATCCGTGCCCATCACCCTCGGGCAGACGACACTGGCCATCGCGCCACCCAGACGAACATCCTGGGCGGTCTGAACGAGCCGGGACAGCCAATCGTTCGGCTGCACGTTGACGAAGGACATCACCAGCAGCCAGTCGGCGTGGGAGTGCCCGAGCGCGACCGACAGTCCCGCCACCAACCCCGCGTCCGCGTCGTACGCCAGGTGGCGTCCGCCTGGCACGCGACGTTCAAGCAGTGGACCGATTGGATGGTTATTGGGATAGAGGAAAATCAATTCGGAAGACGGAGCTTGACTGCTCTGGGTCAGGCCCTTCAAAAGCCGGATCGTTTCAGCGCTGGCCCGGGTAGGGTCGACCAGGATGGCGATCTTGGGCCACGGAGACCGCTTCAACTCGAGCGAAGCGATTTCGAGGACCAGCCACAGATTCCCAATGCTTGGTCGAGCACAAGTGCTCGGGGCCTTGAGCTTGCACATGAGCGCCTGAAGCACGGCAACCGGCCCGTAGGAATAGACCGCGCTCATCAAATGACCGATATGGGAAAATATCCGGGCAACGGGAGACGTCAAGCGATGCGCAAAATCCTCGAAGGCCCGATATCGCGGCTCCAGGCGGGTGCGCATGCGCGCGATCGAAGCCAGAATGCGCCCCTGCAGCGAGCGATGAAGGGCCAACTCCTCGCGACACCAAAGCGCGTCGTTCAGCGATTGGATTCCGAGCACATTCAACAACTCGCGGTCGGCGGCCCGCGCCGATTCGATGCTCCGGTTGCGCGCGTCCTCGGCCAGGATACGCTGGTGAAACCCGCTGATCTGTTCTTCCACGGCGCGCTTTTCAGCGGACAGAATGGCGCACTGGATCTTCCACTGTTCACGGTCGAACCGCGCCTGATCCAACTGTTCACTCAACTCCTTGTGCCGCAGCGCGGACTGGTCGCGCAGCTCCTGATACATGGCGTGGTACTTCGCATACTCGGCGACTCCCAGCCATTGCTCCAAGCTCCAGCGCGGACACCACTTCCCCAGCAAGGCGGCGAGTCCGGGATTCAGCTCGGTGGCACTCCGGCCAACCCCGAAGCCGCTGCCGCGATGGATGCGGTAGACTCCGGTGACGCGGTCGACATGAACCAACGGGGTCAATTCACTCAACTGGATCCAGAAGTCCCAATCCTCGTAGACCTCCAGCGACTCGTCGAAGCGCAACGCATCCCCGACCAGACGGCGCGCGAAGAGCACGGCATGAATGGGGAGATAGTTCTCGACCAACAGCCGCAGAGGGTCGTGCGGTTGGTTGAAGAGATGATCGACCCGCCACTCACCCTCGGGCGTCCGACTCCGGCATTCGATCCCGGCATAGGCCGCCAAGGCCCCGCCCGACCCCTGGATCGCGCTCACCAGGCCGGCGATATGCTCTGGCAGGAACCAATCGTCGTCATCGAGAAAGATGACCAACTCCCCGGAGGCGGCCTCCAGCCCCAGGTTGGCCGCCGCGCCGCGCCCCAGTGGCAACCCAGCGGATGCGATATGCAGCGGGAATTCGCCGCACCCATCGAGGCAGGGCAAATCCCGCGTCCCCCTCACATCGATCAGGACTACCTCGATGCGGCGATAGGTCTGGCCCGCGATCGAATCGAGCGCGTCATTCAGCGTATCGCGAGCGGTCGTGCGGACTAGGATAGAAACCAGGGGATCAGGATCCTGGACAGCGACGCCAGCTTCGACCGAGCGCACCGCGAGTCCCGGAATCAAATCGGCGATCTCGGCGGCGCTGGAGACTCCAAAGCCCTCGATTCCCGTCACCTCTGGCGGAAAACCGAAGGTGCGCACGCGGTTGAGGGCAAGGGTCTGCTGATCGAGCCCCGTCGGGGCGGAGGTCGCACTGAGACAGGCCATGGCCTGGCGCTTTTGCTCAAGCACCGCCGTGATATCGACGAGGCAACTAGGCGCGCCCGGCAGGCCAAGCTCATAGACGGCCAGACGGCAGCGGGTCGCCGCGCGTCGCACCGCCTCGCGCGCGATCAGTCCAAGATTCGCGCGATTGGGGTCGGGATCGTCCGACGGCGGGGCATAGATGAGCGTTGGATCCAACTCGTCGATCAGACCCAGTAGCCGCCGCACCGCCGGCTCATCGTAGGCCACGAAAGGCTTGGAGAGGCTCCAGACGCGCACCTCCTCGCAGCCCAGGCAGGCGCCCGCCGCGCGGCTTTCAGCAAGAAGCGCTGACCCACTCAACGGAGGACCGCCCTGCTCCGCGCCCCATGCGCTCAACACCACGACCCGCTGCCCCGCCTGGACATGTCGCGCCAGAGCGCCACCGCAGCCGAACACCTCATCGCCGGGATGGGACGCCAAGGCGATCACTGGGCCATCGCCCAAATCCAGTGTCGGCAAGGCTTGGGGTTGTTGCTGTCTCTGCTTAGTCATCGGAGGGCGCGAGGGGTCAACGGCGATGCCTGTGGCGACGAATCGTCATGAGACCACGGATGATACACCATGCCATCGGGGGCGCGCGGGGAGCGACACGCGTTCTTGGAGTCGATGGACGGACCGATGCAGCGGTGCCTGTCCCTGTCTGCTCAGGGTTCCTGGACGGATGCCGGGCGCAGACTGCGGTCGTAAAAACGGTAGGTATCGCGCCCGGCCTTCTTGGCCTGGTACATCGCCTCGTCGGCCTGCTTGAACAGTTGCTCCTGGTTGCTGCTGGCATAACGACTGATGGCGATGCCGATGCTCGCACCAATGTTCGCCACGCGACCGCCCCCGAGATCGAAGGGTCGGGCGACACCCTCGACGATCTTCTGGGCGATCGACTCGAGCGCCTCGATCGAGGCGACCGAACTCAAGAGCACGACAAATTCATCGCCGCCCAGCCGACCGACGAGATCGGTCTTGCGGATCAGGCGTTTGAGCAGATTGGCGACGCCGATCAGCACCAGATCGCCCGCGTCGTGGCCGTGGGTATCGTTGACCTGCTTGAAGCGATCCAGATCGATCAGCAGCAGGGCCAAGGTGGTATCCGAAGACCGATAGCCCCGCTGAAATTTCTCCGTCAGCCTCGTCTCGAAGCCCAGACGGTTGAGGATTCCGGTGAGCGAATCCGTCATGGCCGTCTCAAGCGCGCTGGCCTCCGCCTCTTTGCGGTCGGTGATGTCGTTGACCACGCCCTGGAAGACCACGTCCTCGATCTTCGTGAGCGTCAGATGCAGCCAACGGTCCGACTTGCCGTCATGGCTCCTGACCTTGACGTCCCGCTGGATCGATCGATTCTCGCGCTGGCAGGCTTCGATCATGTCTCGGACATGCTTGGCGTCGTTATCGAACAGGGCCGGGATCCCGGTGCCCGGACTCCGGGCGCGGGCATCGAGCGTCATCAGGATCTCCCGGAAGGCCGGATTGCAGGACATCAGGGCGCCCTGATGGTCGAGCAGGAAGATACCCGTGGCGGCGTGCTCGAAGATCGAGCGGAACTTGCGCTCCCCGATCTCGCGCTCCTGTCGCAATCGGCGCTCTTCATTGAGCAAGCCGACCAGACGCGCGATCAGATGATTGATGTATAGTCAATTAATACGATCTCCAGACAATCCTATTGAGCTGCCGCATATTGAGTTTCTGGAAGATGAAAAAACGATATGATACGCTCCGCACGGTCCTTCAAAGACTCTAAAACGCCATGTAGGCGCTCTTTCAAATCACGCTTATTTTTAATCGACTTTCGACCAAGCTGTTTGTCTTTAATTTCCTCCCAAGCATGCTCATCCGGATTGAGTTCGGGACTGTAGGTCGGAAGATAAAAAAGACGGATTTTTTGGCGATGATGCCAGACAAATTCACGAACTTTTTTTGAACAGTGAAAAGGGGCGCGATCAACAACCAAAAAAAGCGGGCGGGTTCGATCCTTGATGAGATTCTTAAGAAAATCAATAAACTCGTCCGAATTAATACGTTGCTCGGTGACGTGATAGTCAAACGCCCCTTGGGCAGTGACAACAGAGAGGATATTGATGCGGCCACGCTGACCAGTCACATAAACATCGGGTCTGACGCCACGCTCACCCCAGGTTTTTCCCGAATGGTCGCGTAGATCAACAGCGGCCTCATCCTCAAAGCCAATATCCGCTCCAAGCTTATTCGCAAAAACTTGAATTTTAGGGAATTTATCTTTAACGAAGTGCTCGACATCTGCCGGTTCTTGCTCGCGAGCAATGTAGTTTGGCCTTTGATTGGTTAAACCGAGTTGATGTAAGTGATGATTGACTGTCGCGCCGATCACAGCCACACCATACCGCTCCGAAAGCAACTCCGCTAACAGATCGCAGGTCCACAGTGCCGTGTCGTAACCGAAATCCTCAGGGGTTGAATCAAGAATGGTCTGCTTCATCCACGCATCCATCTCTTCGGTCACAACGGGCGAGGTACCCGGCGCTTTCTTGGTGTCAAGACCCGCATAGCCATCTTTCTGATAACGCTTCAGCCAATCATAAATAACGCTTCGACTGAAACCTAAAATCTTAATGACGTCTTCTGGGCTGTAATGATTTTCCTCAACCGCATGAACCGCGATTTTTCGAAGATAACTCATCACCTCGTCAGGGATTAAACGCGCATCAGAGAGCCAGTTCGGTTTCATGACAAGCCTCATCATCTAATGGTCGTATACCAATATAGACACCTCAACATGTTTTTTGTTCCAGTAAACGTCTGGATGATTAATACGATGACTATAGCTGACTAGCTCGCCGATTTCATCCCGATCATGCCCGACCCTCTGCACCAGCTTCTCGCCCTGCTCGGCCGGCAAGATCCGCAACTGACCGGCCAGCCTGGTCAAGGGCCGGGTGACAAAGCCATAGACGACCGCCACCACGGCGACCCCAACCGCCAGGATCTGGACGAACATCAAGACCCCGATGAACCAGGACGCCTCCGTCACCCGCTTGGCGATCTCGGCCTGGTCGGGCAGGAGACGGATCTCTCCGACCCGCTCCTTGGGATCGAACGGCGAGAAGACCGGACGCAGGATGGCGTCCTCCGGCGGTTCGCCTGGCCTTGGCCGCGCCTGGGTTTGCGCCGGCACCGTCTGGGCGGATCGCTCGACCTCCGCGAGTGGATTCTCACCGCCAAGAATCGTGACCTCCTTGACGATCCGATTGGCCAGCAAACCGTGGGCAACCTCATTGGCCAACTGCTTGTCGCCCAGAAAGCAGGCGATGCTGGCTGAACGCTCGACCGTATCCAGCAGCTCGCGCAGCTTTGTCTGGGTGTGGATCGTCTCACGCTGCACCGACAAGGCGTTGCCGAGCCACAGCGATACCAGGCCGACCGCCGCGACCAGAACCACGATCCACAAAGTCGCGCGAACCACCAGACTGTGTTGCTGCAACCCGCGCATCAGACGTGCCCGTCCCTATTGGCTTCGTAGACTCTTAACTCACGCCACTTAAACGGCATGCCTCCAGGTCATCCGGAATGGTGGACGAACCCCGCCGTCGGCTCCACCGCGAGGCTCAAGCAACCGATGCGAGAGATTAGCCGTGATTCGCATCGTTCTCTGTCCGCCAGTCCGCGAGATGGCGCGGACGGATGCGGCCTCGCACGCACTCCGTTGCGAATCTTCTCGCTCAGAGGATCAATGCCGCCGGGGCGAAACGCATCGGCTCAGGATGCCTCCGGCCCGCAGCCGCTTGGCCACCGCGTATTCCTCATCCGACATCTGGCTGCCGACAATCTCGCGCAGCCGCACGGCGTCGCGATCACCCTTCTCGATCGCCAGGGACAGCCAGCAATGGGCCAGTGCCAGGTCGACGGGCACCCCACGCCCTTCGGCATGAATCAGTCCCATGGCATAGAGTGCATCGACCTCGCCCCGCTCGGCCGCTTCCCGGATGGGTTCGACCTTCGAGGGGTCGTTACGCAGCAGGATCAGGTCTTTCAGATAGTCTTGGCTGCTCATGGTGCCCCTTCCAAATCGATGCGCGCGCGACGGCGGTCCGCGCAGTATAAAGGCATCGCGGTTTTCCCAGGCTTCCATCGAACTGCTACCATCGCGTCCCGAAGAGTGGCGGTGGCCGGATCTCTAAGCGCCAGCCTTGGCCCACCGCTCACCTCGTGTCGCACCGCGCGCGCGGAGCAAGTTCAGGAGTCAGTCGCCATGTCCTTGATCGCACCCTTCTCCGGCCTGCGCCCGGCCACTGGTCGAGCCGCCGAGGTCGCCGCGCCACCCTATGACGTGATGAGCGCGGCCGAGGCCAAACGCATGGCCGAGGGACGACCCTGGAGTTTCCTGCACATCTCCCGCCCCGAGATCGACTTGCCGGATGACATGCCCCCCTACGCACCGGCGGTCTACGCCAAGGCCCGCGAGAACCTAGACCAGATGCTCGCGGCGGGCCTGCTGACACGGGATCCGGAGCCCCGCTATTACGTCTACCGGCTGACCATGGGCGCGCATATCCAGACGGGCCTGGTCGCCTCCGCATCCGTGGCCGCCTATGATGCCGGACGGATCAAGAAGCACGAATTCACCCGCCCGGCCAAGGAAGACGACCGGGTTCGCCAGATCGAGGCAGTCGCTGCCCAGACCGGCCCGGTCTTCCTCGTCCATCGGGCCGAGCCCAGGATCGACGACCGGCTCGCCCAGGTCGCGTCCGCGGATGCCGAGGTCGACATCAGCGCCGCCGATGGCGTGCGTCATCAGCTCTGGTCCATCGCGGAACCGGCGGATATCCGTGAACTGACGCTGGCTTTTGAAGCGCTCGACAGTCTCTATATCGCCGATGGCCACCACCGCTGCGCCGCCGCCTCGCGGGTCGCGGCCAGCAGGCGGTCTCGGCATCCCGACTCCATCCAAGGCGGCGGCGACCAGGGCTTCCTGTCCGTCATCTTCCCGCACGACCAAATGCAGATCCTGGATTACAACCGCGTCATCAAGGATCTCAACGGCCATGCCGTCGACGCCTTCCTGGACCGGCTGGCGAACAGCTTCAGCGTCGTGAAAACCTCGACACCCGTCAAACCGGCACGGCCGGGTGAATTCGGCATGTATCTGAATGGCGAATGGTATCGGCTCAACCTGGCGCCTTCGCTCATCCCTTCTGACGACCCGGTCGCAACACTGGATGTCAGCTTGCTGCAGAATCATGTCCTGGATCCCATCCTCGGCATCCAGGATCCGCGACGGGACGATCGGATCGATTTCGTCGGCGGCGTTCGGGGTCTGGATGGGCTGACCAAGCGGGTCGACTCCGGTGAGATGGCCGTGGCCTTCGCGCTCCATCCGACCCGGATACAAGACCTCATGGCCGTGGCGGATGCCGGTGAGGTGATGCCGCCCAAGTCGACCTGGTTCGAGCCCAAGCTGGCGGATGGGCTGGTGAGCCTGGTCCTGGATTGACCGCGCCCGGCGCTTCGACCCACGCCAACGGCAGCTCCCGCTAGCCGATCACGACTGGCCGCCAGAGGCTCTCACATGGTCAAACCCGTCTATAACCTGCCCGAACAGGATGCCGACGACGAAACCGCGATTCGTCATTGGCTCGACAGTCTCTCCAGCCACTATCCGGAAGATGAGCGCAAGCGGATCGCTGGCGCCTGCACCGCGCTGACCCGCTGCCGCGGCGATCGCCGGATCGAGACCGGCGAGACCCATGTGCGGCATGTCCTGTCCACCGCCGACATCCTGGTGCGGTTGCGGATGGATTACGAGACCATCATCGCCGCGCTGCTCAATGGCTGTCTTGGCCAGAGCGAGCTCACCGAGGCCGATCTGTGCGCGCGTTTCGGCCCCGGCATCGCCCGCATGGTGGGCGATCTGGCACGGATCGACCAGATCGCCAACGTCGACGCCATCATTGCGGCCAAGGATCAGCAGGAGCATGAGGAAAACCTGCGCCGCCTGCTCCTCGGCATCGCCGAGGACGTCCGCGTGGTGCTGGTCGTGCTGGCGGAGCGGGTCCATTTGATGCGCGCCATCAAGAACCTCGAACCCGCGCGCCGTTCCAAGATTGCCGGCGATACGCTGCGGGTCTATGCGCCGCTGGCCAATCGGCTGGGCATCTGGCAGGTCAAATGGGAGCTGGAGGATCTGACGCTCCGTTATCTGCAGCCGGACGAGTACAAGCGCATCGCCACGCTGATCGCGGAGCGACGGGGCGCGCGCGAGCACTACATCGCCAACGTCATCGCGACCCTGCATGAGAAGTTCGCCGAAGCGGGCATTCAGGCGGAGATCACCGGCCGGGCCAAACATATCTACAGCATCTGGAAGAAGATGCAGCGCAAGGGCGTGGACATCGCGGAAATCTTCGACCTGCGCGCGGTCCGCATCCTGGTCGAGACGGTGGCGGACTGCTATGCGGCGCTGGGCATCGTCCACGGGCTCTGGAAGCATATCCCCAAGGAGTTCGACGACTACATCGCCACCCCCAAGGGCAACATGTATCGCTCGCTGCACACGGCGGTCGTCGGCCCGGAAGACAAGCCGCTGGAGGTGCAGATCCGCACCCACGAGATGCACCGTCATTCCGAGTTCGGCGTCGCCGCGCACTGGGCCTACAAAGAGGCCAAGGGCCACGACGCCGAATTTCAGCGGCGCGTGGTGTGGATGCGCAACTGGCTGGAGCTCAAGAACGAGGGCGAGGACGCTGGCGATTTCGTCAAGCGCTTCAAGGCCGAGTTCGAGCCGGTGCACATCTATGTGCTCACCCCCAATGCCAAGGTCGTGGAACTGCCCAAGGGGGCCACGCCGCTCGACTTCGCCTATGCCATCCACTCCGAGATCGGCAACCGCTGCCGCGGGGCGCGCATCAACGGGCGCATCGTGCCGCTGAACCAGACCCTCGGCAGTGGCGACACGGTGGAGATCCTGACCCAGAAAAACGCCGCGCCAAGCCGCGACTGGCTGAGTCCGCACCAGGGCTACCTGACCACGGCGCGGGCGCGTAACCGGGTACGTCAGTGGTTCAAGCAGCAGAACTTCGACCAGCACCTGCACGAGGGACGCGGCATCCTGGACCGCGAGCTCGCACGTCTCGGGATCGTCGAAAAGCCTCACCTGGACGAACTGGCGCTCAAGTTCAACTTCAAGCGCGGCGAGGATTTGCTGGCCGCCATCGGGCGTGGGGACCTCGCGGTCGGTCAGGTTGCCCGTCAGGTCGGCGAGCCCAAGGCCGAGGAAGTCAAGGCCAGGGAGCCGGAACCCAAGGTTCGCGCCCCCCAGAAACACAAGCCATCTGGTTCCGGCGACATCGTGGTGGAAGGCGTCGACGACCTTATGACGCACATGGCCCAGTGCTGCAAGCCCGTGCCCCACGATGACATCGTCGGCTTCGTGACCCGCGGGCGTGGCGTGACCGTTCACCGCAAGACCTGCGGCAACCTGCGCCACCTCCCCGCCGACGAGGCGGAGCGCCTGATCGCCGTGCGCTGGGCGGACCAGCCCGTCACCACCAGCTATCCGGTGGACCTTCTCGTCATCGCCACCGATCGCAAGGGACTGCTGCGGGACGTCACCTCGATCTTCTCAGACGAGGACGTCGACGTGACCGGCGTCAATACGCATTCCGAGAAAAGCACGGACACCGCGTCCATGCGCTTCACGGTAGAGGTCAAGGACAACCGGCACCTGGAGCGACTGATTGCCAAGCTACAGCGCATCCCCGAGGTGCTTGAGGTTCGCCGCTTTCTCTGAGTCAAGAAACAGTATCTGAATCGCAAAAGTCACAAAGAGCGTAAAGCATTTGGATGGTTGAGAGGGTGCCCGCACCTACTGAAAAGGCAAGTAGAAAAAATCATAAGATAATGTTTTAAAAAAACATCTCGAATCAAGCCTTCTTGATTTCATTATATAGCTTGACCTCGCAACCCCCTCGCGACACCGCACCCTCACGCGGTCGCTCTTCACGCTTCACCGCTCCCCAGTCTCCCGCGGAACTCTGACGACTCGCGGAAGACTTGACTCATGGGCAATTGGCTCATTTGGCAAGACCCCGCCGTCGGTTTAAATAGATTTCTAATCATCATCCGCCGTTCGTATTCATAAAAGGCTCGCATGCCATTCCTGGCGCGCCCGCTTTTTGTGACTCCATTCACGCTTTCCGATATGTGATCCACCGCTAACTTTGGATAAAGGCCATTGAAAGCAGGGGCGATTGTCGCCCCCATCACAGTTCGCTACTGCCCAAGCTGATTTACTTATCACCGACATCTGAATGAGCGGCTGTCTTGAGAGCTTAGCGGGAAGATAATCCCAGCACACCTCGGACCATACAGCTTGCTCGGACACGAGAGAACAGCGAAAGCCAAGGTGAAAGTCATGATGCGTACTCAGACCGTTTCCAATCAGTCCCACAGCCTCTCCATATTCCATGCGTCCAGGCTTGTGACCTCAATCACATTTATCTTCCTGGCCGTGATGCTCATCAATATCAAGAGCCTGTCGGCTGGCGTCGCCAAATTACAATGGGATCCGGTCAACGATTCACGCGTCGATCACTACGAAATTCAATACGGCCTCGCAACCGGTCAATATCAAAACACGCTGAAATCGACAAGCACCACCGCAAACGTGGAAGGGCTCAATGATGGCGCAATCTATTATTTCTCAGCCCGCGCCTGCGATCCGGCGGGCACGAATTGCAGTGCACCCTCGAATGAAGTAGCGGTCACCATTCCACAAAGTGTTAGCGAAAAAACGTCTCCAGCGCTTCAAGCTGCCTTCACCGCCAGTGCATTTTCCGGCACGGCACCCCTCATGGTCACGTTCTCCGATCAATCGACTGGCAGTGTTCAAAGCCGAGCCTGGAGTTTCGGGGACGGCGGCGCAAGCACATCAAGCCTCGCCGTTTATACCTACGGCTCCGCTGGAACCTATACCGTCAATCTGACCGTCAAGGATGGCGCGGGAGCCGAATCCGCCGCTGCTCCGATCACAATCACGGTGCTGCCGGTAACCAATCCGAGTGATACGGCCGACAACTCGACAGACACCTCCGACAAGACAGATACCTCGAAAAAGAAAATCAACACGGCCCTGCCGATTGAAATTGGCGATCTCGAAATCACCAATGAATGGCAATGGATTGACTTCCAACAAACGTTCGTAAACCCCGTCGTGGTCGTCAAGGGACTCGGCTTCAATGACCAGGATCCGGCGATTGTTCGCGTCAAGGGCGTTACAGCGGATGGTTTTTGGGTGCGCGTTCAGGAATGGGACTACCTCGATGGTTGGCATACGACTGAAAAAGCGAGCTATATCGCAATGGAACGCGGATCCTATGACCTTCCGGATGGAACCAGAATCGAAGCCGGCTCCTTGAGCACGAAGGCGACAGGCTCCTTCCAGTATCAGGCATTCGGCAAGGCGTTCAAGAAGAGTATCCCAGTCGTCTTCGCGGCCGTCACAAGCGCGAACGAGCAGGATGCAGTCAACGCCCGAATCCGTGGCTCAAGTCTCAAGGGCTTCTTCGTTGGAATGCGGGAGCAGGAAAAGAATAAGGCTAGCCATGTTGCCGAGCGAGTCGACTATATCGCATGGCAGGCATCAAAGGGCGAAGTCGGTGGTCTTCGATTCGAAGTGGGACGGACAGGCAATAGCGTTACCCAGACTCACTCCAAATTGGCTCCGCAAACAGCCTTTGCCCAGGATCCAATCGTCGTGCTAGATGCCCAAACCACGAATGACAGCGACACCTTTTCCCTCCGCTGGAGCGCGCTGGGATCATCGGCGGGAGAGATTTGGGCCCAGGAAGAACAATCGAAGGATAAGGAAATGACTCACAGGAAGGAGACTGTTGGATACTTCTTCGCGGATGTCGAGTAGCAAGGCAGGACATCACTGAGCGGCGACCTCTACACAAGTAGGATCCTTCGGCTTCGGCTTGGCGATCAAGAATCCACGGATTGATCGCCAAGCCAAACCCACCGACCGAAGATCCCCGCCCCATCGCATCCAAGGAGCCTGTGATATTCTTATTTCAGGCTCCTTTCATTGGCTTGGCCCGCCGCCTCAGCGATCCATTCGAAGACCTGTGCCAGCCGCCTTCCCCTTGTCCGATATTTCAGCCCGCTTCGCGATCGACTTGCCAATCACCCTCATCGAGCCGCTCGGTCGAGGACTCATCAACGACACCTTCCGTGTCGAGGCAAAGGGTCGGAGCTATGTTCTCCAACGGATCAACCGGACAGTCTTTCCCAAGCCCGAGCAAATCATGGCCAACCTCCTGGCCCTCACTCGGCACCCGCGCGAGCCGGGAGCTTCCGGGTGCGAGATCCCCGGTCTGATCCTGACGCGTGGCGGCGAAAGCTTCACGCGCGACGCATGCGGCGACGTCTGGCGACTGGTGGAGTTCATCCCGAACAGCATCAGCCTGACACGGGTCGAGGATCGCCAACAGGCCCTGGAAGTCGGTCGGTTGCTTGGGAGGTTCCACCGCTGGGTGGGGGCGATCCCGATCGAGAGACTCGGCACCGCCTTGCCGGATTTTCATGCCACTCCGGCCTACCTTGAGCGTCTCCGCCAAGCGATCACGCGCAACCCCTCATCCAAGGCATCGGCCGAAATTCGCCAACTGGTGGATTTCGCGACGGCGCGCGCGAGCCTCGCGCGGGTACTCGAGGACGCGAGTCGGACCGACCGCATCTCACGCCGAGTCACTCATGGCGACCCCAAGCTCGACAACATCCTCTTCGCCCAAGACGGGAGCCGGGCGATCGCCTTGATCGATCTCGACACCGTCCAGCCAGGGCTGATTCAACACGACCTTGGAGATTGTCTGCGTTCCTGCTGCAACACGCATGGCGAGGGGGATCCCGACCCCGCAGCGGTGCGTTTCGACCTCACGATCTGCGCAGGGATTCTGGCGGGTTATGCCGAAGCGACGCGGGGATTCCTGAGCGAGAACGACATCGGCTATTTCTATGATGCCATCCGCCTGCTGCCGTTCGAATTGGGTCTGCGCTTCCTGACGGACCATCTGGAAGGAGACCATTACTTCAAGGTCGAGCGGCCGGGACAGAACCTCGCCAAGGCTCGGATCCAGTTCGCGCTCCTCGCGGACATCGAGTCCAAGGAGCGGGAGATTCGCACCATCGTCGGCTGCGCCTTCAAACCGGCTAATTGAGCGGCTGATCCACTTCGGCGATCTTCCTGGATGCGCACCAGCAAAGTTGGCGGGGGCGCTATTGCGCTTCTTGCAGTTCCTTGTGCCGACGCAGGATGTAACGGCCAAGCCGATCGCGGGTATCAGCCTCTAGCGGCTCGAAACGAATCCCCAGTTGGACGTGCTCGTCGTCGAGCCGAGTATGTCGCACCACATACCCAAGCAGCCGCACGAACTCGCCCTGACCTGGCAGCACAAGCCGGATATCCGCCAATGGCTGGTTCAGGTCCGGGACTCGATCAGCGCGCTGCTCAATCGCCATCCCGGTATAAGAGAGATTCACCACCCGTGGCCGTTCGAGCAGCCCGCTCTGATCGAGTAGCTGCATCTCCTCGCCATCGGGCGGCACCCGCCAGCTTCGCGAGCGAGCACCACCCTCCAGGATCTCGGGCACACCGATCTCCAGGGTCATCTCGCCGCTGTCCGCGCGCGCGCGCGGCTTCAGCGGAAAGCGCAGCCGATGCCCCTTCCAGCCAGCCTGCAGCTCGATCCGGGGATTCTCTGTAAAGGCTTGGAGCAGGCCGGCGGCGTCCTCCGAGACGCGCAGCCACCCGCCGACCTCGTCCTCGGCGTCCTGCTCCGGCTCGGCGAAGAGCTGGCGAAGATAATCGAGCTCATCGGCCGAAAGGATGTCTGCACTTCGCGCTGCCACGAAAATCACCGGCTTTTGTTCAGGTCGTGATGCCGCTATGGTATGCCCAACCTGGGCGCGGAGACATCCCTCCAAAAAAACCCATGGCGGATGCCACGCGATCTGGCGCACCGGCCGACAAGCCAGTGAGGTGCAAGCCCTCAGCGCTATTTGGTGCGCGTCGAACGATAGCTGGATTGATACTGAGCCATCGCCCGCTGCCGGTCCGCCGAAACATCCCGACCGCAGAGACGGAAGTAGGCGTCCGCAAAGGTTCGGTCGGCGCCCAGGATGTGCGCCAACAACCAATCCCGCACGATCCCCTGGATGGTCTCGTCAAAAACCGGAAGCCCTTCCGCTCGCCATTCGCGCAGCATGCTGGTGAACTCGGCCATCAGCATCGCATGCTCGCATTGGTGCTCGCCGATGCCGGCATAGTCGAACGCGCGCATGAAATCTTCCTCACGCTGGAAATGATCCCGCATCGAGTCGCCGAGTTGACTCAGGGCATCGATCAGCGCGTTGGCGTCTCCCGCCCTGCCGCTCGTGGCCTCGGGGCAAAAACGCAGGCAGATGTCGCCGAGTTGGTCGATCAAGGCGCGATGATCCCGGTCCAACGCCTCGATGTTGAGCGACCAATCCTGGCGCCAGGCGAGTAGTCTTGGCATTCAGTCCTCCGTCTTTCGGACTCTGACGGTCCGATCATGGTCATGGCGCTAGCGCGCCGAATTTCGTGCATCGACCCCGCGCGGGGTCCGAGGATAACCGTCGGGGCCAACGGGCCGAAGCCGTCATCGCGATACATCACGTCGGAAGGTCAGGATGCGCCCCTGCGCGCCGCCGCCCTGAGGATGGTGCGAGCGATCCAGCATGCGCTTGAGCACCGCCCCGATCTCGGCCATTAAGCGCGACTGGACCCCGTCCATATCTCTAAAATAGTAGACCATTTCGCAAGGAACAGGGGCGCTCAGAGATTCACGACCCAGCATCGGTCGCCAGGCGATACGGATGAGACGACCGCCCACGCCATCCTGGTGGGCATAACCGCCGAGCGAGTCGACGAAAATCACCTCCGTGCGCTCGACCACTGCCAGGTATTGCATGGCCCGGATCGGCACGAAGACACTGGTGCCGCCCGCCTGATTTAGAAGGAGCTGCAACGCGTTATGGATCGATGCTGGAATGGCGCCAGTCTTGCGAGCGCATTCGCCCTCGGGCCGGAAGAAGGTCTCCTGGACGAAAAGGCCGGGCATCGGGGGAAGGGTGCAGCGAACGGCGCTCGCGGCGCCTCAATCGCTCTCGTCGAGCTCGGGATTCCAGCCAGCGGCGCGCGCCCGCTCGACCGCCTCGCCGTAAATGCGCGCATGACGCTCGCGCAGCTCTATTGGCAGATTGGAGACGAGATGCCCATGGGGCGCCCATGCCTCGGTGACCTTGTCGTAGAGGGCGTCGATGCCCTGAAGGGTCCAGCCCTCGCAGGTCTCATGCTCGGGGATGATCCCGAACACCCAGGCGTCCCGGATGATGTTCGCGGTCGGCGTCATGGCGCCGTGTTCCTGCTTGTGGATGCCTTCGTAGACCTTCTGCTTCATGGAATTGTGCTCTCTCGTCCAGCGGCATTGTCGTTCACCCAACCTGCTCCGAACTGCCTAGATGCAGCCAACCGAGGGGGCGCTCAAGGGGAGAGAGGCAAGTCAGATCCATCATGGCAAACCGATGGACAGGCGGAGAAGCGGTCGTGGCGTGAACGCCCCCTGCCACCAAGCGATTGAGAGCAGATGTGGTAGGCCTTTGGCGATGCGGCCCAACTGGATCAGATCGCCAGCTCGCCCGTGCGGCGTGTCGTCTGGCGAAACAGCGCCCCTTGTCCTCCCGATGGACGCCGTCCCCCATCGCGCTGGGAGATACCCAGCCGATTGGCTCCAGTCAGGAGCCAATCGGCTTGCGGATCCGTTTGCGCAAGGTGCCGCTATTCGGTGATGTAGATCTCGACCCGACGGTTCTGGCTACGGCCCTGAGGCGTGGCATTGTCCCCGATCGGGCGCGCGGAACCGATGCCTTCAGGGCTAAGGTGCTCGGCCGACGCGCCGTGCTCGACCAGGGCCTGCTTCACCGCGTCGGCACGCTGGCGCGACAACGCAAGGTTGAGCGCATCCCCTCCCGCGCTGTCGGTATGACCCTCGATGCGGACGGACAGCCCTGGATGCTTGGCGATCAGCGCGGCAATGCGCTCCAGGCTTGGCAGACCGCCCTCTGGCAAGCGCGCCTTGCCCGCCGGGAAATGCAGCTCGGTCTCCGCGAGACGCAGCCGGAGCCCTCGCTCAGTAGGGGTGCCATTAAGCTCGGCGAAGTCCGCGTAGAGCGACTTGAGACCGGCGATCGCGGCGGCTGACGCCTGGTTCGCGGACTCCTGGGCGGCCTCGGCTTGACGTCGGCTCTTCTCCAGATCGGCCTCCAGTGAGCGGATGCGCGCCTCCGCCGTTGCCAGCGCTTCAGGCTCCGATGGGGGAGTCCGAACACCTTGCTCGCTCGCCTTTCGCAGGTCTGATTCGAGGGCCTGGATCCGCGCGTTCGCCGCCGCAAGCGCGGTCTTGTCGGTATCGGTCCGTTCAGCGGCGGCTATCGCCGCCTCCCGGTCGCGCTCGACGGCGTCCAGTTTCTGCTTGGTCTCGGCCAACCGGTCCTGGAGCGCGACAAGCGCTGCCTCGTGCTGGGTCTGCAGGGCCAGGCGCACGTCCTTTTCCGTTGCCAGGCGGGCGTCGAGATCCGCAAGCGCGGCCTGGGTCGCGGCTGGCTTGTCAGGTTGCTCCGCAACGTTCGCCGTCGCCGTGACCTGGCCCTCGCGGAGCGCCGACTGAGTGCGTTCAAGCTCGGCTTGGGTCTGCGTGAGCCGTTCCTGGGTTGCCTGCTGCTCCGCCAGCACGGATTCGAGCTTGGACTTGGTTGCGCCCAGTTCGTCCGTGAGCGCCTGGAGCTTCTCTTGGCTGCCATCGGCCGACGGCAACACCCCGACCTCTTGCGCGGTATGCAGCAGATCGGCGTCCTCTGGGGTTGTTCGGGCGAGATGGATGCGCTCGTTGATGTGCTGCTCCAGCTCCGCGATCTTCGCCTGATGTTCGGTGATCGAATTGGCGATCGCCAGATGCACCTTGTCGAGGTCGGCCTGCAACGCCTGGGCCTTGCTCTTCTCCGCCTCGTAGAGTGATTGCAGTTCGGCACGGGCGGCGGCCATGTCGGTTGTCTTGCCCTGTTCAGCCGCCAATTCGGCCGCATGGGCCGCCTTCATGTCCGCGAGATTCCGCTCGAGGTCGGCCTTGGCCCGGCCAAGCGACTCGAACTGCTCCGTGAGCTGCTGTCTTTCGAGCTGATGCTGGTCCTTCAAGCCTTGGATTTCGGTGCGCGCGGCGCTCCGGCCTTGTTCCGATTCCAAACGCTCCGCGTCCGCTTGCTTGAGCCGCTGGTTCGACTGCGCGATCAGCGTCGTCTGTTCCGCGAGCTGGGCATCGAGCCGGCCGTCGTACCATTCGTAGAGGGAATAAACCCCAATGAGGACGAGCAGCAGAATCAACGCGATCATTTTCCAGAACGAAGTGCCGGAGTCGGACATCGTCATCTCCTTTGGCTGACTGTGAGGGCGTGCGTCGCGGCCGGGCATTAGGCGTGCTGATTATCCAGTATTTGCCGGGATGATCCTATTCCAGCATGCGCCTCGACCCGCGCGCGACTCAACCCGCGACCGCCTTTAGCGCCTGCTGGGCGATCTCCAACTCCTCATTGGTCGGGATGACCAGAACCTCGACCTCTCCGGCCAGACGCCGATGCGGCGCTCGCCCCGCGCCGCGCGGGAAACGTTGGCCTCGCGTCGTCCAGGACGATACCCAGGCGCTCCAGTCCGCCGCAGGTGCCGCTGGCGAATCTCGGCCGAGTTCTCCCCGATCCCGCCGGTGAAGACGACGGCGTCGACCCGCCCAAGCTCGGCGTAGTAGGCGCCGATGTACTTCTTCAGTCGATGGGTGGTGACCCCGATCGCCAGCTCCGCGCGCTCGTCGCCCGCGGCGGCGAGTTGGTCGATCTCGCGCATGTCGTTGACGCCGCACAGACCCACGAGGCCGCTCTGGCGATTGAAGAGCCGGTCGAGCGCGTCGGCGTCAAAACCCAGGTTTTTGCACAGATAGATGAGCACCGCCGGGTCGATGTCGCCGCTGCGGGTTCCCATCACCAGTCCCTCCAAGGGGGTCAGGCCCATCGAGGTATCGACGCATTGCCCCGCGCGGATCGCACTGGCACTGGCGCCGTTACCGAGATGCAGGGTGATGAGATTGCACTGGTCGAGCGGCTTGCCGAGCATCGCGGCGGCACGCTTGGCCACGTAGTAATGCGAGGTCCCATGGAACCCGTAACGCCGGATCCGATGCTCGGTATAGAGAAATTCCGGGATCGCATAGCGATAGGCGGTCGGCGGCATGGTCTGATGAAAGGCGGTGTCGAAGACCACCACCGAGGGCACGCTCGGGAAGAGCGCGCGCGCCACCTCGATGCCGGCCAGATGCCCCGGATTGTGCAGCGGCGCGAGGGGAACGACCTCGCGGATCGCCGTCAACCACCGCATCGTCGACGATCGCCGGGTGCCGGAAGTGGGCACCGCCATGCACGACCCGATGACCGATGGCCGCCAGCTCCGCCACGTCGGTCAACACGCCGCTCTCGCGCAGCGCGCGGATGATGCGGTCGATCCCTTCCTGGTGGGTCGGGATCGGCAGCGATTCCTGGCTGGAATGCGGGCGCATCCTGATCGTCGAGCCAGTTGAGCTTGATCTCGCCCTCGGCCTCCCCGATGCGCGCGACCAGCCCGGAGGCGATCGCCACCCAATCCTCGCTGCGGAACAGCTGATATTTGATCGACGAGCTTCCCGAGTTGAGTACCAGTACCTTCATTGGGCGGTCTCCGCCTTGGATCCGAGGGACTCGCCCTGGGCCTGGATGGCGGTGATCGCCACGGTGTTGACGATATCGGTCACGGTACAACCCCGACTGAGGTCATTGACCGGCTTGTTCAGCCCTTGCAGCACGGGACCGATGGCGAGCGCGCCCGGAGCTGCGCTGCACCGCCTTGTAGGTGTTGTTGCCGGTGTTGAGGTCAGGGAAGATGAGCACGGTGGCATAGCCAGCCACTTCGCTCTCGGGCATCTTGGAGCGCGCGACATCAATGTCCACGGCTGCATCGTACTGGATCGGCCCCTCCACCTTGATGTCCGGGCGACGCTCGCGGACGATGCGCACCGCCTCGCGCACCCGCTCCACGTCCTCGCCCTTGCCAGAACTGCCGCTGGAGTAGGACAGCATGGCCACGCGCGGTTCGATGCCGAAGGCGGCGGCGGTGGCGGCCGAGCTGATGGCGATGTCGGCCAGCTCGTCGGCGTTGGGATTGGGGTTCACCGCGCAGTCGCCGTAGACCAGCACCCGATCCGGCAGGCACATGAAAAAAACGCTGGAGACGAGCTTGACGCCCGGCTTGGTCTTGACCGTCTCGAAGGAAGGCCGGATGGTGTGCTGGGTGGTGTGAGTCGCGCCCGAGACCATCCCATCGGCGTCGCCGTGATAGACCATGAGGGTGCCGAAATAGCTGACGTCCTCCAGGACATCATGGGCCATCTGCGGCGAGATCCCCTTGTGCTTGCGCAGTTCGAAATAGGTTTGGGCATAGCGCTCGCGCTCGGGCGCCGTGACCGGGTCGATGATGCGGATATCATCCAGCTTGAGGCCAAGCTCGCGGATGCGGCGGCGCACCCGCTCGGGATTGCCGAGCAGGATCAGGTCCGCGACCTGGCGCAGCACCAGAATCTCGGCCGCGCGCAGGATGCGTTCGTCGCCGCCCTCGGGGAGCACGATCCGCTGCCGCCGGGCCTTGGCGCGGCGAATCAGCTCGTACTCAAACATCAGCGGGGTAATGCGATCGGAGTGATGCACGGCGACCCGCCGGCGCAATTCCTCGACGTCCACATAGCCCTCGAACACGCCGAGCGCCGCCGCGATCTTGCGGTCATCGCCGGGCAGCAGGCTGGGCTCGATGCGGTTGACGTTCATCGCCGTGGTGAAGGTGTCGGCGGCGACCTGGAGGATCGAGACCTTGGTCCGACGCAAGCCCTCGATCAGTCGCTGCACCTTCTCGGCGGGGCGCAAACCGCCGGTGAGCAGCAGACCGGCCACGCGTGGAAAGGCCGAGGAGGCATCCGCCGCGAGGCTGGCAAGGATGATGTCCGAGCGGTCGCCGGGGGTGATGATGAGACAGCCATCCTCGATATAGCCGAGGAAATCCGGGATCTCCATCGCCGCGATCTTGTAGTTGGTGACCACCTGATGCAGAGCGTCGCCATCGCCGCACAGACACTCGGCATTCAGCGCCTGGCGGATCTCGCCGATGGTCGGCATGCCGAGCACCTGCTGCTCCGGGAGGACATAGACGGTCTCGGTCTCGGTCAGCAGGTCATGGGCGCGAGTGCGCACCGTCTCCACATGCTCGGCGGCCACGCCGTTGACGACGCTCGCGAGAAAATCGGCGCCGCGCTCGCGCATGAGTTCGTGCGCGATGTGCAGGGCGTCCCATGCCTCCTGCGGGGTGCGGCCGAAGCCCTTGACCACCGCCACCAGGCTGCATCCGAAGTTGTTGGCTAGATCCACGTTGAAGCCGAACTCCAGGGCCGGAATGAGTCCGTTGTAGTCGGTGCCGGCACAGACCACCAGATCGCAACGTTCCTCCAGCATCTTGAATTTGTTCATGATGAGCTTGAGCAGCTCTTCATAGTGACCGCTGCCGATGAGCTGGCGCGCGGTCTCCACGGTGCAGCCGTAGAGCATCTCGGGAGGGAAAGGCAGGTCGTAGCGGGCGCGGATCAGCGCCGTGAGGTTATCCGGCTCCGCGTCGCCAGGCGCAAACGGCCGGAAAAAGCCCACCTTGCGGCTCACCGCCGACAGCATCTCCATGAATCCCAAGACGACGACGGACTTGCCACTGCCAGCGCTGGCACCGGCGATATAGATGCTTTGCATGAATCTCACTCTTCAGAAAATGACGGTCGGCGCGGGACGCGCCGAAATGCTGCACTGCGCAAAAATACCAGATTTCGCGGCGAACCGACGATTGGCAGGGCGAAAAAGATGGTTTACCGCAGCACGGCAGGATCAGAAGGGAGACCCGATCAGGTAGACAAACCAGATAGCCGAAAGGGTATCACGCGGGAATCCATCGGGAGCCGTTTCGGCCCGAATTTCGCTTGAGTGGGAACGACTGGAATATGGAGAATACAGAATCAAACACCAGCGAATGTTCTGTAGGGGGATTTTTTATTGGCGGAGAGAGAGGGATTCGAACCCTCGATAGGGTATTAACCTATACTCCCTTAGCAGGGGAGCGCCTTCAGCCACTCGGCCATCTCTCCTTGAGATCAGTCTGTAGCGGCCATTCGTCTTAAGCACGACTGACCTAAATCTTGCTTCAAGCATGCGCCTAGGAGCGCATCATACAACACCCAATTACTTGGGCAGGCCGGGCATGCTAACACGCCCGGCTTGGGTTTCCAATCAATCGAGTTGATCCGCATGGCTAGCCAAGGTTGGCGCCGTGCCGTTCTCTGCCTGCTCCCGCTTGATACGCTCGTAAATCTCTTCGCGGTGGACCGCGACGTCCCGCGGGGCATTGACGCCGATCCGAACCTGATTGCCCTTGACTCCCAGTACGGTCACGGTGACTTCGTCACCAATCATAAGCGTTTCGCCAACCCGGCGAGTTAAGATCAACATTGTCTCGTTCTCCCTAATGAATCCCTAATCCGAACAGATGATTCACCCGGCCCGGCAACTCGACCTCTCTGACGCGCCGCACGTACGAGGGCAGAACCACGCCCTAACCAAGCCACGAGAGCGACGCTCTCATCTTAGTATTCTACCAATGCCTTCAGGATTCCCAAAGCGCCGAACCTTATTTTCCGCAAATTCTGTCGACGGAGCCCAAAAACAAGCCGAAAAGGCGACCATTTCCGACTAACGGTCGCGCTCGCCAAAACAGTTGCTAGGCGGTCTCGGCGCCATCGAGGCCGAACGCCTCGTGGAGGGTGCGCACCCCCAGCTCCAGATATTTCTCGTCGACCACCACCGAGATCTTGATCTCGGAGGTCGAGATCATGCGGATGTTGATGCCCTCCTTCGCCAGGCTGGCGAACATCTGGCTGGCGATCCCGGCGTGGCTGCGCATGCCGACCCCGACCAGCGAGATCTTGACGATCTTGTCGTCGCCGAGCACCTGACGCGCGCCCAAGGTCTGGCGCCGTGGCCTTCAGGATCTCCAGCGCGCGCGCATAGTCGTTGCGATGCACGGTGAAGGTGAAGTCGGTCATGCGCCTCCTGGGCGGCGATGTTCTGGACGATCATGTCGACTTCGATGTTGGCATCCGCGATCGGCCCGAGGATCTGGTGGGCCACGCCCGGTTGATCCGGCACGCCGAGCACGGTCAGCTTGGCCTCGTCGCGGCTGAAGGCGATTCCGGAGATCTTGGCGTCTTCCACGCTGTCTTCCTCGAAGGTGATCAGGGTGCCCTCGCCGTCCTCGAAGCTGGAGAGCACGCGCAGGGGGACCTTGTATTTGCCGGCGAACTCGACCGAGCGGATCTGCAACACCTTGGAGCCCAGGCTGGCCATCTCCAGCATCTCCTCGAAGGTGATGCGGGCGAGCTTGCGGGCCTTGGGCTCGACGCGCGGATCGGTCGTATAGACGCCGTCCACGTCGGTGTAGATCTGGCACTCGTCGGCCTTGAGCGCGGCGGCGATGGCCACGGCTGAGGTATCCGAGCCGCCGCGACCGAGCGTGGTGATGTCGCCCTGCTCGTCGACGCCCTGGAAGCCCGCGACCACGACCACGCGCCCGGCATCCAGATCGGCGCGCACGCGCGCGGCGTCGATGTCGCGGATCCGCGCCTTGTTGTGGGCGCTGTCGGTGAGGATGTGCACCTGAGCGCCGGTGTAGGAGCGCGCCGGGCAGCCCTTGGCGGCGAGCGCCATGCTCAGCAGCGCGATGGTCACCTGCTCGCCGGTCGACATGAGCACATCCAGCTCACGCGGCTCGGGACGCTCCTGGATCTGTTTGGCCAGCCCGATCAGCCGATCAGTCTCGCCAGACATGGCCGACGACCACGACCACGACCTGATGCCCTGGTCACGCCAGCGCTTGACGCGCTCGGCGACTGCCTTGATCCGCTCGGTGGTCCCGACCGAGGTTCCACCGTATTTCTGCACGATCAGGGCCATCGTCTCATCCTGTCTTGCATGTCTTTCATCTCTATCAGGTCAATTGAATTCGGATTCGCAGGCAGGGATGAGCCGGGCGAATCCCAGCGAGGCCGCGCCGTCTCGCTGGGTTTCGCTCTCGCTCAACCCAGCCTACCGGAAGACGGGAGCCGCCAGCATCAGCTGGCAAGCCGGCTGGCGACCCAGCCTGGGACCAGCGCCAGCGCGGCGGGGAGACCGGCGGGATCGTTGCCGCCGGCCTGGGCCATGTCGGGTCGCCCGCCACCCTTGCCGCCGACCTTCTCGGCGACCTCGCGGATGAGATCGCCGGCCTTGACTCGGTCGGTGAGATCCTTGGTCACGCCGGCCACCAGACTGACCTTGCCGTCGGCCTCGGTCGCCAGGACCACGACCGCGCTGACCGAGCTTGTCCTTGAGCTGATCCAGGGTGACGCGCAGGCTCTTGGGGTCGACGCCGTCCAGCCGCGCAGCCAGCACCTTCACGCCGTCGATGTCGACCGCCTGCGAGGCCAGATCCTGTCCGGCGGAGCTGGCGAGCTTGGCCTTGATCTGCTCCAGCTCCTTTTCGAGCCGGCGCGCGCGCTCGAGCAACTGGGTCACGCGCTCGTCGATGTCGTCGCGTCCGCCCTTGAGCAGACCGGCCAGACGCAGCAGTCGATCCTCGTCCGCCTCGACCCAGTCCAGCGCAGTGGCGCCAGTGATGGCCTCGATGCGCCGCACCCCGGCGGCGATACCGCTCTCGGAGACGATCTTGACCAGACCGATGTCGCCGACCGCCTTGACATGGGTGCCGCCGCACAGCTCGGTCGAGAAATCGCCCATCCGCAGCACCCGCACCTGATCGGCGTATTTCTCGCCGAACAGCGCCATGGCGCCGGACGCCTTGGCGTCATCGAGGCTCATGATGCGGGTCTCGACCAGATGATTGGCGCGCACCTCGCGATTGACCAGCCGCTCGATGGTCAGGAGCTGCTCGCGCGTCACGGGCTCGAAATGCGAGAAGTCGAACCGCAGACGCTCCGGACCCGACGAGCGAGCCCTTCTGCTGAACATGCTCGCCCAGCACCTCGCGCAGGGCGGCGTGCAGCAGATGGGTCGCCGAATGATTCAGCGCCGTCGCGCGCCGTCGCTCGGCATCGACGCGGGCATCGACCCGATCACCGACAGCCAGCTGACCAGCGCTGACGCGCCCGACATGGATCAGGACGCCATCGCCCTTCTTCTGGGTATCCAGCACCTCGAACCGAGCGGTTTCGGTGGTCAGCCAGCCCCGGTCGCCGACCTGGCCGCCGGACTCGCCGTAGAAGGGAGAGATGATCGAGGATGACCAGACCCTCCTCGCCGGTCTCCAGTGCGTCGCAGGAATCGCCGTTGCGATAGAGGGCAACGACCGTCGCCTCTTCCTGAAGCCGGTCATAACCGCAGAAGTCGGTCTCGCCCTGGATCTGGATCTCGAGCGGTCTGGGTCGCGCCGAACTGGCTGGCGGCGCGGGCGCGCTCCTTCTGTCGCTCCATCGCCTGCTCGAATCCGGCCATGTCCAGGGTCAGGCCGCGCTCGCGGGCGATGTCCGCCGTGAGGTCGATCGGGAAGCCGTAGGTGTCGTAGAGCTTGAAGACGGTTTCGCCGGGGATCAGGCCGTCGCGTCAGGCCGGCGATGGCCTCGTCGAGGATGCGCATGCCGTTCTCCAGGGTCTCGGCGAAACGCTCTTCCTCAAGCGGATGATGCGCTCGACATGCGCCTGAGCCGCTCCGCAGCTCCGGATAGGCGCGCCCATCTCGCGCGACCAGCGGCTCGACCAGCCGATGGAAGAAGGGCTCGGTGCAGCCGAGTCGATAGCCGTGACGAATCGCCCGTCGCATGATGCGCCGCAGCACATAACCGCGCCCCTCGTTGCCCGGCGTCACCCCATCGATGATGAGGAAGGCGGTCGAGCGGATGTGGTCGGCGATGACGCGCAGCGACTTGTCCGCGCGGTCGGCGCAGCCGGTAGCCTGTGCGCCGCCGCATCGATCAGATTGCGAAAGAGATCGATCTCGTAGTTGCTGTGCACGCCCTGCATGACCGCCGCGAGACGCTCCAGCCCCATGCCGGTATCGACCGAGGGACGCGGCAGCGGGGTCAGATTGCCGTCGGCGTCGCGGTTGTACTGCATGAAGACCAGATTCCAGATCTCGACATAGCGGTCGCCGTCCTCGTCCGGCGAGCCGGGCGGGCCGCCGGGGATCTCGGGGCCGTGGTCGTAGAAGATCTCGGAGCAGGGACCGCAGGGGCCGGTGTCGCCCATCGACCAGAAGTTGTCCTTGGCCCCGCAGCGCGAGAAGCGTGTGGGCATCGACCCGATCTCCTTCAGCCAGATGTCGGCCGCCTCGTCGTCCTCGGTGAAGACGGTGATCCAGAGCCGCTCGGGCGGCAGCGCCAGGACGCGGGTCAGATAATCCCAGGCGAAGCCGATGGCCTCGCGCTTGAAATAGTCGCCGAAGCTGAAGTTGCCGAGCATCTCGAAGAAGGTGTGATGCCGGGCGGTGTAGCCGACGTTCTCCAGGTCGTTGTGCTTGCCGCCGGCGCGCACGCAGCGCTGGGAACTGACCGCGCGGTTGTAGGCGCGGCGCTCGCGGCCGAGGAAGACCTCCTTGAACTGGACCATGCCGGCGTTGGTGAACAGCAGGGTCGGATCGTTGGCCGGCACCAGGGGGCTGGAGGCGACCCGCTCGTGTTGGCGTTGCGCGAAGTAGTCGAGGAAGCTCGCTCGAAGCTCTGCACTGGTGGTCATGGGAACGTCTCGAATGGACCGCCCGCTGTCGGGCTGCGGTCAGTCATGAAGGCGCAACAGGCGCCGGATCGAATCTGGGGTGAATCCACGCTGCTCAAGGAAACGCGCGCGCTTGGCATAGTCGGCACGGTCGATGGGCGGCGCCTGGCCGAAACGGCGATCATGCACCTGCGCCACACAGGTCTGGCCATTCTTCGCTCATGGGTTCCAGGTAGCGGTCGATCAGCGCATCCGCAAGTCCCTTCTCGCGCAGTTCGCCGCGAATGCGCACCGGGCCGAAGCCCTTGCCCGCGCGCTCGGCGACATAGTGCTCGGCCAGACGTGCCTCGTCGAGCGCACCCTCGGCGGCCAGGCGATCGAGCGCCGCGCCGATGGCGTCGCGGGTCGAAGCCGCGCGCCGCGAGCTTGCGCGCCAGCTCCAGGCGCGAATGCTCCCGCCCGGCGAGCAAGCGCAGCGCCACGCGCTCGGCCTCGACGAAGGCCGCGGCGCTGTCCGGCATCATGCGCCCTGGCGTGCAGGATCAGTCCTCCAGCGAGGCGGCCTCGACGGGCTCCACCGCCGCCTCGCCCACGACCTTGGGTAGAACCTTGTCGCGGATCTTGGCCTCGATGCTCTGTGCGATCTGCGGGGTTCTCGCACAGGTAGTTGCGCACGTTGTCCTTGCCCTGACCGATGCGATTGCCGTCGTAGCTGTACCAGGCGCCGGATTTCTCCACGAAGCCGTGGGCCACGCCCAGGTCGATGATCTCGCCCTCGCGCGAGATCCCCTGTCCGTAGAGGATGTCGAACTCGGCCTGCCTGAAGGGCGGCGCGACCTTGTTCTTGACGACCTTGACCTTGGTCTCGTTGCCGATGACCTCGTCGCCCTTCTTGATGCTGCCGGTGCGCCGGATATCGAGCCGCACCGAGGCATAGAACTTGAGCGCGTTGCCGCCGGTGGTGGTTTCGGGCGAGCCGAACATGACGCCGATCTTCATGCGGATCTGGTTGATGAAGATGACGCAGCAGTTGGAGCGCTTGATGTTGCCGGTGAGCTTGCGCAGCGCCTGCGACATGAGGCGCGCCTGCAAGCCCACGTGGGAGTCGCCCATCTCGCCCTCGATCTCGGCCTTCGGCGTCAGGGCCGCGACCGAGTCGACGACGACGACATCGATGGCGCCGGAGCGCACCAGCATGTCGGTGATCTCCAGCGCCTGCTCGCCGGTGTCTGGCTGGGAGACCAGCAGATCCGTTCATATTGACGCCGAGCTTCTCGGCATAGACCGGGTCGAGCGCGTGCTCGGCGTCGACGAAGGCGGCCGTGCCGCCGAATTTCTGCGTCTCGGCGATGATGTGCAGGGTCAGGGTGGTCTTGCCGGAGGATTCCGGGCCATAGATCTCGACGACGCGCCCCTTGGGAACGCCGCCGATGCCAAGCGCCAGGTCGAGACCGAGCGAGCCGGTCGAGATCGCCTCGATGTTGCGCACGGCGCCGGTGTCGCCCATGCGCATGACCGAGCCCTTGCCGAACTGCTTTTCGATCTGAGTCAGCGCGGCGGCCAATGCCTTTTTGCGGTTCTCGTCCATTGGGTCTCCGTTGCGAAATGAGGCGCCGGGTCGTGGTCAAGCGAGCCGATCAGTCGCGCGCGGCTTACTTTCGATAAGCTCGGAATTATCGCATAACCGCGAACCCAGCGTCATACCCCAACCGGATCGAGCGGCCAGCGCCGTTCGATCCGATAGCGCGGCGCGGCGCCTCTTTGCCCGTGGGCCAGGACCAGCTCGCTCACGCGCCAGATCACCGCCGTGGACAGGGCCAGCGACAGCTCCGAGCGGACCTTGCGCGCCAGGGTGAGATGCGGGCGGTAGGGACGGGTCTCGGGGGCGATCCCGCAAGCGCGGATCCGCGTCTGGAGATCGGAGACCAGCGCGGTCAGGGGCGCGGGCGTGCGCGAGGGTCCGCACCAGAGGACTTGGGAGCGCGCGAAGCAGCCGACCCGGTCGAGTTCCAGCGCGAAGGAGGGCGCGCTCATCCGGGAGACGGCCGATTCCACGCAGCCGAGCCGTTGCGGCTCCAACTCGCCCAGAAAGATCAGCGTCAGATGCCGGTCCATGGGATGCGTTGCGCGGGTCTGGGCTGGGATGAGCCCGGCGACTTGGGCATCGAGCGCCGCGCGCGTCGCGGGATCCGGCCAGAGGGCGAGGAACCATCGCTCAGACATCCGCTTGCAGTAGGTCGAGCACGCCCAGGAGCGCCGCCTCGACGGCCTGGGCGCGCACCGCGTCGCGGTCGCCATCGAAACGAAAACGGCGGGTGACGGGTGCCTGTCCGGCCAGGCCCCAGGCCAGCCAGACGGTCCCGACCGGTTTCTCGGGGCTGCCGCCGCCTGGCCCGGCGATGCCGCTGATCGCCAGGGCAACCGTCGCCCGGCCGCGCGCCAGGGCGCCATTCACCATCGCCTCGACCACGGGTTCGCTGACCGCCCCATGCGTCTCCAGAAGCGCGGCCTCGACCCCCAGCATCTCCTGCTTCGCGGCGTTGCTGTAGGTGACGAAACCCCGGTCGAACCAGGCGCTGCTGCCGGCGAGATCCGTCACCGTCTTGGCGACCCAGCCGCCGGTGCAGGACTCGGCGGTCGTCAGCATCAGGCCGCGCGCCAGCATCCGCTCGCCGACCCGTGCCGCGATAGAATCGAGCGATGCGTTGGAGAGCGAGGCCGTCATGGTTTGGAGTGTCGCCGAACCGGATGACTCAGACAATCTCGCGCATGGAAAACCCCGCCCCGGATCCACAATATACTGGTGCGAGCGAACGCAGCCGCCGTCGGGCGGCACTCAACTGGAGCCATGACCGCATGAATGACCTGGAGATCCGCTGTGAGCACAAGCCCTCCCCCGCAAAGCTAGAGGTGCTGGGCGTCGAGGACTGGCCGATCTGGAAGAAAGAGCCATCCACCTTTCCATGGCGCTACGCCCAAGCGGAAACCTGCTACGTGGTGCGCGGCCGCTTTCGCGTCACGCCCGAGGGCGGCGCGCCCCAGGATTTCAGGCGGGGCGACCTGATCAGCTTTCCCGCCGGACTCGCCTGCGCCTGGGAAGTGCTTGAGCCGGTCGAAAAACATTATCGCTTTGATTGAGGAGAGATGATGAGCGCGCCAATCCAAACCAAAAAGACCCGCTGGTGGATGCTGCTGGTCGCCCTGCCGATGCTGCTGCCGACCACCGCCGCCCGCGCCGAGGGCATCGCCGACACCGTGGTACGGATGCCGTTGGCCGAGGGTGTCTCCATGGATGACGCCGTGGACTCCATGCTGCTGCGCGCCAACGCACTGAACTTCAAGCTGGTCGCCCGCCTGCCGCTGTCCAAGGAGCTCGAGTCCATGGGCGTGAAGACCAAGCGCATTGAGATTTTCCAATTCTGCGACGCCCGTGTCGCCGCCCGGATGATCGCGGAGAACATCGACTTCGCGGCCTATCTGCCCTGCCGCGTCACCCTGATCCAGGATCAGGCGGGCAAACCCTGGCTGGTCACCCTGGACCTCAACCGGGTCATTGGGATGGCCGACCTGCCACCGAGCCTGAAGGAGCTTGCCACCAAGGTCCGCGACGCCATGACCGACATCATGACCGCCGGCGCCAGCGGAGACCTGTGAACCCATGGACTACCTGAGCCTCTCGCGCGCGGCGCGTCTCGCCGGGGTGACCCGCGCCGAGCTACAGGGCCGGATCCGTCGTGGCGAGATCGCGACGTTCGAGGGCGCGGTCGCGATCAACGACCTGCTGCGCGTCTATCCCAGCGTAACCCTCACGGACGACGCCTCCCTAGAGCGGACCGAGCGCATCAAAAGCGATGCCCAACCCAAGCTGAATCACGCTGGCGAGACGACGCTGCCCGATCCGCGGGTCCTGCTATCGCGACTCCGCGGATTGAGCGCGAGCCTGGCGGATCGGATGACGCACCTCGATGCCGCCCGCGCGCTGCTGGACCAGGTTGGATCGCGCATCGAGGGAGTGTCCCGACTCCCGCTGGAGCAGATCCCCGAGGCCCTGCACGCGACCCGCGCCTGGCTGCGGGAGGCCCAGGACCAGCTCGGCGCCGATGCCGCGCCCGACCAACGCGCCCAACTTCTCGCCAAGGACACCTTCCTGCGCATCATGGCCGCCAACGTCAAACTCATCCCAAGCGGGCACGATTTTTTCGTCGAGGGCAGCGAATCCATCCTGGATGCCTCGGTCCGGGCCGGTCTGAAGTTGAGCTATGGGTGCGCGAGCGGAAACTGCGGCAACTGCAAGGCGCGCGTCGTGAGCGGCGAGACCTGGAGGATCCGCGACCACGACTACGTCATCAGCGAACGGGAAAAAGCCATGGGTTACATCCTGACCTGCTCGCACACGGCCATAACAGACTTGGTGATCGAGGCGGCCGAGGCGGTCAAGGTCGAGGATCTGCCGCATCAGGAGATCCGCGCGACGCTGCGCAAGGTGGAGCACCTCGCGGCCGACCTGGTGGCGCTGACGATCCAGACGCCGCGCACCCAGACCCTGCGTTTCATGGCCGGACAACGGGTTGCCTTGACCCTGGAGGGTGGGGAGACACGGGAGTTTCCGATCGCAAGCTGTCCCTGCAATGGTCGCCACCTGTGGTTCTACGTCCGACGCCAAACAGACGCCTTCTCCCAGGCCGTGCACGGGGACCTGCGCCCGGGGCAGCTCATCACCGTTAGCGGGCCCTTCGGCCGTTTCGTCCTCAGGGAAGACTCACCGGAACCGACCATCTTCATCGCCCACGGCGACGGGATCGCACCGATCAAGAGCCTGATCGAGCATGCCGTTTCCATCGATCTGATCGAATCCTTCCACCTCTACTGGGATACCGCGATACCTGGAGGGGCATCACCAGGCGCACTGGGCGCGCGCGCTCAGGGATGCGCTCGATAATTTCAGTTTCACAGCCTTGCCGAATGACCGAGACGAGGATCTGATCGCGATGATCCACGCCGATCACCCGGATCTGGGAGCCTTACGTTTCTACGTCGCAGGCCCGACGGAGGCCGTTCAGCAAACGCTGTCGGGCCTGAGCGAACTCGGAGTCGCGCGCGATCGCATCGCCACCGAGGAGACCGCAAGCTGACCGACGCCGCCTAGGCGGCGCGCGGCCGCGCCCGCTCTGGCGGCAGGAATACCGTACCCTTGCCGAAGCGATTCACGGCCAGATCGCGAACCCAATCGGGCGCGTCCGCATACAGCCGAATATAGGTGTAGCCAAGGTCGCCACGCACCATGGACGCTACCCATGCCTCCAACTCTTGTTGTCTTTTTTCCATCTTGACTCACTCCACGGAACCGTCCGTCACTCCTGTATCGCCATTTCGAGCGACGACTTGAGTAAACCAACCGCAAATCCCTCCACGGCGCTCCGCTCCAGCCCTCGAATTGCGGGCGTCATCGAACGTGTCTGGCACCCGGGTTGTCACTACGAATCGCTCCGCTCTCGATCAAAATATGTTCCAAACACCGTCTGTTTTCAAGCGTCTGCGGAAAAAACCTCGACAATTTTATCTTTGCAGGACCAGCATGTAGTTCACGCCCTGCCAGTCGGTGTAGCCAAAGACCCGATTGAAGGGATTCACCCGCACCCCGGTCTCGTGCAGTACGCGATACTCGCCGCCCAATGCGTGGATAACCTGGGCGGGCGGCACCAGCTTGCGGTAGTGGTGGGTACCGCGTGGCAACCAACGCAGGATGTACTCGGCCCCGACGATCGCCATCAGCCAGGCGGCCAAGGTGCGGTTGATGCTGGCAACGACCATGACGCCGCCCGGACGCACCAGACGACCGCAATCGGCAAGGAACTCGGGGAGATGCTCGACATGCTCGATCACCTCCATGTTGAGCACGGCATCGAAACGCGCACCTTCGCGCGCGAGCCGGTCGACCGTCGCCAAGCGGTAATCAATCGCCAGCCCGCTCGATTGGGCATGCATCCGCGCGACCCGCACGTTCTTCTCCGTGATCTCAATTCCGGTCACCTGGGCGCCAAGCCGCGCCATGGATTCGCTCAGGATCCCACCGCCACAGCCGATGTCGAGCATCGCGAGCCCCTCGAACGGGCGCTCCGCGCCAGCATCGCGCCCCAGCGCGGCGGACAATCGCTCACGGATGTAATCGACCCGAAAGGCATTCAGGCGATGCAGCGGCCAGAAGGGCCCTTCCGTATCCCACCAGCGATGGGCGAGCCGCTCGAAGTACGCGACTTCGTCTGGATCGATGCTGGGCGCGGCGAGATGGACGGCGGACATAGGCAATCTCCAGGGCGAATTTCCAATGCGCTGAAGATCGTGATGGGCCTCAGACATTCCAAGCCCGAACCGATCTAGGGCTCCGGGGTCGAGGTCGCGAGATACGCGGTCGATTGCATCTCGACCAGTCGGCTGACGAGCCGCTCGTGGGCAAATTCGACGAGACCACCAACATAGAGTCGGTCGACCGGGGCGGCGGCCGAGAGCACCAGCTTCATGCGCTGATCGTAGAACTCATCGACCAGATGGAGAAAGCGGCGGGCAGCGGCCTCCTGCCGGGGCCCGAGCAGCGGCACTCCCGAGAGCAGGACGGTATGGAACTCGCGGGCGATCTCGATGTAGTCGGAGGCCGAGCGCGGCGTGCCGCAGAGCGCGGCGAAATCGAACCAGACCACGTCCATCCCGAGCCGACGCGCCGACAACGAACGACCGTTGACCGAGAGCTCGGTCGGCGTCATCTCATGACCGCCGGTCAGGCGCTGGAAATAGTCGGAGAGATGGCCCCGGATGCCTCTCCGTCTTGAAAGAAAACCCCTTCCTGGGTCAGCGCGCGCAGCCGGTAATCGACGCCGCCGTCCAGCTCGAAGACCTGGGTGTGCTGCTTGAGCAGCGCGATGGCCGGCACAAACGACTGGCGCTGCAAGCCGTTGCGGTAGAGATCGTCGGGGCGGACGTTGGCGGTCGTGACCAGGGTCATGCCGCGCGCGAAGAGCGCCCGAAGCAATCCGTGCAGGATCATGGCGTCGGTGATGTCGGTGACCAGAAACTCATCCAGACAGAGCACCCGCGCATCCCGGCGCAAGCGATCGGCGACCACCTCCAGCGGATCCGGCTGCTTGGGCAGTCGCGGACATGATGTCGTGGACATCGCGCATGAAGTGATGGAAATGCACCCGCCGCTTGCCCGGCAGTTCAAGCCCCTCGACAAACCAGTCCATGAGATAGGTCTTGCCGCGCCCGACGCCCCCCCAGAGATAGACACCGCGCACCGGGGCCCGTGGCCCGGCGAGGCTCGCCTTGATCCGACCCAGCCAGCCCGCTGGCGCCGCTTGACCGGAAGCCTCGCTCAACAGCCGCTGATGCAGGGCGAAAAGCAATTCGCCCGCCTCGCGCTGGGCGCTATCACGGGCTTGCAATGAAGCGGCGGAACTGAATTGAGTCATCTTCGAAAGCCCATATGGTTTGAGCCGCTGATCGTGGTCCAACAGTGACAGCGGCAAGGGTTTTGACTAGCATCCGTGATTATTCGTTGCGCCTGGCGCGATCGGGACCACTCCCGCCCTCTGAGAAAGGTAGCCATGCTGAACAAACTCAAACGCTTTCTCACGTCGCTACTACCCGTGGACGCAAGCCGCCGTGGCGATTGCAACCGCTGTGGTGACTGCTGCAAGCTGCCGTATCCCTGCCCCTTCCTGCGGTTCGATGACGAAGGACTGAGCAGTTGCGCCGTCTATCTGCTGCGCCCGCCGAGCTGTCGCAAATATCCGCGGATCGCGGCCGAGAATCTGACGCCGCAAACCTGTGGATTCTATTTCATCGCGCCGGAGCAGATCGGTCGCCGACATGCGCCGAGCTTCGAGCCGGTCCCGACCAGTGTGATGACGGCGGAAGAGTCGGGCTGACCCCCCGCCCGCCCCGACGCAACAAGGATCATCCGCGGCCAAGGAAGGCGCGAATCCGGCGCACGCCTTCGTCCAACACGTCCAGATCGCGCGTGTAGGCGAAGCGCACGTGCCGATCCGCCTGGTAGTCGCCGAAGTCCCGACCTGGGGTCACGGCCACCCCCGCCTCTTCCAGAAGCCGCGTCGACGAAGTGCATCGAATCCATCGCGATACCCTCCGGCAGGCCGGCATACAGATAGAAGGCGCCGTCCGGTCGCCGAGGGATACCGAAGCCGAGATCACGCAGGGCCGGTAGCAGACGGTCGCGTCGCTGCCGAAAAACCTCGCGCCGCGTCTCCAGGATCGCCAGGGTGTCCGCGCCGAACGCCGCCAGCGCCGCGTGCTGCGCGGGGGTATTGGCGGCGATGAAAAGGTTCTGCGCCAAACGATCCATCACCGCGACCGAATCCGCCGGTCCCACCACCCAGCCGACCCGCCAGCCGGTCATCCCGAAGTATTTCGAGAAGCTGTTGATGACATAGAGATCGCGCCGATCCAGGGACAAGGCCGTCTCCTCGGGAACGCCTCGTAGAGTCAGTCCCGGTAGATCTCATCGACGATGAGCGCCGCTCCGCGCGCGCGACAGAACGCATGGAGCTCGCGCAAGGTATCCAGACTCAGGAGCGACCCGGTCGGATTGGACGGCGAGGCGACGACAACCGCGCGCATGCCCGGAGTCCAGGCCGCCGCGAGCACGCTGCGGTCGTCAACTGATAGTCGGTTCTCCGGCCCGAGCGGGACCATGACCGGCTCGCACGCCCATGAGACGCAGGACCTGGCGATAGCAGGGATAGGAGGGATCGCCGAGCAGGACGCGGTCGCCCGGCTCCAGCAGGGCGGAAAACGCCAACTGGAGGGCACCCGGAGGCGCCCGGCGTCACCAGAACAGCGGATGGCGCGACCTCGACCCCGATAACGGCGCCGGTAGTCAGTCGGCGATGGCCTGACGCAGTGTCGGCAGGCCGGCCGCCGGCGTGTAGTGCGTCTGTCCCGCGGCGAGCGCCCGCTGCCCAGCCGCCAGGATCGGCTCCGGGGTCGGGAAATCCGGCTCGCCGATCTCCAGGTGCACGACGGATCGGCCAGCCGCCTCCAGCTCGCGGGCGCGGCCGAGCAGACGCATGACATGGAAGGGCTCGACCCGACGGGCGCGGCTCGCCAGCCGGCTGGGTTCACGGTCGCTCAAGTGCCGCCACCACTCAGGCCGCGTGGATCTGGCGATGGAGACGGTCGAGCAGTGCCAGATCGATCACCGAATTGCCATCCAGGTCGCCCGAGAGGGCCGTGGGCGGTGAACCCGGCTCGCCGAGCTGATCCACGACCAGCGCCGCCGCGCCGAAGTCCTGATCGGCGGTGTAGCCGTTGACCGTGACCACCAGCGCCTTGATGCCAGCCGCCAGCGCCGAGCGCGCGCCGTTGTCCGAGTCCTCGATCGCGATGCAGTCTTCGGGGGCCAGCCCCAGGCGCTCCAGCGCGAAGTCGAAGATATCGGGCGCCGGCTTCTTGCGCGGCAACGACATCACCCGCCGCGATAACGTCGAACCAATCCGGCAGACCCGGCTCGCCAGCGTTCGCCAGCAGCTCGACGACATTCTCGGGCGTCGTCGTGGTCGCGATCGCCAGGCGGATCCCGGCCGCGCGCGCCTCGCGCCAGCAGCCGCAGCACGCCCGGTCGCAGCGGGATGGCGCCCTCCCGCAGCATCGCCAGATAGTGGCTGGTCTTGTCGCGATGCAACCGCGCTACAAAGGCATCCACATCCAGCCCCGGATCCAAGGTGATCCCAGCCCGCTCAATGAAATAGCGGATGCGCTCCTTACCGCCAGTCACCGCCAACAGCTCGCCGTACAGCTCTGGATCCCAGCTCCAGTCCAGCCCTGCCTCGGCGAAGGCCGCATTGAAGGCAGGGCGATGCCCGTCGCGCTCGGTATCGGCGACGGTCCCGTCCACGTCGAAGATCAGGGCCTTGAATCCGTACATCATGGGACTCCAAGTTGAGGGCGGCGCGTATCCGCATTGACCTGAGCGCGAAGGTTACCCAACTTGGGGATCGCCCGCAGCGATTGCGATCCGCATGGAAGTTGCCCCGTGGACCGCGATCTGTTACTTAAGCACGCTTTCGCGGCACGGATCACCAGAAAAACCCGATTCGTTCCGCCGGGACCCAACGAAACGACCAGAGCCTTCGGGAGACAATCATGGCCGAAGCACGAGCACAAGAAACCGAGGCGTATTCTTTCGAGCCCTATAACGCCGGGAGCGACGAGGAATACATGAGCCCGGAGCAGGAGGAGCACTTCCGGGGAATCCTCCTGGCCTGGAAGCAGTCCCTGATGGAGGAAGTCGACCGCACCGTGCATCACATGCAGGACGAGGCGACCAACTTCCCCGACCCGAATGACCGGGCGACCCAGGAATCCGAGTTCAGCCTGGAGCTGCGCACCCGCGACCGCGAGCGCAAGCTGATCAAGAAGATCGACGAGGCGCTGGACCGTCTCGACGAACACGACTACGGCTACTGCGAGGCCTGCGGGGTCGAGATCGGCGTTCGCCGGCTGGAGGCGCGGCCCACGGCGACGCTCTGCATCGACTGCAAGACCCTCGACGAGATCCGCGAAAAACAGCGCGGTTGAGCCCGGAGCGTCCGCTCTTGGACTGACGCCCCATGATCAGCGAAGCGCCGCCGCCTCCACGCGGCTATCGGGGGCGCTTCGCCCCCTCCCCGACCGGCCCGCTCCACCTTGGCTCCCTGCTCGCCGCCGTCGCCAGCTACGCGGATGCGCGCGCTCGCGCGGGAAGCTGGCTGCTGCGGATCGAAGACCTCGACCGCCCACGCGAGGTACCAGGGGCGGCGGCGGACATCCAGAGCACGCTGCGCGCATTTGGATTCGTCTGGGATGAGCCAGTCGTCCATCAGCGCGATCGCACCGCCGCCTACCAAGCGGCCCTATCTCGGCTCGAAGCGCTTGGCCTCGCCTATCCCTGCGCTTGCAGCCGGGCGGAGATCGCCGAACGTGCGTCGACCGGAATCGAAGGTCCGATCTATCCGGGAACCTGTCGGGATGGGCTTCCCGACGGTCGCCCTCCGCGCAGTCTTCGCCTGCGCACGGACAGCCAGTGCCTGCGCTTCAGGGACCGCGTGCAAGGCGATCAAGAACAAGCGATTGGTGAGACGGTCGGCGATTTCGTCCTGCGCCGCGCCGATGGGATCCATGCCTATCAACTCGCCGTCGTCGTCGACGATGCCTGGCAACAGGTCACGCACGTGGTGCGCGGCGCCGATCTCCTGCTATCGACTCCCCGCCAGATTCTCTTGCAGCGGATATTGGGGTTGCCACAACCCAGCTATGCCCACATCCCCGTGATCCTGGACGCGCAAGGGAGAAAACTGAGCAAGTCGCTCGCCGCCGCCCCGGTGGATTCCAGGGAACCGCTCCCAGCCCTGCGCCTGGTCTGGAGCGCCCTGGGTCAAACGCCCCTGGTCGGTGTGACCTCGCCAAGCGAATTCTGGGAGCAGGCCATCGAGCAATGGCGCACCGAGCGCATCCCCGCGTGCCGGAGCCTCGCGCTGAATGACATCCGCGAGCGAGGAGAGGCGCCCATCCACGCCTGAAGACCCTCAACCGCGTCTGCCGCGGATGGGTCATGCGCGCCCGGCCCACACGCCCGGGCAGCGAAAATGGACAGCTAGGATTTGTCCATCCCCTTCAGGCGCCCGCGAATCAGCACGAAGAAGAGCGGCACGAAGAGGACACCGAGCACGCTGGCGGCGATGACGCCGCCCACCACGCCGGTACCGATGGCATTCTGCCCGCCGGAACCCGCGCCGGTACTGATGGCCAACGGCAGGACGCCAAAGCCGAAGGCCAGGGAGGTCATGACGATCGGACGAATCCGCATCCGCGCCGCCTGCATGGCGGCGCTGACCGCGTCCTTGCCCTGCTCCTGGAGCGTCTTGGCGAATTCGACGATGAGGATCGCGTTCTTGGCCGACAGACCGATGGTCGCCAGCAGTCCGACCTGGAAGTAGATGTCGCTCGGCAGACCGCGCCCAGTCGCCGCGAGCACGGCCCCAAGCACGCCCAACGGCACCGCCAGGATGACCGCGAGGGGTACCGACCAGCTCTCATAGAGCGCGGCCAGGGCCAGGAAGACGACCAGCGCCGAGAGGGCATAGAGCGCCGGCGCCTGAGCACCCGCCGCCCGCTCCTCGAAGGAAAGCCCGGTCCAGGCCAGGCCGACCCCGGCGGGCAGCTTGGAAACCAGGTCCGCGACGACCTGCATCGCCTCGCCCGAACTCACGCCTGGCGCCCCCTGCCCCAGGATCTCCGCCGAGGGCAGCCCGTTGTAGCGCTCCAGGCGCGGCGACCCATAGGTCCAGCGCGCGGCGGCGAAGGCCGAGAACGGCACCATCTCGCCCTTGGCGTTGCGGACATACCAGGCATCCAGATCCTCGGGCAGCATCCGATAAGGTGCGTCCGCCTGCAGATAGACCTTCTTGACCCGGCCCAGGTGGACGAAGTCATCGACATAGGCGCTGCCCCAGGCAATCGAGAGGGTCCGGTTGATATCGTCCAGCGAGAGCCCGAGCGCGCCGGCCTTGGTACGATCGACCTCGACCTGATACTGGGGCTCGTCCTCGCGTCCATTGGGGCGGACACGCCATCAGCTTCGGATTCTGCATCGCCATGCCGAGGAACTGACCGCGAGCGGCCGCGAAGGCATCGTGCCCCAAGCCGCCGAGGTCCTGCAGTTGCAAGTCCCAGCCCGAGGCGGTGCCAAGCTCGATCACCGCTGGCGGCGGAAAGGCGAAGACGCGGGCGTCGCGGATCTTGGCGAACGCCTGCATGGCGCGTCCGGCGATGGCCTGGACCCGTAGATCGGCTCGATTGCGCTCGGCCCAATCCTTGAGCCGGACAAACCCGATGGCCATGTTCTGGCCCTGACCGCCGAAGCTGAATCCGGCGACCGTGATCATCTCCTTGACCGTCTCCTTTTCATTCTCCTGGAAGTACTTCTCGACCTGTTTCAAGACCTCCACGGTGCGCTCGCGGGTCGCGCCGGAGGGCAGCACCGCCTGGATGATGAGGATGCCTTGATCCTCGTCCGGCAGAAACGACGTGGGCATCCGCTCGTGCAGCGCCACCAGCGCCACCACCAGCAAGCCATAGATCGCAACGAACAGCCAACGGCGCTTGACGATACCGCCGACGCTCTGGCCATAGAGGTCGACGCTACGCTGGAAGTTGCGGTTGAACCAGCCGAAGAAGCCGTGACGGGGGCCATGATGGATCGGCTTGAGCAGCGAGGCGGTCAGGGCTGGACTGAGCGTCAGCGCCACCACCACCGACAGCAGCATGGCCGAGACGATGGTGACCGAGAACTGGCGGTAGATGACCCCGGTCGAGCCGCCGAAGAAGGCCATGGGGATGAAGACGGCCGACAGCACCAGCGCGATGCCGACCAGGGCGCTGGTGATCTGATCCATCGAGCGGCGCGTCGCCTCCTTGGGCGGCAGCCCCTCCTCGCGCATCACCCGCTCGACGTTCTCGACCACCACGATGGCGTCGTCGACCAGCAGGCCGATGGCCAGCACCATCGCAAAGAGCGTCAGCGTATTGATGGAGTACCCGAAGGCCGCCAGCACGCCGAAGGTGCCGAGCAGCACCACCGGTACCGCGATGGTGGGGATCAGGGTCGCGCGGAAGTTCTGCAGGAAGAGATACATCACCAGAAACACCAGTACCACCGCCTCGAACAGCGTCTTGACGACATCGCTGATGGAGATGCGCACGAAGGGCGTGGTGTCGTAGGGGAAGACCGCCTCCATGCCGGGCGGAAAGAAGGCCGAGAGCTCGTCGAGCTTGCGCTTGACCGCGTCGGCGGTCGCCAGGGCATTGGCGCCGGTCGCCAGCCGAATCGCCATGCCGGCCGCCGGCTTGCCGTTGTGCCGGGCGGATCTGTTGTAGGTCTCGCTGCCGAACTCGATCCGGGCAACATCGCGCAGCAGCACGGTCGAGCCGTCGGACTGGGTGCGCAGCCGGATGCCGCCGAATTCCTCCGGGGTCGTGAGCCGGCTCTGGACGTTCAGGGTCGCGGTGAGCTGCTGCCCCGGCACCGCCGGGACGGCGCCGAGCTGACCGGCGGAGACCTGGGCGTTCTCGGCCTCGATCGCGCTGGTCACATCGGCGGGGGTGAGGCCGTATTGATTGAGCCGGTTGGGATCGAGCCAGATCCGCATGGCGAACTGGGCCTCGAACAGGGTGATCTCGCCGACGCCCGTCACCCGGCTGATCGGATCCTTGACCAGACTGGCGGCATAGTCGCCGAGATCGGCGTTCGTCAGGCGGCCGTCACGCGAGACGAAGGCGACGACCATCAGGAAGTTGCGTACCGACTTGGCGACCTGGATCCCCTGTTTCTGCACCGCCGAGGGCAAGAGCACGCTCGCCAGTTGCAGCTTGTTCTGGACCTGCATCTGCGCGATGTCGGGGTTCACGCCATTGTCGAAGGTCAGGGTGATGGTCGCGATCCCATTGGACTCGCTGGTCGAGGACATATAGCGCAGCCCGTCCAGGCCGTTCATCTGCTGCTCGATGACCTGAGTCACCGAGTCTTCGAGCGTCTGGGCCGAGGCGCCGGGATAGGTCGCGGTGATGGCGATCGTCGGCGGCGCGATGCTGGGATATTGCGAGACCGGGAGCGCGCGGATGGACAGGACGCCGGCGAGCATGATGACGATGGCGATGACCCAGGCGAAGACGGGCCGGTCGATGAAGAAGCGGGCCATGAAGGGTTTCCTGTGCGACTGACTCAGTGAGTCGGCGGGGCCGAGTTGGCGGGGGCCGATTGGGCGCCAGGGGCGACCGCCTTGGCCTTGTCTCCGACGCGAACCTTCTGGATGCCATCGACGATCAGTCGGTCACCGGGCGCGAGTCCTGAGTCGATCAGCCATCGATCGCCCAGCGCGCGGTTGGTCTGCAGAGCACGCTGCTCGACCACCCCCGCGTCGGTCAGCACCAGCGCGAAGGGACGACCGCGCCGATCGCGCTGCACCGCGGGTTGCGGAACCAGAATCGCCTCCGCGCGCACGCCCTCCTCCACCGTCGCGCGCACGAACATGCCCGGCAGCAGGAGATGGTCGGGGTTGGGGAAGGTCGCGCGCAGGGTCACGGCACCCGTGCCCGGATCCACGGTGACCTCGGAGAACTCCAGTCGGCCCGCGAGCGGATAGGCGCTGCCATCCTCCAGAACCAGCGTCACCTTCGGCTGCGCGCCCTTCCGGACGTTGCAGATGGCCATCCTCCAGGGCACGGCGCAGACGCAGCAGTTGGGCGCTCGATTGGGTGAGATCCACGTAGATGGGGTCGAGCTGCTGGACGGTGGCCAGGGCCAGCTCCTGATTGGCGGTCACCAGCGCACCCTGGGTCACGGCGGAGCGGCCGATGCGCCCGACGATCGGCGAGGTCACGCGGGTATATTCGAGATTGATGCGGGCGCTGGCGAGGTCCGCCTCGTCGACCGCCACGCTGGCGGCGGCCTCTTTCAGCGCCGCCTCGGCGTCGTCGTTGTCTTCCTCGCTGACCGCTTTCGCCTTGACCAGATTCGCATAGCGGTCGGCCTTCATGCGCGCGCGCGCCAGCGTCGCCCGCGAGCGGGCCAGGGCCGCCTCGGCACTCGCGAAGGTCGCCTGATAGACGGCCGGATCGATCTGATAGAGCACCTGCCCCGCCTCGATCGGACCTCCCTCCTGAAATTTTCGCGCCTGGATGATACCGCCAACCTGCGGGCGAACCTCGGCGATCCGGTAGGGGGCGGTGCGTCCGGGCAGCTCGGTCGTCAGCGTCACCGCGCTGGCCTGTACCTGCACCACCCCCACCTCGGCGGGCGCTCCGCCGGGTCCACCCGGCCCACCGGGTCCGGCGGCCGGCGCGGATTTTTCGCAACCGCCCAGCGCCAGCATTGCGACCAGCGCGAGCACAGTGGCGAGCAAACGACGGTTCTCCGCGTTCATGGACACCTCAACCTCTAACCTGGGATTCGATTGAATGTTCATTCTATAATAGTCGCCCGATCTAGGCACCCCCTAGGGCACGGTCAAGCCTAAACCGCGCAATCCGACCAGATCTAAACCGGACCCCCGACGACGCGGAGTGGCCGTGCCATTCCGCGCCTTGGCGACTCCATTGGCCCAATCAGACACCGGCGGTATCCAATCCGACGAGAGGAAACACCCATGCCGCAGCCAACCGACGAGGATCTACCGCTTGCCCTCACCCGCAGGCGTCAGATCCTGGACGCGGCTTGCATCTGCTTCGCGCGCGAGGGGTTTCACGGCACCAGCATCGCCCAGCTCTCCAAGGCGGCCGGGATGAGTCCAGGGCACATCTATCATTTCTTCGAGAACAAGGAGGCCATCATCGCGGCCTTGGTCGAGCGCAAGCTGGAACAATCGCTGGAGATGGTGCGCCAGTTCGAGGATGCCGAGGACGTCTTTCAGGCGCTCATCGACCGGGTCGATCTCGGACTGACCGAAAAGACGGACCTGGACCATGCGGCATTGGAGCTGGAGATCCTGGCCGAGGCGGCCCGCAACCCCAGGGTCGCCGCCATCGTCCGCGCGGCGGACCACGTCAAGCGCGAGCGTTTGATCGGCGTCTTGCGCAGTGCCCGCCGTGCCCGTGGCCTGCCCGGCGAGACCGACGCCAGCGTGACCGAGATCATCATGGCCCTCTTCGATGGCCTCTCGGCCAGGGCCATGAGTCACCCCGAGCTCGATCGCCAGGCCCTGCTGCCTCTGCTAAGGACTGCCCTGCGAGTCTTTATCGAAGAGCGATGAGGGTAAAGCCAGCCGCCAGTACTTGGACGGCGAGAGCGCATTCAAACGCGGCATCGATGCCGGGCGGGGCGGCTGGCCAGCGCCGCGACTAATCCGTCCAGTAGAAGGACTGCTGGGACGCTCCGCTTGCGGGGATCACGACCTCGCGGGTCTGAACCTGACCGGCGTTGTCCACGGATAGGATGTAGCGCCCCGGCGCGAGACTGGCGTAGAACCAGGGTCCCTGGGAGACCGCCGTCAGCAGGGTGGGACCAGCGGCATCGTCGATCCGGACCTTAACGTCGGCGAGATAGGCGCCCGAGCCCTGCACGGCAAAGAGCAGGCGCAGGTTGAACTTGGACTTGACCTCGTCCATCTCCTCCCGGCCAGAGACACCGATCCCGCCGCTGATGTAGGGCACGCCAGTCGCGGCATCGACGTCGACGGCGCTTCTGGACGCGGGGGCCGTCACGGGCGCCGTCGAACGATTGGGCGCGGTTTGAGAGCCTGGCAGAATGGCCCCGCCAGGCAGGATGGTGCCAGCGGGCAGGACGGTCCCTTCCCGCAGCACGGTTCCCTCCGGAAACTCCGTCTCGGCCGGCGCCACCGTACCCTCGGGGAGGGTGGTCCCCTCGGGCGCGATCGACCATTGCGTGCGCGGCTGATCGAGCGCCCTCGGCTCCGGTTGCATCGGCTCCACGGACGACTGCGCGAACGCGAGCACGCCTTGGAGCGCGCCCACCAGAAACAGCAAGATCAAAAGTATGTGTCGTCTCATTCGCAACCCCCAGGTCGATTCCGACAATACAAACCACGGCGCCAGAATTCTGGCTCGAAAGTCGGCATCAGTCTAAACCATCCAAGGCACCGACCGCGGGATCCCGCGCAGCGTCCGGTCCCGCCGCGCAGCCGCTCCAGCGGCTCGGGAACTGGCTTTCGATCACCCCGGAGCGATGAAGAATGGCAACACCCAGCACATGGCCTCGGTAGCACGCGATGACCTGACCGACGGGTGTCTCGGCAAGCTGCGCTGGCGTCGGCGCGAAGGTCTCCCGACGCAGGTAGGCGTCCCGCTGAGCACGCACTCAGATCAAGCCGAAAACGGGCCACGTCGCGCCCGATCAAGAGCGCCCCGCCCGTGGTGGGCTTGGGTGGCCGCGCGCTGGTGCGATGGAAGAAGAGTCCGCTGCCCTCGGCCAGCGGCACCGCTGGCGGCGCATGATCGGCGGCCATGAGATGCAGGCCGCGGCGGGTCTGGCGATTGACCCGGTACTGGCGCCAGTAGTCCTCGGGGAACCCGTACTTGGCATCGAGCCCAGTCAGCCAGTCGTCGTGGTCAGCGTCCACCATCACCGCCAGCGCCGGCTCGGGCTCGGCGGGAAGCGCTGCGTCCTTCTCCAGGACCGCGATGAAGAAGCCGCCGGTGTCGTTGAGGTGTGGCCAAAAGCGCAGACAGCGGGACAGCTCGGGCGCGAGCAGCCGTCCCTCCCAGAAGGTAAAACCAGGGGCGGTCAGGAATCCGGGCACGGAGACCTCGACCAGACGAACCTTGCCGGGGAATTCCGCCAGGATGTCGGCCACCACCAGCTCGTTTTCCTCCGGCGCGAAGGTGCAGGTGGAATAGAGGATGCGGCCACCGGGGCGGCAGCGTTGCACCGCCTTGCGCAACAGGGCGCGCTGACGCGGCCCCAAGCGCTCCGCATGCGCCGGTCCAAGCCGCTGCAACAACGATGGATTGCGCCTCAATGTGCCCTCGCTCGAACAGGGCGCGTCCACCAGGATGCGATCGAACTGGCCGCTGGCGGTGGGCCAATTGCCGGCATCACTGCGGGTCGTGGTCGCGTTGACCACGCCGAGCCGGTCCAGATTGCCCTGCAGCGCCTTGAGGCGCATGGAGGAGACATCATTGGCGACGAGGGTGCCGCGATTGCCCATGGCGAAGGCGATCTGGGCCGTCTTGCCGCCAGGGGCGGCGCACATGTCCAGCACCCGCTGACCGGGGGCAAGATCCATCAGGGTGACCGGAAGCTGCGAGACCACTTCCTGGGCATGGGCCAAGCCGGCGCAGTACCACCAGTTCTGCCCCGCCCTCACCGTCGGCGGCAGACGGAGCGCCAGAGGCAGGCCAGGGATCGGGGTCGCCAGCAACCCCTGCTCGGTCAGCAGCTCGGCCAGCTCGGCCGCCTCGATCCGCGTCGGGTTGGCCCAGATCGAGACCGGTAAGGGACGGCAGAGCGCATCGGCAAAGGCGTCCCAGTCGTCGACCAGATCGCGATAGCGCGCGAGCGGCGAGTCCGCGAGATCGCTCCGGGTATAAGTTCCCTCGGCCACGGGGTCAGAGCGTCCGCACGCGGCGGCGATTCAGCCGCTCGACGAACTCACCGATCAGACGCGCGTAGAGCTGGTCGCCGAGCACCTTGTCCTCGACGTCCGCGTCCAGACTGGGGTTGTCGTTGACCTCGATCACCACCGGCCCGGCTGGCGTCTCCTTGAGATCCACGCCGTAGAGCCCGTCGCCGATCAGATCGGCGGCCCGCAGCGCGGTCTTGATCACCGCCTGCGGCACGTCCTCGACCGCCAACGTCTCGAAGCCGCCCTCCTCGTGCCGGCCATCGACCTCATGCTTGACGATCTGCCAATGATCGCGCGTCATCAGGTACTTGCAGGCATAGAAAGGCCGGCGCCCGAGGATGCCGATGCGCCAATCGAAAGGGGTGTAAAGAAATTCCTGCGCCAGGATCAAATCGGACTCCTTGAAGAGCTTGGTGGCGATGCGCGTCAGGCCGGGGCGGTCCTCGGCCTTGTAGACCCCGCGCGAGAAGGAGCCCTCCGGAATCTTCAGCACCACCGGATAGCCGATCTGATCCTCCGCCTCCATCAGATTCTCCTTGCGCAGCACCAGGGTCTTGGGCCGGGGGATGCGGTGCGCCGCCAGCAGCTCAGCGAGATAAACCTTGTTGGTGCAGCGCAGGATGGAGTCCGGATCGTCGATGACGACCATGCCCTCGCTGTCCGCCTTCTTGGCGAAGCGGAAGGTGTGATGGCCGATGCGGGTCGTCTCGCGGATGAAGAGTGCGTCGTACTCGGCCAGACGGCTGTAGTCCTTGCGCTGGATGAGGTCGACATTGACGCCCTGGGCCTTGCCGGCCTTGACGAAGCGGGCCAGCGCCTTGGCGTCCGACGGCGGCATCTCCTCGGCGGGATCGTGCAGGATGGCGAGGTCGTAGCGATAGGACAGCCGTGCCCTGGGCTGACGCCAACGCTTGGAGAGATAGCCCTCCAGCGCCGTGAACAGCGGGCTCTCGCCGTCATCCGCCACCGCCGTGATCGGCAGCGCCTTGATGGTTCCGATGCGCCAGGTGCCATGCAGGCGAAACTCGACCTTGAGGATGGGGCAGCGGAAGGTCTCGAAGATGAGCCGCGCCAGCGGCTGCAACTCCTTCACGTCGCACTGGCCGAAGCAGATGGTCAGCTCATAGGCGGTGGGGGTCAGCGCGGACGCCTTGCGCCGGCCCAGCAGCCGTTGCGCCAGGGCGTTCAGCTCCTCGGTCGCCAGATCGTAGATCTCGCGGCTGGAGATCTCCTGGATGGTGCGCACGGTCGGGATGACCTTGTGCCCACGCGCCTCCGCGAGGAGCGAGCAATAGTAGCCAAGCGAGAGATAGCGATAGCTGCGACAGAGGTTGATGACGCGCAGATCGCGCCCCGAGGCCAACTCGCCACCGGCCAGATAATCCCGCGCGGTGACCACCGGCAGGCGCGGAAAGCCGGGCTTCCAATCGCCCTGTTGTTCCACCAGCAGCAGATGCTCAGCCATCGAGACGGGATTCCATGGGTTCGGAGATGAGGACGACGGCCTGCAGCCCGACCCGGCCGTAGCGGACCATGCGGGTGAATTCGTCGCGTTGAATCGGCATGTCCATCGAGTCCAGCGTGGTCTCTCCGTCGTCGTAGTCGACATAGGGGTCGTGGACATAGACGAAATGCTCGTCGAACCCAGTGATCACGACCCAATGCGGGAATTTCTCGCCATAGATGCGGTAGGAACTGATGAGCACCAGGGGGACCGCGCCGCTATCCCAGCGTTGCTGTAGACCCTGGATGCTCAGGGTTTCATAGTTGATCGGAATGCCGCGCTGCTCGGCCTCGGCCAGCATGTCCTCGTGGACCAGGCGCATCACCTCCTTCTTCTCCGGGCTGCGCACCGAGTCCACCAGGAGCACCCCGGTGTCGCTGACATAAACCTCGACGGCGAAGTTCCGCCGCTGGGCCGCCAGCGCCAGCCCCAGCGGGCCGCAACCGCCGTGTCCCGAGGTCATGAAAATGGTGGTGGACTCCCGCCAGATCCGTAGCTCCAGGGTGCGGTTCAGCTCCAGGCTGGACCGCAGGGTCTGCATCGCCATCATCAGTGATGACGGGCCGCAGGTGAAGTCGAGGGTCTGCTCGTAGAAGGGCACCCGCTTCAGCTCGGGCTTGAGTCCCGGCGCGAGCGCCTTCTCATAGCGCAGCGCCTCCATGTGGTCCTCGTAGTAGTCCGAGAGGACCCCGAAGCGTCGGTAACCGGCGCGCTCGAACAGGGCCTGGGAGGCCAGGTTGTCGCGCCGGATCTCCAGCCGCATGTATGCACGATCCTGCTCCCAAGCGACATCCTCCGCCGCCCGCACCAGACCCAGCCCGATCCCGCGTCCCCGCGCCCGATCCGACACGGCGATCGAGTAGAGTCGGGCAACCGATGTCGCGTGGCTGAAGAGCACCAGGACATAGCCAAGGAATGTCCCATCCTCCTCGGCCACCAGCGTGCTGGCACGCCCACGGGTCAGCAGATAGCGGAACTGGCGCCGGTTGATCCGGTCAGTATCGAAGCAGTCGTTTTCCAGGCGCAACAAGGCGCTCAGGTCGCTCAGCACGGCGGGCCGGATACCTGGAGGAGGCGATGGGGGCTGGCTGGAGGAAGGGGCTGACACTGGCAACGGAGAATGCGGCGGGATAAGCTGCGACAATCTACAGGGCGCCTCGAAAAACGCAAGATCGATGAACGCCGAATCCTTGAAGGAAGCCATCCGGCGCGAGTATGCGGACCAGGTGGAGACGCGGGATCGCTTTCACGAACTGCTGGCTGAACTGCGACAGGATCGCAAGTGGGATGAGCGTCAGATGGCGATGCGGGAGGAGTTCCGCCTGGTCTATGAGGAGATCATTGCGCAGGCCAAGAAATTCGACCGCTCGATCGTCATCTCGCCGATGATCGACGCGCGGGCGCACAAAGTCGCCGAACAGCTCGGCATCGAAACCTTCGGCGACTCGCTTGACGTGAAGATGCTCTGAGTCATCGCCAAGGTCGCCGGCATTGCGTTCCCGGCTCCCCAATCGACCACTGACCACTGATAACCAACCATGCCCCCCCAAGCACCACCGCTCAGACGAATGCTCGAAGGACTGATTGGCACCCTCTCGGTGAGCAGCGTCACGCCGGCCTTCGATCACAGCAACCGCCCGCTGGTCGATCTGCTGGCGAACTGGATGGCGAGCGCCGGGTTCCGGGTCGAGGTTCTGGAGATCCCCGGTCATCCGGACAAGGCCAATCTGCTCGGCACGCTCGGCAGCGGCCCTGGTGGACTGGTGCTCTCCGGCCACACGGACACGGTCCCCTTCGATGCCCCGTTGTGGAACCACGATCCGCTCAAGCTGACCGAGGCGGATGGCCGCTATTACGGGCTCGGCACCTCGGACATGAAGTCCTTTTTCGCGCTTGCGCTAGAGGCCGCGCGCGGGTTTTCGGCGGAGGATTTCCAGTGTCCGCTGATGATCCTGGCGACGGCCGACGAGGAATCCGCCATGCACGGCGCGCGCGCCCTGGTCGCGGCCGGAAGGCCGCTCGGCCGCCACGCGGTCATCGGCGAGCCGACCGGGCTGCGGCCGGTACGGCTGCACAAGGGGGTGATGGGCGAGGCGGTGCGGCTGATCGGGCGCAGCGGTCACGCCAGCGACCCGAGTCTGGGCAACAACGCGCTCGACGGCATGCATGAGGTGCTGTCCGCCGTGCTCGGCTGGCGGGCCGAGCTGCAACGCGACCATCGGCACCCGGCCTTCCCGGTACCCTACCCCACCATCAACCTGGGCCACATTCATGGCGGCGACAATCCCAACCGTATCTGCGGCGAATGCGAGCTGCACCTGGATCTGCGCGTCCTGCCCGGTCTGAATCCGGCTGATCTGCGCGCCGAGCTGGCGCAGCGGGTCGCCAGCGTTGGCGAGCGGCGCGGGCTCCAGTGGGCGGTCGAGCCGCTGTTCGAGCCCATCCCGCCAGCCGAGACGCCCGCGGGCGCGGCGATCGTCCGTGCCTGTGAGGCACTGACCGGACATGCCGCCGAGGCGGTCAGTTTCGGGACCGAGATGCCCTTTCTGAATCAGCTCGGGATGGAGACCCTGGTGCTCGGACCGGGCGACATCGCCCAGGCCCATCAACCGGACGAGTTCCTCGCGCTCGACCGCATCCCGCCAACCCTGAGCATCCTGCGATCGCTCATCGGGCAGTTCTGCGTTCGCGCGCCCGACGCTCGCGCCTGACATCGACCCCCTGGAGACCAACCGTGCGCTGGAAGACTGGCAGACGAAGCGAAAACATCGAGGACCGACGCGACAGCGAACTCGGCGGCCTACCCTACGGCTCACAGCGCCCCTATGGCGTCGGACGCAAGGTCAGTGTCGGCGGTGGGCTTGGCACCCTCGTCGTGGTCGTCATCATGCTCTTTCTGGGCGTCGACCCCAGCGTGCTGCTCTCCCAGCTCGGCGATGTTCCGATGGAGCAGACTGGCCGGCAGTTCGATCCGGGACGCGATCAGGGCGCCGCCCAGACCCCGGCGGGGCGGGACGAACTGGCGGAATTCGTCTCCGTCGTCCTGGGCGACACCGAAGACACCTGGACGGCGCTCTTCCGCGAGCAGGGCAAGCGCTACAGCGATCCGAAAATGGTGCTGTTCAGCGGCATGACCCGCTCCGCCTGCGGCCTCGGGCAGGCGGCCATGGGGCCCTTCTACTGTCCGGCTGACCACAAGGTCTATATCGATCTGGCGTTTTATGACGAACTGCGCAGCCAACTCGGCGCCCCCGGCGACTTCGCCCAAGCCTATGTGATCGCGCACGAGGTGGGGCATCACGTACAGAATCTGCTCGGGATCTCCGATCGGGTTCAAGACTTGAGCCAGAAATCCAGTAAGACGGAGGCCAACGCGCTCTCGGTCCGTCTGGAGCTCCAGGCCGATTGCTTCGCCGGCATCTGGGCCAATCGCGCCCACAAGGCCCGCGACATCCTGGAACAAGGCGATATCGAGGAGGGATTGAACGCCGCCTCCGCGATCGGCGACGACCGGCTCCAGCGCGAGAGTCAGGGTTACGTCAGGCCCGACAGCTTCACCCACGGCAGCTCGGACCAACGGGTTCGCTGGTTCAAACGCGGACTTGAAGCCGGCCAGATGTCAGCCTGCGACACCTTTTCGGCCAAGCAGCTCTGACCCTCGGGAGAAGACCCATCCCCGCGTGATCCTGCCATCAATCAGCAGAATGCCGGCGGGTCTTAGACCGCGCGCAAGCCAGCCAGCAAGGCGGCATTCTCTTCCGGCCGTCCGACCGTCACCCTGCAGGCAATCCTTGAGCAACGGGTGTGCGCCATGCAGGTTCTTGATCAGGATGCCTCGCTCCTTGAGCCCGCCGAAGATGGCGTCCGCGCGGCCCTCGGGCACCCGTGCGAGGATGAAGTTGGCCTCGCTCGGATAGGCATGAAAACCCTCGATACGAGTCAGCGCCTCGAAGAGATGACCGCGCTCGACACGAATGGCGTGGGTCTGCTCGTCGAACACCGCCTTGTGTCGAAGCGCGAAGGTCGCTGACGCCTGGGTCAAGATGTTGATGTTATAGGGCAGCCGAACCTTGTCGATCTCGGCGAGCCACTCGGACGGTCCGACCAGATAGCCGAGCCGCAGTCCGGCCAGGCCCATCTTGGAGACGGTGCGCATCACCAGCAGGTTCTCCCAGTCGCCGAGCAGTCCCATGAAGCTGCAATCGGTGAAGGGCGAATAAGCCTCGTCGACGATGACCAGACCGGGCGCGGCCTCGATGATGCGCACCACGTCGTCGGCGTCGAAGCGATTGCCGGTCGGATTGTTGGGATAGGCGAGATAGATGAGCGCCGGCTGCTCGCGCTCGATGGCGTCGAGCGTCGCCGGGAGGTCGATCGAGAAGTCCTCGGCCAGGAGCGGCACGCCGACATACTCCATGCCGGCGAAGAGCCCGATCATTCGGTACATGACGAAGCTCGGATCGACCGAGAGGATCTTGCGTCCCGGCTGGGCGATCGTCAGGGCCAGCATCTGGATCAGCTCGTCCGAGCCGTTGCCGAGCAGCAGGCCCATCTCGGCCGGGATGTCCATGGCCTCGCGCAGCGCGGCCTGGAGCGCCAGGCCCTGCGGATCCGGATAGCGGTTCAGCTCGACCGCGCGCAGCGTTTCGAGCCACTCGGCCTTGAGCGCCTCCGGCCAGCCATAGGGGTTCTCCATGGCGTCCAGCTTGATCAGTCCAGCGGCCGGGGGGACGTGATAGGCGTTGAGCGCGCGGATCTCCGGGCGGACCAGGGTTTCGATCAGATCGTCCATCATGACCCCGGCTTCCCCGCGATACTCGGCCGACCGCGCGTGTGCCGTCAGTCCCTCGCCCGCGCGCCAGCACCGAGGCGGTCTTGGCACAGCTCGGCGGAGCCGGCGCGCGAGGCCATGATGAGACTGGAGCGCTTCTGGAAGTCGTAGACCCCCAGCGGCGAGGAGAAGCGCGCGGTGCGCGAGGTCGGCAGCACGTGATTCGGCCCGGCGCAGTAGTCGCCGAGCGCCTCGGCGGTGTAGCGGCCCATGAAGATGGCCCCGGCGTGACGGATGCGCCCGACGATGGCCTCGGGATCCTCCACCGAGAGTTCCAGATGCTCCGGGCGCGATCGCGTTGGCGACGGCGATGGCGTCGTCCAGATCGCGCGCCTGGATCAGGGCTCCGCGCGCGCGCTGAGCGCGGCGGCGATGATGGTCTGCGCGCTCCATGGTCGGCAGCAGGCGGTCGATGCTGGCGGCGACGCGATCGAGAAAGCCGGCGTCCCAGCTCACCAGGATGGACTGGGCGTCCTCGTCGTGCTCGGCCTGGGAGAAGAGATCCATGGCGATCCAGTCCGGATCGGTCTCGCCGTCGCAGATCACCAGGATCTCGGACGGACCGGCGACCATGTCGATGCCGACCTGACCGAAGACCGCGCGCTTGGCGGTGGCGACATAGATGTTGCCGGGACCGACGATCTTGTCCACGCCGGGGATGGTCGTCGGTGCCATAGGCCAGCGCCGCGACCGCCTGCGCCCCGCCGATGGCGAAGGCGCGATCGACACCGGCGACATGGGCGGCGGCCAGGACCAGCTCGTTCAGCTCGCCGTCCGGGGTCGGCACCACCATGATGAGTTCGCCGACGCCCGCGACCTTGGCCGGGATGGCGTTCATCAGCACCGAGGAGGGATAGGCCGCCTTGCCGCCGGGGACATAGAGCCCGGCGCGATCGAGCGGCGTGACCTGCTGACCGAGCAGGGTGCCGTCCGGCTCGCGGTAGCTCCAGCTCTGCGAGCTTCTGATGCTCGGCATAGGCGCGGATGCGCGCGGCGGCCAGTTCCAGCGCCTCGCGCTGGGCGGCCGGGATGGCCTGCCAGGCCTGCTTCCAGACGCGCGCGCGGGCAGTCTCCAGATCGGCGGCGGAGGCCGGCGTCCAGCGGTCGAAACGGGCGGTGTAGTCCAGCAGGGCCGCATCGCCGCGCGCGCGGACCTCGCGGATGATCTCGGCGACCGTCTGCTGGACGCGGTCATCGGAGACCGAATCCCAGGCCAGCAGGCGCGGCGAGCCGGCTTTGGAAATCGGCGTCCGCGGTGGAGAGACGTTGGATGTCGGTCACGGCTGTCTCACTCTGTAGGATGGGTAGAGCGGCCAGGGCATGGCGCCGAGCCTTCGCCCCGAGGCCGATGGGCCGCGAAACCCATCAGTTACGCGGAGTTGGCGGGCATGAGGATGGATTTCGCTGCACTCGACCCGTCTAGGCGGCACTCCGGCCCGCGACGGCCTCGCGCAATAACTCAAGCAGGGAGGTCACCGCCTCGTGCTTCATCTTCCAGGACGCCTTGTTGACGACCAGACGCGAGCTGATGTCGGCGATATGCTCGAGCGGCACCAGGCCGTTGGCCTTGAGCGTGTTGCCGCTCTCGACCAGGTCGACGATCAGATCGGCCAGACCGACCAGCGGGCGCCAGCTCCATCGAGCCGTAGAGCTTGATGATCTCGACCTGCTGGCCCTTGGCGGCGAAGTAGCGCTCGGCGCTGTGGACATACTTGGTCGCGATCCGCAGCCGCCGCGAGGTCGGTTCCGGGGTATCCGGCGGACCGGCCACCATCAGCCGACAGCGGGCGATGCCCAGATCCAGCGGCTCGTAGAGCCCCTCGCCGCCGTGCTCCATCAGCACGTCCTTGCCGGCCACGCCGAGATCCGCCGCGCCGTACTGGACATAGGTGGGCACGTCGCTGGCGCGGATGATGACGAACTTCACCAGCGGATTGGTGGTCTCCAGGATCAGCTTGCGGCTGGTCTCCGGGTCATCCAGCGGCGCGATCCCGGCATGGGCCAGCAGCGGCAGCGTCTGCTCGAAGATCCGGCCCTTGGAGAGCGCGATGGTCAGTGGGGCGTTCAGATTCATGGGATGGCCGTCCGCGCCTGTCCCCGGCGATGCGCTGGATGTTCGGCGCCCAGGGTCGAGGAGCTTTTCCTCCATGGTCTCATAGCCGCGATCGAGGTGATAGATGCGGTCGATCAGCGTCTCGCCACGTGGCGACCAGGCCGGCCAGCACCAGGCCGGCGGAGGCGCGCAGATCGGTCGCCATGACGGGTGCCGCGGTCAGCCGCTCGACGCCACGGCAGATGGCGACATTGCCCTTCGATCCGGATATCCGCGCCCATGCGCTGCAGTTCGGGGACATGCATGAAGCGGTTCTCGAAGATGGTCTCGGTCACCGTCGCCGACGCCGTCGGCGATGCTGTTGAGGGCACAGAACTGGGCCTGCATGTCGGTCGGGAAGGCGGGATGCGGCGCGGTGTGGATGTCCACCGCGCGCGGTCGTCTGCCCTCGCATGTCGAGCTCGATCCAGTCCGGTCCGATCTCGATCCTGGCGCCGGCCTCGCGCAGCTTCTGGAGCACGGCATCCAGACATTCCGGACGGGTCTCGCTCACCCGGACGCACCCGCCGGTCATGGCCGCGCCGACCAGGAAGGTGCCGGTCTCGATGCGATCCGGCATCACGCGATACTCGGCGCCGCCGAGGCGCTCCACGCCCTGAATCAGGATCAGGTCGGTCCCGGCGCCCTCGATGCGCGCGCCCATCGCCTTCAGGAACTCGGCCAGATCGACCACCTCCGGCTCGCGCGCGGCGTTCTCGATCAGGGTCTCGCCCTGGGCCAGCGTCGCCGCCATCATGAGATTCTCGGTGCCGGTGACCGAGACCATCTCCATGACCAGGCGCGCGCCGTGCAGGCGTTCGCGCGCGCGCCCGGATGTAGCCGCCCTCGACGCTCACCTCCGCGCCCATGGCGCGCAGGCCGTCGATATGCAGATTGACCGGACGCGCGCCGATCGCGCAGCCGCCGGGCAAGCGAGACATCGGCGTGCCCGTAGCGCGCCACCAGCGGCCCCAGCACCAGGATCGAGGCGCGCATGGTCTTCACCAGCTCATAGGGCGCGACGAAACTGGTCAGCGCGCGGGGCTCGACCAGGACTGCGGCCGTCCGGGTGCCGCGTCAGATGCGCGCCCATGCGCCCCAGGAGCGTCCAGGTCGTGGTCGATATCGCGCAGTCGGGGCACATTGGTCGAGCGTCACCGGCGCATCGGCCAGGAGGGTGGCGGCCAGGATCGGCAGGGCGGCGTTCTTGGCGCCGGAAGCCCGCACCTCGCCGTGCAACGCGTTCCCGCCTGTGATGAGGAGTTTATCCATGAGGATGTTCGAGCCGTGCTAGAAGAATTGGGAGGACGATCCCGAGGGATCAATCGGCGACTGGCATCAGGTGGCGCAGATTCGAGACGGCCGCGATCCGCGCAAGCGACTCGGGAAGATGGCGATAGGTCAGGCATATGCCCAGCGGCTTGGGCCAGTTCCATCCACTCCAGCAAGAGCGCGAGACCGGCGCTGTTGGCCGTCCCGACACCGGAGAGATCGATCTCCAGGGATCCGGCGCCGCCCGCCGCGGCATCCCGGAGCAAGGCCCCGCCCTCGGCGGCGAGCCGCGAGACGGTGGTGAAGTCGAGCGTCCCGGACAACATCCAGCGACCGGGAGACGCCTGCAACAGTCTGGTCTCGGTCACTCCTGACCCTTGTGATTCATGTCCGCCAGTTTGCCGATCAGACCGTCGACCCCATTCTGGCGGATCTCGTTGGCGAAGCTGCTGCGATAATTCCCGACCAGGCTGGCGTTGTTGATGACGACGTCGTAGACCTTCCAGTCCGCCGCCGCTGTTGTACATCCGATAGTCGACCGGGATGGGCGCCGCGCCCGCCTCGCGGACCTCGGTCGAGACGGTCACGGTGGAGGGCCGGCTCCCGGCTTGACCGGGAGATAGTGGATTTCCTGGCCCGAGTAGCTCAACAGCGAGCGCGCATAGGTGCGGATCAGCACCTGCTTGAATCCGTTGACCAGTTGGCGCTGCTGCCCGGGCGTGGCCTGACGCCAGTACTGCCCCACGGCGCCCTGGGTGATGCGCTCGAAATCGAAATGCGGGGCGACGATGCTCTCGACCATGCCGTAGATCAGGGATGGATTCCGATCCACCTCCGCGCGGCGCGCCTGCAGCGTGTTCCAGCATCCGCTCGGCCGTGCGCTTGACCAGGGCGGTCGCCTCGTCCGTCGAGGCCAGCAGACTCCCGCTCCAGAACAGCGGCAGCAGCACCAGAATGAGTCGGAAGAAATCACGTCGCTGTAGCATTAGCCGCTTTCACCTGCCTTTTTGAAAAGAAACTGTCCGATCATCTGTTCGAGGACCAGCGCCGACTGAGTGTTGGTGATCTCATCGCCGTCGCGCAGATAGCTCCGGACTCCCGCCAGGCTCCAGTCCGACGTACTGCTCGCCGAGCAAGCCGGAGGTGAAGACGTTGGCGAAGGTATCCTCCGGGATGGAATCGATCGCCGGCATCGATCCGCATGGTGACGACCGCCTCATAGGTGGCCTTGTCGAAGCGCACCGACTCGACCCGTCCGACCCGCACCCCCGCCATGGTGACCGGCGCCCGGACCTTGAGGCTGCCGACGTTCGCGAAGCGCGCGCGTCAGGAGATAGCCTTCGCTGCTCGCATTCAGGCTGAGGTTACTGACCTTCATCGCCAGAAAGAAGAGCGCGATGAAGCCCAGTGCCATGAAGGCGCCGACCAGCAGCTCGATGTGCTTTCCGCTTACTCATTCCATCAATCTCCGAACATCAACGCCGTCAGCACGAAATCGAGCCCCAGCACCACCAGCGCCGAATGCACCACCGAGCGCGTCGTGGAACGGCTCACGCCCTCGGAGGTCGGCATTGTGTCGTACCCCTGGAACAAGGCGATCCAGGTCACCACCACGCCGAAAACCAGGCTCTTGACGACCCCGTTGACGACATCCTCGTCAAAATCGACCTTGGCCTGCATCTGGCTCCAGAAGGCGCCTTCGTCGACCCCCAGCAGACCTACCCCGACGAAATACCCGCCCAGCACGCCGACCGCGCTGAAGATGGCCGCCAGCATCGGCATCGCGATCACCCCGCCGAAAAAGCGCGGGGTCAGGATACGGCGCACGGGATCCACCGCCATCATCTCCAGCCCGGACAGCTGCTCGGTCGCCTTCATCAGACCGATCTCGGCCGTCAGGGCCGAACCGGCGCGCCCGGCGACCAGCAGCGCGGCGACGACCGGCCCCAGCTCGCGCACCAGCGAGGCCGCGACCATGACGCCCAGACTTTCCTCCGCGCCGAACTGCGCCAGCACGTAGTAGCCCTGAAGGCCCAGCACCATGCCGACGAACAACCCCGAGACGCCAACGATGAGGAGCGAGAGCACGCCGATATTGAAGATCTGCTCCCACAGCAACCTTGGATGGCGCAGGATCTCGCCCGTTCCCAGGAGGATCCCAGCGAACAGCAGATGCGCCCGGCCCAGCCGCTCCAGCGCGTCCAGGACGCCGCGCCCCAGGCGCGCGACACCATCGAGCATCAGCGAGACGCCTCGCGCAAGGAGATCGTCTCGCAATGGCGGACCGGGGTAATGGAAATGCACCGGACCATCCGGAAGACCGTCCATGAACTGGCGCACCCAGGCCGAGCGATCGGCCGCGATCTCGGCCGGCGTGCCGCGCGCGATGACCTTTCCCTCGAAGATCACATAGAGATAGTCCGCGATGCTGGCGGTCTCGCGCACGTCGTGCGAGACCAGGATACTGGTCAAGCCGGCCGCGTCGTTGAGCTGCCGGATCAAGGCCATCAGCATCCCCATGGAGATGGGATCCTGCCCGGTGAAGGGCTCGTCGTAGAGGATCATCATCGGATCCAGCGCGATCGCCCGCGCCAGCGCCACCCGCCGCGCCATGCCGCCCGAGAGCTCGCTCGGCATCAGATCGCGCGCGCCGCGCAAGCCCACCGCCTCCAGCTTGAGCAGCACCAGCTTGCGCAGCAGCGAGGGACGCAGGTCCGTATGCTCGCGAAGCGGATAGGCGACATTGTCGAAGACGTTCAGATCGGTCAGAAGGGCACTGCTCTGAAAAAGCATCCCCATGCGCCGCCGCAGCTTGAAGAGACCGGGCTTGTCCAGACCCTGGACCTCTTGTCCGTCGACCTGGATGCTGCCGCTGTCCGGCCGCAACTGGCCCGTGATGAGCTTGAGCAGGGTCGTCTTCCCGGTTCCGCTCGGGCCCATGACGGCAGTGACCGAGCCGCGCCGAATGTCGAGGTCGAGCCCGTCGAAAACGACCCGCGAGCCGCGTCGAAAACTCAGGCCACGGATCTTGACCAAGGGCTCCGCGCGCGCGGCCGAAGGCATGCCGCGAGCGTCGACGGCTCGGACGGGACGAAAATCCTGTTCGATCGGCTCGGGCGGGACCGCATCCCCGTCATACCGAACCTGTTGCCCAATCATCGGGCCTTGCCTAGCCATGGTCTGAATATCGCAATCCGGCACGCCACCGGCGAGAAACGAGGCATTGTGGTGCCCGATGGACGGAGCGTCAAGCGACCTCGACCAACGGACTTCGGCCTGTCCTCTTGCCGCCAACGGTGGGACAGCACGGTATCCCTTGGTGTATTTTTAGGCCCGCGCGGCGCCCGATCCGGGCGGAGCCGAACGGCAGGATCTCAGCGAGCATGACACTGATACGACAACTCGGCGCGCGGCCCGCCCAGCTCCCGCGCGGGCAGGCCGACCAGATCGTGGCGCTGGGCCGCGCCGTGATCGAGACCGAGGCCAAGGCGGTGGCCGCGCTGGCCGAGCGGGTGGACGAGGGCTTCGTGGACGCCTGCCGCTATATGCTCGGTTGCGAGGGTCGTATCGTGGTACTCGGCATGGGCAAATCGGGCCATATCGGCGGCAAGATCGCCGCGACCCTGGCCAGCACCGGAAGTCCGGCCTTCTTCGTCCATCCGGGCGAGGCCAGTCACGGCGACCTGGGGATGATCACGCCGCGCGACGTGGTGCTCGCCATCTCCAACTCCGGCGAAACCGATGAGCTCTTGACCATTCTGCCGATCCTCAAGCGGCTCGCGGTCCCCATGATCACCATGACGGGCCGGCGCGACTGCACGCTCGCCCGCGAGGCCGACGTCAATCTGGACATCAGTGTCGCAACCGAGGCCTGCCCGCTCGGGCTCGCCCCCACGTCGAGCACGACGGCCGCGCTGGCCATGGGCGACGCGCTTGCGATCGCGCTCCTCGAAAGCCGTGGCTTCACGGCCGAGGACTTCGCGCGCTCGCATCCCGCCGGCAGCCTCGGGCGCCGCTTACTGCTGCACGTCGAAGACGTCATGCACCAGGGCGAGGGTCTGCCACGGGTGGCGCTCGGTACCGGCTTGCTGGAGACGCTTGAGGAGATGTCGCGCAAGGGGCTGGGAATGAGCGCCGTGTTGAGCGCCGATGGCCGGTTGGCCGGCGTTTTCACCGATGGCGACCTCCGGCGCGCGCTCGACCGCGGCATCGACGTCCACACGACCCTGGTCGATGCCGTCATGACGCGCCAGTGCGCCACCATCGAAGCGGATGCCTTGGCCGTCGAGGCCGTCCGGATCATGGAGGCGAGATCCATCAACGGCCTGCTGGTGATCGACGCCGACTCCCGCCTGGTCGGCGCCTTGAACATGCATGATCTGCTGCGCGCGGGCGTGGTCTGAGGGGACATGAAGAACCCCTGGCCATGCCAGCGCCGATGCCACGGCGCCCCCGCTCGATCCGGGGAGCGCCACTTGGCGCTCCGATGACCCACTCGGACACCTGGAGACATGACCCGTGATGCACGATATCCGCGACCGCGCCGCTCGTATCCGCCTGCTGATCTTCGATGTCGACGGGGTGCTGACCGACGGCAGCCTCTTCCTCGGCGACGATGGCCAGGAATACAAGGCGTTCAACTCGCGTGACGGGCATGGCATGGTGATGCTCCAGGAGAGCGGCGTGAGACTGGCCGTGATCACCGGGCGGACCTCAAACGTCGTACAGATGCGCATGGAGAGTCTTGGCGTATCGGACATCTACCAGGGATATCGGAACAAACTGCCGGCCTACGAGGAACTGAAACAGCGACGCGCCCTCACGGACGCGGAGATCGCCTATGTCGGCGACGATGTCGTCGACCTGCCGATCATGCGCCGGGTCGGGCTCGCGGTCGCCGTTGCCGACGCCCAAGCCATGGTCAGACAACAGGCGCACTGGAGCACCGTAGCGGCGGGCGGGCGCGGCGCGGCGCGCGAAGTGTGCGAGCTCATCCTGGGCGCGCAGGGCAATCTGGACCGGGCGCTGGCTCACTACCTGATGAGCCGCTTCTTGCCGTTGCGCGAACACCCCCTCTGGTCACGCCGTCAGTGGCTGTTGGGAATCGTATTCGCCCTCTTGGGCGCCGTCGCCTGGTGGCAGTTGCAGCGGCAGCCCGTCGAGGATGCGTCGCGGCCACCGCGCCCGCGCCTTCCCGATTACACCGTCAGGCACTTCTCCGCCGTGGAAACCGACGCCAGCGGCAAGCCCAGCCGCCACTTGGTCGCCGAAGAGCTCCGACACTACCCCAACGAAAACATCTCCGAGCTCGACCAACCGCGCATGGAACTCTACGAAACGGAAGGCCCGCCCTGGCTCGCCCGCGCTCGCGGCGGAACCGTCTTCCCCGGCGGCGATCGGGTGCGACTCAGCGGGGATGTACAACTCGACCGCGCGGCGGACCAGACGACGCGCCCGACGCATCTCGAAACCGAACAGATCGACATCCTGCGAGAGCAGGGTCTCGCCGAAACCGACCTGCCCGTGCGCATTCGCAGCGACGGGGATTCCGTGAGCGCAAACGGCATGCGGCTCTGGTACAAGGGGCCGAAACGCACCACTTTCCACGGCCGCGCCCGCATTCGGCTCGCGCCCGAGCAGGAAAACCAGCCATGAAGGACGATGCCTACCCAATGCCGTCGACAAACCGCCGCCGACGCGCCCAACGCGCCCTGCTGCTGTTCGGGGCGCTCGCCTCCTGTGCCTGCCCAACCGCCTGGGCGCTCAAGGAAGACGCCAAGCAGCCGGTCTATATCGAGGCCGACGATGTCGAGGCCCGCGAGAGCGACAGCACCAGCGTCTATGTCGGCAATGTCCAGGTCGATCAGGGCAGCATGCGGCTGCTCGCCGACCATGTGACGGTCTATCACCGCGACAACCGTCAGCCAAAATTCATCATCGCGCTGGGGCAGCCGGCAAAATACAAACAACAACTGGACGATAACCGGGGCGAGGTGCAGGCATTCGCCAAACGGATGGAATACGACGCCGACAAGGACGAGCTCACCCTGATCGGCGATGGTCTGCTGATCCAGGGCAACGATCGCCTCGCGGGCGAAAGGATCGTCTACGACCACGCCAAGGCCCAGTTCCGCGCCGGCGGCACCGGAAGGGTCAAGATCACCGTCACGCCGGACAAGCCATGAAGACGCGCGACGCAAGGAGGCCGGGGTGACAGCGCTGCGGGCCGAGCACCTGAAAAAGCATTACCGCGGCCGCCAGGTTCTGCAAGACGTCAGCGTCGAGGTACACCCGGGCGAGGTGGTTGGCCTGCTTGGTCCCAACGGCGCCGGCAAGACGACCTGTTTTTATCTCATCGTCGGTCTGATCGCGGCCGACCAGGGCCGCATCCTGCTCAATGGCCGCGACATCACCCGCCTGCCCATGCATGCCAGGGCACGCGCCGGCCTCAGTTATCTGGCCCAGGAACCCTCGGTCTTCCGCAAGCTCACGGCGCGCGAGAACATCCTCGCGATCCTGGAGACCCGCAAGGATCTCAAGCGCGCCGAGCGCGAGCAGCGCTGCGAGCGCCTACTGGAAGAGCTGGGCATCGCCCATGTCGGCCCCTCGCTCGCCCTGAGCCTCTCGGGCGGGGAGCGGCGGCGCCTGGAGATCGCGCGCGCGCTGGCCGTCGATCCGGCCGTCATGCTGCTCGATGAGCCCTTCGCGGGCGTCGACCCGATCGCGGTCGGTGACATCAAGGCCATCGTGACCCATCTGCGCGACCGCCAGATCGGCGTCCTCATCACGGATCACAACGTCCGCGAGACGCTCGACATCTGCGACCGAGGCTACATTCTCAGCGCCGGGACCGTGATAGCCTCGGGAGAACCGGCGGACCTCTTGGCCGACCGGCAGGTGCGGGATGTCTATCTGGGAGCGGATTTCTCCATGTAGGCCGCGTCTACCGCTCCCGACGACTTGCGGGAACGCGATTCGAGGGGCATTCGCCGACCGTCGCCGCGACGCGAGGACAGCGCCGCGGCGGCACGAAATGGACTAGAATCAATACAGGCACCCTTATTGCTAAACGTCGCCTGTCACGGAACACTCCAGGACGCTAACCGGATCCGAATGAAGCAATCCATCCAGCTTCGCCTCAGCCAGCACCTCACCATGACGCCGCAGTTGCAGCAGGCGATCAAGCTGCTGCAACTTTCGACGCTTGAATTGCAAAAGGAGATCCAGGAAGCGCTCGACACCAATCTCATGCTTGAGGAGGGTGACGAGGCGGACCGTTTCAGTCAGGCGGATGCCGAGGATGCGCGTCTGCCGCGGATGGACAGCGCGGAGCTCCCTCAATTCGAGCAAGAGTCGAGCGTCGACCGGGAAATCCATGCCGAATCCAACGAGATGCCTGACGAGCTTCCCGTGGATACCCAATGGGCGGACGTCTACGACAGCTATCTGCCCACCACCGCCCATGGCGCGGACGACGGCGCGGACTTCGATCCCTTTGCGCAGCAGAGCCGTCCGCAGACGCTCCACGACCATCTCGCGTGGCAGTTGAATCTCAGCCGCCTCAACGAACGCGACTTCATGATCGCCCAGGCGGTGATCGACGCCATCGACGCGGATGGCTATCTCCGCGCCGATAGCGAGGAACTGCTCGCGACCATCGACAACGCCGAGATCAGCGCCGAGGAGGTCGAAACCCAGGTGCATCGCGTCCAGTCGCTGGATCCCCCCGGCGTCGGCGCCCGCAACCTTCGGGAGTGCATGCTGATCCAGTTGCGCCAGCTACCCCCTGGCGCACCCTTCCGAGATCTCGCCATCGCGATCTGCCGCGACGGTTTTGAACATCTGCCGCGTAACGACATCGGCGCCCTGGCACGGCTGGCGAAGGCGTCGGAGGCCGATATCGCCCGCGCCCTCCTCGTCATTCGCGGCATCAATCCAAAGCCTGGTCGCTTGATCGAAGAGGTCGCCTCGGAGTACGTTGTTCCCGACATCTTCGTGCGCAAGAAAGAGGGCCGCTGGCACGTCGAGCTGAACGCGGAAGCAACGCCCAAGCTGCGCGTGAACGCCGACTACGCGGGCCTGGTCAGGCGGTCCGACCAAAGCGCCGACAGCGTGACCCTCAAGAGTCATCTGCAAGAGGCGCGCTGGTTCATCAAGAGTCTGGCGAGTCGCAATGATACGGTGCTGCGCGTGGGCTCGAAGATTGTCGAGATGCAGCAGGACTTTTTCGAGCACGGCGACGAGGGCATGCGTCCCATGGTGCTACGCGACATCGCCGAGGTGCTGGAATTGCACGAATCGACCGTATCGCGGGTGACCACGCAGAAGTACATGCACACACCCAGAGGCACCTTCGAATTCAAGTATTTCTTTTCCTCTCACGTCAACACAGCGTCTGGCGGCGAGTGTTCGTCCACCGCGATACGCGCCCTGATCCGTAAACTGGTGGCGGGGGAATCCGCCAAGAAACCATTGAGCGACAGTAAAATCGCCGAAGAGCTTGCGGATCAGGGCATCAATGTCGCGCGCCGGACAGTCGCCAAATACCGCGAGGCAATGGGTATCCCACCCTCGAACGAGCGCAAACGCCTGGCTTGACAGGCCGTTTGAACCTTAGAAGGAGTCCTATGATGCAGATCAACCTGACGGGTCACCACATCGATGTCACCGATGCGCTGAAGGCTTATGTCGACGGCAAATTCGAACGTCTCGCACGCCACTTCGACCACGTCATGAACGCCCATGTCGTTCTCAGCGTCGAGAAGCTCGCGCAGAAGGCGGAAGCGACGCTCAATGTCAACGGGGGCAAGGTATTTGCCGACTCCGTCCACGAGGACATGTACGCGGCCATCGATGGCCTGATCGACAAACTCGATCGCCAAATCATTCGGCATAAGGAGAAGAAGGGTAGCCATCGCGGCGGCGTCGCCAAGATCGCCGAAGCCGAGTAGCCAAGCTCGGGTCAGTGAGCTGACAGCGGCGCCTCCCTGGAGACGCCGCGCAACACCCCGAACGGAAGCGGGATGGGCCGTTGTGGGTGTTTTTCATTGAGACGGCGACGGATGGGCGCATGATATGGTGCGGTAAGCGACCATCCGATCGTTGCGAGGTATGAACAACCTTATGAGCAGAATCGCAGGCCCGCGGAATCCCGCGCGGATCCTTTGTAACCCCCCACTCACGCTTGCGCCTGGCAGCACGGGCGGCGAGACCCACCCCATCGGCGTTCGGATTGTCGACCCTCCCGCGCGGACGCACGGGCGCAATCGCGGGGATCCGTTGCGGCGATCGGGCACGCGGCTCGCCATGGGCGTCAGCCGGAGTTGGACCTGATGTTCGGCCCTGATTTGATCAGCGAGGATCGTGTCGGTTGCGGTGTGGAGATCGCGAGCAAGAAACGACTGCTCGAAACCCTGGCCGAACTTCTCGCCAACGATCACCCGCGACTCCGGGCACGAAACCGTCTTCGAGCGACTGCTGGAGCGCGAGCGTCTCGGCAGCACCGGCCTGGGACACGGCATCGCCCTTCCCCACGCGCGCCTGAAGGACGTCTCGGAGGTTCTCGGAGCCTTCGTTCAAACCGCCCAGGGCGTGGACTATGACGCCGCCGACGGCGAGCCGGTCGATTTGGCCTTCGCCCTCTTGGTGCCGGAAGCCGCGCACGAGGAGCATTTGCACCTTTTGGCCCACCTGGCCAGCCTGTTCAGCGACGCTCGGGTGCGTGCGCGGTTGCGCGAGGCCCGTTCCGCCGCCGAGCTGCTGCAAGTGCTGAACACCCCCTAAAGCGTCGGTCCGGGCCGCTTCCCCATGCTCGACAGCCTTCAAAGCGTCATCGCGCAAACCGGATCGCAGCTCAAGCTGCGCTGGCTCACCTCGGAGCCAACGGCGCCGCGACCCTTGCGAGGCGAGGCGCCCGCGCACGCGCAGCAGTCGCTGATCGGCTCCTTGAACTGCATTCACCCCAACCGGCTGCAGGTCGTGGGCAAACCCGAACAGGCGTATCTGACCACCCTCGGCAATACCGCTTATACCGAAACGATCGACAAGCTCTTTGCCGACCAGCCGGCAGCCGTGATCTTCACCGACGGGATCGAGCCGGAGATCGACCTGCGCGAGCAGGCCATGCTCAGCCACACGCCGTTGTTGGGATCGCCGCTCGGCGACCAGGAGCTCATCAATCATTTACGCTACTTCCTGACCCACGCGCTCGCGGAACGCAAGACGGTTCACGGTGTCTTCATCGAGGTCTTGGGCATGGGAGTCCTGCTGATCGGCGATCCCGCCGTCGGCAAGAGCGAGCTGGCGCTGGATCTGATCAGCCGCGGCCACCGCATCATTGCCGACGACGCGCCCAGGTTCGCCCGCATCGCGCCCGAGGTGGTCGAGGGAACCTGCCCCGAAACACTCAGGGACTTTCTCGAAGTGCGCGGCCTGGGTATCCTGAACATCCGCGCCATGTTCGGCGAGGGTGCCGTGGTGCGCACCAAGACGCTCAACCTGATCATTGATCTGCTACCGCTGGAGAAATACCAGGTCGAATGCGTCGATCGACTCACGGGCAGCGTGTCGGCGAAGGATATCCTGGGCGTGGCGATCCCGAGGATCGTCATGCCGGTCGCGCCGGGACGCAATCTGGCGATCCTGGTCGAGGCGGCCGTCAGGCATCAGATCCTGCGCATTCGGGGCTATGATGCCGGGGTGGATTTTATCGACCGCCAATCCCGCGCCATTAGCCTGGACCGGCCGGATCCACCATCGCCCAGGAGCTGAACGCCATCGGATGGTCACGCGCCACGAGTTTTGCAGCCTGACATGAAGCACACCCGATGAAATTGGTTATCCTCAGCGGACTGTCCGGGTCCGGCAAAAGCGTGGCACTCCACACCCTCGAAGACCTGGGCTATTACTGCATCGACAACCTGCCCTTCTTCTTGCTCAAGGATCTGACCCTCGGGCTTCACAAGACACTGAACGACGCCTTCGCCAACACGGCGGTCGGCATCGACGCCCGCAGCAATCCGGACGAACTGCGCCTCCTGCCCGAGCTGGTGCTCGCGACCCGGGAGCACGGCATCGATTGCCACCTGCTCTTCCTGGAAACCCAGACGGATACCCTGATTCGCCGCTTCAGCGAGACCCGCCGCAAGCATCCGCTCACGCGTGGCGACCGGCCCCTGCGCGAGGCGATTCAACTTGAGCAGGATCTGCTGGAGCCGATCCGGCAGTGCGCGGATCTGGTGATCGACACCACCCAGACCAATGTCCACGAGCTGCGCGACCGCGTGCGTGGCTGGCTGGTTGGCGGCGCCTCGCCCAAGGCATCCATCCTGCTCAAGTCGTTCGGTTTCAAGCATGGCGTTCCCCAGGACGTCGACTTCGTGCTCGACGTCCGCTGCCTGCCCAATCCGCACTGGCAGGCGGAGCTGCGCATGCTCTCCGGCCTGGATCCACTGGTCGCGCGGTTCCTGGAGGCCAGCCCGGAGGTCCGGCGATGCGCGAGGACATCGCCGCCTTTTTCGAGCGCTGGATCCCCCACTTCGAGACCGACGGCCGCAGCTATCTGACGATCGCCATCGGCTGCACCGGCGGCCAGCACCGCTCGGTCTACCTGGCGGATGCGCTGGGCCAACATTTCGAGACGCTGGGCCACAAGGTCATGGTGAGACATCGGGAGCTCTCGTGAGCGTCGGGCTCCTATTGGTCACCCATCGGCCACTCGCCGGCGACCTGCTGCGCATCGCCAGCGAGATCCTCGGGCAGCGTCCAGCGGGCATCGACTGCCTTGAGGTCATTAACGACACGCCTCGCGACACCCTGATCGAGGACTGCCTGCGTCGGGCCGACCTGCTGGACCAAGGCGAGGGCGTCCTGGTCATGACCGATCTCTTCGGATCGACACCCGCCAACATCGCCCGCGCACTGCTCGACCGCCGCGCGCGGGTGCGCGTCATCGCTGGCGTGAATCTGCCGATGCTGTTGAAGGCAGTGAACTACGCCGACCTGGATCTCGACGCGCTGGCCGCCAAGGCATTGCAGGGTGGACGCGATGGCGTGCATCCGTGCGAACCGAGCGATTAGGCACTAGGCTATTACTCAGAAGGACCCACGCCGGATGATTCGCAAAGAATTCGAGATCTGCAACAAACTTGGGCTGCACGCGCGCGCGGCCGCCAAGCTGGTGCAATGCGCCGCCCGTTTCGCCAGCGGCATCGAGATCGAGCGCCGCGGTCAGAGCGTCAACGGCAAGAGCATCATGGGAGTGATGATGCTGGCCGCCAGTCAGGGCACCAAGATCACGGTCGAGGCCGCCGGAGAAGACGAGGAACATGCCATCATGGCCATCGAGGAGCTGATCCGCGATCGCTTCGGAGAGCCGGAGTGACTGTCGCCTTCCAGGGCATCGGGATCGCCGCGAGCGATGCGATCGCCCTTGGACCGGCCTTCATCGATGTCCGCGGACGCGGTGGCGCCGCGCATGCTCCCATTTGCGTCGATCAGGTTCCGGCGGAGATCGCGCGCTTCGATCTCGCGGTCGCGGCGGCGCGTGAAGCCCTGCGGTTGGTCCGCGCCCAGATCCCACGCAACACCCCCTTCAAGATCGCCGAGTTCATCGACGCCCACCTGCTGATGCTCGAGGATGCCGCGCTGGTCGATGAGGTGCGGCGCATCGTGGCCGACCAGCTCTGCTCCGCCGAATGGGCGCTGCAACTGCATCGCGACACATTGGTCGAGGTCTTCGACCGGATGGACGACCCCTATCTGCGCACCCGCCGCGACGACATCGAGCATGTGGTGCAGCAGATTCAGACCTTTCTGCGTGGCGACAATCCGCCACCGAATCTCGCCGGTCGGGATCTCGCGGGCTATGTCGTGGTCGCCCGCGACCTCACGCCAGCCGACACCATCCTGCTGCGTCATCGCGGAGCCGTGGCCTTCGTGACCGAATATGGCGGCCCCATGTCCCACACCGCGATCCTGGCGCGCAGCCTTGGCGTCCCGGCGGTCATGGGCATCCACGACATCACCCGCTATCTGCGCGCGGACGAACTCGTGGTCGTCGATGGCGAGACTGGGACCGTGCTCGCCAATGCCGACGAGCGCACCCTGAGCGATTACCGCCAGCGCCAGCGCGAGAGCGCGGCGCGCCGGCATCGGCTGCGCGAGCTGGTCGGCCAGCCCGCCCGAACCCGCGATGGCGTCGCGATCAGTCTTCAGGCCAATCTGGAGCTGCCCGAGGATGTCGAGGTCGCGAAGGCCAATGGCGCCTCTGGCGTCGGCCTCTACCGCACCGAATTCCTCTACATGAACCGCAACGACCTGCCGGACGAAGAGGAGCATCTGGCCAACTACGCCGCAATGGTCGCGGACCTCGACGGCATCCCGATCACCATCCGCACGCTCGACCTGGGGGTCGACAAAGGGGTGGAGGGCGTGACCGATTACGGAGCGAGCGCCTGCAATCCGGCGCTCGGTCTGCGCGCAATCCGGCTCTGCCTCAAGGCGCCGGAGCTGTTCCGCCCCCAACTGCGGGCGATCCTGCGCGCCTCCGCGCTGGGTCCGGTCCGGCTCATGCTGCCGCTGGTCACCAGCGTCCAGGAGTTGGATCAGGTGCTGGTGCTGATCGCGGAGCTGAAACGCGACCTGGACCGCGACGGCCTCGCCTACGACGATGCCCTGCCCGTCGGCGCCATGATCGAGGTTCCGGCGGCGGCGCTCACGGCGCGCGCCATCGCCCAGCGGATGGACTTCCTCTCCATCGGGACCAACGACCTCACCCAATACACCCTGGCGATCGACCGTCTCGACGACACGGTCAACTATCTCTTCGACCCCATCCACCCAGCCATCCTGCGACTCATCCGCATGACGATCGAGGCCGGAAGCGTGCTCGACGTCCCGGTCAGCATGTGCGGCGAGATGGCCGGCGATCCCCGTTTCACCCGCCTGCTCCTGGGAATGGGCCTGCGCGAGTTCAGCATGCAACCGGGCGCCATCCTCAATATCAAGGAGATCCTGATGCAGGCCGACACCCAGGATCTTCAGCGGCGCGTGACCGAACTCTTCACCCAGCTCGACCAAGGCGTTCCCAGTCGGCTGCTCGAAGATCTGAACGCGGATTGAGGCAAATCCCAGTCCTTTCCGGACTGGCTCGCATGACCATCAAGCCGCCCGATGTCCACGCGACCATCGGTCGCTGACGGCCTCCACTTCCCTGCAAAGGCCATTCGGCCATCCGCCGCGCAGCGGTCGGCTTGGGCGCGAGCGCGCACTGTGCGAGCTGTCTCGGTTTCGTGGCCGGACGCTGGTCTACCATCGATCCTGATCGACCGAGCCGGCCAACGCCGGACGCGGATGCTCGGGAGCCCCAACGCGACGGCACCCAAGCCGTCTCTCCTCCGCGTGTCATGGACTGCACTCAGCCAAGCGTCCCGCGAGAAGGAACCAATGGAAATCTTGTTGATCGTCGTCGGCTTGATCGGACTGGCCAGCTTTATCTGGATCGTCGTGGTCGCCTTCCAGACCCACATCCTCTGGGGTCTGGCCTGCCTCTTTCTACCCTTCGCAACGCTGGTCTTTGCCGTCCTGAACTGGGACAGGGCCGCGAAGCCCTTTTTTGCCCACTTGGCGAGCTCGGTGCTGGCCTTCGCCCTGGCCTGGTCTTACATCGGCAGCTATCTGAACAGCCTGGACGCCGAGACCATGCAGCTACAGGCCGAAAACGTCCAAGGCGTGCAACAGGCGATCCAGCAACGTGTGCGGAGCGGTCAGATGACCGAGCGGGAGGCGAAAGAAGAGATGCGTCTGGTGGTCATGGCCGCCATGAAGGGTCAGTCATATCAGCCGCCCTTCATGTCGGAGGCCACTGAGGAAGCCGACCCCAAGGTCGGAGTCGATCCGGCTAACCAGATCGATCCCGCCGCCCCCGATGCCAACATCACGACAGCCATCCCGCAGGCGGACGAGCAGCCGGCACCCGCGCCCAAGCCTAGGCGGATACAGACCTATGTCGCCAAAAACCCGCACAGTGCTGCGGCGGATATCGGCAAGTCGGTGCGGGTGACGACCCGCAACGGCCTGGATCGCGCCGGCGCCCTTGTCGAGGTGAGCGCCAAGGGCGAACTGATCGTCGAGCAGCGCATCCATGGCGGACAGGTACGCTTCACGGTGGACTCCGCCATCGTCGACGGCTACAAGGTTCAGGAATGGGTGGAGCGCTGAACGGCTGTGAAAAAACCTTCTGATTCCGATCAGCCAGCGGATATCGGGCGCTTCCATACAGGACGGCGGCGGTTACCCGATTATTTCCGCCACTCGTCAAGCCGGTCCATGCAGATTCGATTCATCGCCTCCGCCCGCTCGGGGCTATCCGCTTCCGTGTAGGCGCGCAGCTCGGGGGCATTGCCGGACGGGCGCAGATGCGCGATCTCGCCGCTGGCGAAGGTGATTCTCAGACCATCGGTCGCGTCGGTGGCGGCGACTTCGCCGAATGCGTCGCCGAAGATCGTCTCGATGGCGGCCTTGTCCTGGCGAGCATCGCCGCTGTTCAGGGCGGCGACCCGCGCCTGACTGAGATCGGAGGGGAAGTCCTTCAGACGATCGCTATGGGTATAGCGCCGCGGCAGGTCTCCCGCCAGGGCCGAGAGCGGCTTGCCCTGCTCGCGTGACGCCTGGAGGATGGTCACAGCGACGATCACGGCATCCCGCGTCGGCAGGGCGCGGAGGATCCGACCTTCGTGCTCGATGTCGGTCCCGAGCAGGAAGCCGCCATTGGCCTCGTAGCCGACGACCGGGGAGAGTCCATAGGCCATGAGTCGCGACATGCCCTCAATGACGAAGGGCGAGCCGATCCGCACGCGCTCGACGGTCTGGAAGCAGCCGCATTTCTCGACCAGGGTATTGCTGCTGACAGGTGTCACCACGCCACGCGCGCCGAGCTGACGGGCGCAGAGCACTCCGGCGACGTCGCCACGGAACCAGGTGCCGGTTTCGTCACCGACCAAGGGTCGATCGCCATCGCCGTCGGCCGACACCAGTGCATCGAAGCCGCCCGGCGCTGCCCAGTCCCGGGCCAAGGCAATGTCTTCCGCTCGGATCGCCTCGGTATCCACTGGCATGAAGACGTCCGAATAACCCAAGCGGGTCACAGTAGCGCCCAGCCCCGTGAGCACCTCGGCGAAGGCATCCCGCGCGACGCTGGAATGCTCGTAGAGCCCAACCCGCAGACCGGCGAGACAATCCTGCGGAAAAAAATCCAGATAGCGCGAAACGTAGTCGCGATAGGCACCGATGTCAGGCTCGGGCAGCACCTCGGCTTGGTCCTCGACGAAGGCGCCGCTGGCATCGAACAGACCCAGGGGGCGCTCGACCTCCTGGGCGCGAATGCCATCCTCGTCGCGCTTGAGAATCTCGCCGCTCGCCAGGTTGAACTTGATGCCGTTGCGGTCGTCCGGGATGTGACTGCCGGTAACCATGAGGGTCGGAATCCCGCGCGCCAGACCGTGGGCGGCAGCGGCCGGACTCGGGATATGGCCGAGATTGAGGGGTTTGCAGCCCATGTCGGTCACGGCGCGCGCGCAGGCGCGCATGATGCGAGGCGAGCTGGGGCGAAAATCGCCCGCGATTCCGACCTCCCGCCCGGAGGAGAGGAGCCCCCTTTCCTTCAGGTAACCCAGGAAGCCGAGCGTGTAGGCGTAACAGACCCAGTCCGTCATGTCCGCCACCAGACCTCGCGCGCCACTGGTTCCGAACTTGACGCCGGTTTCAACCATCAAATCGCCAATTCGCATCTTGTTCCTCGTTTCGGCGTGAGCCCGTCGACCAACCGACGATCGCGACGGGATTCTATCCCAGAAGCCAGCCGGGCCTCACGCGATGCGCATCCACGCACTTGAACGGTCGCGAGCGCCGCGCGGCCCTCAACCAACGCTGGACATGAAAACCGAAGCGTCCGAACCTATATCCTCCAAGCAAAGGCCGAAAGCCGACAGGCCGTGTGCGATTCGAGCGACTCCCAAACGCATCGAGTCGACGCCACAACGATAACCCAACCGAGGAGTGACCATGCCGAAGACACTGCCGATCCTAACCTTCCCTTCCGCCGCAGCCCTGACGCTGGCCCTGAGCCAGGCGTTCGTTTTCAACCCGTCCCTTGCCGCAGAGCCGCCAACCGCCAGCGCGGCCACGTCAGAGTCAGCGCAACCGGTGGCCGAAGCAGCCCACCAGGAGGCCGTCGCGACGCCTTCACCGGCGGAGGCGGCCCGTGCCAAGGCCGAGGAGCGACGCGCCGCGATGGACGCGGAGCGCGCGAAACGCTACGCCGAATTGCGTGCCCACGCGGCGGAACTTGGGGTCGAAATGCCGGAGACACCGCCCTGGGAGTCGGCCCGGGCCGCGATGCCCGCCCCACCCGCAACACCGGAATTCCCATCGTATCGCGCCAAGACCACCGAAGAGATCGAAGCGCTGCGCCAGCAGCACCAGGCGATGCGCGATGCGCGCTGGAAGCGGATGCGGGAAGACGCGGCCGCGCGCGGGGTGGAGATGCCGGAGACCGCGCCTTGGGCCGACGCGGAAAAACGCCAACGGGAAATGGCCGCGCGTTACCAGGAATACCGCAAGACCATCCAGCAGATGACCGACGAGCAACGGGAAGCGGCGCGCGCGATGTTTAGCCGCGCACCCGCGATGCCCCGTCAAGACCCAACCCAAAACGGCTACTACCACGGCTATCAGGGTTGGGATCACCCTTGTCACACCGATCCCTACGGCATGTCCTATCCTTCCATGATGCCCGATGACTATGCGGAGCCGGGCTATGACCAAGGCCCGCCCCCACCTCAGGGCCGTGACGACTAGAGGGTCATGACATGGCTGGATCGCGCGTACCTGGCCCCTTGGGCACGGAAGGATCGGCAACGCCCGACGCTGGCGATTCGGGCCTGCTCGGGGGTGGGTCCGCGCCCGGTCCAGTCGCGGGTGTAATCCCTCTGGATACGCCCCTCCCCACAAGCCCCGCGCGCGCGCCAGCGCAGGCGCGGGAACTGAATCTGGTCGGAAGTTTCCCGAAGCCCGCTTCCTGGACGCCCGACAAGGAAAAGCAACTGATCGCCCCAGGCAACGACCACTGGTTTCCGCACACGCTCGATTTCAAGGCCGTGGCCGGCACCGGGAGCCTTGAGATCGCCTCGGCCTGGGACTTTCTGCTCAAGATCGTCCAGGCCAAGGCGCCCATCAGCCGACTGAACTTTTTCTCGCATGCCACCACCGGGCTGGTTGCCATGGAAGGCACCATCCTGGACGACGGCAGCAATGTCCTGCTTGCACCGTCCGGTACGGACGGCCGATGGACGCAGATCATCAGCGGACGGGCGGGCGCCATCGTCGATCCCTATGCGGGCACCTGGGGCACTTTCGGAGAGAATAGCGGCTCGGTGAAGATCACCGTGGGGACCACCCAATTCACGCTAGACGAGGTCCGCGCCAAGTTTGTCAAGGGCGCCACCATTTGGCTCTATCTCTGTCATGGCGCGACCGACCCCAACCTCTTCCAGGAGATCGCCAACACCTTCCAGGTCACGGCCAAGGGTTTCACTCAAGAGGTGCTGTACTGCGCCCCGTCGAACTTTCCCACCAGCCGTCAGCACAAGGTGAATATCCTGACCACGACCAAACCCATTGACTCCTGTCCGAACGCCGTCTCCGACTTCCATGGTCTCGACAGCCACTCCAATCTGCGAACCGCCGCGCCCAAACCTTAGAAGGCGCTATTGGCTGTCCCCCCTCGCGGGCGACTGAAGCCAACGGTCAAGCAGGCCCTGCACCGCCTCGACCCCTCGCCGTTCGGGCGCGGAGAACAACCGCACCGAGATCCTGTCGTCATCACGCGCGACGGTGCGCTCGACCGCGAGCTGAGCGGCGCGCGCGGCGCTTGTACTCAGCTTGTCCGCCTTGGTCAGCAACAACAGCAGCGGCATCTCGCCGCGCAGACCCCAGGTCAGCATCTGCTGGTCGTAGTCGGTCAGGGGACGACGGATATCCATCACGATCACCAGCCCCGCAAGCGAACACCGGCCCTCCAGATAATGGGAAAGATGCTCCTGCCATTCCCACTTGATCGCCTCGGCCACCTTGGCATAGCCATAGCCAGGGAGATCGACCAAGCGCCGTTCCGCATCCAACTCGAAAAAGATGATCTGCTGCGTGCGACCCGGGGTCTTGCTGGTCCTCGCCAGAGCCTTCTGGTGACAGAGGGCATTGATGGCACTTGACTTGCCTGCGTTGGAGCGCCCGGCAAAAGCGACTTCGCGCCCGAGATCGGCGGGCGCCTGATGGAGTTTGGCCGCCGCGGTGAGGAATCGCGCGCCCTGGTAGAAAGGATTCATATCAGTCACCCATCGCCGCCGTGATCCCGCGTCCAGTGACCGGACCGCCCCCCGTCCTTCTCCACGAGGCGGACATCGGTCAGCGTCATGCCCCGATCCACCGCCTTGCACATGTCGTAGATCGTCAGCAGGCTGACCTGGACGGCACAGAGTGCTTCCATCTCGACCCCGGTTTGGCCCCTGGTTTCGACGCTTGCCCGACAATAGACCGAGGAATCCTCGCGACAGGGTGTCAGATCGATCTCGACCCGTGTCAGATTCAACGGATGGCAAAGCGGAACCAGATCGGCTGTCCGCTTTGCCCCCATGATGCCGGCGATGCGCGCGATGCCGAGCACATCGCCCTTCGCGTGGCCACCTTGCTCGATCAGCGCCAAGGTCGCTGCATCCATGCGGATGCGACCCTCGGCGACCGCGCGCCGGTGGGTCGCGGGCTTATCGCCCACATCCACCATGTGGGCCTCGCCGCTCGGGGTGAAATGGGTGAACGGCATCAGAAGGCCGGCTTCTCCGGTGCGTCCTCGAACATCTTGACGCTTGCCATGATCTCCTGGTAGGCCTCCTCGCGGCCGCCCCAGCCGCCGACACGCACCCATTTGCCCTCATCGAGATCCTTGTAGTGCTCGAAAAAGTGCGCGATCTGGTCCAACAGATGCTGAGGCATGTCGCGGAAGCTCTCGACGTGACGATAGCCCTTGAACAGCTTGTCGGCCGGGATCGCCAGAATCTTGGCGTCATCGCCCGACTCATCGGTCATGGTCAGGACGCCGATGGGGCGACACTTGATCACGGACCCAGGAATCAGCGGATAGGGGGTGACCACAATCACGTCCACCGGATCGCCGTCCGACGACAGGGTGTGCGGCACATAGCCGTAATTGCAGGGATAGTGCATCGCCGTGGACATGAAGCGATCGACGAACATCGCGCCGGTCTCCTTGTCCATTTCATACTTGACCGGCTCGGCGTGGGACGGGATCTCGATGATCACGTTGATGGCATGGGGGATATTGTCGCCCCGTGAAACCTTGGATAAGTCCATGAATGAGTCTCTGTTGATCAGTCGTTCGGTCGCGGCGGCGTCAGCCCTAAGAAAAAAGGCCCTGACGGGCCCACTGCGAGGTTTGATCGCGGATTGTAGACCATCGGAGGCTTGGAAATCCCAATCCTTGGGATATCCAAGGGACGGCCGACTAATCGAATCCGCGCCGTGGCGCGGTACTGCCCGCGATCCCAGCGATCTCTTGAATACCCGGACGCGCGGTCTATCCTTCGATGCGCCAAGACAAATGGCGGGGTTTATGGAAGCGCGGTCGGCGAGCTGGTCCCGATCTCCACCGACGTGAAGTCAGCTTCAGCGCGACGGGACATGAGGGCGCCAAAGCCGGGGAGGGGGAACGATGATGACTTTCGCTCTGAGCGAGGCGCCGCGCGCCACCCGCGTGTGCGCGAGGTTGATCACGCTGGCCATCGCCTGGGTCTTGCTCGTCGCGACGCCCGTCGCGGCGGGCGGCGAAGCGCAGCCTTTAACCTGCGACGCGAAGCCGCCGTATCTCCTGTCCACGCCACAGATCCCGAGCCCATTGTGCCCGCTGGCACATTTGGGTTCCGCCGCCGGTCACATCAGTGTCCGCTCGGCCGTGGTCACCGTCGCGGATCCGCTGGAGACCCATTTCGGGAGAATGTTCGACAGTCAGTTGTCAGCGCTGATCAGGGCATTCGACGCCAGCGATTACGTCATCGACGGCTTCGCCCTGACCTGGGATCGCGGCTTGGTCGATTCGGCAGGGAGTGCCAGCAATCTGCTCAAGGACGGCAGCGAACCATTCCGCGAGCAGCAGCGCCGCTGGCCAAGCGTGCTGGTCTTTCGCAGGGACCGCTGGCGCGAAGGGGCGCGGGGCGTGGATAAGGCAGTGGTCGGCCACGGTGTCGCGGTCCCTGGCGCCGAGTACTATGTGGTCTTCCTGGTTGGTGAATCGCCCGCCTTCGGCGTGCATCCGGAGGCGCTCGGGGTGGCCGCCCGCTGCGCCATGTCGCTCGTCGGCCCTGGCGATGCCACAGGTCTGACGACGCCCTGCGATCGCGCGGGAAAGGTACCAGCCACCGAGCACAGCGTCAGCGACCTGCACATCATCGGGCCGACCTTCTCCGGATCGCTGCAATCCCTCACGCTGGTACTCGGCCCATTGCTCAGTGAAGCCCCGGCCCTTTCGATACAGCTCGTCTCACCCTCGGCCACGGTCGAGAGCAATGACGAGGTCGAGCGGTGGGTCGGTCGGATTGCCAGCACCTCTGATCGGTTCCGCTACCGTTCGCTTGCGATCGGATTGGAGCAGCAGTTGAAGACCCTGGCAGCCTATCGGAGCAGGCAGGGTATCCAAGGCAAGGTCGTCGTCCTGGCCGAAGAGTCGACCTTTGGCCAGGGCGTCTCGGCGCTGCTGCCCCGGGCTGGGGTCAATTGCGGAAAGGACGGCGACAAGCCCCCCACAGGGACCGATCCCTGGGCTGAATTCGTCCGTTGCACGCGGGTGACGAGCTTCTCGCAGAACCTCTCCGCGATTCGCGCCGAACATTCCGACATCGATCGCCAACGGAGCGAATCCTGGCGCTCACAGCTTCACGCCAAGAGCCGACTGCTGGAACTGGACCTCTCCGGGATCGAGGAAATCGCGGATCGACCGCCCGCCTATCACCGGGCGCTCAGCGCCCGATCGGACGAGCTGATGCTCTACGGCACCTTCGACGCCTTGCGCGAGTATGTGCGCCCGAGCATAGTCGTCATCGTCGCGACCGATGTGCGCGACCGCCTCTTTCTCCTCAACGAGGTACGCAAGCTGCTCCCACGCGCCTTGCCGGTGCTGATGGAGATGGACTATCTGACGGCCCACCCGGATTACCGCAAGATCAGCCGTGGCTCGATCGTTATCCCGGCCGGAGACACCATGCTCTGCATGGATGGTGACCGCCAACCAACGAACTGCGGGAGTGACGGGCAGACGCGGGACCGGAAAGCCAAATCACGCCTTGCCTTCCCTGCGGATTATGCCGCGAACATGTTCCGTGCCGCGCTCGATCTGCTCGGCAAGCACGCACCAGCGGCCGAGGCACGTCTCTGGGTCACAACGCTGGCGGGTTTTCAATCGCTCGATCCGACGGGCGGGACCGCGCAAGCGACCGGGCAGCGGAAGTCTCGCGGCACGCTCTTGGCGGCCGATGGACGTCTGCTGCTGGAGCGTCCGGCCGAGGTCTTCTTTGTCGCCGCCGGCTTACTGCTCACCCTGCTTGCCTGGTGGCTGATCACACGGGGGGAGACGCACCTGGTCATGCTGGCCCCATGGCGGAACCTGAATCTGCTGCGGGGCGTGAAGAAATCCGCGTTCCAAGCGGAGGTGGACGCACGGGAACAAGGTCCCCATCCGGACGAGATCCCCCGAGACGTGGGGCGCTGGCTCTCCGGGGCACTGGTCTTCGTCGGCCTCCTGGTCGTTGTCATCGCCTTGTGGCGCGTTTTCGAGATGCGTATCGACTCGCCCTTTCACAGGGTCAGGGCGCTCGCGCACGGCCGCGACTTGGCCGCGCTGATCTGTCTATGCCTACTCAACGTCTGGGCCGCGATTCTGGCGGGGTGGCGACTCTTCCTGTGGCGCACGCGCCGCTGCGGACACCTGCGCGTACTGAGGGGGGCACGGATGTCGCCCCGGCTGCCAATCAGGCCAGTTGCCATGGTCAGGTCGGGTTGAGCTTTGTGGTGGCGGGGATCGTCGCCTTCTTGCTGGCAAGCGGCTTTGGCGGTCTGCCCGCCTCGGTGGATTCACCTTTGCCGGCTCTATGCGTCTATGTCACCCTGCTCTCACTCGGGATCTGGTTTCTCTTCCAACTCAAGGCCGAATCGAGGCATCTGGCCTGTCTCGCCCAACTGCTGGCACCAACGGCGGAGCTCCCCCGCGACGCCCGAGCGGATCGTCAAGCAGACTCCGGCAACGACAGCGACTCGCCGAGCTGGGCCAGTCCGCTGCACCTGCGCGCCCTGCCGCAATCGCCCTTCAGTCTCTGTTTCCGCAAGCTCGATCTGGCCGCCCTATTCACCTGCCCGGACGCGATCTGGCGATGGCAAACGCTGCAATTGTTAAAGGGCACCTGGCCGTTCCCGTCCGGATCGACCCAAGCATTCGAGGCGTGGCAAGCACGCCTGGTCGCGGAAATGCGCTACGGCCTCACCGCCGTGCGCTCCAGCGCCTGGTGTGCCGTCCTTGCGCCCATGACCATCCTGCTCGGTATGAATGTCTATCCGCCGGTCAACGAACGGATGATGACAACGGCGGCCATCATGCTGATCTTGTCTGCCTTTGCGTTGATCATGTACGTCGTCATTCTGCTGGAGCAGCATCCACTGCTCGGTCGCATGTTTACCGCCTCCGGCGACCGGCTTTCGATCGGCGGGGTGATCGGCGCCCTCTGGGGCAAGCTCGTCGCGGCTGCGCTTATCCTGATCCCCGTGCTCTTCCCGGACGCGCTTGCCTGGCTGTATCGGCTCCTGCAATCCATCGACTCCCTCCGTTGATGGCGATCGGGCCGCCAAGGCACCAAACCAATATGAGCGCCGAGCATGACCTCGGCGCGGAGGGCGTCTTCGCGACATCCAGAGTGAGGGCAACCCGGCATGACGATCCGGCCGACAAGAGACAAGGGTGAAAGATCTAGCGCCCCACGCTGGCGTAATCCATCCCGGGTCTGAGTCCGAAGGCATGCTCCAGACCCAGCTCCCGGATCAGGGCATCGACCGCACCCTGACCATGCACGCGCTGGACCTCGCCCAGGATCAGACGCACGGCATGGCGGTTGTAGCCGCTGCCGAGCGCGACCTGGGTGCGGATCAGCGTGCGCGCCTGGTCGAGCGTCACGACCGCGCCGCCGAGCTTGGTTACAGCTCGAAAGGCGCGAGCTTACGCGCTACCGGGGCGTTCTTGAGCGTCACGTACTTGGGCAGGCCGTGCTCGAAGGGCGGGTAGTCCTCGCCCTGGATCAGCGGAATCAGATATTCCTTGCACACCGGGGTGATGCCGAAGCCATCCTCGGTGATGAAGTCGCGCGGCATGAACTTCTCGACATTGGCGACCTCGGACAGCGGCGCCTCGCCGACTTCCCAGGCATAGGGATCGTTGCTCAGACGCTTGACCGTCGGCATCACGGCATTGTGTCCGGCCAGGGCGAATTCGACCCCGGCGCGGCCCATGGCATAGGCCTGCTCGACGTCGGTCTTGGAGGCGAGATGACGCGCGGCGCGCTGGAGATAATCCGCCACCGCCCAGTGGAACTTGTAGCCGGTGGCGTCCTTGATCATGTTGGCGACCACCGGCGCGGCACCGCCGAGCTGGGCGTGACCGAAGGCATCGCGCGTGCCCTGCTCGGCCAGGAAACGGCCGTCGGGATACTTGGCCCCTTCGGAGACCACGATGGTGCAGAAGTCGAAGCGCTCGACCTTCTCCTTGACCGCCGCGATGAAGCGCGCCTGATCGAATTCGATCTCCGGAAAGAGGATCATGACCGGGATGTTGTGGTCCTCGATCAGACCGCCGGCGGCCGCGATCCAACCGGCATGACGGCCCATGACCTCCAGCACGAAGATCTTGGTCGAGGTCTTGGACATGGAGCGCACGTCGAACGAGGCTTCCAGCGCGGAGGTGGCGATGTACTTGGCGACCGAGCCGAAGCCAGGGCAGCAGTCGGTGATCGGCAGATCGTTGTCGACCGTCTTGGGCACATGGATCGCCTGCACCGGGTAGCCCAGGGTCGCGGAGAGCTGCGAGACCTTGTAACAGGTATCGGCCGAATCGCCGCCGCCGTTGTAGAAGAAATAGCCGATGTCGTGGGCCTTGAAGACCTCGATCAGACGCTCGTACTCGCGCCGGTTGGCCTCCAGGCTCTTGAGCTTGTAGCGGCAGGAGCCGAAGGCGCCGGAGGGCGTGTAGCGCAGCGCGGCGATGGCCTCGTCCGACTCCTGACTGGTGTCGATCAGATCCTCGGTCAGTGCGCCGATGATGCCGTTGCGGCCGGCATAGACGTTGGCGATCTGGTCCTTGTGACGGCGGGCCGTCTCGATCACGCCGCAGGCGGAGGCGTTGATGACGGCGGTGACACCGCCGGACTGGGCGTAAAAGGCATTCTTGGCTGACATGGTCGTCCTCACTTGAGCAAATTTCAGGCGGTTAGGGGTGGGGCATCGTCAGGCGCGCGTGCCCCTGCTCGGCAGGTCTCCGCGTTCCTCGGCGACGAAGTCGGCTTGGGCCTGCAAGCAGGGCGACGGCGCACTCGGCCAGATCGTCGTACTCATCAACCCCAGTCCCCATCTGTTTATAGGGCTTGTAGAAAAACTGGCAGCGATAGGTGCGTTCGCCGCTCTTGAAGATAACGAAGTGACAGCCGTCCTCGGCTTGCCAGAAGACGACCGGACAGTTCGTCAGTTCGCGGTCTGAGGCGTGGAGACGAATCTCCGCGTCGGCGAGTTGGAGATCCAGATCGCTGCCGTAACGTTCGCGCAGCGTGGTGCGCATGATCCATTGCTCGGTCTCCGTGATGTCTGGAATGGTCGGCATGGCTCGCGGGCCTCGATCAGGGCTCGGTGGGGACGTCCGTGCCTTGCGCCAGGCCGCCCGAATTGGCCGCAAGACTAACCAAAAGCGACGCCCGCTCCAAATCGAAAAAACGGCGCCAGGGATGCAAGGAACTGATCGCCACCCCGCTCAAGCCCTCGCCAAGGGCGGCAGATCGGCGCCAAGACCCAGGGCGCGGTCCATGAAGAGCCGTTTGATCGGCGGGAGGCGATCAGCGACGCCTAGCCCCAGGCTGCGCAGGCTGGCATGCTGGCTGCCGGTCGTTGCTGAACAGCCGTTTGAAGACATCCATGGCCGCGAGCATCAGTTGGTTGTCTCCGCGCCGCGCCCGCTCGTAGCGTCGCAAGGTCCAGAGACCGCCGAAGTCGCGCCCACGCTCGCGGCCCAGCTCCAGGGCCGCCGCCAGCTCGGCCGCGTCCAGAAAGCCGAGATTAACGCCCTGACCGGCCAGTGGGTGGATGGCATGAGCAGCGTCGCCGATCAGCGCCAGACCCGGTCGCACATACTGCTTGGCATGCTGGAGACGCAGCGGGATGGACGCGCGCGGCCCCTCGAGCGTCAGCGCGCCAAGCCGGGACTCGGAGGCATCCGTCACGGCGGCCGAAAAGGACTGATCGTCCATCGCCATCAGCTCCGCCGCACGCTCGTCGGTGGCGGACCAGACGATCGAGCAGCGTCCGTCGACCAGCGGCAGCAGCGCCAGGGGGCCGGTCGGCAGAAAGCGCTGCCAAGCGGTCTCGTCGTGCCAGTCGGCCGGCTCGCACATTGGCCACGATGGCGCGTTGGTCATAGTCCCAGCCCTCGGTGTCGATGCCGGCCAGCTCGCGGACCAGCGAGTCCCGACCATCGGCGCCGACCAGCAGCCGGGCGGTCGATCGCGCGCCCATCGGTCAAGATCAAGCGCGTGCCCGGCTCGCCGATGCTCAATGTCCGCAATGGCAGCCGGGCACAGAGCAGTCTGATGTCGTCGGCGGACTCCAGCGGACTCCCAGAGCGCCAGCTGGATGACGCGGTTCTCGACGATGTGGCCGAGATCGGGCTCGCCCAGGTCCTGAGCTGTCGAAATGAATGCGCCCGCCGACCGACGGCGTCCCACACCGCATCTCGCGATAGGGACTGGCGCCCAGCTCGCGCGATGCGCTCCCAGACTCCGAGGCGCTCCAGGATCCGCTGGCTCGCCCGGCTCAGCGCCGAGACGCGCAGGTCGATCTCGCCAGGCGGCCAATCGCGCGTGCGGCTCCCGGGTCTCGATGACGGCGATCGAGAGACCTTTGCCGGAGATGGCGGCCGCGAGGGCGGCGCCGACCATGCCGCCACCGACCACGACGACATCGAAGGATTGCTCGGCATCAGACATCGCGCCTTCTCCAAGGACAGCTCCCGGGCGAGGCGCGGCAGACGTCCGCCCAAGCCCCATGAAACGCTGGCGACGCAGATGGCGCGCGGCCGGAATGAGATCGAGCCCCGAGCATGCCAGCGTCGCGCGCGACCCGGACCGGCGCCCAGGGCACGACGAAGAGACGCGCCAGGGCGTCGGTCAGATTGGCCGTCGTCGGCTGATCGCGGCCACGCCAGCGGCGGTACGTCCGAGAGCGTCGCCGCGCTCCCCGGATCGCCGCCCTGTCGGGCACTGTCCGCGAGGACCTCCGCCAGCGCGGCGACATCGCGCAGTCCGAGATTGAAACCCTGACCGGCGACCGGGTGCAGGGTATGCGCCGCATTGCCGATCAGAACCAACCGCTCCCGCACCGAATCGCGCGTCAGCAGGAGTCTGAGCGGATAGGCACGGCGCGGGGCGGCCTGCCCCAGCCGACCGAGCCGATAGCCGAAACGCCCCTGCAAGCGCGCAAGGAAATCCGTCGTCAGAGAGCGCGAGGAGATCGGCCGTCTCCGATTCGCGCGGCAGGTCCAGACCACGGAATAGCGACCGCCGGTCATGGGCAGCAACGCCAGCGGACCGGTGTCGGTGAATCGCTCGAAGGCCACGCCGGGGCGCGGCCGATCAGGAGTCACCGTGGTGATGACGGCATCATGACCGTAAAGCGTGCTCCCGGACCTTGAGATCGAGCTGGCCGCGCACGCCCGAGTCGCCGCCATCGGCGGCCACGAGCAGCCGGGTGCGCAGACGGAGCGGACTCGGCTTGCCGTCGGCTTGCACCTCCAGGTCGACCCCGTCGCCCCGGACGCTCGTGCTGGATGAGCCGCGCCGGACAGAAAATCTCGAGGTTCGGCGCATACCGCAGCGCGGCATGAATCGCCAACCCCATGGCGCGTGCAGGAGCGACATAACCGAGGGCCTCGACGCCATGCTCCGCGTGATCGAGACGGGTGAAGCCACAGCGTCCCGCGCTCCGAGACCTGGACCTCGAGGATCGGCTCGGCCTCGGGCGCGATCTCCGGCCAGAGTCCGATGGCGGCGAAGATGCGCCGACTGCCCAAGCGACAAGGCGATCACCCGCTCGTCGTAGCTCGGCTGTTGCTCGGCGCGAGGTCGGCACCGCCTCGATCATGGCGACCCTGAGACGGGATGCCGCTCAAGGCGCAGGCCGAGACTGCCGCCCACCAAACCGCCGCCGACGATCACTAAGTCGTAGTCGTGCATGTCAGTTCAGACTCTGTCTTGCTCTGTCATCGATCGGACGATCGGTGCGGAGATTATCGCGGTACAGGATAGAACGGGCGCATGCGTGAAGGTTCCGCTCCCAGCCAGGCGTCTATCCCGCCATCAGCGCCTCGATCTCGTCCGGATCCTTGGGCGCCCCCGCGGACAGGATCTCGTTGCCATCCTCGGTGATCAGCACATCGTCCTCGATGCGGATCCCGATCCCGCGATAGGCGTGCCGGAACCGTCTCCGCCTGCGATAGATAGAGACCCGGCTCCACGGTCAGCACCATGCCAGGCTCCAGCAGCCGCCAGTCGCCGTCCTGCTTGTAGGCGCCGACATCGTGCACGTCCATGCCGAGCCAATGGCCGGTGCGATGCATGTAATAGGGCTTGTGGGCCTCGTCCTTGATCAGCTTGCCGAGCTTGCCCTTGAGGATGCCGAGGCTGCACCAGCCCCTTGGTCAGTACCCGCACCGCCGCGTCATGCGGCTCGTTCCAGCGGCAGCCTGGACGCGCCTTGCTCGATCGCGGCCGCCTGGGCCTCGAGCACCAGCTCATAGATGCTCGCGCTGGGCGGGACTGAAACGGCCGTTGACCGGAAAGGTGCGGGTGATGTCGGAGGCATAGCCATCCAGCTCGCACCCGGCGTCGATCAGGACCAGGTCGCCGTCGCGCAAAGGGGCGCGGTTTTCGGTGTAGTGCAGGATGCAGGCGTTGGCACCGCCGCCGACGATGGACGGATAGGCCAGAAAGCGCGCGCCCCCGCTGGCGCAGGCATGCTGGAACTCGGCCTCCAGAACGCGCTCCGTGCATCCCGGGCCGGCACACCTGCATCAGACGCCGATGCGCCTCGGCCGAGATGCGGCGCGGCGCGGCGCATCACGCCTGATCTCGGCCTTGTCTCTTGCGCAATCGCTGCTCATGCAGCAGCGACTCGATGGTGACGAAGGTGTCCGGGGCAACGGCGCCAGACGCGCGCCTTGGCGCGCACCTGATTGCACCCAGCCCATGACCCGCGCATCGAGTGCCGTATCCGCGCCGACCGGGTAGTAGAGACGCCCGCGACCGTCGATCAGGGTCGGCATGACCTCGTTCAGGTCGCTCAAGCGGATGGGCCTGATCGGCCCCAAATCGCGCGGTCGCGCCCTCGACGCCGATGCGCGCACCGTCCCACTGCTCGCGCTCCGGGTCACGCGGCCGACAGAAGAGGATGGACTCGCCCTCCTTGCGCCCTGGAGCGATGACGAGCAAGGCGTCAGGCTCGGGGAAGCCGGTCAGATAGCTCGAAGTCGCTGCTCTGGCGAAAGGGGTAGTGGACGTCACGATTGCGGACGACCTCGCGCGCCGCCGGCAGGATGGCGATCCCTTCCGGACCGATCGCCTTGCGCCAGGGTCCGGCGTCGACGCTTGTATTCCACGCCGGTTCATCGACGACTGGATCCTCGTCGCGGGCAACGGCCCGTTCGTCATGGATCAACATGGCCGCCACCCGGATGAATTCGGTCACCTCGGTCAGGGCCAGTTCGTTCTCCTCGGACTCGTCCAGATCATCGAGATCCATGCGCGTCATGGCGGTCAGATCGCCCAGGATCTCGCCGCCCTCGCGCGAAAGCGTCTTTTCCGAAATCCCCAGGACGCCCAGGGCGTAGAGAAAACCCCGCACCCAGTCGTAGACGGAGGTCGCGCGCTCGATGAGCGCATCGGAGTCCTCTAGCGCCGGCAATGCAAGCGATAGATCCGGGCCAAGGATGCGGTTCTCAATCGGTCGGGCGAAATCGCGGAGTTCGGCCCGCGACTCGCGGAGGACCTGATGATCCGCACCCTCGGCGGGCAGGATCTGGTCGAGCCAGGTTTCCACGGGATCCTTGTCGCCCCCGCAGATCAGGCCACAGAGCATCCCATGCGCCTCGCTCAAGGTCGGGGTCAGGGGGCTAGCCGCCAGGTACTGGTCGATCCGAGAATCCGGGGTGTCCGCGGGAGTCTTCCGGGGCAATGGCATGCGCCTGATCGTTTCGAATGGCAGAGATCATAGCATGGGCCCTCACCCGATTGACCGCCCGCTAAGCCCCTTCTATAGTGCGCAGAATTTCAACGGAGTCGTGGACTTTGGCCAACTTTGACCTCGACCAACTTGAGCAGCAGGTAAATGCCCTGATCCGTCTGAACGAAAAGCTTCGGGACGAAAACGCCTCGTTGCGCGCACGTCAGGAGTCCCTGGTCTGCGGAGCGTAGCGAATTGATCGAAAAGACCGAACAGGCACGAAGCCGCGTCGAGGCCATGCTGTCCCGATTGCGCGCAATGGAGGAGAATCTGTGATCGAAGAGCCGTCGCAAGTCACCATCAAGATCCTGGACAAGGAGTATCGGATCGCCTGCGAATTCCACGAGCAGGACGACCTTAAGGCATCGGCCAGGTCTGCTCGACCACCGCATGCGTGAGATTCGTCAAAGCGGACGGGTCATTGGGACCGACCGTATCGCCGTGATGGCGGCGCTCAACATCGCCAACGACCTCATTCAGTTCCAGCGCGCGCGCTCTGGCCCCGACGCTGATCCAACCAGACGCCTGCGTCAGTTGCAGGAACGCGTCAATCTGGCGTTGGCTGGCGATCCGGAAGAAAGCCCCGAGGAGGCCAAACCCGACCTCCGGACCGAGCCTCCGCTGGACGCATCCGACGAAAGAGTATAGCCTTTGAGTTCAAGACACCCCCTGTAGTGTTCGACGGCGGCCTGGGTATTTTCTTGAGCCTAATCGCTACCCGGGGGACATGATAGCAATGCTGTTGCGCATGTCCGCCTCCGAGCGGAAAGCCTGAAGCGGCGTCGACTGTCCCCACTTGAACCGCCTGGTTCAAGAACAAAGGCCAGCAACGGCACCAATGGGGGGTGTCCCTCCCTTCGCATGACCACCCCACCCTTCATCAGACGCGAGCTACGCACGAGTCGCCGCCGCTTGGACGAACGTCGTCAACGCCTGCACGCAAGGCAACTCGCCAACCGACTGGCCTCGAACACGGTCTTTCTGAAGGCCGAACGGATCGCCTTCTATTGGCCGACGGACGGCGAAATCGACCCACGACCCTTGATCCACATTGCCCTAGCCGCAGGCAAAGCCTGTTATCTCCCGGTCCTGCGACCGCTGCGAGAGGGACGAGGACGCCGGCGACTCTGGTTCGTCCGCTATCGCTCTGGCGACCGGCTGCGGCCAAACCGTTTCGGCATCCCGGAGCCGATCGCGCGCGGACGCCATCTTCTCAGCCCCTGGATGCTCGACCTCATGATCCTGCCATTGGTCGGTTTCGATGCCGATTGTCATCGCCTCGGCATGGGCGGCGGCTTTTACGATCGCACGCTGGGCTATCTGAGGATCCGCACCCACTGGCGTAGACCCCGCCTGTTCGGCATCGCGCATGAGCTCCAGAAGGTTCCCCGGATCGCAGCCCAGCCCTGGGACATCCCACTCGACGCAGTCTTCACCGAATCGCACACTTACTGCCACAGGCCGGGCAGCCCGCTAGGCAAGCATGCGTCTTTGCTATGATGCCAGGCCGACAATCACAACCATTTGAGGACGCCATGAACCAAGATGCGCTGAAGAAACAGGCCGCCGAAGCGGCACTTACCTATGTGGAAGGGGGCGTGATTGGCGTCGGAACCGGATCGACCGTCAATCATTTCATCGACGCGCTGGCAACGATCAAGGGTCGCATCGAGGGCGCGGTATCGAGCTCCGAGGCTTCGAGCGAACGCCTGAAGCGTCACGGCATCGAGGTGCTGGATCTGAATGCCGCGGGGGAGCTTTCGCTCTACGTCGATGGCGCAGACGAATCCAACGAGCGTCTCCAGCTCATCAAAGGCGGCGGCGGCGCCTTGACGCGCGAGAAGATCGTCGCCGCCGCGAGCCGACGATTCGTCTGCATCGCGGACGAAAGCAAGCTGGTGAAGGTCCTGGGACGTTTTCCCCTACCGATCGAGGTCATTCCGATGGCGCGCAGCTATGTTGGCCGCGAACTCGTTCAACTGGGGGGAACCCCGATCTGGCGGGAAGGCTTCGTGACCGACAACGGCAACCTCATTCTGGATGTCCAGAACCTCGAGATCGTGGATCCCGTCGCACTTGAGCAACAAATCAACAATATCGCCGGCGTCGTCACGGTCGGGATCTTCGCGCTCCGCCCCGCCGATGTCCTGATCCTGGGGTCCGGGGATGGCCCCAAGACGATGAAGGCTCACTGACGAAGTCCTTTCGCCAGAGCGCGGGTCGCAATCCGCCGAAACACGCGCACAAAAAACGGGACCCGAAGGTCCCGTTTTCAATCCAAAAGCTTCGGCCAGTCGGCTTAGAAGCTGTGAATCATACCAACCGAGAAGCCGTCCCAGTCGGTGGATTCCTTGTCGTCGTCAACCTGCGTGTAGAGGACATAAGCCTTGGTGCGCTTGCTCAGGTTGTGATCGAAAGCGATGGCCCAGGTGTAGTAGTCGCCATCGACAGCAGCCTTGACGGCCGGCGGAGCATTGGGGGCAACGCGACCATCACGATTGCCGTTGCCGTACATACCCTTGACCATGTTGTTGCCAAAGGTGTAGCCGGCCTGGATCTGCCAGAGACTCAACTTGTCGGCGGCAAGCCCAGGATTCTTCTGGCCACCCGGCAGGTCTTTCTGCTCTTCGTAGATACCGTCCAGGGTAAAGCCGTTCCAATCCATCAGGCCCAGACCCAAACGCCACTTGGTGTAGTCGTCCTCGACATAACCCACGCGAGGTGCGCCGTTGGGGAAGGTGGCGCCCAGTTGACTGGTTACCGAGTTCATGAACAGCTCGTTGCCGAGCGACTCATAGGCCAAGGACCCGTAGAAAGGACCGTTGCTGTAGATACCAGCAACCGAGTAGGCCTCGGCCAGACTGTCGGAGTTCAGATTCTGGCTATTGATCGCGGTCGATGTACCACCAGCGACAGTCGCGGCCGCCAATTGGAACCCACTCAGACTGGGGCTGATGTAGGCAACGGCGTTATCGGCGCGAATGTCATCGAAGCCAACCGTGCCGTTATAGTCCGCCATGGTGTCGGCGAAGAGATCCAGCTTGGCGGTGGAGATCTTCATCGGGGTATCGTGACGGCCAACCAGGAAGGTACCCCAGCCGCCGGCCAGACCGACGTAGCTGTTACGCATGGTGACCGATTCGCTGCTGCTACCGGAAGCGACGTTGCCCGTCGTGCTTTCCTCGCTCAACTGGATGCCGAACTCGACCTGGTAGATCGCCTTCAGGCCGTTACCGAGATCCTCGGAGCCCTTGACGCCAACCCGGTTCGCACGCTTGGCACCGGGAGTCGCGCCAGAGCCGGCTACGCCCCAGCCCTTGTAATCAGTGGATACCTGGCCGACGACGGCGCCGGTGCGAGGATCGACGACCGGTTCGGTGCTATAGCCCTCGACATCCGCCCAGTCGATGGATACATGCAAGGTGCCGTAAAGGATGGCTTCGGCCATCGCGGCGGTTGGGGCAACCATCGCGGCGGCGACCGCTAGTGTCAGTAGCTTCTTGTTCATGCTGTTCTCCGCTGTTGTGAATTTGTCAGTTTGACTGCAGAAACCGATCGCAATCATGCTTTGCGCTGTGAACTATAGAGGACGGAATGGCGTTTTGCAACAGATTGGGCGAAAAAAGACACACCAACCACGAATGTCGCATTTTTGCACTATCTGTCCCGCCTCGGCTGGTCGATCCTGACCCCAGGCCGAGGCATCCGTATCGTTGCCAGCAGACCTGAATCATCCACGTCCGTTGAGACAAAGTTGCCACCACGGCTCGGCAGATACCAGCACCCTCATCACAGGGGCACCAAAAGGAAGCCAAAAAACTGATCGAGATCAAACGATTTCGCCGATCCGTCGTTTCCGATCGCGGATCGATGCCAACCGGGCTACCAGGCGGAATGACGCGCTAGACGCCACGCCCGTTGCAACTGTCGCGGATATCGCGCCTTTTCGAGGGAGCAAAGCTCGCGCGCTCGGCGGAGTCCACACATTTGTGACGACGGCGTTTCGTGCGCAACAGATCAGTCGCCCGAGACGCCGGCTCGTCCGGATCCGAGCGCTCACCGTCGCGGATTCGCTCTCTCGCAGCTTGTCGGAGCCTGGCATGGACGAACGCGACCGCCACACGACATGGAAACCAAGCGTCGCTCCTTCGACACAGTGATTCAGGCCACGGGGCATCGCCTCAAGAATTTCCGGCAACGCTTAAATCCGGTTCCGCCGGAAAGGACGCCCCCGTTCCCGCGGAGGCTCAGAGCGAAGCGAGTCGGTTCTTTCCTGGAACACTCCTTGTGACGCGGAGGCCCCGCACCCCGCTACTTCGGCATCACCTGAATCTGATACAGCCGTGGCCAATACTTTCCGGTGACGAACAGCCGCCCGCCCGTCGCGTCATAGGCAATGCCGTTCAGGACCGCGCCGCGCTTGGACTGTCCAGAGACCGGGGAAAGCCCTCCGAGATCGACGTAGCCGATCACCCGACCCGTCTCCGGTGCGATCCGCACGATAAAGTCCTGCTTCCAGACGTTGGCCCAGATCTCGCCCTGGATATACTCCAGCTCGTTCAGATCGGGGATGGTCCGCTCACCGTCGCGCACCGTCAGGCGACCGACAACGCGCCGCGTATCCGGGTCCAGGAAGCGCAGCACCTCAGTGCCGTCACTCATGATCAACCGACTCCCATCATGGGTGATACCCCAACCCTCGCCCTGGTAGCGAAACGTCTCCTGGGGCGCCAGCGTCACTTTGTCGCGAATGAATCCCAGCCGTTCGCGCCAGGTCAGTTGGACCAGCCGGCCCCGCCAGTCGGTGATTCCTTCACCGAACAACCGTGATGCCAGCCGGGTCTCCTGTTCCACCCGCCCCGTGACCAAATCGACCCGACGCAGCACCGACTCGCCATAGTTCCCGGTTCCCTCGAAAAGCTGTCCGTCGACATAGACCAAACCTTGGGTGAAGGCGGTCGGATCGTGCGGATAGCTTGCCACCACGCGATAGCCAAAACGTGGAATCGCTGACACCGGGGCGGCGGGGCCGGCATTGCTCGACCAGGCCGCGATTCCGCTCAACAGCATCAGCAAGCGCCAACTCGGGGAAAGAATCATGATCGCGGCATCCGGTTGGAGTCATTGATTGCGCGCGGCATGCGACGTGGGTGCCAGTCCGCGCGATTACACCGGTCACGGAGAACCATGCCCGATCTTTCGCGAGCCTCGCGATCGAATACGGGATCCGCCAACCAGGAAAACCGGGTATCCCTGGGAATGCAGGTCGCTCGCTCAAGCTCCATTTCCAGCCAGAACCTGAATCCTCGTCGCTCCGCCAGCCACCATGACGCCCTTCCGCCCGCGCCTGATCGCCAGAGCCCATACCGTCTATCGGACAGTCCGCGACGACAGTATGCTATTGTTTCGATAGACCTGAAGGCGCGGCGCTCAGGCGTGCGCCCGGTTGCGGATGCTTGGTGACTCGCTCGCAAGCCCGATCGAGCGGAAAGCGGGATCGGCGCCGATGTCTTCCTCACCGACTGCGAAGCAGCCGTCAGTTGGGCACGCACCCTGATGCCAACACTATGAACCACGAGACATCGACCGAGCGAGATCTGCTCGCGGCGCTCAGACACTATGTCACCGACTCGGGACGCCTGCTGGTCATCGAGCTCGACGAACAGGGGCGCATCAGCGATTCCAACGTCACCTTTCGATCCCGCTTCGCCGGCGTCAAAGGCATTCAGGGTCAGCCCATCGCCCGTTTCTTTGCGACCAACGACGGCGACAGCCTGACCATCGAGCCCGGTCTCCCTCGGCGCGCGCCGGTACCCTATGTCGCCAAGGACATTCATTCCGGCGAGACCTACCTGCTCCACGCCTATGCGGTCGGTCGCGGCACGCTGCTCATCGGCGAGCTGGCGGACGCGAAAGAGAACGACATCATCGAGCGCATGGGGCATTTCGCCATCGAGCTGTCCCGTCTCCATGATGAGCTGGCGCTGGCCAACCAGCGCAACGAGGCGCTCGCGCGCACCGATCCGCTCACCGGCATCGTCAACCGACGCTATTTCATGGAGCGGCTGAGCATCAGCATCGAGCACGCACAGGCCCGACGCCACCGGCTTTCGCTTCTGATGATCGATCTGGACCACTTCAAGCACATCAACGACCAATGCGGACACGCAGGCGGGGATTCCGTCTTGATCGCCGTCGCCGCGCTTCTGCTTGCCCAAGTGCGAGCCGCCGATCTGCCGGGGCGATTCGGCGGGGAGGAATTCGTGATCTACATGCTGGACGCGGATCTCCAGGCCGCCACCGAGGCCGCCGAACGCCTGCGGGTTCAGATCGGTGCGCTGCGGCCCATCGACCCGGACCGCGCCTTGACCGCCAGCTTCGGCGTCACGGAACTGACCCCGGACGACAGCGCCGACAGCCTCCTGAAACGGGCCGACCATCTCCTCTATCGGGCTAAGACCGAAGGCCGCAATCGCGTGGTCGCCGGGCTGGCCGCCCGGCGACCCCCGCCGCGCTGACCCGCCGCGTCAGGCGCCGGGCGGAACCTGGGCGAGCTGCCAGATGTCCCGGTTGTACTCGGCGATAGTGCGGTCCGAGGAGAAGTGACCGCTGCGCGCGGTGTTGAGGATGCTCATGCGGATCCATCGCTCGGGATCCCGGTAGGCGGCGGCGGCGCATTCCTGGGCGTCGATGAAACCGCGAAAATCCGCGGCGGTCATCCAGGGATCGTGCGGATTGCGGATCGCGAGGATGATCGGATCGAAGACGCCGCCCTCGAACTGATTGAAATGGCCGGATTCGAGCAGATTCATCACGTCCATCAAGGCCGGATCGCTGGCGATGATGCCATTGGGGTCATAGTGCTGACGCCGCGACTCGACGCCCGCCGCCGTTAGACCGAAGAGGAAGAAATTCTCCTCGCCCACCTGGTCGCGGATCTCGATGTTAGCCCCGTCCAGGGTGCCGATGGTCACGGCGCCGTTCATCATGAATTTCATGTTGCCGGTGCCCGACGCCTCCTTACCGGCGGTCGAGATTTGCTCGGACAGATCGGTGCCGGGGGCGATCACCTCCATCAGCGAGACGCGGTAATCGGGCAGGAAGGCCACCCTCAGCAGCCCCTCGGTCGCGGGGTCCATGTTGACCACCCGCGCCACGTTATTGATCAGCTTGATGATCTGCTTGGCCATGAAATAGCCGGGGGCCGCCTTGCCGCCGATGAGGACGCAACGCGGGGTCCAGTTCGCCGTATCACCACGCTTGATGCGGTTGTAAAGATGGATGACGTGCAGGACGTTGAGCAATTGGCGCTTGTACTCGTGGATACGCTTGACCTGCACATCGAACATGGCCTCGACCGGGAATTCCACCCGACAGAGCTGTGCCACCTGTTCCGCCAGGCGACCCTTATTCTCCTGCTTGATCTGGTGCCAGCGCGCGCGGAAGGCGGCGTCATCGGCGTGGGGAACCAACCGTGAAAGCTGTGCGAGATCGCACACCCAGCCGTCGCCGATGGTTTCGTCGAGCAGGTCGCGCAACCCCGGATTGCAGAGCGAGAGCCAGCGACGCGGGGTCACGCCATTGGTCTTGTTGTTGAACTTGCCGGGCCAGAGGTCGTGAAAGTCGCGAAACAGGCCCTCGACCAGCAGCTCGGAATGCAGCGCGGCGACCCCGTTGACCGAATAGCTCCCCACGATCGCCAGATAGGCCATCCGCACCTGCGGATCATGCCCCTCCTCGATCAGCGACATGCGGCGCTGGCGATCGATGTCGCCCGGCCAGCGCAAGGCGACCTCCGCCAGGAAGCGGGCGTTGATCTCGTAGATGATTTCCAGGATGCGCGGCAGGAGCTGGCGGAACAGCCGCACCGGCCAGCGCTCCAGCGCCTCGGGCAACAGGGTGTGGTTGGTGTAGGCCATGGTCTGGCGGATGATGTCCCAGGCCGGACCCCACTCCAGATGATGCTCGTCCATCAGCTGACGCATCAGCTCGGCGACCGACACCGCCGGATGGGTATCGTTGAGCTGGAAGGAACTCAGCTCGGCGAAGCGGCTGAAATCCTCGCCCGTGCAGGCGGACCCAATCGCGCAGCACGTCCTTGATGCTCGCGCTCGCCAGGAAGAACTGCTGGCGCAGGCGCAGCTCCTTGCCGTTCTCGCTGGCGTCGTTGGGGTAGAGCACCATGGTGATGTGCTCGGCGGCATTCTTCTGGGCCACCGATTCCGGATAACTACCGGCGTTGAATTCGTCGAGATTGAACTCGTCGGTGGCGGCTGCCTTCCACAACCGGAGGGTATTGACGGTCTCGTTGCGATACCCAGGGACCGGAATATCGTAGGGGACGGCCAGCACGTCGTTGGTGTCCACCCAGCGAACGATGGTCCGGCCTCGCTGATCCGTGTAGCTCTCGGTCCGGCCGCCGAATTGAATCCGCTGGGTGAACTCGGGACGCTCCAGTTCCCAGGGATTGCCGTCGCGCAGCCAGTGATCGGGCTCCTCGACCTGCTCGCCGTCGTCGATGATCTGGCGGAACATGCCGTATTCGTAGCGCAGGCCGTAACCCCTGACCGGCAGTTGCAGGGTCGCGCAGGAGTCCAGGAAACAGGCGGCGAGCCGACCCAGACCGCCATTGCCGAGCCCTGGATCGGGCTCGTTGGAGGCGATTTCCTCAAGCATCAACCCGAGTTTGTAAAGCCCCTGCCCCGCCGCGTCGTCGACCTCCAGATTGAGCATGGCGTTGGACAGCGTCCGACCCATCAGGAATTCGAGCGAGAGGTAGTAGGCGCGCTTGCAGTCCACGTCGTCGTAAGCCTGACGGGTTCTCTTCCAGCGCTCCATCAGGCGATCGCGCAAGGTGATGGCCAGTGCCTTGTAGGGGTAGTAGGCCGAATAACAGTCCCGGTCGCGACCGAAGGTATGGGCGTAATAGCGCCTGAAGTCGTTCGCCAACCCGTCCGCGTCCATGGGCAGGGGCGGCAGGTCGAAGACCTGATCGTTTGGAGGGTTCTTGATGGGATTAGTCAAGGAAGACATGCGACGGGGATCCTTATGGGGTCGAGTTGAACAGTTAAGATGGTCGATAGCTTCAGGCTTTGGGGCATGCGATTGCAACCCGCGATTCATCCGACCCTATTCGTCGCGCCGACTTTGCATCAAGCTTGGCAAGGGTGAACGGCGCTGCTTGAAATCGCTCCGCAGCCGCTCGAGCAGGCGTTTGCGCTCCGTCTCACTGGCCACCATCAAGGCGGTGAAGGCCGCGCGCCACTGCGCCATGAACTCGCGATCCTCCGCGAGACCGGTGTAGATCATGATCGCGGTGCAGTAGTCGGTGGCCTTCAGGTAGTCCTTGAAGGGCGTCTCGGTGGAGGTCAGCAGGGAGGCGACGATCTGGCGCGCCCGGCCGGAGGATTTGAGCTTGGTGTCTGGCATCTCAATAGTAAACCATGGCGACCCGCCAACCTCCGCCTTCGAGCCGCAGCCGCAGAACGAGCGGATTGGCTGCGGGCCGATCGATCCGCGTCCGGAAGTCGCGCCAATCGTCGAAGAACCCATAGGTCAGAGCGGACAGCAGGCCCAGCCCAGGCGACGCGGCCGGGCCAAGCTGATCGCGCACCCAATCCAGGGTGACCAACGCCCTCGGCGCCTCGGCCCCGTGCCGACGGATACCCGGCCTCCAGCCACTCGACAAAGGGGTCAGACAGCTTCTCGATAGCACTGATGTCGATCCTTGTTGAGCCGGTGCGCGATCTCGCCGCGCACGGCCTCCAGGTCCACCAGGTCGGCGAGCGTCGCGCGATCCCCCCGCACCACCGCCTGGTTCAGACGCCAGAGCGTCGCGAAGGGCCAGGCGCCGTAGAGCAAGAGCAGACACCAGACCGGCGACGAGCCCGCGTCCGACAGGCCGACGCAGCCGCGCCAGCCGCGGTCCAGCCATCGCCCGCCCCTGATCGCGCAGCGCGGCAGAGATCAGCCTGACGATCACACGGTCCTCACGGGGCAACCCCCTGGAATTGCTCGATGGCCTCGCCAACCTCCAGCCAGGCGTCCTCGGTCTCCTCCAGATCCGCCGCTACCTGACGCTGCTCGGCCAGCAGCTGCAGCAACCGGGTCCTTGCCATCCGCGTTCGTAGAGATGCGGGAGCCGCCAGCGCCTGCTCCAGGCTCGCGCGCCGGTCGCTGAGCTCGGCGAGCCGCTGCTCCAGCTGCCTTCTCGCGCGTGCTCAGCGGCTGCAAGTGCCTTGCGCGCATCAGCGGCCTGACGTCGCTGCTGCTTGCGGTCGCCGCCCTCGCGCGCCGTGCTTCGTCCTCGCCGTCTGGACCGCGCTCGCGTCCCGCTCCGGCCAGCCAGGCGGGATAGTCGTCCAGATCCCCGTCGAAAGGTCGCACGCCCGCCGCCATCCACCAGCAGCAAGGTATCGCTCGTGACCCGCAGCAGATGGCGATCATGCGACACCAGCACCAGCGCCCCATCGAAACCCTGCAGCGCCTCGCTGAGCGCGTGACGCATCTCCAGGTCCAGATGGTTGGTCGGCTCGTCGAGGAGCAGCAGATTCGGCCGCTGGCGGATGATCAGCGCCAGCACCAGACGCGCCTTCTCGCCACCCGAGAGCGGCGCGACCGGATCCAGCGCGCGGTCGCCGGCGAAGCCGAAGCCGCCCAGATAATTGCGCAGGGTCTGCTCGGTCGCGCTCCGGATCGATCCGCCGCAGATGACCGAGCGGGGTGTCGTCGGGATGCAGCTGATCCAGTTGATGCTGGGCGAAATAGCCCACCCGCAGATCCTGCGCGCGTTCGCAATGCCCGGACAGCAGCGGCAAGGTCACCGGCCAGAACCTTGATCAGCGTCGACTTGCCGGCGCCGTTGCGTCCCAGGAGACCGATGCGGTCGCCAGGCTCCAGGCTGAGTCCGACCCCGCTGAGGATGGGTCGCTCGCCATAGCCCGCCGACGCTTCGTCCAGCCGCAGCAGCGGACGCGGCAGGTTCTCGGCCGGCTCGAAGCCGAAGCGGAAGGGCGAATCGACATGCGCCGGCGCGATCAGCTCCATGCGCTCCAGCGCCTTGAGCCGGCTCTGCGCCTGACGCGCCTTGGTGGCCTTGGCGCGGAAACGCTCGACGAAGCCGTGCATGTGAGCGATCTCGCGCTGCTGGCGCACAAAGGCCGCCTGCTGCTGGGCCAGCCGCTCGGCGCGCTGGCGCTCGAAGCCGGAATAGTTGCCGGCGTAGAGCGTGAGACGCTGGTGCTCCAGATGCAGGATGTGACTCGCCACCGCGTCCAGAAAATCGCGGTCGTGCGAGATCAGCACCAGCGTGCCGGGATAGGACTTGAGCCAGCCCTCGAGCCAGATGACGGCGTCCAGATCCAGATGGTTGGTCGGCTCGTCCAGCAGCAGCAGGTCCGAACGACACATCAGTGTGCGCGCCAGCGCGAGGCGCATGCGCCAGCCGCCCGAGTAGCTGTTGACCGCGCGCTGCTCATCGCCCGGCGCGAAACCCGAGTCCATGCAGCAGACGCGCGGCGCGGCTCTCGGCGCCATAGCCGTCGATCGCCTCGCAGCGCCCCAGCAACTCGCCATGACGCAGACCGTCGCCCGTCGCATCGGCCTCGGCCAGCTCTGCCTGGATCCGCCGCAGCTCGCGGTCGCCATCCAGCACGAACTCGATGGCCGGGCGATCGGTGTCCGGCGTGTGCTGGGCGACATGGGCGATCTCCCAGGCTGGCGGAAGGATCGCCTCGCCCGCGTCCGCGTGCAGATCGCCCAGCAGCAGCGCGAAGAGGCTCGATTTGCCGCAACCATTGGCGCCCACCAGCCCAGTCTTCTGGCCTGGATAGACGGTCAGCGACGCCCCCTCCAGCAGGAGATTTGGGCCGCGTCGGAAACTGAGATCGTGTAGTTGCAGCATGTCGACTCGTCAGATGGGATAGGTCATGGCCGCGAAGCCGACACAAGGATACAAGACTGTGTCCGACCGGATTGGGGAATCAGGTTCTGGTCGCGCCGCGATCCAGACGACGATAGCCGATCGCCTCGCTCAGATGCGCGCTGTCGATGGCGTCCGCGCCCTGGAAGATCGGCGATGGTGCGGGCGACCTTGAGGATCCGGTGATAGGCGCGCGCCGAGAGCGCGAGCCGGCTCAGTGCCTGCTCCATCAGACGTCGACCGGCGGCGTCCAGCGCGCAGTCGCGGTCGATCTCGCTCGGGGTCAGGGCGCTGTTCGGCTTGCCGGCGCGGTCTTGCTGGCGAACGCGCGGCATCCCGCACCCGCTGCGCGCACGATGGCCGTCGTCTCCGTCCCGACCGGTGCCGGCCCCGTCAGCCGCGAGACATCGAGCCGCGGCACCTCGACATGCATGTCGATCCGATCGAGCAGGGGGCCCGAGATACGACCGCGATAGCGCGCGATCTGCTCGGCCGTGCAGCGGCAGCGGCCGCTGCTATCGCCCAGATAACCGCAGGGACAGGGATTCATGGCCGCCATCAACTGAAATCGCGCCGGAAAACGCGCCTGCCGGGCCGCCCGTGGAGATATCGATAGAGCCCGACTCCAATGGTTCGCGCAGCACTTCCAGCACCCTGCGGTCGAATTCCGGCAATTCGTCGAGAAAAAGCACGCCGTGATGCGCCAGCGAGATCTCGCCCGGCTTGGGATTGCTGCCACCGCCGACCAGGGCGACGCCAGAGGCGGTGTGGTGCGGCGACCGAAAGGGACGCTCACGCCAGCGAGCCGGATCGAAGGCGTCGCGGTCGCTCACCGAACGGATCGCCGCCGTCTCCAGCGCCTCGGCCTCGGTCAGCGGCGGCAGCAGCCCCGGCAGGCGATTGGCCAGCATCGATTTGCCGGTGCCTGGCGGGCCGATCAGCAGCAGGCTGTGCGCGCCCGCCGCAGCCATCTCCAGCGCCCGCTTCGCCTGCTCCTGACCGCGCACCTCAGCCAGATCTGGATAATCGGGCTCAGCTGGATCGGAGTGGCCGCCAGGTAAGCCGGCAGCGGACTGGTACCGTTCAGATGCTCGCAGACCTCCAGCAGATGCCCCGCCGGTCGCAGCGCCAGACCGCTGACCAGGGCCGCCTCGGCGGCATTCTCCGTCGGCAGGATGAGCTCCCGCCCGGCGTCGCGTGCGGCGACGGCGATCGGGAGCACACCCTGGACCGGGCGCAGGTCGCCGGACAGGGCCAGCTCGCCGATGAACTCATAGTGCTCCGAGCGCCTCCGCCGCGACCTGCCCCGAGGCGCCCAGAATCCCGAGCGCGATGGGCAGATCGAAGCGTCCGCCTTCCTTGGGCAGATCGGCCGGCGCCAGATTGATGGTGACCCGACCATCGGGAAATCGGAAAGCGGCCATTGAGCAGGGCACCGCGCACCCGGTCCTTGCTCTCCTTCACCGCCAGTTCCGGCAGACCGACCATCGAGAGCACGGGCAGCCCGCCGGACAGATGGACCTCGACCGTCACCGACGGGGCATGAATGCCGACGCGGGCGCGGCTGTGGAGAATACAGAGCGTCACATCCGGGCCGGCGGTATCAGTCCGATGGCGCGCGCGATGGCGCAGCGCCTCGCTCCAGCGCGCCACCTGCGACTCCAGCGCGGCCAGCTTTTCGCGGGTGCGCGCCAGCACGGCGGACTGGACGTCGAACTCCTCGCGGGTCACCAGATCGAGCCGCGACGAGACCGGCTTCGAGCGAGGCGCGGAGATTGCGGTTGATGTCTTCCTGCAACACCTGGAGGCCCTTCGGCATGGCCGATGAGAGACGCTGCACCAGGTCGTCGAATTGTCTTGGGATCCAGCATGGGTGAAATCTCTGCAAGCGGGCCTGCGGCGACCCGTCGTGGCTCAAACGCGCCCCTTGGCGGGGCCGTGGTGGCGACTCCTAGGGAAGCCAGAATCTGGATGGTCGAGCGGTGATTATAGGCGCACGGCGCACGGGCGTCTGCGCCAGACAACGCCCCATCGGGGTGCGCCCGCTCCGACCGCCGGGCCTTAACGCCCCATTTAAGTGCAAACGCCTGTTGCAATATTCAGACATGCCACCTAAAAGCCATGCGGCGTTGGACCAAGCGGATGTCTGGCATGTTAAATGCTCATGTCCGCATTACGACATCAAGGGCTGCCGGCTTGTTCCAGGCGCCGGCCCGGCCACGCGAATTTCGATCGAAGCCTGGAGTTCAGCGAGGAAATCTTCCATGAAATCACATCACATCAGCGCCCTAGCGGCACTTGGCGCCGCGACCATGGTCCTGGGGTCGCTCCAGGCGGCGGGCGCCGAGGATCCCAACTCGGTCAGCGCCAATATCGGCGCGGTGAGCAACTACATCTGGCGCGGCCAGACCCAGACCGGCAACCAGCCCGCGATTCAGGGCGGATTCGATTACGCCCACACCAGCGGCTTCTCGGCCGGAACCTGGGTTTCCAACGTCGACTTCCAGGACGCCGCGGGTAACGACACCAACTACGAGTTGGATCTCTACGCCGGGTTCGGCCGTTCGATCAACGACGACCTCAGCTACAAGCTCAACCTCCATCTACTACGCCTACCCGGATGGGCGCGATCTCGATTTCTCCGAGATCGACGCCAGCGCGACCTACAAGTGGCTCACCACTGGCATTTCCTACACGTTCTACGGGCAGGCGGACCAAGCCAAGGGTGTGTTCGACAACCAGGCGCTCTACATCCAAGGAGACGTCTACTACCACGCCAGTCTCAACTTCGAGCTGCCCTACAAGGTCGGATTGACCCTGCGCGGCGGCTACTACGACTTCCGTTACAACGACGGCGGAAACGACTACGGACACGTTGGTGCCGCCCTCAGCCGCGCGGCCGGCGACTTCGGCACCTTCAGCCTGAACTACGACCAGGTCGTCCGCGACAACTACGACGAGGATCCGAAGCTCTGGGTCGGCTGGAACAAATCCTTCTGAGCGCTAGCGCGCCCCTGACTTAAACCCCACGGACCCAGGCTTCCCAACCTCGGTCCTCACAGGAGCTTAAACGCTATGAAATTGGTCGCAGCCGTCATCAAACCCTTCAAGCTCGACGACGTGCGCGAGGCGCTCGGCGACATCGGCGTCTCCGGCATTACCGTCATCGAGGTCAAGGGCTTTGGCCGTCAAAAGGGCCATACCGAGCTCTATCGCGGCGCCGAATACGTCGTCGACTTCCTGCCCGAAGATCAAGGTCGAGATCGCGGTCGACGACGCCATGGTCGAGAAGGTGATCGAGGCCATCACCGCCGCCGCCCGTACCGGCAAGATCGGCGATGGCAAGATCTTCGTCTACGAGCTCAATCAAGTGATCCGCATCCGGACCGGCGAAACCGGCTCGGACGCCCTGTGACCGCCGCCGAGGAGACCCCAATGATGCTAAAACTGGATTCCAAACGGCTGGCCGTTGCAGCCCTGGCAGGTGTCGCCGACGCTGGTGCCGGGTCTGGCTCTGGCCCAGGAGACGCCCGTGCTGAACAACGGCGACACGGCCTGGATGCTCACCTCCACCGCCCTGGTGCTGTTCATGACCATCCCCGGCGTGGCGCTCTTTTACGGCGGCCTGGTGCGCGCGAAGAACGTCCTGTCGGTCTTGATGCAGTGCTTCGCCATCACCGCCCTGGTGACCCTGCTCTGGGCCATCTACGGCTACAGCCTGGCCTTCGGCGATGGCGGCACGGCCAACGCCTGGATCGGCGGCTTCGACAAGCTCTTCCTGAGCGGCGTGACCCTGAGCTCGATCTAGGGACTCAGACCATCCCGGAAACCGTCTTCATGACCTTCCAGATGACCTTCGCCATCATCACCCCGGCGCTGATCGTCGGCGCCTTCGCCGAGCGCATGAAGTTCTCCGCGCTGCTGTGGTTCATGGGCCTGTGGTTCACCCTGGTCTATGTCCCCGATTGCCCACTGGGTCTGGGGCGGCGGCTGGCTCGGCAGCATGGGCGTGCTCGACTTCGCGGGCGGCACCGTGGTGCATATCAACGCCGGTATTGCCGGCCTGATGGCGGCCCTGGTGCTCGGCAAGCGCAAAGGCTATCCGACCAGCGCCATGCCCCCGCACAACCTGGGCTACACCGTGATCGGCGCCTCCATGCTGTGGGTTGGCTGGTTCGGCTTCAACGCCGGTAGCGAACTGGCGGCCGATGGCGTCGCCGGCATGGCCATGGCCGTGACCCAGATTGCCACCGCCAGCGCGGCGCTCGCCTGGATGTTCTCGGAGTGGATGGCGCACGGCAAGCCCAGCGTTCTGGGTATCGCCTCGGGCGCGGTGGCCGGCCTGGTCGCCATCACGCCGGCCTCCGGCACCGCCGGCCCGATGGGCGCCATCGCCATCGGTCTGGCCGCTGGCGTGCTTTGCTTCCTGGCATCCACCAGGGTCAAGCGAGCCTTCGGCTATGACGACTCGCTCGACGTCTTCGGCGTCCACGGGGTTGGCGGTATCGTCGGCGCGCTGCTGACAGGCGTCTTCGCCTCCGCCAGCCTGGGCGGCAAGGGCTTGGCCGAGGGCGTCAGCATCCTCGATCAGTTGACGAAACAGGGAGTTGGAGTCGGCGTGACGCTGATCTACACCGCGATCGTCAGCCTCATCCTGCTCAAGGCCGTCGACCTCTTCATCGGACTGCGCGTCACCGAGGAGCAGGAGACCGAAGGCCTCGACCTCAGCCAGCACGACGAGCGCGGCTACATCCTCTAACAGACCCGCGACAGCGGTCGAACGGACTCGACCGCCCCCTTCTCCCGAGCGCGACGGCTCCCGCCGCGCTTGCCCACGACCCTCCGAATCCGTGCCAAGGACTCGACCACCTCGAATATTCCGGGCTGGGCGATTGCAACCGCAAGGGCGCGACGTCGCACAATGCGCTGCGCGCTCCCGGCGAGAAGTCACCGCACCAGCGACCACGGACGCTGACCCAACCCGATGAAATCCTTTGCGCTCTTTGTGTGGCCCTCGGCTCAACCGCGCACTCTCGGCGTCCGCTGATTGATAACACCGCGCAAACCGCGCCTGTGCCTTAACATTAAGAATTCCGTTGTCGGCGCTTCACATCTCCCCTTGGAACAACCAAGGAGGGAACCCGGTGGCGGCAGGTCAGAACTGATCAAAAGTTCTTACGGGATAACTCGCATGGCACCAACAATCAACGCAGTGGCCCAGCCTCCCGACATCAATCAGTGTGAAGCCGAGCCCATCCATATCCCCGGCGCCATTCAGCCACACGGCGTCCTCCTGGTTTTGCAGGGTCCAGAGCTGCGCATCGTCCAGGCGACGCACAACTCGCGGGCGCTGCTCGGGGTCGCGGTCGCTGATCTGCTCGATCGCGAACTATCGACCGTGCTCGGCCCGGCGCTGGGGAGCTCCGTCCGCAAGGCACTCGACGGATACCTGAGGGAACGCGAAGCCCCCTCGACATTCCGCTGGCATCAATGTGTGGGCGCGCCCTGGTTCGCCGGCTCTGCGCATTGGTCCGGACCATCGATCATCCTGGAGCTGGAATCAGCAGCGGCTGAGCAACCCGACCTGAGCCAGACCTTCGCCCGCGCGATGGGCAGCTTCAGCACACTGCGCGCGCTAACGGACTTGCCAACCAAACTCCAGACCGCCACGGCACTGTTTCGGCACCTGACGGGTTTTGATCGGGTCATGGTCTATCGGTTCGATGAGGACTGGCACGGCGAAGTGGTCGCCGAAGCTCGCCGCGCCGATCTGGAGCCCTATCTCGGCCTGCACTATCCGGCGTCGGACATCCCGGCCCAGGCGCGTCAGGTCTTTCTCATCAACCCTTCGCGCGTCATCGTCGACGTCGACTATGTGCCGTCTCTGCTGCACCCCCTGCTCAATCCGGTCAGCGGACAGCCGCTCGATCTGTCCCGCAGCCTGCTTCGCAGCGTCTCACCGATGCATCTGGAGTATCTGCGCAATATGGGGGTGGCATCGACGCTGACGATGTCGCTGCTCAGGGAAGGTCGGCTCTGGGGATTGGTCGCCTGTCACCACGAGACCCCCCACTCGGTTCCCTGGGAAATCCGCGAGCTCGCATGCTGGATGGCTCAGGATCTGGCAACCCAGATCGCACTGGCCGAGGAAGTCAGCAGCCGGCGCTATGACACGCACCTTATGCAATGCCGCGACCGAATCATTTCCGCCATGCGCCAGGGCACGCGTCTGCCCGCGTTACTGAACGGCCCCGAACTGACCAATGTCTTGGGCGCGATCGGGGCTGACGGTGTGGCGCTGATTCGCGGTGAGGAGGTCGTCACCGGTGGACAAACGCCCGATCCAGCACGGATTCGCGACGTTGCCTCTGGCTTGAGCGCCCAGCACCCGAACAATCCCTCGCACCTGTTTGCGACTGACTGTCTCAGCGAACACCTGGCGGATACCGGCGACCTTGCCGCGACCGCCGCCGGCGTCGCGCTCTTTCCGCTGGATGCCGGACAGACGATCAAGCTGATCTGGTTTCGCGGTGAACAACTGCGCCAGGTGAACTGGGGAGGCAATCCCGACAAGGCGGTGGATCTCGCGCCGGACGGACGACTGAGTCCGCGTCAGTCATTCGCGGCATGGAGTCAGATCGTCAAGTTGCGCAGCCGGCGCTGGACGCAGGAGGAGCTGGAGTCCGCCCGAAAACTGGGTGCCTTGATCGATATCGAGTGGCGCAAGATGGTTGAAGAGGCCCTGCGCGAAAGCGAGGCACTCCTCAAGGACGTATTGGATTCACTGACGGCCCACATCGCGGTACTGGACGGGCGAGGCGTGATTTCCCTGGTGAATGCCGCGTGGCGACGCTTTGGCGAACAGAATGGAGGGGGACGGGACTGCCTTCCCGGGGCGGATTATGTCGCGGTTTGCCGCCGTGCCTTGTCCGACAAACCGGACGGCATCGAGGCCAAGACCGCGCTGCGCGGCATCGAATCGGTGCTCGATGGGACGCAAGACGCTTTCAGCCTCAAGTATCCATGTGACTCGCCGGGCGAGTCGCGGTGGTTCGAGATGCGGGCTTTCCCCCTGCGCGGTTCCCGACCTGGAGCGGTGATCGCTCACGAGGATATCACTGGACAGAAGCTGGCGGAGGCGGCCCTCAAGAAGAGCGAGGAACTGCTCCGTCAGGCGGCGGAGGAAGCGCTGCGGCTGACTCGGGAGAGTTTCCGCCTGGCGGTCGACAATATGCCGGACGCGCTGGTGATCTATGACGACCAGATGCGTTACAGCTTCCTCAATGCCGTCAGCCTGCAGCGCGGCGGCCTTCCCCTTGAAGCCTATCTCGGACGCCGGGATGACGAGATCCATGGCCAGGACGTTTCCGATGCCTATGTGACGGCCTTGCGCAAAACCTATGAGACCCGCGCATCGACGACCTTAGAATGTGGCCTGAACCTGCCAACGGGGTACTACGATCTGGTCATCACCTTCGTTCCCATGCTGGAGAACGGCGAGGTGTATCAGGTCTTCGGGCTCACCTACGACGTCACCGAGCGCAAGCGCAGCGAAGTCAAGTTGGCCGAGCAGGCCCAACAACTGCGGGAGGCCGACTGGCGCAAGGATGAGTTTCTCGCCATGCTGGCGCACGAACTGCGCAACCCGCTCGCACCGATCAGCAATGCCGTGCAACTCCTCCAGCGCGCAGGATTGGACGCCCGGATCGCTTGGTGCTTGGGAGTCATCGAGCGCCAAACCGCGCACTTGACCCGTTTGGTTGACGATCTCCTCGACATCTCACGCATTACCCGTGGAATCATCGAGCTGCGGATGGAGCCGCTCAACCTGGCCAATATACTGTCCAGGGCAGTGGAAACCAGTCGACCAGTGATCGACATGCGGCGGCATTCGTTTCAAATGGCACTGCCGCACGAACCTGTGTGGGTCGCGGGCGATCTGGTTCGCCTGACCCAGGTGGTGTCGAATCTGCTCACCAACGCGGCCAAGTTCACCAACGAAGGCGGACGGATTCATCTGAGCGCGGAAGATGACGGACATGATGTCGTCATCCGGGTGCGCGATTCCGGCCGCGGCATCGACCCCGGAACCCTGTCCCAACTGTTCGACCTCTTCTACCAGGCCGACCGCTCGATCGCCCGCAGCGAGGGGGGCCTGGGGATCGGTCTCTCGCTCGTCAAACAGTTGGTGACGATGCATGGCGGCACCGCAGAGGTCCAGAGCGAGGGGCTGGGCAAGGGCAGCGAATTCACCGTTCGGCTTCCACGTCTGTCCGAATTCCCGGAATGGCGCGAACGAACAGTCAGCCCGGCCGGCACGGCGGTCGCGACAACGCCGGCGCGAGGCGGACCGCGAATCCTCGTCGTGGACGACAACCGTGATGCCATCGACAGTCTCGAACTGCTGCTGGGCAGTGAAGGATACGACGTGCTGGCGGCCTACGACGGCGAGACCGCTTTGCAACTGGCGCTCACACACCAGCCACGGATCGTGCTGCTCGATATCGGGCTGCCGGAGATGGACGGTTATGCCGTGGCGCGCGCACTCCGCCGCCAGATCGATGCGCCGACATTGCGCATCATCGCACTGACTGGCTACGGACAATCGGAAAGCCGGAGAGCATCCGAGGCGGCCGGGTTCGACATGCACGTCGTCAAACCGGTCGATTTCGAGTCATTGCTTAAGCTGCTCTCGGAGTACAGCAAGCTCACCGAACCCAGCAAGGACGTCTGAGAGGTTGTGAAATAATCTTTCCCTCACGATTGCCGGGTCCACTTCAAATCGACGGATGGCGATCGCCCAGCCGATAACGAAATCAGGTTTTCACTGCCTCTGTCGAACCGCAAGGGGTACGACGAGCGCAAGGGATTTCCGCGTATTCCGTCAAGCCCCAGATCCCACTCTTGAGGGCCGGGCCTCGCCTGGCTTCGTGTCGACCAGGGGCAATCGGCACCTCGCCCCCCAAAAAAACTCACAAGCTCGCCTTCCAAACCCTGCATCCGCACCATTTCCCCCTCGTTGCCCCCTAGCCTGACCTGCCTAAGACCACCCTAGCCGGATCGATCGCGTGTAACCCGCTCAGGACTCCCTTCTTGGCCATCCCCAAAAGTGACAAGCGGCAAACCCACGCAATGCGTCCCCACTCGGACTTGGCGATCTTGGCCCTACAAATCGTGGGCGAGCCGCAAATGGCGCAATAAAAGCGAAAAAATTCTAACGATTGGCTCACCGATGGAGTTCACCAATCAGATGAATAGATGCGGGAGCACAGGGCTTTGGCTCTCTTCGCGCCCTATGCGCCCCTGCGTCTCCGGTTGCCGAGATCAGGTTGACCGTCGCTGGGACTGCTAGCAGTGCAGGTCGCCGGCGCACTGAAACGTTCTGGCTAGGTCGGCTATGCATCGTCACAGAGGCGTCAACCTCCCCTGACACTCGACTAGGTAAATTCTGATTGACACGTATTTTTACGTACTGATACTGTATATTCCACTGAAAGCCTGTCCTTTCAGATCGTCGCAATCAGGGGCTTGACTACCCCACCCTTTGCGGACGCGAGACGCCTCGTTGCGGCATATCTAAAGCGATGACAACCAATTGGAGGCCAACATGGCTGACCAGCAGAAGAGCATTTCGGGACTCACCGAGCAGCAAGCGAAAGAGTTCCACGAGCAATTCAAGGTGACCTACACCGCGTTCGTCGCCCTCGCGGCTCTGGCGCACATGATGGTTCTTGCGAACCATCCCTGGTTCTGAACACAAGCCAAACAAAGAGGTAATACGCATGGAAATCATGGGTTACAAACCGCTTGAGCAAGATTATCGGTTCTGGTTGGTCGTGAATCCGGCAACCTGGCTGATGCCCATCCTGTTCACCGTGCTCCTGATCGTCCTGGCCATCCACGTCACGGTCCTGTCGCTAGGCTGGTTCGCATTCCGTTGAGCGTCTTGCGCTAAGGGATCTCTCCACCGTTCAGACCGCAGGTCACGAGTAGCGCTGACCGCGCATCTCGTGACCTGCGGCGAAGGATCCCAACACTCCTATGTCAGCCCGAATCTTTGCACTAGGACCCAAGCGACGCAGGGGCTCGGCTTAAGCAGCGAATGAGCCTGAAAGCGAGGCAAGACAAGATGAAAGCACCACTCTTTATCCGACCCTTGAGCACCGAGGAAAGGCGCGCATTACAGGCAGGCCGGGACGCTTGCGATGCTTTCACTCGGCGTCGCTGTCGGATCCTGCTCGCCAACGCCGAAGGCATGACGGCCGCAAAAATCGCCGCATCGCTCGGCTGCGCCCTGCAAACGGCCCTCAATGCCCTCAACGCCTTCGCTGCCGAGGGGCTGGACTGCCTAGCGGAGAAGTCGCACTCCCCCAAGACGAGCCGCGTCCTGATCGCTGGGCAGTCGGCCGAGAGCGTCGGGGCCTTACTGCACCGCAGCCCACGGGAGTTCGGCAAACCTTCCAGCGTATGGAGCTTCGGCCTCGTGGCCGAGGTCGCCTTCGAGCAGGGGATCACCGACCGGAAGGTCAGCGAAGAGACGATCCGCCAATTCATGAAACGCCTAGGCGTGGATTGGAGCCAGGCCAAACGGCACAGCGGCTCGCCTCGACGCACGACGCCCTTGATCGCGGGGTTGCGGATTACGGATCGGGCCTCCCGAGACGCGCCCGTGATGGGCACGAGGACTCGCGAGTCGAATACGAGAAACGCCTCGTCCCTTGTGTAAATTCAGCTTGACATTACCTGGCGTCAAGCTAATATGACACGTAGTATCACGTGTAGATACTGATCGCATCACTGGCAAGCTTCCGGTCTTCTCAGTCATGCGCAATCGGGGAACGGCAATTCCAGCGGGCTGGGACATGAAGACCATCCGCTCCAGAATGCCAAGGCGATGTAATCACAATTGGGAGGCCTATCGTGGCTGAGCAACAGAAAAGCCTGTCGGGATTGACTGAGCAGCAAGCGAAGGAATTTCACGAGCAGTTCAAGGTGACCTATACCGCGTTCGTTGGTCTCGCGGCTCTCGCGCACATGATGGTCATTGCTGCGCATCCTTGGTGGTAAATTAGAGAGGTTATTGAAATGGCAATTGAATTCATGGGCTACAAGCCGCTCGAACAGGATCACAAATTCTGGATGGTCGTCAACCCGGCGACCTGGCTGATGCCAATCCTGATCGTTGTGGCGGCTGTGGCGGTCATGGTGCACCTCTATGCCTTCTCCCTCGCGGGTCAGGGCTTTCACGCCAAGGCAGCGCCAGCCGCCGTCGCAGCGGCCCCCGCAGCAGAACCGGCAAAGTAGATTCGCGTGGCCATGACGGGGTTCCGCCATGGCTGAGAATCCGCCTCATGCATTAATTGAAGCGGCAACTTCACTAAAGTCCCCATAGGGGAGGAAATACAATGAATGGCTTGACCGAACAACAGGCAAAAGAGTTCCACGAGCAGTTCAAAGTGACCTTCACCGCGTTCGTCGGCCTGGCGGCCCTGGCGCACCTGATGGTTCTCGCAAACCATCCTTGGTTCTAACGTTTAACGACCAGACGAGATCAATACAATGAGTGACGTCGCAAAACCAAGCAACCCCGCTGACGATTGGAAGATTTGGCTGGTTGTCAATCCCTCGACCTGGCTGATGCCCATTCTGTTTGCCGTGCTGGCCATCGTACTGACCATTCACGTCACCGTCCTCAAGCTCGGCATCTTTGCCTGGGGTTGAGCTAAGACCGCAGGCCACCACGGTGGTCGTGAGTCTGGTGAGACGCGCGTCACGCGCGTCTCACAACCGGGGCAAAAGATCCCAGACCAGCCGAGAAACGAACCCCATCGTCCAGCTCGCGCTCTGGTGACGCCCGCCTGACCCAAACCCGTCCCACCTCTTCCACACTGGCAAGCCTCCTCTAGCATCATTACGGATTGGTGTTAGCATCTATCTCGGTTTCGCGAGCAATTTGAGAGATGTGCCAGCGGCCAACGACATAGCACCCCGCTCCACGAAAATGGCAGCGGATCATGGTGACGACACAACGACCTTCGCGCTCAGGTGTAGGAACCCAGACACCCATGCAGACCGGTCCGCACAGCGATATCGAATGTCCCTCCCTCGCCAAATGCCTAACCGGCATCCGCGGGCTTGACGAGATCACCGAGGGAGGACTGCCTCGGGGACGACCAACGCTAGTCTGTGGCGCTGCTGGTTGCGGCAAGACGCTGCTGGCGATGGAGTTCATCGTGCGCGGTGCGCGGGATCTCGACGAACCCGGCGTCTTCATGGCCTTCGAAGAGACCGAGGGCGAGTTGATCGCGAATGTCGGCTCGCTCGGTTTCGCACTTGATGGGTTGATTGCCCAGAACCGGGTGGCCCTCGATTACGTCTATATCGAGCGCAGCGAGATCGAAGAGACGGGCGATTATGGTCTGGACGGCCTCTTCGTGCGCCTCGGCAGCATGATCGACGAAATCGGCGCGCGGCGCGTGGCCCTTGATGGCATCGAAGCGCTATTCGCCGCACTGTCCAACGAGGGAATCCTTCGCGCCGAGTTGCGCCGGCTGTTTCGCTGGCTCAAGGATCAAGGCGTAACCGCCGTCATCACCACTGAGCAGGGCGAAAAGTCGCTCACGCGTCATGGCCTTGAAGAATACGTCAGCGACTGCGTTCTCTTTCTCGATCACCGCGTCCACAATCAGGTCGCCACGCGCCGCCTGCGCATCATCAAGTATCGCGGCTCGCGACATGGAACCAACGAATACCCGGCACTCATTGATGAGTTTGGGATCAGTGTGCTGCCAATCAGTTCCGTCAGCCTGGATCATCGGGTGTCTCGCGAGCGCGTTTCCACCGGAGTCCCGCGATTGGATGCCATGCTCGGGGGTCAAGGTTATTTCAAGGGTAGCAGCGTGCTCATCTCAGGCACTGCCGGCGCTGGGAAGACCAGTCTCGTGACCGCGTTCGCCGACAGCGTCTGCCGGCGGGGAGGACGCTGTCTCTTCTGGTCCTCCGAGGAGTCCCCTGACCAGATTCTTCGCAACATGGGTTCGATCGGATTCGACCTCGACCAGCACATCCAGCGCGGATTGCTGCGATGTCATGCCGTCCGACCCACCTTCCACGGACTCGAGAACCATCTGGTGAATCTGCACAAGATGGTCGACGAATGGCGACCCGATGCCGTCATCATGGATCCCATCACCAACTTCGCCGCAGTTGGGGACGCCGCCGAGGTCAAGATGATGCTGACGCGGGTGATCGACTTCCTCAAGAAGAGAGGCATCACGGCGATCGTCACAAGCCTGACGCAGGGCGCTGACGTGGCTCAGTTTGAGCAAACCGATGAGGGGGTCAGTACTCTAATCGACACCTGGCTGCTGGTACAGATGGTGCGGTCCGCCGGAGAGCGTAATCGGCTGCTCTATGTGCTCAAGAGCCGGGGCATGGCGCATTCCAATCAAGTGCGCGAGCTCGTGCTCAGTGATCAAGGAATCGACCTGAACGATGTCTACACCGGTCCAGGGCTGGTCCACACCGGCTCGGCACGGCTCGCCCAGCAGGCGCGTGATCGAGCCGAGACGCTCGCCGAACAGCTTGCTGCGGAGCGGCGCCAGCGCAAGCTGGAACGAGATCGACGGGGCATCCTGGCCCAGATCCAAGCCCTTCAGAACCAACTTGCCGAAGTCGAGGAGGACGTGGCGAGCGCCACGACAGACGACAAGTATCGCCTCGCCATGGCGACCCATGCCGAGGCAGAGATGGCCAGCGCCCGCGACGCGGACCGCTAGTGGATGAGGGAGCCACGATGGAATCGACAATTCAACCGCCTGGCCACGACCATGACTCGGAATACTGGTGTCTGCGTCTCTATGTCGCCGGTCAGAGTCCTCGCTCGATCCAGGCGTTCCGGAATCTCAGGGAGCTATGCGAGACCCATCTGGCCGGCCGCTATGAGATCGAGATCATCGACCTGATCGAGAATCCGCGACTCGCGCGAGGCGATCAGATCGTCGCGGTGCCGACCCTGGTCCGCAAGCTCCCCGAGCCAGTGCGCAAGATCATCGGCGACCTGTCGAATACAGATCGGGTGCTGGTCGGCCTGGATCTACGCCCGCGGGGATGAACCTCAAGAGATCGACCGGGGGCCGCCATGACCAGGAAACGAACACCAACGACCGGGTACGCAGCCTCGGACGCTGCCCAGGAAGGTGACGACCGAGCCGAGACCGCTGACCGGACCGGCGCAACGTTTGTCCTCAGGCTCTATATCGCCAGTCTGACGCCGCGCTCGATGGCCGCCATCCGCTCGGTCAAGGAGGTCTGCGAGAAGCACCTCCATGACCGTTATGAGCTTGAGATCATCGACATCTACGAACACCCGAGCCAGGCCCGGGGGGAGCAAATCGTCGCCGCTCCCACACTGATCAAGAAATTGCCGTTGCCGTTGCGCCGCCTGATCGGCGACATGGCCAACGAAGAGCGCGTCCTGGTGGGGCTGGATCTGCGGGCCAGGGACGACGGGGCCAACGCTCCCGTGTAGCCCCCCTCATGCAACCTTCGGCCAAGCGTCCCACCATTGCCAGCCTCCAGAGTGAGAACGCTGAGTTGCGGGCGCGGCTCGAAGAGGCCGAGGAAACGCTGCGGGCGATTCGCGAGGGCGAGGTGGATGCCGTCATCGTCAGCGGCAGCCAGGGTGATCGCGTCTTCTCGCTGATGGAGACCGAGAACCTGCACCGCCTGATGGTCGAGACGATGAACGAGGCAGGTTTCGCCCTCTCGCCGGATGGCCTGCTGCTCTATTGCAACGACCGCGCCGCCACCCTGCTCAGACGCGCTCGCGGCGCGCTGCTCGGTCGACGGCTCGATGAATTCGTGGCCCCGCAAGACGCCGGCCGACTGCGCGCGCTCCTGGATGCGTCGCCCAGGGGAACCGCCGATGACCGGGTGGTTTTCTGTGCCGACGACGGAACCGCCCTGCCGCTGCACCTCTGGGCCAGCAGACTCGATCGACCGGAGGCACCCATGATCTGCCTGGTCGGTACCGACCTCACCCGTCTTGAGGCCGAGCGCGCATTGGTGGAGCAACTGGAAGAGCAGCAACGCGCCCTCAGCGCCTCCCGCGCGGAAGCGCTCGATTCAATGGCCCAGGCGCTGGCCGCGCGCGAGAAAGCGGCCCAGGCCGCACAGGAGCTGCGGGAGACCGATCGCCTCAAGGATGCCTTTCTCGCGACCCTCGCGCATGAGTTACGCAATCCGCTCGCGCCCATCCGCAATGCCCTCGAAACCCTGCGCTTGACCGAGGGGGGCGGACCCGATGCGGTCGAGGCCCTCGCCATCGCCGAGCGTCAGTTCGCCCATCTGGTGCGGCTGCTCGATGATTTGTTGGATCTTTCGCGCATTACCCGCGACAAGATCGATCTGCAACCTGAGCCGGTCGAACTATCAGCGATCATCCAAAGCGCCGTGGAGACCGTTCGGCCCCTGGTCGACACGGCCCGCCAAAGGCTTACCGTCAGTCTGACGCCCGGTCCTCTGTGGCTTGAGGCCGATGCGATGCGCCTGGCTCAGGTCTTCGGGAATCTGCTGAACAATGCAACCAAATACACGGGGGCTGGCGGGAAAATCCGACTGGAGGTCGAACAGCAAGACCGGAATGTCATGGTGTCGGTGCGCGACACCGGGATCGGCATCCCCTCCGAGCTCTTGCCGCATGTGTTCGAGCTCTTCCGTCAGGGTGATCCAGATCAGTTGCAAGGCCATGGCGGGCTGGGAATCGGTTTGTCACTCGCGAAACGCCTGACCGAGCTGCACGGAGGTCGCATCGAAGTCCACAGCGAGGGTTCTGGCCGAGGGAGTGAGCTGTGCGTCTTCCTACCCTTAATGGCCGAGCAGCCGGCACGCCCCGCTCGCCATGAAAATATCGTTTTTCATGCATTATCCGATCTTCCTCCGGCTTGCCGCATTCTGGTCGTCGACGATAACCGGGACGCGGCAAGCAGCCTTGCGTCGCTACTCGAGCGCAAGGGCGGAGAGGTGCGAATTGCCTTCGACGGGCCATCGGCCCTGGAGATACTTGCCGAACAGCGGCCAGATCTGGTGATCCTCGATATCGGCATGCCTGGCATGAATGGTCACGAGGTCGCCCGCCGCATCCGAGCAAATCCAGAGTTCAGGCGGACGACACTGATTGCGATGAGCGGATTGGGACAGGAAACCGATCGGCAGCGTTCGCTGGAGGCCGGATTCGACCATCATCTGGTCAAACCAGTCCCTTTCGATGTCCTGGATTCACTCTTGACGACCCAGTGGGGTTCAGTCCCCAAGGTTCACGCGCCGCAGGATGCCGGGGTAACCGCAGCGCAGCCTCAAGCCGACAACCTTTCAGCCGAGCGACCACCGCAAATTCCACATGCGCCGCTGGAATGTCATGATCGCGAAGGACATTCAGCGCGAGCGGACCAGGATCATCCGCCAGGGGCGGCAGCCCCTCCGGCACCGCGAACCGATGTCATCGACCTCATTGCCGCCTCCTTGATCCACGACCTATCCCAACCCTTGAACACGGCCGGGTGTTATGCACTCGCCGCTCGTAATCTGGCGTCAGGATCGGGTCGAGACGGGGAACATCTGAACAAGGCGCTGCGCGGAATCGAACAGCAAATCCAACTCGCCGGCACGGTCATGGACCGCCTTCGCGAGCTCTTTCGTGGCTCCAGTACAGCAGGTTCCAACAACCAGGAAGGCGCACCGAATCGTGCCAAGGACTTTTGATGTCTCAGTGCTCCCGACCGGTTCCCAGGCGGGGTCTTCCATGCGGATATGCCATCAGCCTCAACAGCGACCTTCGACCAAGCTGCGAAAAAGCTGGGTTGTCAAAGAACCATCTCCATGGCCACAATGATCATGGGGTGCGTGAGCCCCCATGCGACGGCGGCATCTCAGGGAGATGCGGCCTCCCTACCGTTTGGAATCGAGATGAACAACGAACCGATCGCCTACATCGTCGATGACGATCCCGACTTGCGCGATGCGCTCTGCATGCTGCTTGAGTCCGTGGAGATAGAGGCCAAAGCCTTCGCCCGAGCGGAAGACCTGTTGATCTCGGGATTACTGAAGGAGATCAGGCCCGCCTGCCTGCTGGCCGATGTCCGCATGCCTGGCATCAGCGGCATCGCGCTGCTCGAGCGCTTGCATGACGATGGCATCGCGATTCCCACAATCCTGATCACAGGCTATGGCGATATCCCCATGGCGGTGCGTGCGATGAAGCTTGGCGCGATCGATTTCATCACCAAACCTGTCAATCATCAGGCTCTTCTGGACCTCGTCCAGGACACACTGCGCGACTATAGCGGCCCGTCCGACCAGGATGTGCAAGCCGATGCCCTGATGCAGAGGTTTCGAGCCCTGACGCCGCGCGAGCAGCAGGTTTTCCAATGTATCACCGCCGGCCAATCCAATAAGGCCGTCGCCGAGGAACTTGGCATCAGCGTGCGCACCGCCGAGTTTCACCGGGCGCGGATCATGAAAAAGATGCAGATGCACAACCTGGCGGACCTCACACTCGCGCGCGTGACCATAGCCGATCAGCTAGTGGCACAGGGCAAGTAATTGATCTTGAAAAGAACCATCGGCGATTCGCCCTATCCGCCGCCGACTGCCCCCTCACCTTGATCGCCTGAAACGCCTCGCTGCACCACCCCTCCAGCATCAATCCCCCGCCGCCAGGGCACACCGGAAAAACGCTGGCTGGGCCAATGCGCCGTGATGGATCTCGGCGTTGTAATACTGAGTCTCGAACGCCTTGCGCGCGACATCCTCGGCGCGGAACTGGCTGAGATCCGCGACCTTCCCGGCCATGGTGGCGCTCCACCAGCCCGAGGGATAGATGGGTTGTGGGAAGAAAAGGGTACGCGGCGCGGTGAAGGCGACCGCGCGCATCGCCTGATGCATCTCGCGCAGGATGGGCATGTGCAGGAGCGGTGACTCGCTCTGCTGGACGAGCCCCCCCCGCGTCCAGGGCGCGCCAGCAATCGGCATAGAAGGCACTGGTCTGGACCGCGGACTCGACCTCGGGGTGCTTGAGCACTTCCCACAGGGTGCCGCAGTCTCCGCCCCCGATGATGCAGACCCGCTTGGGCGCCGCATGGGTGTAGAGCACGGGGTGGGACATCATTTCGTGATAGAGGAAGTTGTCGCGGGTCGACAGCATGGTGCAGCCGTCGATCACCACTCAGATTGCCGAAGCCCTCGGTCGCGAGGATCTCGATGTGCTGGTAAGGCGTCTGCTCATCGTCGAGTTTCTCGCGGATCTTGAGCGAGAAGGCGCTACCGGCGTCCCCAGCGACTTCCGAGAACCATTGAGTGGGGTCGAGACCCTTGCGGAGGGTGGACCGCCATTATGGAGAACCGTCCGGCAGGGTCACAAGGGCATGACTCGGAGGAAAGGACCGTCGCCCTCCTCGAGCCAGGAAAAACGGGACTACTTCGAGGACCGATCGTCCAGGTTCGCCGGACACAGCACCTCGCGCATGATGCCGATCAGCTCAAGCAACTGGATGTTGCGGATTCGGTAATAGATGCGGTTGGCCTCCTTGCGGGCCACGACGATGTTCTTGTTCCTGAGCTGTTCAAGATGCTGCGAGATATTGCTCTGGGAGGTGCCGGTGCGGTCGACGATCTCACCGACCGACAGCTCGCTCTTGCCCAGGGAACAGAGAATCTTCCACCGCAGGGGATGCGCCATCGCCTTGAGGGCGTTGGCGGTTAGGGCGGTATTCTCGTCATCCTCGGACAATTCGGGTGAAATTGGCTCGATCATCATCCTTTCTCCTCCTAATTGACTTCGCGCGCGGTCCGATGCATGGCCGGTTCCGCATCTTGTTCGACCCGGACGTAACCTGTCATATCTTTTGCGATGCAGATGATATCGCTGATTTTCCCCAAGCTATCCTTCACGGCGGTTCGGGAGAAGAGAATCGGGACACGTCGACCATCGCTGGCGATGAAGCGCGCCTCGATCTTGCTCAGGGCGCCGGTGCGAATCAGCGCCTCCAGCCAGGTTCCCATGAAGGCGCCCGCCTGCTCATCGCCTTCCTCCTCGAAGACATCGCCGATTGCCATGCCGCGCAGATCGCGAGGGCTGTAGCCAAGCATGCGGGAGGCGGCCGGATTGGTCAGCTTGATGGTGCCATCCGGCTCCAGAACCAGCAGCGCTTCCCCCATGTGCGTGATGATGTTTTCAAGATATTGGCGCGCCTCGGCCAGTTCCAGGGTGCGCTCCGCGACTTTTTGCTCCAGGCTCCGGTTGAGTTCGCGTTCCTTCTCGATCAAGCGGAAATAGGTGCTGATCTTATTGATCAGCTGGTTGTCCTCGATCGGCTTGAGCAGATAGTCCGCCGCCCCGACCGCGAAGCCTCGCTGTTGGAACTCCTCTGACTTGAACGCCGCAGTGAGGAAGATGATCGGGATGTCGCGGGTGCGTTTACGCAGCTTGAGCAGCGCGGCGGTCTGGAACCCATCCATCTCGGGCATCTGCACATCCAGGATGATGAGGTCGATGTCCGGATCCTGGTGGGTGCGGTCGATCGCCTCCTGACCGGAATTGGCCTCCAGCACGGTGACGTCCATGTGGGTCTCGACCAGGGTACGCAGGGTAAAGAGGTTATGCGCATGATCGTCGACGATCAGGAGCTTGAACCCGGCATAGCGAGTCATGTCGTCTCCTCCTGTTGGCGACGTGCGGACTCTTGAACCTTGGCCATCTCGATATGCCCCGATTCAGTCGCCGGGGTGACCGCCCCGGACGCTTCCTGGTGGCTCAAGACATCGGCCAGCAACTCGGTCAGCCGCTCGGGATCGACGGGTTTTGACAAGACCGCCACCGCGCCGAGGCCGAGACAGTCATCCAACTGGATCTCTGTCCCTGGCGGTCCGACCACGGCGACCGCTGGATGCGGCCCCTGAGTCTCCCCCAGCAGCGTGCGGATCGTATCACAGGTGATTTCTAAGGACATCTGAGCGGCCACCAGGACCAGCGCGCAGCCTTCGCCCTCTTCGCGCAGGGTTTCAAGCGCCTCCTCCAGGTCGGCCGCCGTCTGCACCCGCAGGCCGCGACGCGAGAGCTCTGAGGTCAACTGAACCAGGGTCTTCACATCCCGTTCGATGAGCAGCACCCAGTGCGCTCCCGTGCCCAAGGTGCCTTCGGCGGGAAGTTCTGGCCGAGTCTCGCTTTCCGCCTCCGCCTCCTGCGTGTCATCGCGCGGCGGTGCCTGATGGGTCAGCACCGGGTCCGGCGGCTTGCCCATCCTGGTTCTGTCCGCCGACATTGGGAGGAACACGGAAAACCGCGCCCCGACCCCCGGCGCGCTGTCCACCTCGATCGCAGCGCCGAGGATGGTCGCCAGCTCACGACTGATCGAGAGACCAAGCCCGGTCCCGCCGTAACGACGTCGGGTCGAGCCATCGGCTTGCTGAAAGGCTTCGAAGATGATGTCCTGCTTATCGACGGGGATGCCGATCCCGGTATCGATGACACTCAGGGCGACCGGACGCTCGGCGTCCTCGCGCAACTCGGCACGGACCTCGACCTGGCCCGCTTCGGTGAACTTGACGGCATTGGAGAGAAAGTTCTTGAGGATCTGGCGCAGTTTTTCGCGGTCGGTGTAAATGCGTGTGATGGCCCGAGCGTCGATGGTCAGCACGAGATCCACCGGCTTGTCCGCCAGGGTCGGCACGAACAGCTCAAGCAACTCCTCCAGCATGGGTCGCAGATCGACCCAGCCCAGACTCACCGCGACATGCCCCGCCTCGATCCGCGAGATGTCCAGGATGTTGTCGATCATGGTCCGCAGATCCCGTCCCGCCTCGTGGATCACCTGCGCCTGACGGCGCTGGGCCGGACTCAGGCCACCGCTGTCGGCCCCGAGCATCTTCGAGAGCAGCAGGATCGAATTCAGCGGGGTTCGCAGCTCATGGCTGACATTGGCCAGGAACTGGGACTTGTAGCGGTTGGACTTCTCCAGCTCGCGGGTATGGGCCTGCCCGGCGCGCAGGTGCTCGGCATGGGTCTGCGCGAGCGCCGTGAGTTGCTCGCCCAACTCGCGGATCTCGCGCGGACCGCGCCAACTGAAGCGCATCGGACGTCCGTCGCGCAGGATCTGGCTGATGCCGCCGGTGAGTTCCTGACCGAAGTGCTCAAGCCGCCTGGCGATCCAGCGCGCCAGCACCATCACCACCGCCACCAGCACCAGCATGATCGAGAGCACCCGCACGATCAGCGCATCGCGGAAGGCGTCCATCGGCGAGGGATCGACACGCCGCCCCACCCACAGCGGGAATCCGTCTTCGGTCAGGAACATCGGCACCCACAGCATCTGCCTGCCTTCGGCGCCTTTCCACAGCGCCAGCTTGCCCTCGGCGAAGATCGCGGCGAGTCCTGGAAATGCATCGAATGCCTCCGGCTTGGCGCTTGCCGGCTGCCCCGGACGCAGATATCCGCCGTCATGATCGACCCACAGGGTATCGCGGTAGAACTGCGCGAGACCGCCGACGTCGATGGTCAAGACCACCACGCCTTGCGTCTGCTCCGGCCGTTCCCCGCCGATCTGGCTGACCAGATTCAGGGTCATGAGCTGGCGCGCATCGTCGGCATCCAGCTCGACCCGGATCCGGCTCACCATCACGGTTCCAGGCTGGCTCTCAAGCCCGGCGGCGAGGAATTGCCGATTCGGGATCTGCGGCAGTTGCTTGGTCGGCCGCCACTCCTGGGTATGGACATCGCGCACCAGCCAGAAACGCTCCCGCGCCTCCTTGTCGACGAAGAGGATCTGGATGACATCGCGCTGGTCGGAGAGGATCTGATTGATCCAGGAGGTATAGCGGGCACGGGCAAGGTCGATCTGATCCGCCTTGCCCTGCTCGCCCAGAATCAGACCCGGCTCGGGCAGCTTGGACAGGAGACGAATCATCTCGTGACGGCTGGCGAGATGCTCGTCCAGGTCGCGAAAATCGGCGCGCAGATTCTGGAGATAGGCCCGCTGGTAAAAGAGCGCGGTGCGATCCAGCACCAACGGCAGATTGATGATCGCCGCCAGGATCAGCGGCGTCGACCCAAAGACCAGCAGGAACAACAGGATATAGGCGCGGAGCTTGAGGTCCCGTGGGCGCGTCGCCACCGCCCCCTCAGAGGGCACGAACCATTTCGAGAACCTGCGTCGCATGTCCCTTGGGCTTGATGTCATAGAGGGCTTGGCGAATCAATCCCTGTTTATCGACGATAAAGGTGGAACGCACGATGCCCATGCGCTTCTCGCCATGGGCCTCTTTCTCGCGCCAGACCGCATAAGCGTCACATGCCTCGCCATCGCTGTCGGCCAGGAGATGCACGGTGAGCCCGTATTTGTCGCGGAAGGCCCCGTGGCTGCCGCAACTGTCGCGGCTGATACCGATGACCTCGGTCTCCGCCGCGTCGAACTGGGATTGCAGGTCGGTGAATTCGAGCGCCTCCATGGTGCAGCCGGGCGTGTCATCCTTGGGGTAGAAGTAGATGACGCAATTGCGGCGGCCGATGAGGTCCTCGAGATTCACCCGCTCCATGTCGGCGTTGGGCAATGAGAAGACGGGGGCTCGATCGCCAGGCTGAAGCATCGGGTAAGGCTCGGGTAGTGGATGGTGACCGGAATGTAGGCACGGCCGGCCTAGTCGTCAACTGCCTCGGCACCCGTGCGCGCATCGACCTCGGCCCCGCCCCTTGCCGGAAGGCGAACGCTGGCGATGGTGCCGCCGCCTTGGCGCGGCCCCAGCCTCAGTTCCATTTGATTGGCGAGCGCCAGTTGCTGCGCGACCGCCAGCCCCAGACCCGACCCGCCCGTCTCGCGGCTGCGCGACGCCTCCAGACGATAGAAGGGCCTGAGCACGGCTCCCCGCTCCGCCTCCGGGATCCCCGGCCCCCGATCGAGGATGAGGATCAATGGCCGCGCATCCTGGCAATCCAGACGGACCTCCACCGGACCGCGACTGTATCGCAGCGCATTTTCCAGCAGATTTCCAACGATGCGGCGCAGCGCCAGGGCGTCCACCCGGCAGGGGCATGTGGGATCGCGCACCCAGCCGATCCGAGGTCGACCGGCGATCAGATCCTCCAGCACAGCGCCAAGATCGACGTCTTCCCGGCGGCCCGCCCCCAGGGTCTTGCCGAACTCGACGGCCTGGGTGATGAGTGCGTTCATCTCCTCGATATCGCGCTCCAGACGGGCCACCAGATCGGGCGAGGTGTCCTCCGGGAGCATGGCCACCGCGAGACGCAGGCGCGTCAGCGGAGTCCGCAGGTCATGGGAGATCCCGGTCAGGAGCAGGGTGCGATTGGCCAGCAGCTCGCGGACTTGGCGGCTGGTCTGGTTAAACTGGCGGGCCAGATTCGCCAGCTCCTCCGGCCCGGTCTCCGGGAGATCATTGGGCGAGCGACCGAGCGCGACCTCCTCGGCGGCCCTGGCGAGCCGTTTCAGCGGCTGGGAGACCCGCCCCGCCAGGATGAGCGTGGTGAGAAAGATCAGCACGACCGCGACACCAAGGATGATCGCCAGACCAAGCAGGGGCTGGGTCGCGATGCGACCGCGGGGAAAGCCGGACCAAAGGGTCTCGTCGCCGATCATGATCGCGGCCCAGAACCACCGTTCCCCATCGGTCAGGCTCGTCACGATCTCGACCGGATAGCCGAGGCGTTCCGTGAGCGCCTGCTCCAACCGCGACAAGTAGGGAAAAAAGAAGCGGGTCGCGTCCATCGGCGGCCGCTCCCCGACAAGCCGGATCTGGTATTCGCTCGCCAGCCGGATCCTGTAGTCGTCACGCAGCTCGGGCGGCAATTGTTGCAGGGTACGCGCGGCCAGCACCATGATGTTGGCCAGATCGGACGCGGACCGTTCCGCCACCGGAAGCAGGGTAAAGACCACGATCGCCGTGGAGGTCACCAGAGCGAAGGAGCCGAAGGTCAGGATCAGGGTCAGCAGTGCCCGGCCGAAGAGGGTCGCGGGGACCAGACGCCGGAGCGGATTCATGCGTCGCCCGCTGGCGTGAACATGTAGCCCTTGCCCCAGATGGTGCGGATATAGCGCGGATGCTTGATCTCAGGCTCGATCTTGGCGCGCAGGCGGGCGATCTGGACGTCGATGCTGCGATCGAAGGGTGCGCGCTCGTAGCCCTTGAGCAGGTCGAGCAGGCGATCGCGATCCAGCACCCGGTCCGGGTGCTCGGCGAGCACGCGCAGCAGATCGAACTCACCGCTGGTCAGTCCCACCGTTTGATCGCCGCGCCGCAGCTCGTGCTGAACCCGATCCAAGCGATAGGGACCGAAACGTATGAACTCATCCCGCCGATCATCCTCCTGTCGCACCTGGGAGGCGTGCCGCCGCATGACGGCGCGGATACGCGCCAGCAGCTCGCGCGGATTGAACGGCTTGGCCAGATAGTCGTCGGCGCCGACCTCCAGCCCGACGATGCGATCCACCTCATCGCCGCGGGCCGAGAGCATGATGATGGGGATGTCGGTGCGGGAGCGCAGCCGGCGTGTGAGCGTCAGGCCATCCTCGCCGGGGAGCATGAGATCCAGGATGACGAGATCCGCCTCCCGCGTCTCCATCCAGGCATCCATGGCCTGCCCGTCCGCCGCGCCCGCGACCTCGAAGCCTTCCCGCGCCAGATAGTCGGTCAGGAGCGCGCGCAGGCCGGCGTCGTCGTCCACGACCAGGATGCGCGTCGGGTGTTCGTGCATGAACGAGCAGGCTCCAGGGTGACGGAAGATCGATGAAACAATTTGTCACAACATTATCAGATACCGAAATACTCTGTTAATTCCCTTTCGGCAAAATAGCCTCAGACCCGAAAGCAACAGAGTCTCCTGAGCCAAGCCGCTCAGGCGCGCTCGTTACCAGGGGTCACGGAGCAGTATTTAATCCAGCGGAAAGTGGAGACGCAGGCATGAGCTTCGATGCACTCACCCTACTGGGGATTTCCTCCAGTGTCCTTTGCGGCGGTTTTCTGATCGCCCTCGTCAAGCGCAACGACTCCAGCGCCCCTCAAACCGAGTTGAAGACCAGCTCCGAGGTTAGGAATCCAGTCGATTTGCGGCCGTAAGTCCGGCCGTCGTCCCGAGCAGCAAGCCAGTTCGGTCGCCACGGCAGCCACACACCCTGCCGTCGCGGCCTTTTTTTGCTGATTTGAGCGGCGTTTGACAGGGACGGACGAGGTTCCTAGCATCGCCGGACCTTTTTGCAGCCGGTCCCCGAAAGATGCCCCGTCTCACACCCCTCCATTGGCTCGCAGTCGTCGTCTTCCTCGCCTTTTACGGCTTCACCGTTTTTGCCCTGACCAGGGACTACTATCTGCGCCATCCGCCGCGACAGGTGGCGACCGTGTCCAGCCAGCCCCCCCGCGCCACGAGGCCAGCGATCAAGGCTAGCGCCATCCCGGAATCCATCACCGAAACCAATCCGACCCTGCTCCACCAGCAGGCCGATGAGCTCTTCACCCAGGGGCAGTACGCGCAAGCCGCGCGGATCTACAGCCGGATCCTGGAGCTGAGCCCGAAGGATCCCGAGGCCCGCAACGAGCTCGGGCTTTGTCTGCACTACGCCGGCGACACGGCCGGGGCGCTCGCGCAGTTGCGGACGGCGGTCGAGAAGGCGCCGGAGCTGCCGCGTCCCTGGCTGACGCTCGGCTTCATTCAGCTCCAGGCAGGCAACCAAACCGAAGCCAGGGCAGCACTCCAGAAGGCCCGCGACCTGGACCCCGCGGGCGATATCGGGCGGGAGGCCACCCGGCTGCTGGGGCTCGTGAAGGAGTAGCCGCGCGGATCGCCAGGCTCAACGCTCGGCCATGGCCACCGTGTAGTGCGCACCCTGCTTGAGTTTGTCGTAGTTGCCAAAGACCTCGGTCAGGTTGCGCTTCATGTACTGGCGCAGTCCGTTGATGGTGACCAGATAGATGCGCCCGCCTGGGCGCAGACGCGCTTGGGCATCGTGGAGCAGGATGGCAAGCAGTTCCTTGCCAACCTTGGCCGGGACGTTGCTCGCGACCAGATCGAACATCCGCCCCGGCTCGATCTGGTCGAAACCGTTGCTGAGTTGGGCCTCGGCATGGCTCAGTCCATTCTCGCGCGCGTTGCGGTTGGCGAAATCGACCGCGACGAAGTCCTTGTCGACCATCAGGGTCCGCCCCTCGGGCGCCAGCGCCGCCATGGCGAGCCCGATCGGCCCATAGCCGCAGCCGAGATCGAGACAGTCGTCGCTCGGCTCAATGCTCAGATGATCGAGCAGGAGGCGCGTCCCCTCGTCGATTTCGCGTGGCGAGAACAGCCCCCAGGTGCTGCGCAGGTGGAGTGTGCGTCCGCCCAGATCGGCGGAAAACTGGATGTCGCGGCGGAGGCCGGCGAGTTGTTCGGGTGTGAGCATGATGGCTGCGGCGTCGGGTCGGCCGAGGGCGGGATCCTGCATCGAGGAGGATCCGATCCACCCAGGGCGCACAGGGTTGGGAAGCGGATGACTGGGTTACACTCGCGGCTCGTAACAGGCGCCACGGAGACCGTCGCACAGCATGTCCGATCTGGCCGGCAGGCTCAATATCCAGTTGGCGCGAACGCCCCAGGGCCGCGTTTGCCGCATCCAATCGACCCGGCCGGTGACCGCCGCGTCCATGTTCGCCGGACGCTCGGTGGCGGAGACCGCCGCCCTGCTGCCCATGCTCTACTCCATCTGCGCCAAGGCCCAGGCCGGTGCCTGTGCCGCCGCCCTGGAGGCGGCGATCGGCTGCGCGCCCAGCGCCCCCGTCCTGGCGGCGCGCCGAGAGTTGGTCGCGATCGAAACCATCCGCGAGCATCTCTGGCGCATCTTTCTGGACTGGCCGAGGTTCCTCGGCGAGCCGCCAGACCAGGCGGGCACGGCGCTCCTGCTGGCGCGGGTCAAGACGCTCTTTACCCTCGTCGACCCCGATGGCCATCTATTTCGGCCTGGCGTCCAGGAGATCGGATCGGATCGACCAGGCGCCCTCCAACGGCTGGACGAGCTGGACAGCCTCATCGCGCAACGGGTCTTGGGCATGCCGGCGGAGCAATGGCTGGGAGCCGTCTCCCGAGGGGACGATTTCAGCCATTGGCTTACATCGACCGAGACCAGTGCCGCCCGCCTGCTCCGGGCGCTGTCAGCGTCCGGAGAGGCGTCGCTCGGCCAGTCCGATACCGATCCCCTGCCGGCGCTCGACCAGTCGGAACTGTGCGCCCGTCTCCTAGCCCCCGACGGCGCCGCCTTCCTGGCCAGACCGAGCTGGGACGGACGCCCCCGCGAGACCACTCCCTTCACCCGTCAGGCTGATCGCGGTCCGATGCGGGATCTCGTTACACTCCATGGGAACGGGCTCCTGTCGCGCCTGGCCGCCCAACTGCTCGAAGTGGCGAGCCTCCTCGCAACGGTCCGAGCCGAGCTGACCGATCAGACGCCCGCGCCCGAGGATCCGCCCCGCTCCGAGCTAGGCTTGGGTCTCGGCCGGGTCGAGGCCGCGCGCGGCCTCTTGGTGCATTTGGCTCGGGTCGAGCGAGGGCGGGTCTTGGATTACCGCATCCTGGCGCCGACCGAGTGGAACTTTCATCCCGAGGGAATGCTCGCAAGGGCATTGACTGGTCTGCCGGACGCCGAGGACGCGCACCTCGCACGTTGGGCGGAGCTGCTGATCCTGGCGACCGATCCCTGCGTCGCCTTCGATCTGTCCCTCGTCCCGATCGATCCGGCCGCGCGCTTCGTGTCATGATCTAGGGCAAGCGCCCACGCCATCGATTTCGCCGAGGTTTCGCCATGTGTCTCGCTATCCCCGCCAGAATCACCCAGATCGATCCCGCCACGGATACCGCCGAGGTGAACCTTGGCGGCGTCAGCAAGGAAGTATCGCTGGCCTTGATCACCGACGCGGCCATCGGCGACTACGTGCTGGTGCACGTCGGCTATGCCCTGAACAAGCTGAGCGAGGAAGAGGCGGAGCACACCCTGCGGCTCATCGAGGAGATCAGCCTGCTCATGGAGCAAGAGAACGGGGCTGACGCCCAGACCCAGGTAAATCAGGCATGAAGTACGTCGACGAATTCCGCGACCAACGGCTCGCGCGCCGCCTGGCGGACGCCATTGCCGCCGAGGCCGAGCCGGCGCGCGAGTACCGCCTGATGGAGTTCTGCGGAGGCCACACCCACGCCATCTTCCGCTATGGCGTCCAGCACCTGATGCCGCCCAATCTGCGCTTCATCCACGGCCCTGGCTGCCCGGTGTGCGTCCTGCCCATGGCCCGTATCGATCAGGCGATCGCCATGGCCACGCAACATGGCGTGGCCCTCTGTACCTATGGCGACCTCATGCGGGTTCCGGCCAGCGGACGTCAGAGTCTGCTCAAGGCCAAGGCAGCGGGGGCGGACATCCGCATGGTCTATTCCACCCAGGACGTATTGCGAATCGCCCGCGCGGAGCCCGAGCGCCAGGTGGTCTTCTTCGCCATCGGCTTCGAGACCACGACGCCGCCCACAGCGGTCGCAATCAAGACGGCGCGCGCGGAGGGGCTGACCAACCTTTCCTTCTTCTGCAATCACGTCCTCACCCCCTCGGCGCTGCGCACCATCCTGGCCACGGCCGGACCGGACGGGGTGAGGCTCGATGGCATCCTGGGCCCCTCGCACGTCAGCACCCTGATCGGCAGCCGGCCCTATGCCTTCGTGCCAACGCGAGTTCGGCGTGCCGGTCGTGATCGCCGGATTCGAGCCGCTGGATGTGATGCAATCGGCCCTGATGCTGGTCCGCCAGATCAACCAGGGGCGGTGCGAGGTCGAGAACCAGTACAGCCGCGCCGTGACCGAGGACGGCAATCCCAAGGCGCTGGCGCTGATGGCGGAGGTCTTCCAGACCCGCCCAAGCTTTGAGTGGCGCGGGCTCGGCTTCCTGCCCGACAGCGCGCTCGCGCTCGCCGATGCCTATGCCGACCTGGACGCCGAGCGACGCTTTCCGGTCAGCCTGGGCGAGTCCAGAGAGGTCAAGGGCTGCGAGTGCCCGGCCATCCTGCGTGGCGTCAAGCAGCCGACCGACTGCAAGCTGTTCGGCACGGTCTGCACCCCCGAGAACCCCATGGGTTCCTGCATGGTCTCCTCCGAGGGTGCCTGCGCCGCCTATTGGAGCTATGGGCGTTTCCGGGATCAAGACGGCGCTCGCGGCGTGACCGGGGTCAGCGAAACCGCCCGGGGTTGCATCGCCCCCCCTTCGGCTGGCAGATTGACGATAGGCATTCAACCATCGGATGGATGACATGAGTTCAGCGATCGCACTCTACGAGGCGCTCTCCACCGCGCCGGACGACAAGACCCGCGCCAAGCTGATCGCGGAGGCGTTCGAGCGCCTTGAGGAGCGCTACCCGCATCTGCCGGACCTGGCCACGCAAGGCCATGTGCGGGAATCCGAGCTGCGCTCAAGAAAGAGATCGAACAGGTCCGCGCCGAGCTGCGCGAGACCGAACTGCGTCTCAAGAAAGACATTGAACAGGTCCGCGCCGAACTGACGGCCAACATCGAGCAGGTCCGCGCCGAACTGAAGGCCGACATCGAGCAGGTCCGCGCCGAACTGCGCGAGACCGAGCTTCGTCTCATCAAGGAGATCGCGCTCATTCGCGCCGAATTGAAAAGCGACATCGAGCAACTGCGCGGCGAACTCAAAACGGATATCGAGCGCGTCAAATCCGACCTGCTGAAATGGGTCGTCCCCCTGATGCTGGCCCAGACCGCCGCCATCGCCACCCTGGTGAAACTCCTCTGACATGACGACCCAGCGCCGCTTCCCCGTTCGACTGGACCTGAAACAGGGCACCGTCGACATGAGCCATGGCTCCGGCGGACGCGCCATGGCCCAGCTCATCGCCGAACTCTTCCAGCACTTCCTCGCCAACGATCTACTCGCTCAAGGCAACGACCAAGCCCTGTTCACGCCCCCGCCCGGCCGTCTGGTGGTGAGTACCGACGGCCATGTGATCTCGCCGCTGTTCTTTCCGGGCGGCGATATCGGCTCGCTGGCCGTGCATGGCACCATCAACGATGTCGCCATGGCCGGCGCGCGGCCGCTCTATCTCGCGGCCGGCTTCATCCTAGAGGAGGGCTTTCCGCTGGCCGACCTCGCGCGCATCGTCGAGAGCATGGCCGCCGCCGCGAATGCCGCCGGGGTGCCGGTCGTGACCGGCGACACCAAGGTGGTCGAGCGCGGCAAGGGCGATGGTGTCTTCATCACCACCACGGGGATTGGCGTGGTGCCGGACGGTCTCGCCATCTCCGGCGACCAGGCGCGACCCGGCGATGCCATCCTGGTCAGCGGCTTCATCGGCGACCACGGGGTCGCCATCCTGTCCAAGCGCGAGAACCTGGGCTTCGGCACCGAGATCCAATCGGACTCGGCGGCCCTGCACGGGCTGGTTGCGACCATGGTCGCGGCGGTCCCGGAGATCCACTGTCTGCGCGACCCGACGCGCGGCGGTCTGGCCACGACCCTGAACGAGCTCGCCCACCAGTCCAAGGTTGGGATGCAGATCCGCGAGGAGGCCATCCCGGTGCGTTCCGAGGTCGCCGCCGCCTGCGAATTGCTGGGGCTGGATCCGCTCTATGTGGCCAACGAGGGCAAGCTCATCGCCATCTGCCCGGCCGAGCATGCCGCGACCCTGCTCGCGGCCATGCGCCAGCACCCGCTGGGGTCGGCCTCCGCCATCATTGGCGAAGTCGTTACGGATCCGCTGCAATTCGTGCAGATGGAGACTCGTTTCGGCGGCAGCCGGATCGTCGACTGGCTGGTCGGCGAGCAATTGCCAAGGATCTGCTGAGGGCGATCCGCTTCACTGGGGCATCCGTCGCGGGGCGCCCTTGCATCCGCCCCGGCGCTTGCGCGGCTGAAACGCAGGCCCTCGGTTCGAGATCAAGGTCCCGGAACTCCCGGCTTGCACTCCTGGTCTACTGGCACCAGTTCCGCGACAGGCCCGCGCGGCATTCCCATACGTCATCCAGGAAACGACACCCATGTCACAGCCACCCAGATCCCCCGGCATCGCCGTCCCCAGCAAGCGGCTGAGCCGTCTCTGGCACCTCGGCCGCGCCACCGGCGACCTCGCCGCGGGCATCGGGGTCAAGGGCCTGATCGATCTCGCCCGCACGCGCGCCGGCGGACAGCCCGCGCGCATTCAGTTGTCGCCCGAGCACACCCGCCGCTTCACCGACCGACTCGCACACATGCGCGGCGCGGTGATGAAGATGGGGCAGCTCATGTCGATGGACGGCTCGGACATCTTCACCCCGGAGGCGGCGGAGATCATGGGCACGCTGCGCGACCGCGCCGAGCCCATGCCCATGAGCCAACTCACGCACGTCCTGGAGACCGAATACGGCATCGACTGGGACAAGCGCTTTAAGCGTTTCGAATTCACCCCCATCGCCTCAGCCTCGATCGGCCAGGTCCACCGCGCGGAGACCAGGGATGGACGTCGGCTCGCCCTCAAGGTGCAGTTCCCCGGCGTGCGCGAGAGCATCGACAGCGACATCGACAACCTGGCCTTCCTCGGCCGCTCGCTCGGCATGGCCCCCAAGGGTATGGACATCACCCCCTTTCTCGACGAGGCGCGCCGTCAGCTCCATCGCGAGGCGGACTACGACGCCGAGGCCGATGCCATGGACGCCTATCGGAGCTGGGTCGGGCAGGACGAGGATTTCCTGATCCCCCAGGTCCATCGGGATCTGACGACCCGCAACGTCCTGGCCATGGATTTCGCCGACGGCATTCCCGTCGATCGGCTGGCGGAGCCCGAGTACCGCCGCGCGGAACGCGATCGCGCCGCCACCCTGCTGATGCGCCTGACGCTGCGCGAGCTGTTCGAGTTCGGGCTGGTCCAGACCGATCCGAACTTCGGCAATTATCTCTATCAGGCGGAGAGCGGTCGGATCGTGCTCCTGGACTTCGGCGCGACCAAGCCAGTCTCGCCCGATCTGGTGGCGCAGTACCGTGCGCTGGCCCAGGCCGCGATCGCGGACGATCGTCCCGGCATGCGGGCCGCCTCCGTGGCGCTCGGTTATGTGGGCGAGCAGGATCCGAGCGTGCACGTCGACGCCATGATCGACCTGCTCCAGATGGCCGCCGAACCGCTGCGCCACGCCGGACACTACGATTTCGGCGCATCGGATCTCTTCGAGCGCGTCTACCACCGCGGACGTGACATGTTCCATTCCGGCGTCTTCTCGACCGCGCCCGCCGCCGAAACCATGTTCCTGCACCGCAAATTCATGGGCTCCTTCATGCTCTCACGCCGTCTGCGCGCGCGTGTCGATCTGTCGGACATCGCCAGCACCTGCATCTGAAATATCCGAACCTCGGTTGCGCCGAGGTTCTGGGACACATGGACTTGGAACTTGCTAGAGTTCCCACATGGAATTGAATAGTTTCATCGTCTCCGCCATCGTGCTGCTGACCGCCGCAGCCCTTGCGGTCGCCTTGTTCAAGCATCTCGGGCTGGGATCGATTCTGGGACTCCTGGTCGCGGGGATCGTCGTCGGCCCGCACTCGCCCGGACCCTATGTGACGGCGCATGTCGAGGACGTGCGCAACTTCACCGAGCTGGGCGTGGTGCTGCTGCTCTTCATGATCGGGCTGGAGATGCAGCCCAAGCGGCTCTGGGCGCTGCGACGCGAGGTCTTCGGCCTGGGAACCGTGCAGATCCTGTTCAGCGGCATCGCCATCGCCGCCTATATCTTCTTCTACCAAGACTCCTGGCGGGCCGCGCTCATCATCGGCCTCACCATGGCCCTCTCCTCCACAGCCCTGGTCATGCAACTGCTCCATGAGCGCGGCGATCTCGCGACCCGTCACGGAACCTGTGCCTTCGCCGTGCTGTTGATGCAGGATCTGGCCGTGATCCCCATGCTGGCGATCGTCCCCCTGTTGTCCGATCGTGGATCGGCCGCGCTGGCGACCCCCATCGGTCAACAGACGCTGACCCTGGTTGCCATGGTCGGGCTGGTGATGATCTTCGGGCGTTATGTCGTTCCCTTCGCCCTGGAGCGACTGGTGCGGCAGAACAATCGCGAGGCCTTCGCGCTGGTCGTGATGCTGGCGGTCTGTCTCTCCGCCTGGGCCATGCATGAAGCGGGGCTGTCCATGGCGCTGGGGTCCTTCATGATGGGCATGCTGCTCTCGACCACCCGGTTCAGCTTCCAGATCCAGGCCCATGTCGAGCCCTTCAAGGGCCTCCTGATGAGCCTCTTCTTCGTGGCGGTTGGCATGTCGATCGACCTGCCGGCGATCGCGGAGCACCCCTTGCTGCTCGCCCAGCACGTCATGGTGATCGTCGGGATCAAACTCATCGTGCTCTTTCTGATCGGGCTCCTGTTCGGCCTGCCGCGCGGGGTCGCGACCAGGGTCGCCTTTCTGCTCGCCCAGAACGGCGAATTCGGTTTCGTCCTGTTCGGCTTTGCCAAGGCCATGGGCGTCATCGACGCCGCGACCTTCGTCATCGCCGTCAGCGTGATCTCGGTGAGCATGATGCTGACGCCGCTCCTGGTGCGCATCGGCGACCACCTGGCGCGCTGGACCGAGCGGCGCAGGACGACTCCCTACGCCTTGGAAATTGCGTCGCAAGGCCTCCCGCCGAGGGACCGCGTGGTGATCGCCGGCTATGGGCGAGTGGGCCATACCATCGCCACGCTGCTTGAGGTCAATCAGATCCCCTTCATCGCCTTTGACACCAATCCGACCAATGTGGAACTCGGCGTGCGCGATGGGCGGGCCGTCTACTACGGCGACATCGGGGATATGGAGTTGCTGACCGCCGCCCAGGTGGGACGGGCCTCGCTCGTCATCCTGACCATCGACCATGGCCCGACCGCGCTGCGTGCCGTCTCGCACATCCGCAACGCCTATCCGCATGTCCCGGTGATCGCCCGCGCGCGCGACCTGGAAGCCTGCGGCGGCCTGATCCGCGCCGGCGCCACCCGCGCCTATCCGGAGGCGATCGAAAGCAGTCTGCGGCTAGGCGCCGAGGCGCTCGCCATGCTCGGGATCTCGACCGAGGAGGTCGACTCGCTGCTGCGAGGCGTGCGTAATCAGAACTACGCACAGGTGGTGGAATGAGGACGAGGATGGCTCGTTAGCCCGAGGGATATGGGCGAGTGACCATGAGCCGGCTCAGGTGAGATCGCTGGGTATCCCTATGCGGCGAACCATCGAGACTCTTCTGCTCTTCCCGCCAGTTTCATGATCCTAGCCAGCGCGAGGCCCAGACGGACCTTCGTGCTTCCAAACACTTGCAGGTCGTAGTTGCCGG